>JAKSUQ010000099.1 GCA_024408855.1 bacterium | reverse complement strand
CGACAAATTACACTCTTCTCTTTTTCCCAGTTTTTTCGTAATACTCGTTTTTGGCTTTAAACATATTTTCATCAGCTCTGTGAAGCGTTGATTGAAAATCTTCGCCATCAATATGCACTGCATATCCTATAGAGGCTGCCACATCAAATCCTAATTTTTTACTTTCTTCAATTAATCTAGCATTTATTTTTTCGATGTATTTAGGCATATCATCTTCTTCTACAAGTGTAGAAAAACCAACAAACTCATCTCCGCCAGTTCGAAAAACTTTTGCTTTTGAGTGCATTATTTCCCAGGCACTATGACCTACAGCCTTGATAGCCAAGTCTCCATATTCATGCCCCATATTATCATTGATATACTTCAAACCATTGGCATCTAATACGAATACAATGTAAGAACCATTTGAGGGAAGTCGATCTATTTCAGGATAATAAAATCTCTTACTATAAACACCAGTCATTTGATCATAGCGCCCCTCTACTTCCATCATAAACACATAATATATATCAATCAAAAAAGCAAAAGCTACATGTATCACTTTAAATTCAATTGCAAGCGTTTCCAAAATAATGGCAACCAGTTCAAAAACCCCCAAAAGAAGTACATATATTCGTTTTTTAAATTCCACATTTCTATAGGTGACTGCCAACACACCAATCCATATAAGTGAGAACAAACCATGAGAACCAAACATTATGACATATAATACACCTCTTTGATACAAACCATTCTCGTCAATATAAAATGCCCAATGTGTCCACGGCGTAGTAACTATATACAATAAAATGAGGATTTCCAAAACAAAAGTTATCTTATATAAAATTCCATTTCTTTTTATACTAGTTAGCAAAAATAAAAAGGCACTTAAAGTTGCGGCTATATAAAGAACATAATTATCAAAAAAATTTAACCAAAAATGATTTCCATCATTAGTTATACCTCTACCTGCATATCCCAGTAGAGTTAATATATTGCATAGGACACCTAGACAAAATAGCTTATTTCTTCTTGTGTCCATATACGCACTTTTCCAAACAATACTAGCAAAAACTATTTGTGCTATTGCACATATCAAATAATTATATACGTACATGTTTTCTCCTCCTAAAATTGTTCTGAGTCTCGAAGACGCATTGTTTGTTGCACAACTTACTTATATCGTCCTTGCATAAATTGTAACATTTATTCGCAATATTCTATA
>JAKSUQ010000098.1 GCA_024408855.1 bacterium | reverse complement strand
AAAATCATTTTTGAATTTGGAAGCTGATAGTGAATACAATCACCAAAAGTTCCACACCCGCTTGAAGCACTTCCCGCAAAAATTGTTCCCGGAATATTCTTTGCAACAGCAACCGCATCTTCACCACTGGAAGCTGTAGATTTATTCATAAGCACATAAAATTGACCTTTATAGTCATTTTCTGTTTTATCTTGCTGAAGACTATAAACTTCGTATTTTACCACAGGATTATCCAGCTCAAGAGGATTTTGAAGTCTTGCAACTGTCAGTTCACTATAATGAGTTCCAATAAATCCATCAAAAAAATTGTCAGGGAAAAAATCTGTTCCTCCCCGGTTTCCAAGCAAGTTTAAAATTACATTTTCTTTTGCAGAACAACTCTTTCCTTCTGTTTTAAAAGCCTCAAAAACTTCCTGATTTTTCTCCAGCTGATATGTTGGATGATTAACAACAGCATATTTTTCGTAATCCAAAAGCCTTGGACCATTTTTCTGTTCAGCAAAATCAGACAAAATTCTATGAAGCTTTATTTTCTTACCATCAATTTTTATTGTATCCTTTTTCTCTAAGGAATATATACCTAATAAAAAAAACTTATCATCTTTGGTTTTCATTCCTTCCGGATACAAGGTTGGAAGCAAATATTCTTCGACATCCTTTTTATTAAAAATATAATTTTCCTTATAGTTTTTGTTTCCCTTAATCACCAGAAATCCCTTTTCAGTTTCTTTAAGTACAATTTCCGACACATATGCAATATAAGGTTTTGAAAAAAATCTGGTAAGTCTGCCACAAATCAGCATAAAATGACTTTCTTGAATAAATGGTAACAGTAATTTATAAAGATATTCGCACAACAATTCGTTGGAAATATTTTTTCTCAATCTTTTATGAAGCTTATGATATAAATCCTTTTCCAGTTGGTTACAAATTTCATCACTAAGGAATGTATCAAAACCGCTGTAACATAATTTAAGGCAATTAAAAAAATGATTAATATCTTCTTCAGCCTGGCTCATTGTAAGCATTAATTTTTTTCTTGCCTGAACAAAAAACTCATCTTTATTTTCAGCTGTAATTCTGCACTTTTTTACACTTTCCAATTCGTTATTTGAGTATGTACGATTTATAGAACCATATTTCTTTTCAACTTCGGATTTTTCCATATCATCATTTCCTTAAGAAAAAAAGCCTGCATATTTAATATT
>JAKSUQ010000097.1 GCA_024408855.1 bacterium | reverse complement strand
TTTTCAATTGGCGTTGAACCAATGCGGAACGGAAGTCGCCAAGTGTGGCTCAATATTGAATAAAGAAGATTTGGATAAAAATCTTGCAATGAACTGTATCCCAGAGGATGTCTTTGAGATGGATTTTACACGCTACAATGAGTTCTTGGAAAAACGTAAATTATTGATGGCACAAAAGATTCGTAAGTTCTATGAGAGTTTGTGATTTGTATGACCTCTACCGCTTAACCGAAGTCGAAAAAGAAATAATCTGAAAAGGATAAAAAAACACGCTTTTTCAGAATGCCAAAAATACTTAAGGATGAGTTAAGGATGAGTTAAGGATGAATAGATAATTATTGTATAATTATAGAGTATTAAATTATAGAGTAAAAATGTTAAAATGTAAAGTGTCAAGTGTCAAGTGGATGCGATTTGCAAAAATCGCGCGGGTACGTACACGTGTGTAAACATAGGTGCTTGTCAAAACACAATCGCTTTGATTTAACAATTAACAAATTAACAAATTTACAAATTCGGACATAACCTAACACCCCAAACCCCGCATCAATACAGGGATTTTAACCATTACGCTAAATGTTAACTCACTCCAAAAAATGTTAACTGACTTAACAAAATCGTTAACATATTTATTCAAATCCCCCAAAAAAGAAATAATCCGAAAAGGATAAATTTCTTAATAATCGGACTAAAACAATTGACAATGCAACGTGATTCAAAAATGAGTCACGTTGTTTGTTTACTTACGAGGGCAATATACACAAACGATGGCACTCAGCATTGTGGCGGATGCTTATCTGTCACCACTATCTGCCACAACAAGTAGGAGATAAAAAACATGTCATTTCATAATCAAACACGCTAATAATCAAAGAGATGTGAGGAAAATTGTAGAAGATTATAAAAATCAAACTGTGGCAGATGTGGCAGATGTTCTCTAATATATATATAATCCCCGCATAGGGTGAGAAAAATAAAATATATTATAGAAAAGTGGTTTATCTGCCACCATCTGCCACACCCACCCTCCTAAAAAAAGGTATGGAGAGTGTCGGTCAAGTGTCGGCCGACCCTCGGCTAAAAGACCTGTCATCCTATACTCATCCTTAAGTGTGCTACGGGGAAACACCCGAAAAAACACGAATAATAGATTAAAAATCTATTTTATACCCTAATTATTTGCGTATCCCAAATTTTTGTTGTATATTTGCAGCCAAATTGTGATTTATGGGAG
>JAKSUQ010000096.1 GCA_024408855.1 bacterium | reverse complement strand
CCCCAAACCCCAAACCCCAAACCCCAAACCCCAAACCCCATTTATTTTTTATTTTAATAAAATAAAAAAATTGCTATTCTTTATAAAAAAATATTTATAATAAAAACAGAAATGAGACTACTAATAATATTACTACTATCTAGGATCTCTTACTAGAGCTTTCTAAAAAATTTAAATATATTAAACAGTGAGGATTCAAAGGACCCTTTATACGGTTGTAAAGTGATCGAGATACCAATGGATTTAATGAGCAGCATCGGCAATGCAGCTAACGTTGGTGCTTAATTTTTAGCAGCTAAGGCTACATCATTGTTCGGTGTTGATAAAGGTCCAACAACATCTATTTATCCCTGCAAAGCATGTGCCAGGGGCTTCGCATTAAGCGGCACAAGATGCATTTAATTGCCTTCATTATGGTTTTACAATACTAAGTACGACGATTTATGCGGCAAATATATATATACTGGCAACATAAAAAGCACTTGCGATGCCTGCAAAAAATTTGGAGTGGAAAATGGAAAGCCTGTTGTTTATCATTATACAGATGATGTGCCTTAAACTGGCTGCGTGATCAATGATTTTTATATTGACACTGTTTAAAAAAGAATGGAAGGAAAATATGCTACTTTCGGTTAACCGGATTCCCCTGTCATTTCAGCTTCTGACGGTCTAACATCAATCTAAAAAGACTGTCTCATTATAGAAAAAAAAGCAGGCGAAGGTAAAAAGACGAATGCAGATGATGGACTGCTGGATAAAATAAAGACAGAGGCTAGTAAAGGGTATAAGTGTGTACTAGCTAAAGGTGCGGCTATTAACGGCGATGTTAATGTAGGATAATCTATTATTTTAAGCAACGTTGAACAATTTTTTGGAGGGGTTTAGGAAATTTCCCTGTCTCCAATTTTCGACGGGCCAAACGGAAAAAGAGGCAAAATGGAATGCAAAGGTGGCTACACATTCATTTTAGATAAAGGATTCATTCCTAAGTGCAAAGAGTACACAGTCCCCAATGAAAATTTATTTAGGAGGAGACACTGTTGGCAAAGAATATTATAATGGATAATAGGATTGGGCATTCTAGCAGGCATAGGATATCTCATCTATTATATCAGAAAATAAAGAATAATTTAAAGGAATTCTTATGTGGCTACTCATTCTATCATGGACTGATTCAATTAGTTATCTTTTATTTAAATATTATATATTAATAAAGTGAAAAATATTGAAATAAGGGGTTTGGGGTTTGGGGTTTGGGGTTTGGGGTTTGGGG
>JAKSUQ010000095.1 GCA_024408855.1 bacterium | reverse complement strand
GGGATGTAGGATGTACTTCGCGTTAGGAGCCTACGGCTTGGCACGGCTTCGCCGTTGTCAGTCACATGGGTGTAACTGGCAGTAGAGTATATAAGACTTCCCCGTTTTCTGTATTCGGTCAAGCAAATAGCATTGCTATTCCCCTATATCATGCAACTTCCTTTTGTAATAATCAATTAGCATAGAGTCAGCAGAAAAAAAATTACCGCCTCGCTTGTATATAGAGATAAAATGTTCAATGCATAATTTGTCCCCCAAGTCTGCACCTCTTTTCAAGTAGCCAATTGCAATACTTTCTGACATACTATCTAATTCAATATTATTTTCTTCAAATAGATCATAAATATGCCGATACATATTCCAGCAAGCAGTAGCGGAGTTATATTTATTTGCCATGATGAAAGAATACGGACCTTGATTAACAGGAGAGAATTTTAATTGCTGGTATGCAAATTCATCACCCGAATTCATCACATCTCTTGCAAACGCCAAACCTTCTTTTTCCGAATATTTAGGAGTCACACGATAGTTATCCCTATCCTTTGTTACACAATAAAAAACTCCCCATAACACAATTAATGCTATTACAAAGGGGAACGTATGTTTGAAATGTTTCATATAGTTATTTGTTTAATTCCAAATATTTCTGTCTTGTAGCATTGACAAATTCATCTACATTCAAATTCTTAATAAAGTCAGCTATATCTATTGCTTTATTAAAAAATGAATCATACCCATTCATTTTATCTACTACTTTGCCATTATAAAATACATTCCAAGTCCCCTCTTCATTAAAAAATAAACCTTCCTCGTATACTATTGGTATACCTTCACTATTGTATATAATTGTTTCTGAAGGTGCAATTACGATTGCTTCTAATTCCTTTGATATTATTTCGGCAATAGAACCTTCCCCCTTACCTGCAGCACAAGAAAATAAAAATATAACAGATTTCTTGTTATTTCTTTCATTTTCAAGCCATAGCGTACTATTATTTGCCAAAAACGTTTCGAAACTAAACGCATTAGCATTGCTACCATTTATGTCTATTTGGATTCCTTTTGACCTTTCTCTATTTTGTATTCCATGCCCAAAAAAGAGAATAACGTCCTTATTATCAGGGAATTTTTTAGCCTCTTTTCCTAATGGAATATTTTGTCTTCTAATTTCTTTATTTCGATTAAATTCTTTTTGATTTAATGATTCAGGCAGTGGTGGAATATAAAAACATATATGTTTTTCTTCTCCTTGTGGATCCACATATTTCACCGGATTCCCCGCACAATAATTAT
>JAKSUQ010000094.1 GCA_024408855.1 bacterium | reverse complement strand
TAGAGAAGATTGCAAGCATATTAATCTGGCGGCTAACATTTGCAAATATACACCGATCAACCTAGGGAAATTAATTAAGTCTGGAATACTTGCAGATATCGAAAGTATTCATAGAAAGACAATAGATCGACAGATTGAAAGAAAAGCAAGGTTGAATATGATTAATCAAGAGTAATTTTAAAGTCTTGAAAAATGAAAATATAGGGTATACAACAATATACAGGTCTCCATTAACCGTTGAATTGTCAAAAAGAGATGAACATTAAAGAATATGCGTATTTGAACTGTTAATAGAATTTTATTGACAGAAAGCAGATATTTTTCATATAATTTTGTCAGGGATAGTAATGTCCTTAATGTGCAGCATTTTAAGTTGTAGACAATTGGAAGTCTTTAAAAGTCCAAGTCCGGTATTGCACATCTATAGGTTGTGCGTGGCTTGTAGCAGGCAGGATGCTATAGACAATCGGAAGTCTTAAAAATTCCGAGTCCGTAATTATACACCTATAGGGTGTATGCGGTTGACAACCAACATGAAACTGCAAAATCAGGAGGCGTAGAGATGCGTCTCCTATTTTATTTTAAGAAAGAGGAATCTTTGGGAAAAACATCAGAAATATTAACAGATGGACATAAAGAGATAATCAGAAAGCAAATAATAGCAGGTGCAAGAAATTACAAGAAACTATTAATAAATAAGGTTTTTCTAATTGTTTGTGAGGATGGTGCTGAATATGAAGTCAGATTTTTTAAAGGGGATTATAAACATTTAACGGGGGTATATAGCAATCTCGATGATGATGTTTTTTTTGAATACTGTGTAAATGGAAAAATAGACAAGGGCAATATTGATACAAATCAAAAATATGATTGGTCTACTTTAAAGAAAAAGGGAAAAATAATTCAGAATATTCATGAGTTATTATATAAAGATGATCAAAAAACATTGTTGCTCGAAGCATTAGATACAAATACATATATGTTTCCATTAGCTATAAAGGATATTGCAAATGATATTTGTGTTGGTTTTGTATCTGATATTCATAAAGCAAGAAGTCTCAGGCGTGCAAAGAATTCAACAAATGCTAAAGCGGAGAAAAGGATAATAGCAGTGTTGGCTAAAAATAATGGTGATAAAGCGTATGGTGAGTTAGTATATTTATCCAGTGTAAGAGGAGTTTATAAAAAAAATGAATCTCTTATAGATAAAATGGATGAGAAAATAATGACGAGATTTATGGAAATTCTTACAAGGCCTGAATAGAAAAAGAAGAATCTAAATTTAAAGAAGTGCTATTGTGGAAGAAATGGTATGTAAGGTGAGTCCTA
>JAKSUQ010000093.1 GCA_024408855.1 bacterium | reverse complement strand
AAAATGGACTAGTCAACAAAAAGTAGACATCCAAAAAACCTAATACCCCATATCGATTTTGTATTGATGTGGGGTTTTATATTTCAAACAATACATTGGTCGTTCATAATTGTAATAATTAATGTATGATTTTATTAACGATAAAACATCGTCACACTTTTTAAGATTAAAATCTATAAAAAGTTCATCTTTGATCCAACCGTTTAGAGATTCATCAATGGGGTTGTCAGTTGGAGTTCCTGCTCGAGACATTGAATGAATGATGTTATTATTAATAAGGAGCTTGTTAAAGGCTTCAGAAGAATAAACCGAACCTTGATCTGTGTGCAATGTAGATAAGTTGGTTTGTTCTTTTTCTTTTATAAGAGCCATTACTTGCTCTAGCCCATCAAAATAAGGCATTATATCTCCTTTTCTGTCCGTTAATCCGAACCCTATTATTTCACGATTAAACGTGTCGAAATATAATGTTAATTCGTAGTAGATTCCTTTGGAATAGAAGGTCGTCATATCAGAAACAATTATTTCTAATGGTTTTGATGCGTTCCAGTTATTCCAAATAAGATTGTCATATATGTAACTACTTTCTCCGGGTTTCTTCCATTTATAATGCTTTGACTCACACATTATTCCTGCATATTTTCTGCATCGATATACATATTCCGGAGACATAATCACACCTAATTTGTTTTTAAGGTATGCGGCCAACCAACGATAACCATGGGCCTTATGCTTTAAAGATAGTTCTTTAACAAATTGGATATCTTTTAATCTTTGTATGTGTCGGTCTGATGGGTTAGCTTTTCGATATTTCCATTTATAATATCCACTTCGATTTATGTTCATTTCATTACATAGTAATGTTATTGAATATTGTTTAGATAACTCCTCTAAGATTTCATATTCAAGTCTTTGATAGTAACGTATTCCTTTTTTGAACCAACTCCTTTCACTAGGTACCCTTTTTTTAATCTGGCAACCTCTATTTTTAACTTAAGATTTTCTAATTCGAGTTCCTCTTCTTTTGTTTTGTTTTTCTTTAATTGCAGCCCCTTTAAGCCATTACCGGGTCTATTGCCACATTTACCGGTTTGACTTTTAAGCCCGTCGATCCCTTTATCGCGATATTTTTTTACCCAAACACGAAAATTTTTATCAGAAATCCCGTATTTTTCGGCTGTTTTCCTGGTGGAAGGGTGCGTAGCGTTTAGATATTCGAGAACGATAGCTTCTTTCTCTTCCGGGGATCGCATATTATTTTTTGTTCCTTTTGGTCGTGCCATTTAAATTCCTCCCTCTTAATAGAATAGCAAAAATAAAAAGTGGATGGTTTTTT
>JAKSUQ010000092.1 GCA_024408855.1 bacterium | reverse complement strand
ATTATAACAACAATATTTTTTATCTCAACCCATTATCCTCAAAATAATAAAAATACTTGGCACTTCCAAGTGATTTTTAAAAATTACTTATTTTACACAGTTTTATGTTTTGGCCTAAAAATTGCTTCTCTTATTAATTCAAAAAGCTTTAACAGATACTTTTCTAAAAGGCTTAAAAGTATGGCGGCCACTAGGCTAATTACTATGCTCTCAATGAAGATAACTGTTGAATTTCCTGAAATGGTAATAATGCGTGGCATCAAATCGTACATAAAGAATGTGTGTGATAACCAAATAAAGGTTGAATACTTTCCAAAGAAAGTGAGTCCTTTTGCAAGTTTAGGTAATCTGCCAACCAAAGAACATACGGAATAGATAAATGGAATGATGATAAACATATCTATAAAATGGTATGCGGCTTCATCAGCACACATAACTCTAATTGCAAAGCAACTTACTAACAAAATAATTGATATCGCTACTTCATCGTTGCTAGATAAAGGCTTACTAATTTTTTCAAAAATCATAAATCTAGAAACCAAATAGCCTTCTATGAAAATAATGAAATATTCTCTATCAGGTACATAGTACCTACCAAATATCATCCATAAAACAATTAAGCTTAGGCATGTTAAACTAACGATAATTTGAATTGCTTTTTTCTTACTGGTTCTTGTAAAAACTAGACAAACCAATGGGTACAACAACATAGTTGAAATATAAAAGTTAACGTACCAATAGACTCCACTTAAAGAGCTCTGATAACCAATTAAATTAAACAAAAATTCCAGGAAAGAAACCTGGCGATTGTTTACTAAAATTAAAAGAGGAATAAAAATAGCTAAAACAATCAATAATTTAAAAAGAACTTTTCCTATTTTCTTCAAAACACCTAAATATAGGTAACCAAGCGACTTAAAAACTCCTTGCTCAGGATCAACCTTTAGAGATCTACATAGGCCATAACCACTAATAAATGCATAAATTGCTACACATATTTTGCAAAACCAAGCAAGAGTTCTCTCCACAGATACTGGCGAAAAAGCAAATACGTTATCCAAGACTGAAAAATAACCAAATTGGATTCTTGATGGAATGCAAAATAAATGGTGATAAATCATAAAAATGATTGCAATACCATATAGAAATGCAGAGTGTTGTTTAGTTATTCCGTTCTTCATCACAGTGAGTAAATATACAATATTTATAATTTGTTTTCCATCTTTACAAATAAGTGTAAAAAAAGACGCTCATAGAGCGTCTAATAAATCTAATGATTTAATTATTTTGCAAGTGCTTGAGCAACTGAGACAGCGACTGCGACTGTTGCACCAACCATTGGGTT
>JAKSUQ010000091.1 GCA_024408855.1 bacterium | reverse complement strand
GATAGCGTTTGATATTTGTAGGTAACAATAAAAAGAAAGTCTTACAATGTTAGTGACCAAACTTTCAAAGGAGACTTTCTATGAAAATAGTATCACAAATTTCAGAATCGTTTGACACAATTGTTAAAAATTGTAAGGAATTGTCAAAACGGCTAATCATAGAAAAAATCGAAAACCTCGATAAAAGGTTATACGTTTATGTTGATAAAAAGCGATTTACGTTAATAAAAATTGTTCCGAGAACAATATTAACAACAGCTGGAATTATTACATACAGAAGGCGATATTATTACGATGAAGTCGAACAAAATTATATTTTTATTTTGGACAATCAACTTGGAATTCCAAAAAATATAAGGATGTCGAATGAGCTAATTTTAAAAATCTTTGATCTCGCTGCAACAATGACTTATTCCGAGGTTGGAAAGCATCTATCTGATGAATTTGATTTATCTAAATTTACGATATGGAGAACCATTAAAAACATAGAAATTGAATCAATTCTTCCACCAAAAATTCGCTTAACAAAGGAACGAATCCATCTACAAATTGATGAAAAATATGTAAACATTAATCCTTCCAAAAAAAGAAATGAAAAACATGATGACAAAAATAAAAAACGGTATTACACTTCGACAATTTTTGCAGGTCGCGAAGAAATTGGTACAAAAGGAAAACATAAACTGCTTAATAAAAGTTACATTTCTGCATGCAATTTAACGGATTTAAAAACAAAAATTAATCAGGTTCTTAAGGAAGAATATGGGGTTGACCTACGATACAAAATATTTTTATCAGGTGATTTAGCACCTTACATTCAAAATTTCAAAGAAGACATCACTGTTTGCAATGCAAAATATGTACCCGATAAATTTCATGTAATTCACGATTTGTATAATATTGTCGGTAAAAGTTTTAACGAATTATGGCTTTACGATGATGAAAAGCTCGCTGAATTAGTGCTTATTTTGAAAAATTCAGATGATCCAAATGCTCCAAAATATAAAAACTTAATTACTAAAAACCCAACAATATTTATGACGTATCTAGATAAAAACTATTTAGGGTGTTCCCAGGAAGGGCAAAATTCACATATTTATTCTGTTAGATTTGGTAAATATGCAAATAGATTTCTTCCTTCAACAATCGAAAAATTGGCAATGGTACGTGAGGCAACCGCACTCGGATGTGATATAACAATAAAACATATAAATCGCGAAATACCTAGAAAAGTAGAAATTATCAATGTTGAATATGACTTTAGCGAAAGAGATAAACCTTACATCGATTTAACTGCCATGAAATATGACAGTCAAAAATTATTTAGAAATTTAATATATGGAAGCTATAATATTTAAAACTAACAAAGGGAGATTTCCCTACAAAATTAAAACGGAATC
>JAKSUQ010000090.1 GCA_024408855.1 bacterium | reverse complement strand
AAAATTCTGTCAATCCAAACTTGCTATTGTCATGCATCAAGCCACGCCATATGTAACCACATCTAATACATTCACGACATACTATGTATTTGTGTTTTGCTATGGTTTTAAAGTGTTTGAAATATTTGTTCATTTTAATTCCTCTTCAAACTCGGCATCAAAAACCGCAATCCAATTCCTTTTTCTAATTTTTCTTCCACAAGAACACAGAAACACATTACTGTCTTCTTTAGGCTCGATAAAACATCTCTGCCCGCATTTACATACAATATAATATTCCATCAATATGTATCGTACCCCATAGCTTCGGCTTCCCAATCGTGATAGATGCCGAGACACATCAGATTATTAACATCAAAATTGGTTTCTTCTTCGATGATGGTTAGAGCTTCGGCACGGCTGTCGCACTGCACAAAGAAGCGTTCGCCGCAGAGGGCGGAGTTGAGATTGATGTCTTCAAATAGAAAGTTCATTTTGTTTTCTCCTTTTGATTTGTAATTTCAATTTTTATTTTGAAATCTCATTTTCAATTTTCGTTTTCATTATACCACATAAACTCATCGTTGTCAAGAGCTTTTTGATTTTTATTTTTAAATTCAGGACAACAACCATAGCTTTTAATGCCACCGATGACACTTAAATCAATTAGCATATAACCACCGTAATCTCTTGGCATATAACATTCCATTCTCTCAAGATTGCAACGTTCGCAATCAACGCACCGATTAATACCAACCATTTGTAAGGCTCGATGTAAGTAATTCTTAGCATCAACTACAGTCTGAGTTGGATTTTTATTTTCGATTTCAAGCACTTTGTACTGAGCATCAAGAATAAAATTTCTCAAATCAAAAAGTTCATCTTCATTTAGAATAAAATTTTTGTTTTCCATTTTTGATTTTTAAACCCCTTTCTTGTTTTCAAATTTTATTTTCAATTTTAGTTTTTATTCTTAAAATCAATTTTTATTTTTAATTTCATATCGCCCCAAATTTTACATCGCGCCATTACCCTATCTTGGGGCGATTTTCATACACGCCATTACCTTTCAAATATGTCCCATTTTGTCACAAACATATCTTTTCGTCAGACGAGATTTTTTGCTCCGTTTAATTTAGTTTCGCATCAGCGCAAAGCAACAATCAGATTTTCACAATATTCATTTATGCACAATTCTGTCGGCGCATTTTAAGCGCACTATACATACTACATCTTGTGTTTACACAACCATAAGCCACATATACATACAACATATAGTATTATACATATTTATTGAATAAATATTCATAGATATTTATTATTCATTTTTGTATCTTTGGTTTTGAATTTGGACATACTAATCCTATATCGTGGGATAAATCAGCTCACGCCATTACCCTTATCTGTGGGTAAATTATGTACGCGGATTACCCTTAGATTT
>JAKSUQ010000009.1 GCA_024408855.1 bacterium | reverse complement strand
AGTTTTTTAATATAATTTTTCTTTTACCTTTTATATGTTCTTCCCGTCTGATATAGCCTTCTTTTTGCAATTGTGATAGGAACTTACAAACATACGAACGATGCATGGAAATTTGTTGTGCTATTTCAAACTGCAAAATACCTGGGTTGAGATGTATTATCTCTAAAATAACATATTCTTCATGGGTAACCTCAAAATTCTGTTGTTTATGGACCCTTCTTGAAACTTCTTGAAAAGTCTTAACCAACACTTCGGATGCATATTCCACAGATTTATTATATTGTGTGTAACCGCTTTTTCTCATAGGGATATTATACTATAAAGTTTGAATTTAAAAACTCTTGGCTTCAGTATTTTTCCGTTTAATATTTTACTTTCAGCCTTTTTTAGAATATTACTTACTTCAGGTTGTAATTCTGGGTAATGTTCTTTGAAGTGTTTTACCATTAGTTTCACTGCCATATTATATAGGCAAGTTACGTACCTAGCCATTCGTTTTTGTTCCATTTCTTTTGATTCTTCCGGGCCTCTGTGCAAGGTTATTGTGTATTCTTCTACTTTAAATGTCATAGTTTCTTTGTTCATGATTTTCCTCCTTCTATATAAATAGAATAAAATATCAAGAGGATTGACGAGGTTCGAACTCACTAAAATTCAACAATAATGATAAAATTAGCCCCAAACACACACTATAAGAGAAATACCGGGATAGCAAAAAAGCCCTGTAATAACAGGACTTTTAAGTAAATGGCGGGAACGACGAGGCTCGAACTCGCGACCTTCTGCGTGACAGGCAGACGCTCTAACCAGACTGAGCTACGCTCCCATGTCGCTTATCTCCTAATCAATATAATATGCTAAATTTTTTTTTGCAAGAGTTTTATTTCAAAATTTTATTTCTCTTTAAATAACATAGTAATTTTCGTATATCAGGGCATAAAATCAAAAAAGCAGAAATTCTAATTAATTTCTGCTTTTAAAATATTCCTCAAATTTTACAAGAGTTAAACGGTTTTCACTTTTTTTCATTGTTTCTTGAAATCTTTCTTTAATAGCTTATCTAAAGACCGCTGGATCCTCCGGCAGAGCCAAATCGTAAATTTTTCATCGGTCTAAAGTATAATTTGTTGATATTTTTGTCAAATCATTAATAAAAAACGATTATGAATAAATGTAAAATCCAATGAGTAAAATTTCAGAATTTGTAACAAATATTTTTTCTTATATTTGAATATAAATCTGATACTACACAAAACAATTACCAATAGAGCACTTTACAATTTTAGCAATCACCCTTTCAGTTACCTGATTTTTAGCTGTAACAATTTGTTAAAAAGTGTAACAAAACTCAAAAAATCATTAAAGTTTTTCCAAAATATGCCGATAAAACTAATGTAATAGGCTAACTATTAGGGGTATATTAAGTGAAAAAAGTTTTTGCATTCTTGTTCATCCTCGTGATGTTCACAGTCAATCAGTCTTTCGGTTACAATTTGAAAGAATTTTCCAACGACACAAAAATCATTTCAGCCCTGGAAGTATTGGCACAAAGCGGTGAGTATGATGTGTTCAACAATCTCCAGAAAAATGCAGTAAAGATTAGATTTTACAATTTGTCTGGTTACGGAAATGTCTATGCGACAAACTCCTATGACAAAACAGGAAGAAGAGTAATATTGATAAATTCAATATACGAATCCGCTCCGATTGAACAAATTGCTTGTCTTATCGCACATGAAAGTTGCCACATTTTGAGAAAAGCAACAATGGAAGAAGAAACAATCGCCACTCAAAAAGAAGCCGCATGCTGGACAAGACTTAAAAAAGACTCAGCAACTTATCCTGAATCTAAACTTACAAAAAGATTAAACAGATTAGCCGCATTGTATTTGGCATCAACTAACGACGGAAACAATTACATCCAAGACAAAATTGCATCAAGCAGTTTTTATAAAGCTCAATTTGGAATGTAATCGGCTTATACTACTTAGGCAAGATATTTTTGTAAAGTTTCCTTATCAAAGACTTCGATACTATCTTTGGTGTGGATAAATACGAGGCACGATATCAAGGATTTGAAAGATTGAAAATCTTCAAAAGCCAGTTTTTGCCTTAAATCTGTCATATTATTTGCCATAAATTCAGTAATAACAGTTTTATCATTATAGTAAAGCTCTGATAAGAATTCAAATGCTTCTCTTGTCTTAATTCCCTCCAAGTATATTAAATCAGGGGATTGAAATTCAACGAATCTGAGAGCCTTATCCATATTAAAGCCTATGTTTTCATTAAGTTCACACTGATGAACATACTGTAATTCATATTTTGCAATTGATTCAATGGTCATGACATTTTTATTCTTTTTATCAACATTCATAAGCATTGAATATATTATATGAGTCTTACCACTCAAAGGAGAACCGCAAATAAGTATAATTCCGGGTTTTTCTGCGGCTTTTTGAAGAATTTTTCTTTGTTTTTCGTCCGTAAGTATCTTGTCCAAAGTTTTCGGCGGTTTGTATATTTTAAGTGAAATCCTTTCTCCCATAATTGTCGGAAATGACGATACAGAAGCAATCAACATAGTATTATCTACTTTGAAACATAATTTGCCTAATTGTGGGATTTCACATACTGACGGATCTAAGTTTGAAAGAGCTTTGAGCTTCGAAACGAACGGTGTATTCAAAACTGACGGTATAATTCCTTTGTCTGTAATCTCTCCGTTTTGTTTAAATACGACTTTAAGACCATCCTCTACCTGTTCAAAGTTTAATTCGTGAGTATTTTCTATAATTGCTTGTTTTAATATAGCACGAATAACTCTCTGTATACGTTCTTCCCCTGAATCTTGATTGTGAAGTTCTTCTGTCCAATCAAATTTATCGGTATCATCCGACAAAATAATATCATCAACAGTATCAGCAATTTTGTAATATTCATCAATTTTTTTAGAAATACTTGATTCTGATGCAATAACCGGCTCAATAGAACATTCTGCAGTTTCTATGATTTTGTCTATTGCAAATAAATTTAATGGATCTGACATAGCAACCGTAAGCACTTCTTCAATTTTAAACAGAGGTATTATATGATATCTCCTCGCATCTGAGTACGAAATAAAATTAAAGCATTTCACATCAGGTGAATAATCCTCCAAATTAACATACGGGATATGTAGTTTTGTTTCTAAAAATTTTAATAACTTTTCCTCATCAATAACACCGGAACTGATAAGTGCCTGACCAATGTTAATATTCTGGACATCAGCCAACTCCTCTGCTTTTTCCAATGTTTCATAAGAAACAATTTCGTCTCTTACAAGTTCATATTTTAATTTCTCTAATGTTTTGTTATTAATGGTTTCCATTGATTATCCCTTTACAGAATTGCGTTATTTCCTTATTCCTGGCATAAATTTTTGTATAAAATTTTTAGCTAATTCATTTTTCCGGGCAAAGGAATCCTTGGAAGCAGGTCTTAAACTTTGCGAACTTACTTCTTGAAAAGGATATTTAATTTTATGCGGTTCCAAAGGTGTTGTAAAAATTGTTACAGGCAAATTACTGATTCCGAATATTTTTCCCATAATACACATTCTCCTTTTATTTTAGTCTTTATCTTTAAGATATTCTTCTACTTTAGCTACTATTTGATCCAACTCAAACGGTTTTGTAATATATTCGTTTACGCCTGTTTCTTCTCCAATCATTTTATCTTCTAATTGTGAACGTGCAGTAACCATTATTATTGGAATGTCCTTATATTTGTTATCATATTTGAGTAGCCGGCTGATTTTATAGCCGTTAATTTTTGGCATCATAACATCAAGGATTATCAAGTCAGGCATAATTTCTTTTGCCAACCTCAAACCATCTTCTCCGTTAAACGCAGTGTAACAGGTATATCCCGAAACTTCCAAAACGAATTTCAGACTCTCCACGATATCCTGTTCGTCATCAACTATAAGAATCTTTTTCATGACCTTCTCCCTCAATTTCGTATGAGTACATTATATCACATTCGCCATAGACATTCTCATTTTGCTCAACAAATGAATTAATTTTCTTTTTTAAAAATTCTGCAGACGGCTTATCGCCATCCATTATTATCATTGAAAGGATTGTTTGTTGTTCATTTTTTTCTACCAATGAATTCGTTAAATACGTTTTATTCAAAAGATTTTCTGCGTTGATTAATTTTTCAATAATTTCATCCCTTGCTTTTATATGAACAACAGCAAGCGTTCCTCCATTTGCCTTTGCTTTCTGAATACATTGTTTTTTAACCATATTAAAATTACTTTTATCATTTGCTACCGGGATTACGAAATAAAATCTGGAACCTTTATTAAGTTCACTATCACACCATATCGCACCGTTGTGAGCTTCCATAAGCTGTCTGGCTATCGGCAAGCCTAATCCTGAACCTCCTACTTTTCTTGACAAAGAATTTTCTATTTGAGCAAATTTGTCAAAAACATGGTTTAAATCTTTTCTTTCAATTCCTATTCCGTGATCTTCAACACAAACTTGCAGGTAATTTCCTTGCAGTTTCTTGATATCATCTTCAAAACAGTGGTCATATTGGAGTTCTCGAGCATTGATAACTTTGGAAAATATTTCAATTTTTCCGGAATCAGGTGTAAATTTTATTGCATTTGAAACTAAGTTTGTTAATACCTGCTCAATTCTGTTTGAATCGGCGTAAACTTCCACCTGCTCCGTAGGCATCTCATATATAATTTTTAAGTCTTTTTCTTTTGCAACTTCTGTCAGATTATTCTTAACATATTCAATTACAGGTTCAATATGCGTCAATTCAAATTTGAAATCCATTTTACCGGCTTCAATTTTTGAAATATCCAACAGGTCATTTATTATGCCTGAAAGCCTTATAGCATTACGTTTTCCCATAGATACAAATTTTTCGATATTTTCAGACATCTCACCTGCTTTACCGCTCAAAATTATATCCATTGCATTTTTAATTGCAGTAAGCGGAGTTCTCAACTCGTGAGAAACAATAGATATAAATTCGGATTTTAGTCGTTCAAGCTTTTGTAATTTTCTGTTTGTTGCTTTCAATTCTTCGTACAAAGAAGCACTCTGCAAAGGTAATGATACTTGTTGAATAAGAGTTTGGAAACATGTCGCATCCTCTGTCGTAAAAGGTTTTTCCCTGTATATTTCCGAAAACCCGAAAAACTCATCATTCAAAACTATCGGTGCAAACATATTATCAAAACGTAAAACGGAAAAATCATACTCCTTAATTGTATGTTTTATATTCTTTTCTATTTTCAAATTTCCTATTTTAATATCAAACGGTGGATCTTTAAGCATTGATTTATAACTTAAAATCGCCCTTAATTTAAGTGCTTCCAATAATCTGTCAGAAATCTTATATAGAGAATTAATAATCAAAACCGGTTCACGTTCCGAACGAAACATTAAGGTGCAAGAAAGCTCAAAGTTTAGAGATTTTTCAACACCCTCAATCATAATTTTTAGTAATTTATCTTTATCAAGCGTACCTGCGAGTTGTGAACTCGTGTTATACATTACATTCAGCTGATACAGACTTCTTGCTAATTCTTGATTTGATTGCGACATTTTTAACAACGAACGTCGGGTTATTAAAGCAGATTCAATCGTTGCTGACAGCAATTTTTTATCAATAGGAGCCTTAATCAATAAATTCACATTATGCGTAACATCTTTATTGTGATTTTGCTCTCCGATTATAAAAAGTGTTGCAACAGGATACTGCCGAATTTTTCGGCATAAAGATTTGAAGTCGGTATTCTGCAAATCGCCGTCAATGATTACTATATCAGGCTCTTCCACTTCTAAATTATCAAATACACAAATTTCATCAGTAACGACTATTATTTCATCAGTTACAAATACGCTCCTGATAAGGCTTTCTTTCTCACTATCCCCAGTAATTAACAAAAACTTAGTCATACCATTATCATAGCAAAAACTATCGGAAAAAGTAAAGAATATGTAATTTTATTAACCGAACTATTCAATAACCTTGCGAACAAGAGCACAATCTGATATCATGAGGATAGTGAGTTTAAGCATCCGAAGTTTGAAAAAAATGACATATTCTAAACCCAAAAGAATAATTACTCCTGATAATTATTTGAAATACTATTACGATATTCCTTATGAGGGAACAACTTCTGCCGGCAAACCTCTAAGAAAATTAAAAAATATTACTTGTCCCTATCGCGGAATAAAAATAGTTCCGAGCGAAGCATTAAAAAAATTTGAAAAAGGTCTTGCTGAAACTACTACCGCAGGTGATGCAATGAGACTGTTGGCTACTTATTATGAAAACATGCTTCCGACAGAAAAAGATATGTTTGCTATATTTAGTGATTTTTCACTTCTAAACCCTAATGACAACTTACGGAATTGTTTGGAAATGATTAAAGGAAACGCTCTAACAAGACTAAAACTTGAAGAATTTGAAGTTTTAGATGATGTTGATTATCTTTCACGAAAACTTTCGCCGCAAACAGCTCTCAAATTGAGAGCAAAAACTACGAAATGCCGTCAAATTATAATAACTAACAGCAAGCACGATATTTTTAAACGTAAGATTTTTTTAGCTTCTTTGGAAGAAATAATTCCGAAAGAAAATGAACGTGAAATATTTAATTCCATTAAAAATAAAGCACTCTTCCTTCCGACATCCGAAAGCAGTAAGAATGCCTTTATTGTCAAGTATTCAAAAAGAAGTCAAACCGAAATAGTAAGACGTTTATTTATAGCTTCAACAGGTTCCATCGAACATGTTGTACCGGCATCATTAGGAGGCTTAAATACTATCGGCAATTTTTTATACACTTCAGCAAGCGGTAATAGATATCGGGAAAATATGCCACTTGTCGAATACATAGGAAGATTTCCTCAAATTCCGATTTATATGCAACGGTACATAGATGATATTATACGTGAAATCCATAACGGTAATTTGCAGGGAAATGAAACATACCCGTACAAAATAAAAAGAAAATTAGCTGAAACGTCTGAAGGCAGAATAATGATAAGCCTTTCTAAATATAATTATTCCGAAGAAGAAGCTGCTGAAGCAGTTAAAGAATTTGAAGCCCGATGGGATAAATACAAGTCTTAAATATATCAAAAATAAAAAAAAGGGATTTCTTTTTCTAAAGAAACCCCTCTAATAAATCTCACAGTAAGTATTACAATAAGTTCAATGCAATACTTGGTGTTTGATTTGCAGTAGCTAACAAAGTAGCAGCTGCTTGTTGAAGAATTTGTGATTGTATATAGTTTGAAGATTCTTCTGCGATATCTGCATCTCTCAAAGTAGATAGAGAAGATGTAATGTTTTCAGATTGAACTCCAATTGATTCAATAGCTGAATCTATTCTGTTTTGAGCTGCACCTAATGTCGTTACACGATTTGATATTTCATTAATTACTTTATCTATTTTGCTTAACATATCAGCAGGCTTAATAGATGCATCTCTTGTATTATCACTTTTAATGCCAGTACATGCTTCTGCTACTTTTGCTTTGTCAACAAGAGTATTATCACCGCTATAATCTGTGAATAAACTTCCGATATCACCTTCTGCAAATAATTGAGCATCTAATTTAATTCTGCTGTCATTACTACTGTACAAACCTACTTGTAAGCTAATTTCACCCATTGAACCGTCCATCATCTTCAAACCGTTAAATTCACAGTTTGCTGCGATACGATCAACTTCTTCCAATCTTGCAGTAATTTCTGATTTAATTGCTTTTAATGAAGCTGAACCATATGTTCCGTTAGATGCTTGTTCCGTCAAATCTCTTACACGTTGTAAGTGTGTTGATACCAATGAATAAGTATCTTCCAATGTTGATAACATATCAGCGCCAGTTGCTGCGTTATCAGCTGCTACGTCTAATGATCCCAATTGTGTTTCCCAATTCCTTGCGATTGAATAACCTGCTGCATTGTCGCCTGCGTGGTTGATTTTGTAACCTGTTGTCATTCTTTCAATTGCTTGGTTGAGTGAACCGGTAGCCTTTGCTAAGTTGTTTTGTGCTACCATTGATGCAATGTTTGTGTTAATTGTAAGTGCCATGTTAAACTCCTTTCTGGCTTAATATCCGTATATGCTTATCCGTGAGCATCCTATTTTTCGTACTATTACCTTGTATTACAATAAGTTCAATGCAATACTTGGTGTTTGATTTGCAGTAGCTAACAAAGTAGCAGCTGCTTGTTGAAGAATTTGTGATTGTATATAGTTTGAAGATTCTTCTGCGATATCTGCATCTCTCAAAGTAGATAGAGAAGATGTAATGTTTTCAGATTGAACTCCAATTGATTCAATAGCTGAATCTATTCTGTTTTGAGCTGCACCTAATGTCGTTACACGATTTGATATTTCATTAATTACTTTATCTATTTTGCTTAACATATCAGCAGGCTTAATAGATGCATCTCTTGTATTATCACTTTTAATGCCAGTACATGCTTCTGCTACTTTTGCTTTGTCAACAAGAGTATTATCACCGCTATAATCTGTGAATAAACTTCCGATATCACCTTCTGCAAATAATTGAGCATCTAATTTAATTCTGCTGTCATTACTACTGTACAAACCTACTTGTAAGCTAATTTCACCCATTGAACCGTCCATCATCTTCAAACCGTTAAATTCACAGTTTGCTGCGATACGATCAACTTCTTCCAATCTTGCAGTAATTTCTGATTTAATTGCTTTTAATGAAGCTGAACCATATGTTCCGTTAGATGCTTGTTCCGTCAAATCTCTTACACGTTGTAAGTGTGTTGATACCAATGAATAAGTATCTTCCAATGTTGATAACATATCAGCGCCAGTTGCTGCGTTATCAGCTGCTACGTCTAATGATCCCAATTGTGTTTCCCAATTCCTTGCGATTGAATAACCTGCTGCATTGTCGCCTGCGTGGTTGATTTTATAACCTGTTGTCATTCTTTCAATTGCTTGATTAAGAGATGTTGTAGCTTTTGCCAAATTGCTTTGTGCTACTATTGAAGATAAATTTGTGTTAATTGTAAGTGCCATGTTTAACTCCTTTCCGGCATTCAATTACGTCCGTGTTATTTCCTTATGTTTTCTTAATTCCACAATTTGAAAATTACTAACGCAAATTGCTTCATATTGTTACAAAACTTTACAAATAATAGCTAAAGTCCTTATTTAGACTGGATTTTTATTTTAATAACAATTTCAAAAACGCTTAACAAAAGTTAATATTTTACTTAATATGACGTCTTATTAGGGTATAATATTCCACATGAGATATGCTTTAGTTCTTGTAAATATAAAACAATTAGGAGTTAAAACCTTTAGTTATAATATTCCTCCGGAAATGGATGAAAAAATTCAAATCGGTCAGCCGGTGTTAGTACCTTTCGGAAGACAAGGACTCGTAAATGCATTCGTTGTCGGATTTACCGAATATGTGCCTGACGGCATTAAAATTAAAAAAATCAATAAAATACTGGACGAAACCCCTTTATTTTCAATAAAATACCTAAAATTATTAGAATGGGTTGCAAATTATTATTGTACAGATTTTGTAACGGTTCTAAACGCCGCAATTCCTATGAAACTGATAGAAAAAAACGCAAAAACGGAATATTCAGTCGAACTAATAAACAATAATTATAGCGGTTTAACAAAACGCCAATGCGAAATTATAGAGCAGCTGAAATCTGACGGAAAGTGTTCACTTATTGATTTTGAGAGCAGGGCAAAAACAACCCGAGCAACAATGAAAAAATTAGAAGAAATGGGTTATATCAAGATAGCAACGGAATATGTATACAGAAATCCGCTTACAATATTCAAAGATGTACCGATTGAACCTCTTTTTGAACTCTCGGAAGAACAAGAAAAGGTATATCATGGAATTAAATCTAAATTACGTTCTCCGCATCCTCTGTTATTACATGGGGTAACTGCATCAGGTAAAACAGAGGTATATTTCAAATTAATAAAAGATGTTATTGAATCAGGCAAAAATGTTTTATTTTTAGCACCGGAAATAGCTTTAGCATCACAATTAACTAAGAGATTAGCACGAAAATTCGGCATAAGAGATGTTGCTATATGGCATAGCAGCATTTCAGACGGTGAAAAGTATGATGTATGGCAGAGATTATACAAAAACGAAATTAAAATATTGGCAGGTGCACGCTCTGCTGTATTTGCACCATTACAAAATATAGGATTAATAATAATTGACGAAGAACACGAAAGTGCTTATAAACAGACAAATCCTGCCCCGAGATATGATGCCAGAGTAATTGCTCACAGACTTGCTCAATTTCACCAGGCTCCGCTATTATTAGGTTCTGCGACTCCTGACATTTCATCATACTATTATGCTTTGAATAACAACAATTTATTTACAATGCTAAAACGGTATAATAATGCACAGCTTGCAAAACCTGAAGTCATAAATATGCAAGAATACGGAAAAGCCTCTTATCGAGGAATTATATCAAAACCGTTGCAAAACGAAATATCAGAAGCGGTTGAGAGCGGAAAACAGGTTATATTACTAATGAACAGGAGAGGATATTCAACTTATACTCAATGTAAATCCTGCGGTAGCGTAATTGAATGTCCTGATTGTTCTATACCTATGGTTTGGCATTCAGACGGTAAAAAATTAAAATGCCATTATTGCAACAAAGAACTTGCCATGCCTGATTTTTGTCCGATTTGCGGAAGTGATGCCCTTTCAAATTCCGGCTCAGGAACACAAAAGATAGAGTTATATATAAAAGAACTTTTTCCGCAATACAGAGTCGCACGTATTGATAGTGATATTTTAACCAAGAAAAACGCTCATATTGAACTTTTAAATCAATTTCAAAAAAAAGAAATTGACATTTTGGTCGGCACACAAATGATTGCAAAAGGTTTAGATAATCCAAATGTTACTCTTGTAGGTGTTATTAGTGCCGATACAGGATTTTCCGTCCCTGACTTCAGGGCTTCCGAACGTGGATTTCAATTACTGACTCAAGTGGCAGGTCGTGCTGGACGCGGTGAATACAAGGGAAAAGTGCTTTTCCAAACATATAATCCGGATTATTACGCATTTCAAAGTGCAAAATCACAAAATTATGAAAAGTTTTATGAGACTGAAATCAAAGCAAGGCAAGAATTTGATTATCCTCCATTTAGTAAAATAGCAAGAATAATTCTTTCATCTCTGAATAATTACAGAGCCGAGAAATCAGCAATGGAGATTGCACTCAGATTAAATACTATGATTGATAAGTTTGGTTTTGGTGAACATCTTGAAATTCTCGGTCCATCACCTTGCATAATTTCGAAAATCAACGGATATTACAGATTTCAAATCCTGATAAAGAATAAATTATTCCAAAAAGGGCACGATTTTATATCAAAATTTCTTAACGGCATAACTTTACCAAAAGATATTAAAATGGCAATCGACATTGATCCGTCTGATATTTTATAGAGAATAGAGGATTGAATGACAGATTAATTTTTGGTATTATAGTACGAGTACCTAAGGAAATATTACATGAACACAACGGAATATTTATTAAAATGTCTTGAAAGCCTGGGAGTAACCGATATCTTTGGAATTTCAGAAGAGTATAACATCAATATACTTAATGAAATTAACTCCAATCCAAAACTTAATTGGATAGAATGTACGAACGAACTTAATGCCGGATATGCTACTGACGGCTATGCGAGAATAAAGGGTTTTGGTGCATTAGTTACTACATACGGAACAGGGGAACTCAGTGTTTTAAGTGCAATCGCCGGAAGTTATTCTGAAAATGTTCCGGTTGTTCATATAGTTGGAGTTCCTCCTTTAAAATTAATTGAGAAAAAAAATATCCGTCAGTCTATTCAACCAGCCACGCCATATTGCTATTTTGAAATGTTTAAAAATATAACGTGTGCCAGTACATTTTTGAACAAAGAGAATGCCAAAATTGAAATTGATAGAGTATTGAAGGCTCTTGTTAAAGAAAGAAAGCCAATATATATAGCAATTCCTGCGGATATTGTAAATATGAATATTTCGGACAAAGAAACCGATTTTGAGTGGTTTAGCAATACACAAACTCTCAACAATGTTGTAGATAAAATAATTACCAAAATCAGCAAATCAGAATCACCGCTAATTGTCGCAGATAACCTGATTAACAGATTTGACGCTAAAATTGAATTTAAAGAATTTACCGAAAAATCCGGAATTCCGGTAACAAATTTATTTTCCGGACCTGATTTGGTTAATCCTGATTATAAAAACTATCTCGGCACCTATTTGGGAAGTTATTCAAATAATTATGCCGAGAAATACTTGCGTAAATCAGATTGCCTAATATCAGTCGGAGTTAATTGGAGTTTAGCAAATACATTTGGAGCAAAACCTCCTTGCGAAATAAATTCTGATATAGCAATATACGGAACGTGCACATTTATAGATGGCAAAAAATACAATGACATCAAGATGCAGGACGTATTAGAGGGGTTAACCGAAAAATTAGAACATCATGATTATAAAATAGAAAAGCAAGAAACGGAAAACAATACAGAAACAAATACTGAAAAGAATTTAAACTTCAAGTATATATCTAACTGTTTAGGCAGTTATTTTAAATCTAATGATATTGTTTTTGCAGAAACAGGATTAAGCACATACTGTTTGGCAGAAATTTCAATTCCGGAAAATCTTAATTTACAGATGCAATTACAATGGGGAGCAACAGGCTGGGCTACTCCGGCAGCATTTGGGGCATGCATAGCTTGCCCTAATTCTAATGTCATCCTTATAACAGGAGAACGTTCCCATCAGATGTCAGTATTAGAAATAGGAAATATGATTAAGCACGAAGCTAAACCGGCAGTAGTTGTGCTAAATAACAGCGGAGACACCCTAAAAAGATTTCTGCCAGAAGATTGCAAAGCAAATCATAATGATATTGTTCAAATTGATTATTCAAAACTTGTAAGGGCATTTAATGGTGATGTTTGGTCGCTTAAAGTAAAAATGGCTGATGATTTTAATAAAGCTCTGAGAGCAACCGGTCTGATGGACAAACTTTGCTATATAGAAGTTATGCTTGAAAAAGACGATATTCCAACATTTGCAAAAAAAGTTTTCGCGAAAGAAAAACCTGCCGAAAAACAGGTTGTAAAAGAAAAAATAAAAGAAATTCCTCAAAAAAATAGTGCTGCAATAAATAATACATCAATTCATAGCTCAGAGAACACTGATTATCAAACACACACACATCCCGGTTTAAAGGAGTTAGAATAATGGTTGGAAAGTTATTTGTTATTTCCGGTTCATCAGGGGTCGGGAAAGGAACACTCTTAAAAGAATTTTTAAACAGACACGAAAATTTTAAGCTCTCAGTTTCTTGTACTACAAGACAACCAAGAATTGGAGAAGTTGACGGAACAAATTATTTTTTCATTACTAATGATGAATTTGATAAGCATATAAAAAATAATGATTTTCTTGAATGGGCTGAATTTTCAGGTAATAGATACGGAACACAAAAATCATACGTAGAAAAGAAATTATCAGAGGGGAAAAATATAATACTTGAAATTGATACTAAGGGGGCCTTACAGATAAAGTCCATTATCCCGAATTCTGTCATGATTTTTATACTGCCTCCGTCATTTGAAGAATTAGAAGCTCGTTTGCGTGGCAGGAACACCGAAACTGAGGAAGCTATTCAAAAAAGGCTTCAATCCGTAAAATCTGAAATTGAAAATTCTAAGTACTTCGATTACAAAGTTGTAAATGATAATTTGGAAACAGCTTTAAAAAAACTCGAAAATATAATGTGTTAGGCAATATAGCAAAGGAATTGTAATATGCAAAAAAAATATGAATTTAATTTGACCCTAAAAGAATTAGAAAAACGGACTCACAAAGATTATTTAACAACGAAAAAAATGTTAGCACCTGATGCTGAAGAATACATATCACTTGCAGACGGAGATAAAGAAGCCTTAAAGCATTTGGTCAGAGCTGCGAGCGTTTTGGATAAAATTAATATGCAACTTGATAATCCGCATAATTTGCCGTTTAAAGCATTTATTGAAGAAGAAATATCTAAAGGTAATGAAATTGCAAAACTTACAAAAATATTGTTTGATGCACAAAAAGGCGTATGTGCATTGGATAGAGAAACAAATATGATTGAACTTGCCAAAGAAATTAAAATGAGAGCAGGCAAAGGTGTCTATCCTGAAGATTTGGAAAAAGACGAATTTCATTCAATTTTAATAAAAATGCTAAAAGACGGCAAAAATTCCGAGGTTGAAAAAATCTTAAATCAACGCTCAATTATTGAAAGAAACGGAAATGAATTGAAAGCAACTGATTATATTGAAAAATTCGCAAAAGATTTTGAAATAATGGCTCAAGAACTTGAATTTGCTTCTAAAACTTCCACCAACAAGGATTTTAACGAATTTCTGAATCTTCAAGCAAAAGCATTAAGAACTCCGGATCCAATGCTGGATGCATATGCAGACAAAAAATGGGCTACTTTACAAGATACTCCTTTGGAATTTACCATAACAAGAGAAAATTATTCTGACGAAATGACGGAAACTGTTGTCGAAAATTCGGAATTAAAAGCACTTTTAGATAAATACAACATTGTTCCGATTGCTAAAGATTTCTTGGGCGGACGGGTCGGTATTGTTAATAAAAAAGGAACTGAAGCAATTCTGAATGTAAAAAAATATCTGCCTTTAATGGCTAAAGAAATGCCGTTCAACGATAAGTACGAACAAAATATCTCTCCTGATAAAGAATCAAAACAAACTATGGTAGATGTTGATTTGGTTGCCATAACAGGGGATGTCGGAGAATTTAGAGCAGGAATTACGCTTGCCGAAAATCTCCCTAATGACGACAAGTGGTCTATTACAAAATTGAATGGTGGCAGAAGAAATGTTTACCACAGACAAATAAGACTTATTACCTCTGATGATGCAAAAGAAAAGATGAAAAAACGTCTGAATGTAATCCTAAATAAAGACTTGCATAAATACTATAATGACGAAGCTGATCACTGGTTCACAATAGGACACGAAAACGGACACTCTTTAGGTCCAAAATCCGGAACAGAGGGATTAGGCAAATATAAGTCAATTATTGAAGAAAACAAAGCTGATATGATATCTTTATCAATGCTGAATACCCTCAAAAATGCAGAAATGTACAATGATGAACAGGTTAAACAAATAATCGTTACTTATGCAACAGATAATATGATGATATCAAAACCGACAATGAGTCAGGCTCACAGGGTACGTTCCGTTATGCAAAACTTTTTCTTTATTCAAAATAATGCAATAACAATTTCTGATGACGGAGTTTTGGATATTAACATTGATAAAATGATTGAAACTGCCCGCAAAATGTTGGAAGAAATAATAGAAGTACAGTTATCGGGCGATTTTGCCACCGGCGAAGAGTATGTAAATAAATATTTTGTATGGACACCTCAAATGGAAACTTTGGCAAAAAATATCAAAAAAGTCTCCAAAACATTGAACGGCAGGGTCGAATCTCCTCTTGCCGAGGAACTGTTAAAATAAGCTATAATTCGTTTAACTTTTGATAAACAGCTGAATTTAAAATATACAAAAAATCTGTCGTAATATTATTTATGGCAGATTTTTCATCTAAACCCATAATAAATTCTTTTACATACCAATCATTTTTTGCCCAAATAAGTCTTACAGTAAAAAATCCGACAAAGTCAGCATTCTCGTCGGAAAGCATAAAATGAAGCTTCGTCTTGAAAATATCTAATCTGTCAGCTTGAACTTCGGTTAATTGCTCATATTTGTTTATTTGTAAGATATTCTTGCCGTCCCAAAGGTATAAAAAATCAAAAATATCACCATCAAGGTACTCTTCTATATACGTTTTCTCTTCGCCTGTTACTCGTGTTTTTTCAATTAATTCCTGCATTGAGTAAACTATATCACATATTTTTTCATCATTAGATTTGAACACAACCGGAAAATCAACAGGCACTTTAATTGTTTGAGGAATATTGATTGAATAATAACTCAGAAGGTGCTTTGTTGCTATTCTAAACGTTTCTAAGTTTAACCATTTTTGATTTACGGAAAATAAGTTAATTCCGAATTTTTTACAATTTTCTGCAAATCCGCATTTGACAAAATCCTTATCCGTATTTATCGCTACATCAATACAAAGAGCCTTTGCCTTACTTATAAACTCTTCAAATGATAAATATTCAATATTAGGATAGCCTTCTGTTTTTCTAGTAGTATACAGCTTATCCAAAAGTTTTGATTTGCTTATTGTATTAAGCAAATTCTCATAAGGTTCTCCTATGATAAGGATATTCAATATTACACCTCAATATTAATGTAATCGTGCGTTTGAAACTCTGTGATTTAGCAAAAATATTGTATCATTAAATCTTGATACATTTCAAGATACTTTTGCGAACTTTCTTTCCAACTAAAATCACAATTCATAGCACTTTTTTGCATTGCATTAAAAGTATATTTGTCTTTATAAACATCTAAAGCACACAAAATCGCATCTAACATCCTGTTCCCGTCATATTCCCAGAATTTAAATCCATTGGAATCATTTAGCGGATACCCAGTAACAGTGTTGTCCAATCCTCCGGTGGCCCGGACAACAGGCAACGAACCATATCTCATTGCTATAAGTTGTGATAGTCCGCAAGGTTCAAATTTTGACGGCATAAGATAAAAATCACTTGCAGCATATATTTTATTTGCCAATTCCGCTCCATATCCGACATAAGCTCTTATATTATCAGAATTATTAGATAACCAGATAAGCAGGTTTTCATAATCTTTTTCGCCTGTTCCGAGAAAAATAAAATTCGCATTCATTTTCATTAGAGCCCCTTGCACATCCCGAATAAGATCTATTCCTTTTTGGTCTACAAGCCTGGAAATCATTGCGAATAAAGGTTTATTTTCATCATATTCAAGTCCGAATTCGTTTAGTATATTTTTTTTGTTCTCAGTTTTATTTACAAGACTATTGACGTCATAATTTTTAACAAGAAATTTATCCGTTTTCGGATTAAAAACGTCATAGTCAATACCATTCAAGATACCAATAAGTTTATTTGTATGACCTCTTAGGGTATAGTCCATTCCTTCGCCGTAATCACTGCTTAATATTTCTTCCGCATACTTAGGAGATACAACAACGACTTTATCAGCGTAATTTATTGCACCTTTCATCCAATTCACTTTGCCGTAATGCTCACAACCCCATTCATTATATACAATATCCTTTCGCATATTTGCAAAATCAAGTATATCTTCAAACCAAACCCCTTGATAAGCCAAATTGTGAATTTCAAAAACATTTCTTGTATTAGCCCAAAATTCATCATATTTATAATTTGATTTTATATATAGCGGTATCATTGCAGTATGCCAATCATTTGAGTGAATAATATCAGCTCTGAAATTTAACTGTTTTGCATATTCAAGTGTCGCTAATGAAAAAGCCACATATCTTTCGTGCTCATATCTTACATCCATCCATTTTGGATACACTTCCTGAAAACAAGAAAAATACCAATCATTCTGAACAAAAAATACGTTAATATTTGTGTCAGGCAATTTTGTCATAAAAAGTTTGAATTTATGTTGAATATCCCCAAAACCTAACCACATATCCGAATTTTCGAGTTCTTTAATATTCCACTTATCTCTGTCAATACAACCGTGCAACGGAGTAAAAATTGCTATTTCAAATTCTTTATCCAAAAATTTCGGTAAACTCCCGATTACATCAGATAAACCTCCTGCTTTAGAAAACGGACATACTTCAGATGATACAAATAAAAGTTTTTTCTTTTTGTTATTCATTATGCAAATTCTCTCTTTTTATTTGTGATGTTTGTATTGATTATAGAATTTACAGAAGATGTTGTAAAGTATAATTTTATGTTGTAATAGCTTAATCTTCATGTATAATAGTAACAAAAAAGAATTTTAAGGAGATTGTATCGTGAAAACTTATGAAGGCTTACTGACTGTTACAAATGAGAAATTTTGTATAATTGTTTCAAGATTTAACGAATTTATATGTTCCAAATTACTATCAGGAGCAGTGGATGAATTAAAAAGGCACGGAGTCGAAGAACAAAATATTGATGTTGTTTGGTGTCCGGGAGCTTTTGAAATTCCACTTGTAGCAAAGAAATGTGCTAAAACCGGTAAATACAATGCCATAATCGCATTAGGTTCCGTCATAAAGGGATCAACATCACATTATGATTATGTTTGTGCGGAAGTTTCAAAAGGTGTTGCAAATGTTGGAATAGAAACAGAGGTTCCGATTATTTTCGGAGTACTAACAACCGATAACCTTGAACAAGCTATTGAAAGAGCAGGTACAAAGTCAGGAAACAAAGGTGCAGACGCTGCTAAATCCGCAATAGAAATGGCTAATTTAATCAAAAATATCAATCAATGACATTCAATGATACACAATTAAGAGGAGAGAGTATGAGCGAAATTATAACAGAATACAGGAATGAAAATACAAAAGATATAGACTTACTCTCTACAATAGATGTGGTGCGGAAAATTAATGAAGAAGACAGGCTCGTAGCCGGTGCCGTTTATGCTGAAAGCACAAACATTGCACACGCAATTGATATCATTTCTAAGCAGTTTTTAGCAGGAGGTCGTCTTTTTTATTTTGGAGCAGGAACTTCTGGCAGACTGGGAGTATTAGATGCTTCAGAATGTCCTCCGACTTTCGGTGTCGATAGAGATATGGTACAGGGAATTATTGCAGGAGGAGAGTCCGCTCTGAGAGTTGCAGCAGAAGGTGTTGAGGACAATTTTGATAACGGATTTAAAGATGCAAGTGTGCTGACTTCACAAGATGTTTGTGTGGTCATTTCTGCAAGCGGTAATCCTAAGTATTTGCTTGGAGTTTTAGCAAAAGCAGAAGAAAAAGGTTGCAAAACTATTGCAATCACTTGTAACCACAAAGCTACCATCTTAGAAGAAGTAGGATTAGGAATATGTGTTGAAGTCGGGCCTGAAGTCATAGCAGGCTCAAGCAGAATGAAAGCCGGAACAGCACAAAAAATGATTCTTAATATGCTTACTACCGGTGCTATGATTAAAATCGGCAAGACTTATGAAAACTATATGATAGATTTAATGCCGACAAACGAAAAACTGAAAGACAGAGCCGTAAGAATAGTGGCAGAGCTTGCCAATGTAGCACATTCTGATGCATTAAAAGTTTTGCTTGAATGTAATTGGTCGGTAAAAATTGCTGTTTTAGTTTTAAAATGCAATATCAGTCAAGAATACGCAAAAGATTTGCTTAAAAAAAATCATGGTGTTCTGAGATTGGCACTTTCAGAATATTTTATACCTGAAAAATAGGTAAAATAAAAATTTAAACATACAAAAAGCAAGCGTCATGAATATAACACTTGCTTTTTCATTTAAACAAATATAATTTTATTCTTGTGCGGCAGCTTCTTCAGCTTTTTGTGCATCAAAGCATGCTTTACATAAAACATCTTTGCCTTGAGTTGGGTTAAAAGGAACTTTGGTTTCCACGCCACATTTTGCACAAACCGCATCATACATTCTCTTTTTACCTCTGTGTTGTTGTTTTTTCAACTTCCTGCATTCAGGACATCTTTTTGGCTTATTTGTTAACCCTTTTTCTGCATAAAATTCTTGTTCACCTGCTGTGAAAACAAATTCTTTCCCACAGTCTTCACAAATAAGCGTTTCATCTTCGTACATGACCTTGTCTCCTAAATATTTGATAACCTAAGACTTAATAAAATCAAGTCTTGCATTAATTCTATACTTTTTTATTACTTTGGTCAAGTATTAATTGTTTGCTTTGTAGCAAAAATAAAACTTTAACCTTTATATTATCTGTTAATTAATGAATTCAGCTTTCCAACAGGTTTATTGAATAAACAAAACAAATAAAAACATAATTATTTAATCAAACTATTATTATAACTGATGCTTAAAAATACTTGCCAAGTTAATTTAAAATTTGTATCCTTGTCTTGTTCCCCGACGAGTAAATTCTCTTGTTACTCTGTTTAGTGTATCCAATTTTCTTCCAATCCATGTCGGAGCAACCAATGCTGTTCTCAGACCATTTCCTGCAATTCTGTGAACTGTCGTTTCCGCAGGTATATATTCTAGAAAATCACAAACCGTGCTTACGTACTCATCTTCGGTCATAAGATGTAATTTGCCCATTCTATATATTTTTTCGAGCTTTGTATTTTCCAAAACACACAACATATGTAACTTTATTCCGTCAGGACGAAGTTTTGCAATTGTTTTTGCCGTATACATCATTTCTTCATATGTTTCAAAAAGATTTAAAATTACATGAATACAAATATTTATTCCACTATATTCTCTGGTTTTTTCATACGCCTTCAAAAAACAGTTATAATCATGACCTCTGTTAATTTTAAGTAAAGTTTTGTCATTAGCGGTCTGTAATCCGTATTCAATCCAAGTATAATAATCCTGGGAAAAAGAATATATGAGTTTGAGCTTGTCATCATCTATACAATCAGGTCTTGTCCCTATGGAAATTCCTACAATATCCGGATGTTCTAAAGATTTTGTATATATTTTTTCCAATTCTTCAACCGGCTTATAAGTATTCGTATATGCCTGAAAATATGACATAAATTTTTTTGCTTTAAACCTTGCCGATAAAAAGTCCATTTCTGTTTGAATTTGTTCCGGAATACTTATAAGAGATGAATGTGCTTGCGAAAAACTTCCGCTATCATCACAAAATAAACACCCTTTGTTTGAAAGTGTTCCATCTCTGTTCGGGCATGAAAATCCTGCATCAATTGTAACTTTGTATACTTTCACACCAAACTTGTCTTTTAAATGCTGACTAAAAGGGTTATATCGTTTATCTGCTTGATTTTGCTCCATAAAACAAGATTACCCTAAAATCTTTCGTATAACAAGTTTATTTAATAAATATTCAAATCCATAGAGCTTTAATTCTATTTTTATTACACAAAACCCAAAAATATGATAAGATTAAAAAAAAGAGGTGAGTTTTATGGCACAAATTTCGAAAAGACTTATTGTAAGACAGGAATTAAATGCGATTAATCAAAAAGATTTAGCAGATTCCTTAGGCATATATATGGCAGAACATTATTGCCGTAATAAAGACTACGAAAAAGGTTTAAGTGAGTTTAAAAAAATTATACCGACATTAGATTTACATGAAAGAGATTCCGCAATACAGAAATACATCAATTTTTCCATGCAATATGCGGAAGAATTTACAAAAGTTTCAAAGTGGGCGGAAGCAGTTGAAATATACAAAGATTTGATGAACTATAACGGTTTTCCGGTAAGTATCTTCAAGCATATCGGGCTTTGTATGAAATCTATGGGAAATGCTGACTTGGCAATTCGTTTCCTTAAACAATATGAAGAAATTTCACCAGAAAAAGATGACGTTTATGTTTATTTGGCAGACATCACGTATACAGACATTAAAGACAACGCTAAAGCTATTGAATACTACGAAAAAGCTCTTGCATCAAACAAAAATAACTACTCTTTGTACAACATGTTAGGACATTTGTACTCTACCCACTATCAAGACAAATTCAAAGATAAACAGATTGAATATTTGAAAAAAGCATACGAACTTGCACCTAATAACAGAATTGTTGTAAAAAATCTTGCTTATGTTTACGGCAAATTCCATGAAACACAAAAAGCAGACGAATTTTATGCAAAATTAATGTACTTAAATCCGACACATTCGGACTTACACTCTTATGGTGCATATTTGGTTCAACATAAAAGGTTTTCAGAAGGATTCAAATTCTTACAACACAGATTTCAAAAAGAAGATTTGAAATTTGCATCTTTCCCAAAACTATTTGAAAACAAGAAAAAACGTTGGAATATCAAGGCAAATATACAGGGTAAACATATTTTAGTACACTTCGAGCAAGGTTTTGGCGACTCTATTATGTTTGTAAGATTTTTAGACAAACTCAAAACTAAGTGCGGAAAAGTTTCACTTTTAATACAAGAAAAGCTGGTAAAACTTTTTGAAGACTCAAAATTAGATGTCGATATATATACAGAAGCTGATATTGATAAAATAAAATACGATTATTATTTGCCTATGATGGATTTACCGATTGTCTGTGAAGTTACGCCTGAAACAATACCTTTTGCAAAAGGATATTTAAAAGTGCCAAAAACGGCAATAAACGCATACAGAAAAAAATATATTAATGACAATAACAAGTTCAAAATAGGTATTGCATTCGAGGGAACAATGGCATCAAAAGAAACTGACAGAGATATACCGCTTCATTTTCTATACCCGCTCATGGAACTGCCAAATGTTGAAGTATACAGTTTTCAGGTAGATGATATTTCTCGCCAAATGGATCAAATACCTGACAATTTAGAGCTTATCAGATTGGGAAATACTTTTAAAAACTGGGAAGATACAGCGTCTGCAATGAATTGCATGGATTTGATGGTTACTACTGATAACGGAGTAATGAATTTGGCAGGAGCGTTGGGGATAAAAACCTGCGGATTATTCAATACAATCACCGAATGGAGATGGTTTAAAACACAAGGTGATGATATAGCTTGGTACAAGAGCATAAAACCTTATCAAGCACCTACATCAAAGGCTTGGGATATAGTTGTTAACAACGTTGTAATTGATATAAAAAAGATGGTTTCAAAAAATAAAAAATCTACAACAGGTAATATTAATACTAAGAATAAAAAATAATTCAAAAAAATTAATATTATAAATATTATTAAATATATCAACAAAAAATTTTTTTACAGTTTTTGGTATATGTGATAATGATTTTAATAAAAGGCATATTATAATGCATGTAAAATTGAATTCACAGCACAACCCAAATTTCGGTTTAAGATTACAAAATTCGTCCAAAGTACCGATAGAAATAAAAAGTGCTCTTATATGTAGCGGATTGGAATCCTCTATTGATGAAAAATATCCACACGCAAAAGCCGAATACAAAATAGAACCGGATTGTGAAAAATTTGTAATAACACTCGGGACACATTTAAAAGGTCAAGCAAAGCCATATAATTCCATTGTTTTCAAGGTTTCTAAGTACATAAAAAACGAATCCACTATCGTTTCCAAAATCTTTAGTTTTGACTTCAACCAATTTGAAAAAGATAAAGAAGAAATGCTAAAGTATATGAAATGGTTTATTCAAACAAAAAATAACAAAAAAATCAAAAGATTTTTGAAAAAAATGTAATCTTATATTCCAAAAGCCTCCGCTATTGATTTATTGTAATCCGGCTTCAAAATACCTTTTTCTGTGATAATACCCGTTATTAATTCATGTGGAGTTACATCAAACCCCGGATTAATAACCTTAACACCCTCTGCACATATTCTTTTTCCGTTTATATGCGTAACTTCTTCATGCGAGCGTTCTTCTATCGGGATTTCATCTCCGGATTTAATTGATGTATCAATAGTTGATAAAGGTGCTGCAATATAAAACGGCACATTATGGTATTTAGCCGAAATTGCGACCGTATATGTTCCTATTTTATTTGCAGTATCACCATTTGAAGCAATTCTGTCCGCTCCAACCACGACCATATCAATCATACCTTTTTTCATAAAATATGAACACATTCCGTCAGTAATCAATGTAACCGGTATTCCATCCATAGTTAACTCAAAAGTAGTTATTCTCGCACCTTGTTGTCTTGGTCTTGTTTCGTCAGCAAAAACCTGTATTGTATTATCTTTTGCATATGCTGAACGAACAACTCCTAATGCTGTACCGTAACCAACAGTTGCCAAAGCTCCAGCATTGCAATGCGTAAGGATAGTTGCACCTTTCGGAACAACTTGTGAACCATAATCACCTATTTTTTTATTTATTTCAATATCTTCATTTTCAAGTCTTATTGCATTTTCTTTCAGTTCATTTACTATCCCCCGAATGTCAGACTCTGATTTTTTAATGATTTCGATTTGTTTTTCACAAGCCCACATCAAATTAACTGCAGTTGGACGTGAAGTTTTCATATATTGTGCTTTTTTAATTAATTCCGATTTAAAATCCGAAACAGAAGGTATCTCTTTTGCCAAAGCCTGTGCAAAAAGTACAACTCCATGAGCACCTGCAATTCCGATAGCCGGAGCACCTCTTACTATCATAGTTTTGATTGCATCATACATATCTTCGCCATTCGTTATATTAACAAATTTGTATTCATAAGGAATAACCGTTTGGTCAACCATTCGCGAATAATTATCCACCCATTCAATTGTTTTAATCTTTGATTGAAATTGTTTTTGTGTATCCATTGTTCCTCACTTTATCTCAAAATCTATACTGGTATTAGAATTTTGTTCTTTTTTTGTTCCTGTTATAAACTCATACATAAAAGCAGTTACAAGTCCTGAAAATCCGTTAAATAATGCACTTATTCCCGCCATAAATATTATTAACAAAATCATTACGACAAATGAACCGAAACTTGTCATAAAAAATCGCATAAACCCTTGGGTATATGCAGGTATTAGCCAACCTAACAACATGCTTATCGGTGTATAGACAACCGCAAAAGCTATAAATGAAACAAAACCGATAATTGCACCAAATATACAACCTTCTTTAATGTCAATTATCCCTATTAAGCCATTTTGTTTCAAATAAACCAAAACAAATGTTGATAGGCACAAGACTAAAATTAAAAAACTTAGCATACTTATAAAAGGAATTAAACTAACCAATCCTAATATAACTCCTGCTATCGCACTCAATATCGCCAGCTGTTTGAGTATTAATATGTTCATAAAGCTTTCTCCTTAAATTTACTTACCGCAAATATAACCTCTTAATGCTGTATAAGCAGCAACATAAGGTGATGCCAAATATATAAACCCATTTGTATTTCCCATTCTGCCTTGGAAATTTCTATTTTGAGTTGCAAGACAGACTTCACCATCTCCTAAGGTTCCTGCATGAACACCCACACAAGGACCACACCCTGGGGCTAAGATTGTTGCATTGGCATCAACAAAAATATCTATTAAGCCTTCTTGAAGAGCTTGTTTAAATATATCCTTTGAAGCTGGAGAAATAAGCATCCTCAAATCAGCATAAATTTTCTTTCCTTTTAAAATATCCGCAACAATTCGTAAATCTTCAATTCTTCCGTTAGTACAAGTTCCGACATAAACTTGATTAACCTTTACATCAGATAATTCCTCAACAGGTTTTGTATTATCAACAGTATGAGGACAAGAAACTGTTTGAGGAACATCTTCCGCATTTATTTCAATAACCCTTTCATAATAAGCATCCTTATCAGGGAGTATTTGTCTAAACTTATCTTCTCGTCCTCTTTCTTTTAAAAATTCCTTTGTTTTACTATCAGCAATAAAAAGTCCGCATTTCGCACCGGCCTCAACCGCCATATTTGCAAGAGTAAACCTTTCAGACATAGCCATATTTTCAATGGTATCACCGCAAAATTCAAGAGCCTTATATGTTGCACCGTCAGCCCCAATCATCCCGATAAAATACAACATCAAATCTTTTGCACAAACATCCTTTCTGAATGTTCCGTTTACAACAACTTTATATGTTGCAGGAACTTTCAGCCAAGTTTTTCCTAAAGCCATAGCTACCGCAATATCTGTTGAGCCCATGCCAGTTGCAAAAGCCCCCAATGCACCTGATGTACATGTATGAGAATCTGCACCAACTAAGACTTCGCCAGGATTAACAAATGTTTCAACCAATCTTTGATGGCAAACACCGGCTCCTACATCAGAGAGAACTGCCCCATATTCCTTTGCAAAATCACGCAAAACAATATGAGTGTTTGATAACTCTTTTCTGGGACTTGGAGAGGCATGATCAATAAAAAGAATGGAACGTTCAGGATTTTTTAATTTATTAATTCCTAATTTCTCAAACTCCTGAACCGCTAAAGGACCTGTTCCATCCTGAACCGCAGCCACATCTACATTTGATATCACTAACTCACCGGCATGAACAGCCTTTCCAGAATGTTCCGAAATAATTTTTTCAACTAATGTTTGTCCCATAAAAATTCCCTCACTTTTATAAATATACCACAAATTTGTTTTGTTTGTATTAAAATAATTAAGGGATATTTAATTAGTTATTAAAGGGAGAGAATATATCGGTCGAATTGGTAATAGTAAAAGTTACCATAAATATGGTTTTAATATAATAAGACAATTACAGAAATTTCGGTGATAACATGACAAATGAATTAAAATATACTTGTTTATTCGGAGGTGGTGCAATAAGAGGGCTTGCATACATTGGTGCAATAAGAGCGATGGAAGAACTCGGAATGGCATTTGATATAATCGGCGGCTCATCCGTCGGAGCCGTTTTTGCGACATTGCTTGCATGCGGATATAAATCTTACGAACTTGAAAATATATATACAAAAGTTAACTTTGAATTATTTAAAGACATTCATTTCGGATTCGGAAAACCTTTTGCTTTAAGCAAAGGTGAAATATATGAAGATTGGTTAAATGATTTAATTTCCAAAAACTCAAATATAAAACATATGAAGTTTTCCGATTTAGACAAAAAACTTGTAATTATTACAACAAATTTGAAAAATTTTGCTACACAAGAGTTTTCAAAATTTGAAACTCCGGACTTTGAAATTGCTAAAGCACTAAAAATTTCATCAAGTATGCCGGGGCTAATGCCTCCGTTTAAGTTCAACGGTGCTGACTTAGCAGACGGAGATTTGCAAAAAGCGTCCCCTATGTGGAAATTGTCAGAAAATATAAATAATTCTGAAAGCAGGATTTTGGAATTCAGACTTGAAGGAAGAATGCACGAAGATATAAGCACACCTTTAAATTTCATAAACACCATATATAGTTGTGTTACGGATGTTGCTACAACTTTTGTAAAAGAAACATATGGTCAAAATGACCGTTACGATTGTTTGGCAATAAATACAGGTGATGTATTTTTTGCAGACTTAAATTTGGAAAAAGATGCAAGAAGAAAACTCATTGAGTATGGCTATGAACAAACAATGAACTATTTTAAAAAAATTCTTCCGGACAAAAAAAATCAATTGGAGAAGATATACAGCGATATTAACAGATATCTTAAACAAGCATATAAAGGACTCAAAACCAATAATGTTGAAGAAGTTCAATGGTGGTTTGGCGATTTATTTACTCTTTTATGCGAAAACAAAGAGTTTGTTGATCCTTATATCTACAAAGAAATTCTTGATTTAAAAAATACTCTTACAGAATCTTCTTCAAGATTTATGGTGTTTTATACCAAATTTAATGACAGAAAGTTCTTAGAAGAAAAAATGAAAAAAGTGATTGAAATAATCGAAAATAGGGTTTCAGACATAAAATTTTTCCTACATAATAATCAATAACAATTTAGAATAAGCACTTGTAAAAGTAACAAAGCATTGCACATGATTTGTAATTCTGTAATACACAAATTGTTGAATGATTAATTGAATATTCTGACATTGATATTAATGTGCAAAAAATAGGTTTAAGAGCTTTGATGCACACTCACTTTCGTCATCCTTAATTAGCAACGTTACCATTAACACATGGTGCAAAAAAATAAGATTTTTTACTTACAAATATGAATTGTGTTCTTTTTCCCAACCGACAGTAGTGGTTCTTCCATGACCGGGATATATTTGCGTTTCATTAGGCAACAAATATATTTTATCCTCTATGCTTCGCACTATTTCATCAAAATTACCGCCGTCTAAATCACACCTGCCAACTGATTCTCTAAATATTGTATCTCCTGAAAACAGTTTCCCATCAGTATAATAGCAAACTCCGCCTTTTGTATGACCGGGTGTATGTATAACCCTTATTTCCGTATTCCCTAACATTATTATTTCATTATCTTTTATGTATTTATCAATATTAGGAATTGTAATCTCAGGCACCCCAATCATTTGCATATATATATTAACATTATTTACCCAATTAATATCACCATCATTCATCAAAATTTGTACAGTTTTATCAGATGACATGATTTCCGGTCTTATTCCGCCAATATGGTCAAAATGACCGTGGGTAAGAAGTATGTATTTAAGACTTGCACCATATTCCTGTAAAACAGATTTTACTTTATCCGCAAGTTCATACGAAGAACAATCTATTAAGGCTGCTTCCTTAGACTCCTCATCTATTAACAGATAATTATTGTTATCAATCGGCGGTTCTATAAAACTTTTTACTATCATAGATTTATTTTATTAAATTTTCACAAATCTTGCAACTTTAAATAAAAAATTAAACTAAAAACACATTTGTATTATAATTTATCCTATGAAAATACACTTTTTGAGAAAAGATACTTATATAATAATTGCCAAAAATGAACGATATTTGGTAAATCCTTACTTCGGCGAAAGCAATACACCGCTTCCGTTACCAATAAAAGATGTTTTAAAAAACATTACGGCTGTTATAATCACAATAATGAGTGATGAAATTCTGGGTAAACAAAATTTACAACATATCGCAAAGAATTTTACTTTTTATACTTCTAAAGAACAGATTACAGACAAGCTAAAGTCATTGGGATATAAAAATGTTCGACAAATTTCGGAACAATTCCAAAAATACACGGATTTATATGCCAATCTTAACTATAAACCAACAAACGGCGAAGTTATATATTTTGATTAGTTAATTCAAATAATTTATCAGCCCATCAAGAGCTAATATATAACTGTATTCTCCAAAACCGGCTACGGTTGCAATACATACTCCCGAAATCAATGACGTATGACGGAATTCTTCTCTTGCCATTGTGTTAGTCATATGAACTTCCACAACCGGAATATCAACTGATGCTATCGCATCCCTTATAACAACGCTTGTATGAGTATAACCTCCGGCATTAATCAATATGCCGTCATAAATTTCTCTTGCTTGTTGGATTTTACTGACAATTTCGCCCTCATTGTTGCTTTGCCATACATCAACATTAACATCTAAATCTTTTCCCCTTGATATTACCAAATTTTCAATGTCTACCAAACTTTTATTCCCATATTTTTCCGGTTCCCGCACTCCGAGCATATTAAGATTTGCACCGTTTATAAGTAATATTTTTTTCATACAAACTCCTATTTAAACCTTTTATTATTTCACAGTTTATTATACAATAGTTTTATCATATAAAGAAGATATGGAGACAAAAAATATGGAAAGTAAACGTTGGTATGACAGCGACCCTATTCTGAAAGAAGCTCTTGATTTGTTAAGATTACAGGAAGATGACAAAAAAACAGAAGCTGCCGAATTTATGATAAAACTACAAGAACAAGTTGCTGCTGAAGTAATTGACAGAGTTTATGACATTATAAACACTTATCAGGGCAAAGGAAATCGTTGGTATGACAATGATCCGCTTATGCTAAAAGGTATAGAACTTTTAAGAAATGCTCCCGCTAACATACAAAGAATTGCTGCACTAAAATTGCTGACTGCACTGGAACAAAACAGCTTTGAGGGAATTAATTTATAAATGAAAGACGTCCAAAATCAAGTCGATACGAGAGGAATAGAAATCCAAAAAGTTGGAATTAAGAATTTTGAAATTCCGCTTACTATACAAAGAAAAAACAATGAGGATAAGGTAATTTATGCCGTTGCAACAGCAGGAGTAACTTTGCCTGCACATTACAAGGGCACCCACATGTCCAGATTTGTCGAAGTTTTGAACGAATGGAGAAGCAAAAAAGCTCTTGGAATTGATGTTAAAGGATGTGTGGAGGCAATCGTTAAAAAACTTGAGGCAAAAAGCGGTTATTTAAAATTTGATTTCAAGTATTTCATTAATAAAGAAGCTCCGATGACAAAAATATCTGCACCTATGTGCTATGATTGTTCTTTTGAAGGAATTTTAGAAAATTTCAACGAGGAAGATGAAGAATACAAGTTCTATTTAGGAGTAAAAGTTCCGGTAACAACTCTTTGCCCTTGTTCTAAAGAAATATCCGAATATGGTGCTCACAACCAAAGAGCAATAGTTTCTGTAAAAGTAACCTATCCAGAGGATGAACATATATGGATTGAAGATTTGATTGCTGATATTGAAAAATGTGCTTCCTCAGAAGTTTATTCCTTGCTAAAAAGAGAGGACGAAAAATATGTTACCGAACATGCATACAATAATCCTAAATTCGTAGAGGACATTTTGCGTGATGTAATTTTATTATTAAGAAAAAATAACATTATAGATTCATTCGAAGCGGAATGTGAATCACTTGAAAGCATTCATAACCATTCCGCATGGGCTTATCAAGCCGAAGGTTAGTTAAATATTCAACGGAGGAAAAATGGAGAGTTTTGTTTCAATGGTGCAAGCGAACGCTTTAGTAGTATCCGCAAGTATTTTAGTTATATCTTATCTGTTTATTGCAACAGAAAAAATCCCAAAGGTTACAATAGCACTCGTAGGAGCTGCATTAACGCTTTTGTTGGGGTTACTTGGTCAAAATGCAAAAGTTGACGGAGTCTTAGACAAATACTATTTTATTAATTATGTTGATTTTAATGTGATATTTTTATTGGTTTCAATGATGATAATTGTAAGTATTGCTACAAGAAGCGGTATGTTTAACTGGATAGCAAACGAAATGCTTAAAAAAACCAAAGGACATCCTGCTGTTATACTATGTACATTGGCACTTTTTACAGCAGTAACTTCCGCATTTTTAGATAACGTTACCACCGTAATTTTAATTATGCCGGTAACATTCGCTATTGCAAAAGAACTTGATATAAATCCGATACCGTTTTTGATAACCGAAATAATTGCTTCAAATATTGGCGGAACGGCCACCCTTATCGGCGATCCACCAAATATTATTATTGGTAGTGCTGCCGGACTTACATTTATGGACTTTATTAAAGAATTAACAATAATTGTTGCAATAATCCTTATAACGGTTACAACTTTAATGATGCTCTGGTTCAGGAAGTATTTGCATGCAGATTCTGAAAAAATGAAAAAAATTTCAGAGCTTGATAATTCAAACACAATCACAAATAAAGCTCTAATGTTTAGATCCATTTTTGTCCTAACTTTGGTCATTTTGGGTTTTGTAACACATGACATTACGCATATCCAGACTTGTGTATGTGCAATGACAGGAGCAAGTCTATTGCTCCTGTTCGAGAAACCATCTGATATATTGTTAGATGTTGAATGGTGTACAATATTTTTCTTTATTGGATTGTTTATCATTATCGGCGGATTTGAAAAAGCAGGCGGAATTGAATTAATGGCAAAATGGCTGATTGATGTAACCCACGGTTCACAGGCACTTGCCTCAACAGTAATATTATGGGGTTCGGGAATTTTATCCGGATTTATTGATAATATTCCATATACAGCTACAATGACACCAATGATAGCAGAAATTTCCGCAACGAAAGGTGCTGAATTTGCACAACCTCTATGGTGGTGTTTATCATTAGGTGCTTGCCTTGGCGGTAATATGACTATAATAGGTGCCGCAGCAAATGTAATTGTATCTGAAACTTCCGCTGCTAACGGATACAAAATCAAATTTATGGAATACTTAAAATACGGCGTTGTTGTAATGTTCATATCGTTGGCTTTAAGTACCGCATATATTTGGATGAGGTTCTTAAACCAATAATTTATGTTATAATTCATTATAAAAAAGTACGAGGAGAAAGTTATGGGAAATAATGATAATAAGCCTGTTGTACACTTAATATCAAAGCCGGAAAACATGCTTAAAACTGTTTATACGGCTTGCAGAACATGTTACAGTGCAAACAGTCCTTACGATATCTATAAGGATATTGATGATGAGGCTAAAATGCTTACACTCATTGAACGTGTTATTTCATCCGGTCATTATTCCACAATTGAGCATATTCAAGTTTCCTTTGCGATATCAAACGTATCAAGAGCTTGTACTCATCAATTAGTAAGACATAGACATATGTCTTTTTCACAAAAATCACAGCGTTATGTTAAAGAAAAAGGGCAGTTTGATTACCTTATTCCGCCAACAATAGAAAAAAATCCGGAGTTGAAAGAAAAATTTAAGAACTTTATGGGAGATATATCTAAGTTTTATATGGAATTGACTGAAGCAGGTATTCCTGCTGAAGATGCCAGAGCTGTTTTGCCTAATGCTACTGCGACATCAATGGTCGCAAGTTTGAATTTGCGGGAACTAATCCACATTGCAAATCTCAGGTTATGTACTCGCGCTCAATACGAAATAAGAACAATGGTTAAGTTAATGTGCGAAGCTCTTGTTACAGAAGAACCATGGTTAAAACCATATTTAGTTCCAAAATGTGAGCGTTACGGATTTTGTGATGAAGATAAATCTTGTGGGAAAAAACCGTCTCTGAACGATTTAAAGGCTGCAAACTAATATGAAAAAGACTGCACTTATTTTAATATTAATGTTTTTTGCTCTTATAGCAATATATTTTTTCCTTTCACCGGCAAAGGATGAATTTGTGGAAGAAGATTTGTACAACGAAATTATGCAAAGAGGCTATATCAAGGTTGGGATAAATACCGACTCAAAACCATTTGGATTTTATGATAAAAATGGAAATATTATTGGTTATGATGCAGATTTATCAAGATATATAGCTCAATATCTTCTGAAGAACAGAGAAAAAGTTAAATTTGTACCAATAACTCCGTCAAACCGATTAATAAAAGCCTCAACCGGCCAAGTAGACATTGTTATTTCAACCGTTACAATTACCCCTGCAAGACAAGAAGTTGTCAGCTTTTCAATCCCTTATGATATAGCAGGACAAGCCGTATTAGTTAAATCAAACAGCAGTATCAAATCTATATCAGATTTAGCAAATCAAACCGTCGGAGTTATATTTGGAACAACAGCCGAAAAAAATATGAAAGTACTTGTTCCGACTGCAAATGTCAGAGGGTTTACATCTTATGCAGAAGCATACAAGACTTTGAAATCCGGAAACATTACAGCAATTACTTCTGATGACACAATTCTCAGTCGTTTTGTAATTGATGATTCATCCGTAAGACTTTTACCTAAAAGATATTCGAAAGAACCCTATGGAATTGCATTCAAAAAAGGTTCTTCAACAGTTAAACTCAAAGAAAATATTGACTTTGCAATAAAAGACATGCAACAAAAAAATGTTATAAATCGTTTGAGAAAATATTGGAATGTTGATTGCAAATAAGTTATTTCTTTAAATATTCAAAAACCTCTTTCGGAACGTAATTTGATATATTTCCGTTGTTAAAACAGATTTCCTTAACCATACTTGATGAAATATACATATTTTGTGTACTTGCAGGAATAAAACAGGTTTCAATTTCACTTTCTGACAAATCTTCATTTATTTGTGCCATTTGAAATTCATAGTCAAAGTCGCTGATTGAACGTAATCCGCGAAGTAAAAAATGAGCATTTTTCACTTTTGCATATTCAACCGTTAAACCTTCAAATGCGCCAATTTCAAGATTTTGAATATTTTTTGTACATGCTTTTATCAACTCAATACGTTCTTCAACTGACAAAAGCGGTTTCTTTTCTGAGTTTCCGGCAACAGCTATTATAACTTTATCAAATATTTTTACACCTTTTTTTAAAATTTCAATGTGTCCGTTAGTTATCGGATCAAAACTTCCCGCAAAAATAGCTGTTTTCATATGCCTTATTCCTCGTTTACTATTATTAATATTTTATCATAAATGACTTTTTATTTTATTTTTTATGTTAAAATTAATCGTACGTGAGAGGAGCATATTATGTCAATCGTCATTATGATACTATTGTTAAGTTTACTTATATTAGTGCATGAAGCAGGTCATTTTTTTACTGCAAGAATGTTTGGTATAAGAGTAGATAAGTTTGGATTCGGATTACCTATCGGACCTACTTTGTATAAAACGAAATGCGGAGATATTGAAATATTAATTCATGCTTTCCTGTTAGGAGGATACGTTTCATTTCCTGATGATGACAAGGATTGCGATTTACCGTCCGATTCTCCGGAAAGGTTTATTAATAAACCGGCTTGGCAAAGAGCAATAGTTTTGTCGGCAGGTGTTATTGCAAATGTCATATGTGCTATTATGTTAGTTTTTTTGGTCGCTTGTTGGAGCGGTAAACTTCCGTCCGGCGAATATGAAATCTATGCCGAAAATATTAATGCTCCAAAGACTTCAAAAATTATGACATCAGGACTTGAAAAAGGAGATAAAATTCTTTCAATTAACGGTTGCGATATCAATAATACATATGCACTTATAACAATCATTAAAAATAGTGCAAAAAGTAACGGAACAACTTCTGAACAAACAGTTAAAAATAATTATGATAAATTGAAAGCTCTTAATCCGGGATTAGAAAAAAATGAAGTTATACCTAAAAATTTATCAGTAAGACTTCCACAAAACCCTGATGCAGATATTATCACAATGGACAAATATGCAGCTAAAGGAGCGAAATCTTTCAAAAATGAAGGTTTAAAAATAGAAGAAAATTTAAAACCGTTGAGAAACGAAATCATTGGAAAAACAGTATATGTATCTAACGGAGAATATTCTCTTAATGATTTGGCTTTTGCCATATCAGACGGAGAACACCCAATATATATAACAGTTTCAAGAGCAGGTAAGATTTTTGAATTACGTCCGATAATTCCTGATGAAAAAGGACTTATCGGTATTCAACTGAGTGCTAAACAAAAAATGATTGAAACAAAAAGTTTTGTATCCGTTATTAGAGAAAGCAACAAATATTTATTCGAAAACACATATATGATGATGTATTCGCTCGGACAACTCTTTACAGGGAATGTTCCGCTCAAAGATATGCACGGAGTAGTTGCTATCACAAAAATTGGCGGGGATATGATTGATAAAGCCGGAAAGTCATCCGGAATTTTGCTCGCTGCATTGATTTCCATGAATTTGGCAATCCTGAATTTTTTACCGATACCGGCTTTAGACGGCGGACATCTTATGTTTTTAATAATTGAAAAAATTATTGGAAAACCATTAAATGAAGATATAATAGAAAAAATATCAACCGTATTTTTCATTATTTTAGTGTTTTTAATGGTATTGGTTGTATTTAATGACATTTCTTTAATTATGAAAAAATAACTAACAGAGTAATTGCATATGATTATTTACTTATAAATAATCATTATATGAAAGTAGTTATTATTGGCGGAGTAGCCGCAGGTTCAAAAGTTGCAGCAAAAACAAGACGTCTTTTACCTGAGTCGCAAATAGATATTTACACAAAGGACTCGCATGTTGCGTATTCAACTTGCGGATTACCATACTATATCGGCGGAGATTTTGACAATTGGCAAAAGCTCGTAGTAAGAACTAAAGAAGAATTTGAAAAATCGAATATCACCATTCACCTGTTTAATGAAGCAATAAAAATATTACCTAAAAGAAAAGAAATAATTATAAAAGATACTTTAACCGGAAAAACAAAAACAGATACTTACGACAAACTTGTTATTGCAACCGGTTCAAGTCCTATCCAAAATGATGGTTATAATAAAAAAACAAATCTTTTTACCCTCAAAACCTTAGAAGACGGAATTGCCATAAAAAATAAAATGATGACTTCACGAAATATAGTTTTATTGGGTGGAGGCTATATAAATATCGAACTAATGGAAGCATTTGTAAAAAATAATAAAAATGTTGTTTTAATAGAATCCTCTAAATATATTCTTCCAAAACTGGATGAAGAAATTTCTGAATTAGTATATGAATACATTACAAAAAATTCTAAAGGTTTGGTCAAAATTATTACAAACGATTTTGTAGAAGAATTTGTCGGCAAAAATGAAATTGCAGGGATTTTCACGAATAAAGGATTAGGGATTGAAGCAGATATGGTTGTATCAGCTTTAGGGTCAATTCCAAATGTAGATATTGCAAAAGAAGCAGGCATTGAAATCGGAATTACCGGAGCAATAAAGGTTAATAGCCGAATGGAAACAAACATTCCGGATATATATGCTTGCGGGGATTGTGCGGAAAAATTCCATATAGTTTCACAGTTGCCGGTATGGATACCGTTAGGCTCTACCGCTAACAAAGAAGGTCGAATAGCAGCCGTAAATTTATGCGGTGGCAATGAAGACTTTGAGGGAGTTTATGGTTCAACAGTAACGAGATATTTCGATCTGAACATATCTAAAACCGGACTTACTGAGAAAATGGCAAAATCCTTGGGGATAGACGTTATATCAATAACAGTAACAAAAAAAGACAAAGCAGGCTATATGCCCGACTCAAGCAACATGACTTTTAAACTTATAGCCGATAAACGTTCTCACAAAATAATCGGAGCTCAAGCAATAGGATGTGGTGAAGCAAACAAGAAGGTCGACAATATCACTGTCGGCTTGGAAAACAATATAACAATTCACGACTTGATAAATATAGATTTAACTTATTCGCCACCGTTTGCATCAAGTGTAGATATTATACATACTGCTGCAATGAAATTGCAAGAGAAACTTTTGAAAAGTTAAAATATTGTCATAAATCTGTTATCAAGATATACATATATAGAATTTTATGCTAAACTCCTTTTCAGCATATTATTGGTTAGAAATAGCTTCACCAAGCCTATATAATTAACTTAAAAACAGGTGCATTGAATTGCACCCACTGTTATACATGATAATTTTTAAATAATAAAAATATAAGAAACAACTGTCATTCCGAAAATTTAGAAAATCAGTATGAACATCTGTGAATACTTAATTTTCAAATTGTTCGGAATCTTACCCATAATCAAGCAAAACTACAAGTTGATAAGATCCTGAAATACGCCTTAATTTTATGTCTTGACGATAAAACCATTTCCCATATTACACGGCTATTCAGGATAACAGGTATATTTTCCTGAATTTATTCGGGACAACAATGAAATTGCACCTGTTCTATGATATGTTGTAATCATTCTTACCATTCTGAACCGTCCGGATTACGCTGTATTGCACGTGTCTTGTTTCCTTCTTTGTCGTATTCATAATCATAGTATCTATATACCGTGCCGTCAGCCCATCGCTCTATGTGACGTGTCATTTTTCCTTCTTTGTCGTATTCATAATCATAGTAGTACCTTACCGTGCCGTCATCGTTTCGCTCTATTGCACATGTCATCTTTCCTTCTTTGTCGTATTCATAATCAAAGTAAGCCCATACCGTGCCGTCAGAACTTCGCTCTATTTCACGTGTCATTTTTCCGTTTGCGTCGTATTCATAATCATTGTAAGAATATACCGTGCCGTCATCGTTTCGCTTTATTTTACATGTCATCTTTCCTTCTTTGTCGTATTCTGCAGTAATATACCCATTTTTGTCGAGTTCTATTCTGCCACCATCAAGAGGGAAAGGGTAAGCAAATTTAGTATTTAATCTATTCATTTCTGACGAAGTTAATGCTCCAGGAATATTACACGACACCGGCGTGTCTTTAGGTGGATTATCGTCAACTGTCGGTGGAGTTGTACCCTCTGCCGGTGGAGTTGCACCCTCTGCCGGTGGAGTTGCACCCTCTGCCGGTGGAGTTGTACCCTCTGACGGTGGAGTTGCACCCTCTGACGGTGGAGTTGTACCCTCTGCAGGTGGAGTTGCACCCTCTGCTGGTGGAGTTGCACCCTCTGCCGGTAGATTTTTATCCGGTTCAGGTGGAACTGTTCCGGAAATCGCATCCAGCCAACCTTTTGCCATTTCGTTGCGTTTGCCGACTTCTGCCTTTCTTACTACGTAAGTCGTTATTGATTTCATTGCATTTTCTATGCTTATGCTGTTTTTTATTGTTTTTCCGTCTTTATCAGCTACAAATGCATTCCATATTGATGCACTGATTTTTCCGTCCGTTGCTCCGTCTTGAGCATCCAGCTTCTTTGCTATCGAACCTGCTAATGTGTTGTTTAACAAAAATTGAACATCTTGTGTCATATTTACTCTCCAGTTATGTTTTCAGCAACTTTAAATAATCGTCCTCGTATATATGTAAAGTTTTTGGAGTAAAAATAATTGACAAAGCGGACACAATATCCCTCATATCATATCATATCATATCATATAGCAATTATACCAAGGCTTTCAGCCTTTTGTAAAGATTTTTCTTTTTGCTTAACATTTGGACAAATTTCGTATTTACATCAAAAGAAAGCCCTTGAGAAATTTATAATATTTCTCAAATAGCAAGATAACTCTTATTTTTTTATTAAGAATTCGTAACAAATGGTAGAAATAAAAAAAATTATTAATTAGAATATTTATGGAAGTAAGATTTTTATTGGAGAGATATTAAATGAGTAATCAACAAAAGGTACTTTTACCGGATGATGTTAGAAAACTTTTGAATGTAGATAACAAAGAAATCGTGGAGTTGTGCAAAAAAACTTCTGTTAGCCCTAAGAAAAACGGCAATGGTCAAATTTACTTCTCTATTGATGAAGTAAAAAAATTAAAAAGTGCAAAAACTTCTGCAATTACAGCAATGACTGAAAAAAAATCAGCTTTGTCCGTTATTTCCAAGAATAATTCACAAGTTGTTGTTGATAATTTGTTAGATACTTTAAGCAGAATGGAAGATAATATCACATCTTCTATGACAAAATTAATCGACGAAAAACTCGAAGGCATGGATGATGTAGTTTTGGAACTCGTAAGATGCAAAACCGAAAACGAAAATCTTAAAAATAAAGTTAATGAATTGAATAAAGAAAATTTTAAGTTGAAAAATATACTAAATAGCTTCAAACCGCTTTTGTGCGGATTTTATGTTAAAAAAGAAGAAGAAAATAGTATTCTTTTATAATAATCGTTTTATGTTACAGATTTTGGGGTAAAAATTATGGCAGTAAAAGAAGATACAACCGTTGCCGTTGCTGACGAAAGAAGCAAGGCCTTAAAGTTGGCAATCGAAAAAATTGAAAAAGATTTCGGTAAAGGTTCTATTATGAAACTTGGCGACAAACCTTTAGTTAGTGTAGAAACCATTCCTACCGGTTCTTTGGCTCTTGATATAGCTTTAGGAGTCGGCGGTATTCCAAGAGGACGTATCATCGAAGTTTATGGTCCTGAATCATCAGGTAAAACTACTTTGGCTCAACATATCGTCGCTGAATGCCAGAAAAAGGGAGGTATCGCAGCATTTGTTGACGCTGAACACGCACTTGATCCGGAATATGCAAGAAATTTGGGCGTTAATGTAGATGAGCTTCTTATTTCTCAACCTGATACAGGAGAACAAGCACTCGATATTACAGAAGAGCTTGTACGTTCAGGTGCGGTTGACATTATCGTGGTTGACTCTGTTGCAGCTCTTGTTCCAAAAGCCGAAATCGAGGGTTCAATGGAAGATCAACAAATGGGACTTCAAGCAAGACTTATGTCAAAAGCATTAAGAAAATTGACAGGTGTCATTGGCAAAACAAATACTACCGTTATCTTTATTAATCAACTAAGACAAAAAATCGGTGTTATGTACGGTAATCCTGAAACTACAACCGGCGGTAATGCTCTAAAATATTATTCTTCTGTTCGCATGGAAATCAAGCGTGTTGAAGGCTTAAAAGGCGACGGCGAAGATGTCGGAAACCATGTTCGTGTTAGAATTTTGAAAAACAAAGTAGCTCCGCCTTTCAGAATGGCAGAATTTGATATTATTTTCGGCAAAGGTATTTGTAAAATCGGAAATATCCTTGACGTTGCTGTTAATTTTGATATCGTAAAAAAATCAGGTTCATGGTTTAGCTTTAAAGAAGAAAAATTAGGTCAAGGCAGAGATAAGGCAAAAGAGTATCTTGCAAGTAATCCTGAAATGCTTGCAGAAATCGAAACTTTAATTCGTGAAAAATTATCTTCCGAAAACTAAAAGCATGCCTATTTAAATCATGCTTTTGTATGATTTATAAAAAAGATAGGAGAGAGTCCTTGTACCGCAAGTGTTTTAGATATTTTTGCCACATCTTGACAAAAATATAAAATATATGGTATAAGGTAATTGGGGTAAATGTATATTTTTGAGTCTTGCAACACACTGCAAGACTTTCCTTTTATTTGCTTGCATTTAAAGATTTTAGCCTTACAATATAGGTGTAAATACTACACTAAAAGAGATTAATTATGAACGAAAAGAAAAACATACGAAATATAGCAATAATAGCACACGTTGACCACGGTAAAACAACACTTGTAGATTGTCTTTTAAAACAAAGCGGAATTTTCCGTGAAAATCAGCAAATGCAAGAACGCGTTCTTGACAGTAATGATTTGGAGCGTGAACGCGGAATTACAATCTTGGCAAAAAATATTTCAATAAATCACAAAGGAATTAAAATAAACGTTATTGATACTCCGGGACACGCAGACTTCGGTGGTGAAGTTGAACGGGTTTTGGGAATGGTTGACGGAGCTTTGTTGATTGTTGATGCTGCTGAAGGTCCTATGCCACAAACAAGATTTGTTTTATCAAAGGCTTTGGAACTTGGAATAAAAATTATAGTCGTAATAAACAAAATTGATAAGCCGGCAGCTGACCCTGATGGAGCTTTGGATAAAGTTTTTGATTTGTTCACAGAATTAACAGACAGAGAAGATTTGATAGATTTTCCTTACATATACTCAAGTAGTTTACAGGGATTTGCAATTAAAAATCTCAACGACGAAAGGAACGGAATGACACCACTCCTTGACTGTATTATAGAAAACATTGCAGAACCTGTTGGCAATATCGAAAAACCTTTTCAATTCAGAGCTACAACCCTTGATTACAATGAATATGTAGGCAGAATTGTTGTCGGACGTGTTGCCAACGGCATTGTACATTCTCAAGATATAGTTGCTTGGATTGATTCAAACGGAAACGTAAATAAGAGTAAAATTACTAAATTATACGGTTTTAAAGACTTAGGCAGAGTCGAAATTGATTATGCGGAAGCAGGAGATATAGTTGGTATTGCAGGATTCTCAGATATTTTAATAGGTGAAACTCTATGTGATCCGAATAACATCGAGGCTTTGCCATTGATAAAAGTTGATGAACCGACATTACAGATGAATTTTTCTGTAAATGACAGTCCATATGCCGGTCAAGAAGGAAAGTTTGTTACTTCAAGACAAATAAGAAAACGTCTTTATGATGAATTAGAAAAAAATGTAAGTTTAAAAGTTGAAGACACTGATTCAACAGACTGTTTCAAAGTGAGCGGCAGAGGCGAACTGCACTTGGGCATACTTATAGAAACAATGCGTAGAGAAGGTTACGAATTTCAAGTTTCAAAGCCGGAAGTAATTTATAAAACCATAAACGGAGAACAACACGAACCTTTTGAAAACTTATTAATTGATGTTCCTGAAGAATATGCAGGAAGCTGTATTGATAGACTTTCTGGCAGAAAAGCAAATATGGAAAAAATGAATAACGCAAACGGAAGAACAGTTATGCATTTTTCAATTCCGGCAAGAGGTTTAATCGGATTTCGCTCGGAATTTATAAGAATGACCCGCGGTGAGGGTATCATGTATCATACTTTTGATGATTACAAACCTTACGCCGGAGATATTCCAAAACAAAGAAGCGGTTCAATCCTTGCTCATGAACAAGGTGAAGCTATTCCGTATGCATTAGCTCAATTCGAAGACAGAGGAGTTTTCTTTGTAACTCCTAAAACAAAAGTATACAGAGGAATGATTATCGGAGAAGGAAACAAGGCTCAAGATATCGTTGTTAATATTTGTAAAACAAAAAAATTAACAAACATGAGAAGTTCCACTGCTGACGTAATGGTTACGTTGCAAGCACACAAAGAATTATCCTTAGAAGAATGCCTTGAATATATCGGAGATGATGAATTGGTGGAAATTACTCCTCAAAATATACGAATGAGGAAACAAGATTTGGTTAAATTCCGAAGTATATAACCGCTTAACATGGAGATAGCATGAAAAATTTTATATTAAATGCAGATGATTTCGGAATGAGTCGTGAATTTAATGATGCTGTCTTGCTTGGATATGATAAAGGCTTATTGAAAAGTGCAAGTCTTGTCGCTAACGGGTTGGAATTTGCGGATGCAGTTGAACGCGTTATACCGTCTTGCAAAGATTTAAGTATCGGTGTGCATTTAAATATTATCGAGGGCTATTCATTAACAGAACGTCCGACATTATTGGTTAATAATGAACAAAAATTTAGTAATTCATATACTGATTTGCTGAAAAAAGCATACGGCTCCGATAAAAAACTTTTTATGGAACAAGTTGAAGTAGAATTTAGAGCTCAAATAGAAAAAATTATAAGCAAAACAAAAGTTTCGCATATAGATTCTCACGTTCACACACATTCAATTCCGAAAATTTTTGATTTAGTTTGCAGACTTGCAAACGAATATAAAATAAAATATGTACGAACTCAATTTGAAATTCCATATATTGTACCTGAACGAAAAATGATTTTTAATAACAAACTTCCAATAAATATTATTAAAAACCTTTTACTTACAGGTTTTACTCTTATAAACAAACATACAATCAAAAAATACGAATTAAAAACAAACAATTTTTTAGTCGGGATTTTGTATACTTCAATAATGGATAACAGAACAATATGTCACGGATTAAAAAACATTCCTGATAGCTCTATAACAGAAGCCCTTATACATCCGTGCAAATACACAGATGAAAGACAAGATAACCATTATACCGAATTTTTAATAACCCAAAATGATGAATTAAAAAACTCAATCGAAAATATGGGTTTTAAAATTACAAATTATAACTCTTGAAGTATTAAAAAAAATTGATATAATATAATTGTAATCCCAATTTAGAGAGTTTTATATGAAAAAATACGGGTTGGTAATTATCTTCCTCATTGTTGCTTGCCTGATGTTTACTGCTTGCAAATCAAGAACCGGAAAACAACAAACAATAAACTATCAAAGGCGATTGGTAAAATACTTGCCAGCAGAGACTAAAAACACAATCGGGAATATAAAAAAAACTATTGATTTAAGCGAAGGACTAAAATTACGTTATGATGCGAAATTAGGACCTGATGACGTAAATTTTGACTTCAGACTTAATACAAAATATTAATTATGAAAGAAATTGATGACAGAAAATTTGTCAGCAGACTGATTATGTCCGTTTTGACAGAACAAATCATTGTAAGAGAAGCTATAAAATTATTTCCGCAAACAAAGGATAGCAGTATTGAGTGCGCATACCATGCACTTGTACATTATGACGCAGATGAGGATATGAGAAAATTTGATATTGAATATAGAGATGCACAAGATGAATATTTAGAAAATATCGCACATACCCTTTCTGATGGAAAAGTTTTACCCAAAAACATCATTGATGAGTATAAACCTTATTACAAGGGCACCGCAAGAATCTGGAAAGAAAATATTAGCGGTATTATAGAAGAATTTAAACGTTTTATTAATATTTGAACTACAAATACGAATAGGTATTTTTTGTTAAGGAAAAATAAAAATCTTTCCATTGAATAAAGACAGCATCCTTCATTGATAAAATCAATCTACAAGCAAGATTAAGCGACATCAAAGTTCGATTGCACCTTAAATTGGAACTTATCCGCATTGTAAAATTTTGTAAAATGAAATCTATATCTTGGCAATTTATCATGTGTTTGGTACTTTATATTGTAGTTGAAGTTGTAAAGGTTTGTTTTTTATGTCTGACGACTTGACAATACAAAATTCGAGACCATCTGCCATTCCGTATTTTACGAAAGGATTAGCAACTGGTGCTGTCATTGGAATAATCTCTCCTTGGGGTTTTATGAAACCAAGATATAATTCTTTTGCAGATGTAGTTAATGAAAAACAAGACACTTTTGAAAAACATAAAAAAAGAGCAAGTGGCGAAAGGGCAGAGGCATATAATAAATTAACTCTGATAAGAGATGAATACTATAACAAGAATGCAAGTATTGAAAGTAATATCAAACTGATAACCGATAACAACAAAAATTTTGAATGGAACAAAGAACTTGAACTAAACGCAAAAGGACTGCTACAAAAATATGACACCGTCGCCCAACAGTTGATTGATGTAAAAAAACAAAATCAAAATAAACTGGTAAAACACCTTAAAACAAAGGCTTCAGATTTTGGAATAGACCAAAGCGCAATTAATAACCTTAGTGAAAAAGAACTTAATCAAAAGGCTTTTGATATTATCTCCGGAAATAATCAAAAATATAACGAACTTTTTAAAGAAGATGTTGCAAAATTAGATACAGCGATTGAAAACTATAATAAACAATATGACTTGATACATCAAAAGGCAAAAGAACTTGGTATTAAAGCCGAAAGAAATTATACAGAAGAAGCTAAAAATGCAATTCAAAATTTTGAGAATAAAAGAAATAATTTATTGTCAGAATGTTCTGATAAAGTAAAAGATTATATTTCAAAACCACGAAAACCAAATCGTATCTTAAACGGAGCTGTTTTTGGATTATTTTTAGCATCTTTGTTTACAATTTTTAGACCAAAAGATGAAGTCATCGCAACATCAGAATAAAAAAGGACAATTTTTACAAATTGTATAATTTGTGAGGAAAGTAATAATGTTAATAAATTCTTGTATAACGGATATTCAGAAACGAAATTCATACACAAGAAAGTCAGGTAGATTTGCTGTTAGACCTTGTTGTTATTCGAATAACAGTATTAAAACATTTGATAACAGCATAATTATCAAAAAAAATTCTAACGGAGATACTTTATATTTTCATAAAACAAATAATAATTTTTCAAACGAATATTTAAAAATTAGCAAAAACACATCTTTCAAAGGAATACCATTAACTTCAAAAAAATTATACAGTGAGTTTTTGAAGGAGTATAAAAAAGCATACGGAACAATTCCTTTAGAAGATACTGTTGCTTCTGTTATTAATACCGGTGTTGAATTAGCGCACGGACGAGAAAAACAAATTTTTAAAATTCCCAAAATGCCTGAATATTTAATCGGATACCTATATGATAATCCACATGATAAAAAAGATAAAATTAATGAAACTCCTTTGGTATTTTGTGAATACAATTTTGGTCAACCTTTTGCAACAAACGGGAGTGATATAATAATCAAGAAATACATAGCAGGAGAACCTCATTTAGTTTCGGATTTCCTTCAGGTTATAAACTATATTACCAAGAATGACAAAGTTACAAGGGAAATGGCTTTGGAATACTCCGATAAACTAAGATTAATAAAAGCTTTTCCACAAGATGCGTATAATGATTTAGCAAAACAACTGGAATATTTGTATGAAAATAATCAGCCTATTGATTCCGTAAATTCAAGTAATTTGTTAGTTGACTATGAAAATAAAAAGTTTAATCTCATAGATGTTTTGGACTCTCTTAATAAATATAAGCCTTTTGCCGATAAACACAAAGGACAAGAAAAAGATAGGATAAGTGTTTATGATATGATTACATTGCTTATAGATATGAAGTTCCAACCATATTATCTTGATCAGCTTAATGCTAATGAACAGCAAGAAATAATAACAATATCAAAAGATATTATAAACAAATGTATAAACGCAACCATACCTACAAAATTATCAAAAAAAGATGATTTAATGTGTGCATTTTTTAAATATCTTATAAGCATATTTCCTGATTTAAATGAAAATTTTGTAAAAAGATATCCTGAATGTAAAGCACTTTATAAAGATGAATTAAACTTTTAAGATTAATAATAATTCAAACAAAAAATAACAACAGGGCAGATGCTTTGTACCCTGTTGTTATTTGAAAATATTAATTTACTTTACAAATTGTTATTTCAAAGTAATTTTTGCGGAATTTGCAACTGAAACTGTTTGGGCTGCAAGTTTATTCAATGCTTTTGCGCTATCTTTCATTCCTGACATTATATTCTTTAAATTTGCTAAATCGTCAGATGCGGTTATCATTAATGAAGGAGTTTTACCTATATCAGAAATTACCCCCTTGCAATCATTTGCAATGCTAAGATATTGTGAGCTTGCATTCTTCATTGCCGTTACCGAATTTTGAAGTTGTGCTTTTTTAGCGGCAGAAGCAGATTGTAATTCTGACGAAACCTTACTCTTTGAAGATTTTAGCGTGTTGTTGTAATCAAGCATAAGTTCGGCAATTTTCTCTCTCTTTTGCTCAGCTGTTAGGTTTTTATTTAAGTTAATTGAATTAACTTTTGCTTTTATTTTAGCTGCATCTTCTTTTGAAGAACAGGTTGAAACCAATGATGTAAATGCATTTTGAACGGATTTATCCGTTGCTGCAACTTTATTGTTAATAGTTGAAATTTTAGATTTTAAAGCATTTTTAGCTACGGTTTGTGCGGAATTAGCAGTCGTTGTCGTTTTGTTTGTTGTTGCTGTTGTCGTAACCGCATTGGTTACATTTCTCAATGTCGTTAAATTAGGTTTTTTTACTTCAATTGCTTGCGTTGAATTAACACAGGCAAACGAAACCAAACAAAGTGCAAATAACAAATTCTTTTTCATGTTTCTCTCCTTTTTAATTTTTATAAAAAACGACATGATAAGTCTAAAATAAACCGACAAATATTTCAATAAACATTAAATTTAAGTAAATACATATCTTACAAAAGTATTGAAAATTTCAAACTTTTATTTATTAATAAGAGTTGGTATGCCATAACTTTAGGCAAAAAAAATTTTTAGCAGTTTTACTATTATGTGTGATAGGAAGATAAATAATGAATATCCCGGCAATAAATCAAATAAGTTCAATTCCGCATATTTGCAAGATGAACAGAAGCAATAATACAGCTCCAAATTACGGGTTAAGGCTTTCCGGACCGTTGTCAAATGATACGATTTCGTTTAAAGCCGGAGGTACAATAATTGCAGATATTATTGAATATGGACTTTCCAGTAATTATACTGAAGTTCAACAAATGGCAAATCAATATATGAATATATTGGAGGCTGTGGCTTCAAAATTAAAGAATGTGAACGTTTCTTTTGACCGAGAATATAGCGAAAGCAATTCCGTTAAATCTATAAAATCAGTAATGTCCAAAATTGCCCGCTCAGGAAGTTTATTAGTACCTGATCAAATAAGAGCAACTTTGTTTATTAAAAACCCGTATGATTTGTCAATTTTATTCAACAAAGTACTACCGGAACTTGAGAATAGCGAATATCTCCCAGCACAAATTGATGTACCGGTAAAAGAAGTAACAAAGAAAACAGATTATATCCCTAAGTCAAGCGAAATCAAAAAAGGATCTGTAAAAATGCCCGATATTGATATAAGACTTAGGAATACTGAGGATGAGCCACTTATAGGTATACCTTCCGGTAAAAAGTGTCTGTGTAGCGGTGCAAAACCAAACGGTTATGAAGATATCCAAATTAGACTTATAAATAAAAACTCAAAAATTAAAAATCTTCAGCACGAACTCATTATTCTTATGGGACCTGAATACGCAAAGGCAAAGGAATATGAATCCGAAAATATCTATGGTAATGTGAGAAGATTTAAACAATTGCACATAGCAACTGTTCCCACAAGTACTAATAAAAACGTTTTGGAAGCAAGCAGATATGCCGATTTAATAACCAAATTACTCCAAGACGAGATTTCGTCCAAATTGTTTTCAAATGCCAAAAATATTGACTATTACAACATTAATCTTAAAGATCCAATCAATATAACTCCAGAAAAAATAACTTTGTTAGAAAATTATTTTATATCTTTGGAAAAAGCTGTTATTCGTTATTATAACAGCATTTGTAATATAAAAGAAAAAGATGTTGTTAAAAGTTTATTGCTTGAAGATATAAAAACTATCGAAGATATTCACGATAGATTGTCTTCCGTAATTGAAAAATATAAAACACAAAAATAACAAATTTATTGATGTTCTTTTGGAGAACGGGTATTCTTTTTATTTTTGTTTGCTTTTTTTGTAAAATTCTGTGAAGTTTGGGTATGAGATGTTTGAATTCTCTTTACGCTGAATACTTCGGGCATTGCTTGAATAGCCGTCATCACCTTGCGTAAAGTATAAATGTTATCAAGCTCAATTCCCAGTTCAATAATTCCGACTTTTCCTTTTGATTTTACATTTGCTGTTATAATATTTGTCTTGTTGTCAGAAACTATACTTATGATATCTTTTAACAATCCCATTTTCTCGGCAGTTTCTATTCTTATCGTAGTACTATACGTTTTATTTGTATTATTTTCTGACCACCTAATATCCAAAAGTCTTTCCGGCGGCACATCTGTAAGTGTTTTGCAGTCGAGTCGGTGAACACTTACACCTTTTGAACGTGTAACAACCCCGACAATCGGTTCCCCAGGGATTGGAGAACAGCATCTTGCAAACGAATATAACAAACCTTCCAATCCGATAATGTCTTTTTCCGAAGACTTCTTTGATGTATGTTGAAACGACGATTCTAACTCTTGCTTAACTGGTTTCTTGAGTCTGTTTATAATTTTATTTAAAGTTGTTTCTCCATATCCCAATGCCGCAAATAAATCATCCAAACCTACATAATTCATTTGTTTTGCAACTTTTTCAAATTCGCCATTTTTAATATATTCATCAAAAACTGTCTTGGTAAGCTCATGTTCAAGATTTGCTTTAGCTATTTCAATATGTTCTTCACGTTTATTTTTCTTGTACCATTGTCTTATTTTTGAAGCAGCTTGTTTTGTAACAACAAAATTTAACCAATCCAAACGGGGAGCAGAAACTTTTGATGTCATTATCTCAACAATATCACCATTTTTTAATTTTGTATCAAGTTGCGTAATACGTCCGTTAATTAACGCTCCAACCGTTTTGTGTCCTACGTCCGAGTGAATACGGTATGCAAAGTCGACAGGAGTCGCTCCTTGAGGTAAATCAATTACATCCCCTCCAGGAGTGAATGCAAAAACCTGATCAGAAAATATATCTAATTTTACAGAATTAACGTAATCTTCAGCATTTTGGGTATCTTTGTTATATTCAACCAGTTTTCTCATCCACGAAAACTTTATATCACTTGTCGAATCAGCTTTCTTTGAGCCTTTTTCTTTATATCGCCAATGAGCTGCTACACCATATTCAGCAATCTCATGCATATGTTTTGTTCGGATTTGAACTTCTAACGGTTTTTGCCGCGGACCTATAACAGATGTATGCAAAGATTGATACATATTACCCTTTGGCATTGCGATATAATCTTTAAATCTCCCCGGAATTGGTTTGAATCTTGAATGTATAAGTCCTAATACTTCATAACACTCTTTTTCAGTGTCTACTATAACTCTAACGGCTGTAATATCGTACAAATCATGAAATGCAACATTTAATCGTTCCATTTTTTTGTAAATACTGTAATAATGCTTCGCCCTACCTGTTATAATTGCATCTATTCCGCAATTTTTAACATCTTTAGTTATAATTTCCATCAAAGAATTTACTGCCAAATCTCTTTCAGCTTTCTTTTGTGAAACTAACTGAGCGATTTCATAATATTTATCAGGCTTCAAATATTTTAGCGATAAGTCTTCAAGTTCTGCCTTGATTTTACCAACCCCTAATCTATTTGCAAGTGGTGCAAAAATATCTATCGTCTCTTGTGCAATTTTTTGTTGTTTTTGAGCAGTCATATAATTTAATGTACGCATGTTGTGCAGTCTGTCTGCTAACTTGAGCATAATAATGCGAACATCACTTGCCATTGCAATAAACATTCTCCTGAAATTTTCCGCTTGACGTTCTTCCGTAGATTTGAATTGTAATTTTCCTAACTTCGTTACACCCTGAACAAGGTTAAGAACATCCTCCCCAAACAGTTCATTAATTTCTTCCGGCTTGGTATCAGTATCTTCCAATACGTCATGCAGAAAACCAGCCATTATAGTATGTTTGTCCGCTCTTAATCCTATAAGAATTTTTACTACTTCCATAGGATGAATAATATAAGGTTCTTCCGAAACCCTAAATTGTCCGGAATGTAATTTTTTTGCGAATTCAAAAGCCTTCTCAATTTCAGTAATATCTTTTTGCAAGTAATGTTCCGAAATGAGCAACTCTTTAATTTCTTCAAATGAAATAATCACATTTTCTTCCATAACATTGCTATAATAGTGTTTTTTTTTAAATTTTTCAAGAGTATTGCATAAAAATTAGTTCATTTTACTGAGAGTCAGAAATTCACAAGTTTAAAATAATATCTAAAAATATATTTCCTCTAAACATATGATGGTTGGCATGCAAAGATAGTGTAAATTGATATAGGTAGTAAGTATAGCCACAATTATACTTGGCGGACAGAGGTATAAAAATTGAAGAAATTCAAGTTTCGATTACAAGTCGTGCTTGATATGCGTGAAAATGAACTCGAACAAAAACGTATTGAAGCAGCAAAAATTCTTGCAGTTTTGAAGTCACAAGAAGCTAAATTAAACGAAATAGTTCAATCGCAAGTACGAAACAAAGCGGAATTGGAAGGACTTTACGAAACGGATACTCTTAATATTCAACAAGTTGAATGCTATCGGGACTACGGCTTAAAACTGATAACAGATGCCAAAAATCAAGAAAGAGTTATTGCTAATACAAAAATAATTCTTGAAAAAAAGCAGATAGAAGTCAGAGTTGCACACCAAAAAGTTGAAGTTTTGAAAAAATTAAAAGAAAAACAAGAACAACAGTATTACAAGGACTTTTTGGATGCAGAAGTCAAAGAAATAGACGATCTTACAACATCAAGGTTTTGTGCGGAATGACAGCAAACTTAGTAACTAAAACACTTATTAATCATAAACAGAACTTGCAGACAGACAAGCCGCAAAGCTCTTTTGTTGATAATTTTGAAAAAATTTATGATAACAAAAAAAACATCTGTACTTTTGGGGATTTAGAGACATCAAGTACAAACGGGGATAATAACTCATGTATCGAAAATGCTAATTTGATTAGCAGAAAAAAAAACAGTCTGTGTACGCAAGATTTTAAGGATAGCGTAACGGAGGAAAGTGCAGACATGAGAGCAATACAAAAACCTGTCCGCCAACTGACAATGTTTGATTTTAGGAAAATCCTATCACAAGCGAATGAAGAAGCTCAACTTGAAAACTCCTTTGAGTTGACTCTCGCAAGAGATATTAACGACATTATCAGTCAAGTTAAATTCGGTTTAAAAGTCGAGTATGAAAATGATGACATTTTGGCAAACAATAACGAAACAGATACAAGTCTTAATCTTATGGTTGAAGATACAGAAACTGAGGATACGGAAGAAGATATTGAAGAATGTGATTATGTAAGTTTAATACCTATGATATCAGATAGCACAACTAAGGCATTTTTACAGAATATACCACAACCGGAATCAGATTTGTCCGAATTTTCAAAAGCATCATCTAAAAAAACTTCTGTTGTTGATAATTTAACTAAAAATTGGAATAGTAATGCTTCCGGCAAAATTATAAACAATCTTGATTATGAAGTTGTAGCACAGGAAAATCTTGTCGATGATGATAGTATCAACAAGTCCGTAACAAATAATAAAATTAATTCCGTTGAAACTGAGCAACTTCTTGATGAAGATATACTTAACGAATTAAATGTTGAATTTGCAGAATCTGATACAAATAGCTCAAACGGAAATTCTCAAACTCAGCAATCACCGGAAGAATATGGAATAAAGGCATTAATAAACAAAGATACAGAAGTGTTTGACGTCAAAATTTCAAACACGAACAATTCTGCTAATGCTTCAAAAAGTACCACCACTATGAATACAGAAAAAATTATACAACAGGTAATGAAACATATGGAATCATTAAGTTCAGGCTCCAAAGTTTCGATGGTTCTCAATCCTGAAGCTCTTGGTAAAGTAAATATTCAATTAATGAATACAAAAGACGGCTTAACTGCCCAATTCACTGTTACAACGAATGATGCAAGAGAACTTTTAATGAAAGGAGTAGACGGATTAAAAGAATCCCTGTTAAGCCAAGGTGTTGGTGTGGATAATATTTCTGTCAAAATAAACGAATCCGAAAAAAATTCTTACAATTCGGATTGGACTGAAAATGACGGTTCAAGAGGTGGGAATAAAAACAGACAAGAACAAAAGAGAGAAGAAAAAGAAAAAGGACTCTTTGAAAAGACAATGAATGAAGTTAATAAAGAAAAATAATGTAAGTATATAAAACGGGAGAAGGTTATGACATCAGTAAGTGCGGAAATTACAAATTTACAAAATCAAACAAGTTACAGCAAATTAGAAGAAAGCAAGCGTACCGGATTAAGGCAATCGTCATCAACTAATGACAGTTCAGTGTTTTTGACATTGATGCTTCAACAGTTACAAAATCAAGATCCAACCGAACCAACAGATAATACTGAATGGTTATCACAATTGGCTCAATATTCATCTTTGGAACAAATGACACAGATGAATAAAGGATTGAACGATTGTATGAGCTTTATATCATCAATCAGCAACAACATTAATACCAATTCAGAAATCACACAAACACTTTCTTTGATTGGTAAAGAAGTAACAATACTTGATCCTGCCGATGAAAGCGGAACTAATAAGATTAAAGGCATCGTTTCAGAAGCAAGTTTTGAAGACGGAACAGGTAAAGTTAAAATTAACGGTGAATACTATTCAATCTCAAATATAATTGCAGTTAAAGATTTATCAATAAGTGAACAAAATTAATAAATAAAGGGTAGGAGGAAAAATGTCTCAAGCATTACACACATCGAGTACCGGTATAAATGCCGGACAATCACAAATTAATGTTATTGCGAACAATGTTGCAAACATTAATACTACGGCTTTTAAGGCTGCCAACATGACTTTTGAAACTCTGTTCTCAAACAATTTGTCATATGGTAGTGCCGCCACAAAAGATGGTGGTGGAACAAATCCTAAGCAAATAGGTCTTGGAGTCAAAATCGGCGGAATAACAAGAAATTTCACTCCGGGAACTTTTGTATCAACGGGTAGAAACCTTGATACAATGATTTCCGGTACAGGTTTTTATGTAGTACAAGATGCAGACGGTCAAAAGTTTTTCACAAGAGACGGAATCTTTTCAATAGATTCTGCCGGTAATCTTGTAACGCAAAACGGTCTTAAAGTTATGGGAGCAAAATCTATATACTCAAACGCAGGTTCCGAAAAAACTGTAAGTGTTCCTAATCATATGCTTGCTAAAATTAAAGGAGACCCTAATATTAATGCAAAGACCTTGAAACAACTTAATAATGCAAGTATTACAACTGGTGTTGTTAATATAAGAGTCGGTACAACTACTGTATCCTTACCGGTAGGAGATGGAGATACCACTGTCGAGAAATTGGTTTCAGATTTCAACCAAGCACTTGAGGATGCCGGAGTTGATTCTGTATCATTCAGTGCTGCTGACGGTGCTATAAGCTATTCGGGGACAATTGATGAATTTGTCTCAGAAGGAACAACAAGCAACTTCCGAGGAGAAACCGGTTTGAGCGTAACAAACAACACTTCAACATTATTAAATCAAACAGTCCAAATCAGCGACATGATAAATTATAATGACCAAAATGCCATTACTTTGGATAGTGTTGCTGTTGATGAAAACGGCATTCTTATTGCTACATACAACAATGGTTCAATATTAACCCAATACGTTGATGCGGATGAAACAATCCAATGGAAATTTACATCTCCTGAGGGCGTCAACATTATAGGTGCCGATGTCGAAGCTGCCGGTTCATCCATCAGAAATTCAAATTTAGCACTTGAACTTGCAACTATGGTAAATGAAGAGGGTCTTGTTTCTATAAACAATAATTTATGGAAATGGGGACCAGACGTAGGTGAAATATATTATGGAGTAGCCGGTGAAATGTCATTTGGCGCCATTGAATCAGGCGGATATGAAGAATCTAATGTTGATATTTCAACTGAACTGTCTAATATGATATCTGCTCAACGTATGATACAAATGAACTCCAGAGTATTTTCAACAGCAAGTTCAGTAATGGAAACCTTGGCGTATTTAGGCTCATAAGTAAAGTAATTTTATAAACATAAGTTTATAAATCTGATGTGCTTTTCCCATTTATCCAGCATAAAATACATGTCAAGTTCTTAACAATTATGGCGTTGTTTACAAAACTTAACATATGTCAACATGGTTAAAATGCATGTAAAACATGGGTTTCAGCATGAGAGCAAAATACAAAAAAGTCGTTACATTCAGATATTTGTACAAGACATGAAAAGTGATATATAATACAAGAGAGGTCGAGAGAAATGGCTCATGATTACGAGCAAACTGACAATCACGAAACAAAATCAAAACTAATTTCAGCAGACAAATGGGGAGAAGATGTTTCAATTGATAAAAAGCTTGTTCAGAGAAATCTTTCCGACATCAAAGAAAAAATTGCACCTTGTAAACCACGAATAATAGGCGTAACAAAATATTTTGGGCGAAATGCCATAATAAAAGGTTACGAAGCAGGACTCAGAGATTTTGGAGAATCCAGAGCATTGGAATCAATTGATAAGATCAATTCCTTGCCAAACGAAATCCGAGAGAACGCAAAGTTTCATTTTATTGGACATCTGCAAACTAACAAAGCAGACAAAGTCGTCAAAAATTTTGATTATATCCATTCTGTTGATTCTTTAAAACTGGCAAAAGTCATTTCTAATGAAGCGAAAACTATTGCAAAGACTGAAAAAATTCTATTGCAAGTCAATGTAGCCGATGAGAAACAGAAATTCGGATACAATGAGAGAAATTTATTGACAGAATTACCTGAAATATTGAATTTAGATTCCGTTGATGTAATCGGTTTAATGACAATGCTTCCGCTCGGAGTTTCAAAATCCGAACAAAAACAATTGTTTTCACAATTAAGGTTCTTGAGAAACCGCTTGGAAACAGAGTTTGAAATCGAAATTCCAGAGTTGTCAATGGGTATGAGTGATGACTATGAAAGTGCTGTTGAAGAAGGCGCAACAATGATTAGGTTAGGTAGAAAAATATTTAAGTAGATAAACTATATTGGAGGAGAAATGGCTTTATCAGAAGGATTAAAAGGATTTGTAGACTTTTTTACAAAAAGTTTTTCGGACAACGTAAACGGAGATGATGCATTCACATCATATTATGACAGTGATGACGGTTATACAGGAGAATCAATTGACGGCAATGCTGCAATTGAAACTCTTTATAGTACAAGGCCTTCTGTTAAAGCAGAACGCATTCCGTTTGAAAGAGAATCAAAGGTAGCAATCCATCCGAATAATTACAAATCCGGAGAAATTATGGTAGTTGAACCCCGTTCATTCAGTGAATCAGCACAAATCGTTAAAAAATTATTAGATAGCAAAACCGTAGTTTTGCATTTGGATTTATTAGACAGAGAACAAGCACAAAGAACAATCGACTTTGTATGTGGTGCAACTCATGCCATGAGCGGAACAGCACAAAAAGTTACTGATTCGGTAGTTATTTTCACTCCGAGTAGCGTTTCACTTTCAGTTGAAAACGGTGCTATTCAAAATAAATTTACGGAAGCATTATGGAATAAACCTCTATAATGTTTTCAAAAGAAAGTAGAGAGAGATTTAAATATATTGATTTGTGATAGTTGGATTTTCAGGGTGCATTTGCACCCTTTTTATTTTGCAATTTCAATTAATGCCATAACAACAATACGCAGAACTACTTTTGAATCATTATACTTATTAGCACACATAGTTTTATAAAATTATGTAATTTATGATTTGATTATAAAAATAAGCATTGAAAAAGAGGGCTTAAATGCCCTCTATTATTAAATGGTACCTCTATCTTGGATTTGCTCCACGCTCACAAAGTTTTGCCAAAGCGACTTAGTCGCAGTAGGCTCAATTTGCTCGCTATCCGAACTAACTGGTATTTGTTAGTTTTATTTGTATATTTTTGTATTCATACACGTGTCGTTCATACGCAAATCCGCCAAGCAAATATTGTTTGTTGCGTGCTTAAATATAATAAAAAAGGAACTTAAAAGTTCCTTTTTTATAAAATGGTACCCCCAAGCAAATTCGAATTGCTGTCTACACCGTGAAAGGGTGTTGTCCTAGGCCTCTAGACGATGGGGGCTTATCGACATTCCTTATCTTATCAAATCAATTTCTAATGTCAAGTTATCTGTTTCCTTTATAAATTTAACATAATTTATGTTTCCAAAAATCTTCAAACATCATATTCAAAGCACAGCAATAATAACTTAATTTCAGTCATAGAACGCTATTTTTAAATCAAGTATACTGTAATTAGCTTGCAACATTGATTTTATCATGATACAATTTCATTGTGTAGTTATAATTTATAAGAGGAGATATTATTATGGCAAAGTTTGTATGTTCTGTATGCGGTTACACAGCTGAGGGTGAAGCTCCTGACACTTGTCCGGTTTGTGGTGCAGTTAAAGAAGTTTTCACAAACATGGAAGATGGAAACAAAAATTATGCCGATGAACACCGAATTGGTATAGCTACTAACGTTGACCAAAAGATTTTAGACGGTTTAAGAGCTAATTTTACCGGCGAATGCACAGAGGTAGGTATGTACTTGGCTATGGCAAGACAAGCTGACAGAGAGGGTTATCCTGAAATCGCCGAAGCATACAAAAGATACGCATACGAAGAAGCTGATCATGCTTCAAGATTTGCAGAATTATTAGGCGAAGTTGTTACCGCCTCTACAAAGAAAAATCTTGAATTGAGAGCTGAAGCAGAATTTGGCGCTTGCGACGGTAAACTTCAATTGGCAAAATTGGCAAAAGAACTCGGTCTTGATGCAATCCACGATACAGTACACGAAATGGCTAAGGATGAAGCACGCCATGGCAGAGGATTTGATGGGCTTTTAAAAAGATATTTTATGCAATAGATTTATTTCTAATTTAATAAAAAATAGGACAATTTTAAAAATTGTCTTATTTTTTTGCTAAAAACTATATCATGTCTTTAATATCAACATTTATTATTTCTATATTTTTATCTAAAGAGCATACTGCACATTTATATTTTGCATCTATGTGAGGCTCTGTAAAATAAAATATATTAGCAGTATAATCCTGCTCTATTCCGACCTTCGAACCTATAATAATATAAAACTTATTTAGGCTGTTATATATTCCGCAACCAACTGCTTTAACAAAACTCTCTTTTAAAGTCCAGTACCTATATAACAAGTCTTTTTGTCTTTCAATCGTGTTTTGTTCAAGGATATGTTTGTATTCATATTTGTGAAAAAATCGCTTTCCTATATTCAAGTTAATATTATTCATTTTTTCAATATCACAACCAACTTCATTTGATGAAATTGCACAAATAACATAGTCACCTGAATGTGAAATATTAAATTCAATAGGAAGCGACAGTCCTTTAAGATAAGGTTTTTTGTTTTGTTTATACCCATAATCTAACTCATTATATTCAATACCCAGTTTTTTCAACCCGTATTTAAGCAAAATTTCAGCACTGACAGATGCATCCTTATCTCTCTGCATTTTTAGTTTGTCAGCTTTTTCCTTTCTTTCAGCGGATAGATTAGAATAAAAAACTTTGAATAAATTAGGAGTCAAATTCTTTATATTAGTTATAAACAAGTACGTTTTATTTGTTACAACACTCATAGAAAACCTTTACATCAGCACTTATTTGATTTCAGAAGTTTCTTTTTTAATTTTATTTGAACGTTTTTTACGTCGCATTAAATCTACAAACGCTTCAAGTCTTGTTATGTAACCGGCACGCCCTGTTTGTTCATCCATAATTAATGCCAACAGGGGAATATCGTGTTCATTTCTAATTGTCGGGAATATGTTTTGCGACATTATTTCAGGCATACAGGTAAATGGTGAAATATGTATAATTCCGTCCTTTCCCTTTGTCTTTGCAAATACTACATCTGAAATACATTCCATAGCATCTCCGCCGATATCTCTTAACAAATAAGGTTTTGCCATCTTTTCAGCTCGTTGAAGATGTGTTTCAGGTCCTCTAAATGCTTTTGGAATTATTGCATCTTTTAAAAAACTGCCAACAGTTAGGCTTCTTCTGGTTTCTACACCCATTCTGCCAAGTTCACGTTCTATATATTGATTTGAAAATTCGTCATTAACAAGATAAATTTCTCCTGTGATATCAACATACAAAACTTCTCTATCTTTATCAATTTCAGTTTTTTCAATTTCTTTTAAAGCCTTTTCATAGGCTTCTTTCAAATTTTTTGTGCTTGTTACCTTATCGATTATTTTTAAGGCCTTCTTATAATTTTTTTCCGCATCACCAAAGCGAATTTCTCTTGCCCTATAATATGATAAAGCCGTATTCAAATCATCTATTACAAATATTTTACGAATAGTGATATTTATTGCCCGCAATATAAGTATCGGATCATTTTTTCCGGAAATATCTTTTAAAAATTTATATAAACCCTTTATTCCGTCATACAGAGACAATTCCCTATAATTTGCATTATATCCCAAGTCTTTAAGAGTATTATAAATATTGTTTCCGTATTCACCAAGTCTGCATATTCCGGGAGAAGTAATCATCGCAACATAATCTGCCCCACCCTCGATTGCTTCAATAAAATTGCCGAGTATAAGTTTATACGGTAAACAAATAGCTTCAGGTGAATTTTTAGTTCCATAAGACAATGTCTTTTTACTTGTATACGGAGGAATATATGGTTCTACTCCAACCTTTCTCAACCCAGCCGCCCAAGCTATTGAGATTGTTCCCATATGCGGGAAAGCTACTTTTATATTTTTTGACTTATTTTTTACCATATTTGTAAATCCTTATCGCTTCTGTATAGTAATTATACAACAAAAAAGCCATCTTGCTTTGTTGCTTGATGACCAATTTGTTTAATAAATTGATGACGTTATTATTTTATTTCTACATCATCTGTGGCTCGAATCTGTTTTGACTTATAGTTGTGAATAACTGCATCCACAAGCAAGTCGAATGAAGAAGACTTTTCAATATTAGGAAATTCTTCTTTCAATTGTTGTCTGACCATCGATTCTAACCTTTCTTCGTCAGATTTGATTTTAAGTTCCCGACCAGCGAGAGACTTTATATATTCATCATTGGCTATTTTCTGACTTGCGGAAAATGTCAGAAAATTAACCTTTGGATCCATTATCTCTTTAATCGATTTTAAAAATTTTAGGTTAAACATAATACTGTTCCTTTACCTACTTACACTTTGTATCATATTAAAGTCTCGTGAATATAAAAATTTACCTTTTTTTTGTTTGTTGTTACAAATATTTACAATTTACATTCTTTATACGGACAATTTAGAAAAATCTGTTAACATTATATACTTATTTTTGAGTTCGGACAATAGTGCCAAACGATTATTTTTTATTTTTTCATCCTTATCCATGACCAAAACATCTTCAAAAAACTTGGAAACTGTCGAATTCAAGTTAATTAAAGAATTTAAATAATTATTATAATCACCATTAAAGTTTAAAGAAGAAACAGATTTATATAAATCCTTTTCAGCTTCGTACGAGAACAACTGCTCTGACGGTTTTCCATTTATATCTTCTTTTAAAATTCTCAATACTCTGTTTGCATTTTCGAACAACGCACTGTCATTAATAGTTGATACAACTTTAACCCTGCTAAGATAATCACACAAATCATGACAAGGATTTTTTGAAGCACATGCATCCAAAACTTCCTTTTTGTAATCATTGTTTAAGAAAATAATCAATCTTTGGATAAAAAATTCTTCAATTTCTTTTTGGCAATCAGCTTTTACCGGCAATAGTTCCAAGGAATATTTTATAAGTTCTGATATATCAATCTTCAAATTGTGTTCCAAAATTATCTTAATAACACCAAGGGCAGCTCTACGAACTCCAAGCGGATCAGAAGAACCTGTCGGCTTTTTGCCGGATGCAAAAACTGCACTTATCGTATCAATTTTATCCGCAATACCTACAATTTGACCTTCTGTGGTTTTAGCTGTTTCGCCATCTGCATTAAGAGGAAAATAATGTTCTTTTATACCTTCACAAACTTCAGCCGCTTCACCTGAAATTCTTGCATAATCCGCACCGATAAATCCTTGAAGCTCGGTGAACTCAAAAACCAAGTTTGTTGCCAAATCTGCTTTACAAAGCTCGGCGGTTCTTTTTATTTTGTCAGATGAATTCATTTTTTCGGATAATTTAATTATGCGTTGAGTTTTATCATATACCGACCCCATGTTTTTTTGGAATGTCATGCCTTTTAAGTTTTCAATATAGCTTTCCAAAGGCTTTTTAGTATCTTCATTAAAGAAAAATACCGCATCATCAAGCCTTGCTTTAATAACACGCAAGTTACCCGCTTTAATGTTTTCAAAATTAGAGCCTATATAATTTGTAATTGTAATAAACTTATTGATTAACTTTCCATTATCTTTATTATAAAGTGCAAAATATCTTTGGTGAGTTTCCATAACTGTAACTGCAACCTCCTGCGGTATAGTAAGAAATTCTTCATCAAAATTGCAAGTTACTGCAATCGGATATTCGCAGATAAAAGTAACTTCTTCCAGTAAATCATCCGATATTTTGGTAGTTGCATTGAGTTTTTTTGCTTCAATATCAGTTAATTCTATGATTTTTTGTTTTCGTTCATTTTGGTCAACAATAACATGTGCTTCTTTCAGTTTTGCGACATATTCGTCCGGACTGTTTATGACAATATTTTGCTTTGAAAATCTATGTCCGTTAGTGATATTCGAGGCTTCTTTATCAATAATCGTGAGCTTAATTACTTCGTTATCAAACAATGAAAGTACCCAACGAATCGGACGGGAAAATTTCACATCATTGGAACCCCATCTCATAAAGTGAGCACCTTGCAATTTAGAAAATATTAGAGGTACATTTTCTTGCAATAAAGTTTTTGTATCTTTTCCTTTGATTATACTTTTTGCATAGACGTAATTGTCTTGAATATATAAATCATTAGGGTTAATGTTATTTTTTTTAGCAAAACCTTCTCCTGCTTTTGTAAGATTTTTGTTTTCATCAAATGCTACCGAAGCAATAGGGCCTTTGATTACTTTTTCCATATCCGCCCCATACTCATTTAACCCATCAAGCAAAACAGCCAAACGTCGAGGAGTTGCCATAATTTTTATGTTTTCAAAACTTATATCATTTTCTTTTAAAAAAGTTCTAAAACCTGCATCTAATTGCTCTATTGCAGACGGCATAAATTTGTAAGGTAATTCTTCTACGCCTATTTCTAATAAATATTTACTCATATCAGTTATTCTCCGGTAAGTTTATGTCCTTTGCTATTATACAATAAAATTATATAAAAAAATGTTTTGAAGAAAATAAGATGTTTAATTTATATTCAAATTTTAAAAAATAATCATCTGTTTTAATGATTTTTTATTTATAGCATGTGTTATTCTGTATATGTGAAATAAGTCAATTAGTCAGAAAGGAATAGTATGGCGAAAATTATTAAAATAGGATCTACCCCAAAAATTTCAACAGTAAATTTAGCAAAAACATCAAGAACAACAAATCCGTTTAAATACACAAATTTTGACGGAACATCTTTGCCGTATGCAGATGTATTTGAAGGCTTTGAGCCCAAAAATATAAGCAGATTGAAATTAATTGCATCTTCAGTCGCAGGCAGTATGAATAAGATAAGAACCGGAATTACAGAACCTATCGTACATTTTGTAGTTGGTTTGAAACATGGAATTTCATCAGCTTGGGATTATGCAAATAATACAAATATTTCAGACTTAAAGAGTATTAAAAAGATAAATGAAATCGCAAATATGCAAATAAATCTTCCTGGCGAAACTCTTATAAAGAATTCCGTTGCGGATTTGAAAATGAACATTTCTTCCGGATTGGAAAATTTGGAACATGGATTTATAAGTTTTGGAAAAGATATCAGCGAAAAGTGGAATTCAATCACTTCAAAAATCCATTCTGGCAAAATATCTTCCGGAATGTCTGTTAGTGAATTAGAGGAAATGTGGAAGCAAGAAATTGCGAATGCCGGTTTGAAAGGAGCTGCATAATGTTAAATCGTAATATAGTAGAAATAATAGATGCATTGGAAGCACATGAAGATACTGATGCAATAAGAGTTCTCGAAGAAATCGGAACAAATTCACCTGATAATGATATTAGGGAATATACCTCAAGAGCATTAGTAAAGAAGAACGTTCATGATTCCTTGAAAATAGTCATTATCAATCAAGGAAAAGGTATTAACGACTTATCACCGTCAGTTGCAATGAGCACAATCAACGAAATATTGGCACTCAAAGACAAAACTGAAGTTATTAAGATATTGGATGATACCATCAATATGCACTCTGATGAAAGCGTAAAAGATAATGCACGTTCAGTTAAATCGTTGCTTGCATTGAATTAATAAAAAGGATAAATTATATAAAAAAAAATCCACTTTAAAAAAGTGGATTTTTTTTTGTCTTGACTTAAAAAATTGAGCGTGTATGATAATAATACGGAATGCGGGGGTAATTCAGTGGTAGAATGCCTCCTTGCCAAGGAGGATGTCGCGAGTTCGAGCCTCGTCTCCCGCTCCATTATAAGAGGGTTTCAGATACCCTCTTTTTTAATGCCGGCATAAATTAATAGAGGCATACTCTTTCTCTAAAGTTCTTGTCGTTAATATAACCGTTTCGAGTATGTTTTGTATCATGGATTTTGAGATAAAGTATCGCGAGTTTGACATATTTAGTCGGAAGTTAAGAATATAAATACATAAAAATACCGAAGTGTTCAATCGGTGTTTAATTGCTGTTTAAAAGATATTTACAGATGTTCGAAATTACATTCTTTCGATATACCAGCTCGACATTCCAAAATGATTAAAATTCCATTGAAGTTCAAAATAAAAATTAAACTCCAAAGAATTATCATCTTTGAAGTTCCAAGAATATTTATTCAGTTGTGTTTTGCGGTAACTTTCAAACGCATCCTAAATTTCTTTTGCAAATTTTATCCTGAATTCAGAATACGGAATATTTAATGTCTCTTTGGTTAATTTATTTTTCAAAATCATCTTCAAATCCTCTGATATTATCAAGTTCTATATTGTATCGCCTACCGGTTTTATTAACACAAGTCGCAAAATCTACAACACTATCAGCAAATTTGTTTTCCCTAAGGCAAATCAGTAAACCGATTTCTTGCGTTTTTAAGTTTAAAATCTTTGTTCCGTATAATTTATAATCTTTTTCAACCATAATATATTCCTTTCGGTCATTAATTTTAATCAATTGTGTTTTGGTAAAATTCAAGTGTAATGCCTGAATTTTGTATCATTTAGACACATTTATTTTGTAAACACCGATTGAATAGCTCTTAAACGGCACTTAAACGCAACCTAAAAATCAATATCTTTATCATGGTCAATAAAAAATGCATTCAGTAAATCTGCTTCTCGGTGCAAAAATTTTACAATCGGAGCTAAGTTGTAACACTCTTCTTTATCAGGTTGTGTTGCGCAGAAGTAATCAATCACAACCGCAATGTTATATACTTCCTCTGCCAATTTACTTAATCGTTCAAATTCTTTAGGTGTAATATTTAATCCGACTTTTTCCATATGTTTTCCTTTATCGTTTCGTATTAATCACTTGCAAGAAAAACAAAGTCAAGTTTGTTTTGATATATTCCGATATATACAATTGTAACAATTTTCTTTGAATTGTAACAATTTACCTCAAAATCCTAAAGATTTTACTGCGAAATGCCGTAAACACATGATGTAAGAAAGGTTTTAAATTTTTGACGTCATAACCTGATTACAAAGTAAGATAAAGGTAAAGGAATCGTAAGT
>JAKSUQ010000089.1 GCA_024408855.1 bacterium | reverse complement strand
AAATTCACGGGTAATTCACGATAAATTCACGTTACGCCGTAGGCATCAGGAAACTACAACTACAATATATCTTATTTTAAACGTAAATGCGTAAATTACTCGTAAGTTTTTCGTATTATTTCGTGTTTTTCGTGGTAAAAAAACTCTGTAGTATCCTCTACTCCGCATAGTACACCCACGTCATAAATAGTGTAAATGCCAAGTGTAATCCTGCCACTGTACCCAATATCTTATACTTTTTTTCACCCCAATCTTCATTTAAGAAAGGATAAATCAGTATGACTGGATACAACTGCCAACTCAAATATGCAACACGATTGGTAAATGATGCATACATACATAGCAACCAAATAGCATTTGTCGTTAAATATACATTTAACAAACAAGTATAGAATTTAGACAATTGCAAACCTTTTTTATATACAGCATACCATCCAACAACTATCGGCATAATACTATAGAGAACAAAGTCAAAACGGAAGCCTTTAATGGTATCATCTGATTCTTCATCCTCAACTAAAAGATATCCTGCCCCTTTTTCATCCGTCAAACCGCCAAACCATTCTTGAAATGAAGTCACATGGTAACAAGACAAAAGGAAACAGACAAACCAAAAAAGGAAATATGTTTTAGAATTTTTATATATAAGTGTGAGTGCAAAAGCTGCAAGAGGCAACTGCATACTATGATGAAATCCCCATGAAATCAACAATAACGGAATACACACCTTTAGTTTATCTCTATATGACAACGCCAACAAGAAAATGCTTGCTGCCATACCAGCTTTCAGACCATTTGTTCCGTATGAGAATGTTGAGAATGCACCTAAAAATACCAAATATGCTATATAAATATCATTTGGAAATAAACGCTTAATTGCATAATACGCAGTCAAGAAATATATAGCAGCAATAGTTGTAAAGAATAAGTTACCACCTAAGTTATACGTTCCAAAAAAAGCATAAAAATTGTCAAATATTTTATTTTGTGTATTCCAAACAAACTGAAATTTTCCATAGAACTCACTTAAACCTGCATCATATCCTACCATATCTACAAAAGCAATATCTACTGGTCTCAAACCAACAAAAATAGTCATAAAGATTGCCATAAACAAAGCTATTCGTTGTTGGTTTTGATATACAATATTGCGACTACCACTTGCGTTTGAATATAGTAATAAAAGTGGCAATGAGAACAATGTCACAATAATCAAGTAAATATCGTAATAATATTCTGCAGGAATAAAATCAAACATAATAAATAAAAATTAGAATTTTTAAGTTTCGTATGTATATCGATTACTATAAACTGGCGCCTATGGCATGGTCTTTTATAACGTAAATAAGTATCTCACGCAGAGGTTTTTTTTACCACGAAATACACGAAATAATACGAAAAATTTAAAAACTTAATCTGT
>JAKSUQ010000088.1 GCA_024408855.1 bacterium | reverse complement strand
TTATTTATTACATTTTTGTAGAAGTTATTGTATAATTTCTAACGATGAAAACATATGTTAAAAATATCTTATGTTATCTAGTAGCACTTCTAGGTCTACTTGCTTTTATTGCTATGTTTTCTACTCCACTTGAAACATACGATGAAGTAAAAGAGGTTTGGTATGCTTACAAAGTAAAAGCTTATGTTGGAGAAGCTGTTAACAATATAAAAATTTATAATGGCTCAGCTCTTCCGATTGTTGGTTTTGTTACTCCTCTTGTTTGTGGTTTAATTTTGATTATCGAATCTTTCCAACCATCATGGGGCAAAAAAGCTTCCGTTATTAATACAATTATGGTGGTTTTATTTTTTGTTTCCTCAATATTAGTGCTATTAACTAAAGAATTATTTCTAAATGCCAATAATTTGGGCGAAAATATTTATATTAGGAACGGGACAGGTCCAGTTTTTTCCGCTATTTGTTCCGCTTTATCAGGCCTTATTTTGCTCTTTGTTACTTATTTTCCAAGCAAGAGCCAAATGGAATATATTCAAAAATAATATCGATTAACTCTAACACAATTTGCCTTTTAAGGCATTTTTTGTTATAATCTAAACGTATGACCAAGTTAGAGAAAAACGAAAAGAAAAAAGAAGTTGCCCAGCAAAATAAAGAATTTTTTGGTCGATTAGCAGAGCTTTTTGAGAAAAAATATCGTTATTCAATTCGTTACGAAGATTCCCTTATCGCTGATGATGGAAAAGCTTACGTTAACGTTGACTTAACAAAGATTGATTCTCCGTTTTCAGTGTTCTCATACGATAAAAGAATTGATCCTGAAATTTACGATTACATTGATAAGCAAGTTTATTATTTAAGAGCTGCTATTCCTGTAGTTATAAACTTTGATGATGGCGGAAAATATAGCGAAGAACTTAAAGATAAAATTCGTAAAAATGTTATCCGTCATTACTCTTTAGAGTATGAAGATAAGAGATTAGAACACAGAAAATCACTCTTTTTTGCTCTTATTTTGTTTCTTATTGGTTTATTCTTTTTAGGTTTACATTTTATTTCAATTGTTTTATTTGAAAATGCTGAAATTGATGCAAGAGCACTTGAAGAAATATCTCTCATTCTTTCATGGATGTTTATTTGGCAAAGTGCTGATTTCTTTATTGTCTCTGGTCATAACAAGCGTGTTGAGATTTATAACTCAGGACAGCTTGCCCTTGCTGAAGTAACATTCGGCACCCCAAAAACTATAATTAATAAATAATAAGGAGGAATTATTATGGAATTAAAAGGTTCACAAACAGAAAAAAACTTAGCCGCTGCATTTGCTGGCGAATCACAAGCAAGAAATAAGTATACTTATTTCGCAAGCAAAGCAAAGAAAGAAGGTTATGAACAAATTGCAGCAATTTTTACAGAAACTGCTGACAATGAAAAAGAACACGC
>JAKSUQ010000087.1 GCA_024408855.1 bacterium | reverse complement strand
TATAACATTAATTGCGCGAGCGACGTTAAGAAGCGTTATAACGATGGCGTAGCCCTTAACGTTGCGAAGTTTAGTTAGATTTTTGAGCGAAGCGACGTTAAGAAGCGTTATAACGATGGCGTAGCCCTTAACGTTGCGAAGCACCGAAAACATAAAGATTTTTTTAGAGTTAAAAAAAGAAAATCCGATTTACCGCCTCCCCAACCCTTTATTTCTGTTTATCGTCAGAAAACCAATAGTCTGTAGGACTGTGATAAAGAAATACAGAAAGGACTATATGCTTGCATAATAGGACTTTATGAATGTGTTTAGCACGTTAGCAGCAACGCTGCGTATTGGTTTTCTGAGGTTTTTATGGTTTTTGTTTATTTTATCGCAACAATACTTATTCTTAATAAAAAATATCATTCTCAATTCTCATTTCTCCATTTTCCATTCAAAAAGTTTGCATATGTGGAATAATTTTTGTAATTTTGCATCGCAAAATCAAAAAATAGGAATTATGGCGCAAGATGTTTTTGTACATTACAATTCTGCGGCTGAACGGATGAATGCTATCCGTGAGATGATTAATTCTCGGCAAATTTGGGAACAAAGAATGCGAGAATTAGCAGATTCTATTTATACAAAATGATATGGCTATATCTGCAGAAAGAATTAATCGTACATCTCCTTACGAGGTAAAGCAAGCCGATGAGTACTCTGTATTTTTTATTAATAAATATGGGGTGCGCTATTCTGTTGGTTTTGCGCATGACTATCATTTTATGGAAGAGGGGGCGTATCAATTTTATATAACGAATATTGATAATAAGACATCTCCTGCGGATAAAAACATGTATATCACCATTAGCGCTATTGTAGAAGATTTTTTTGCCAATGAGCAAGCGGTAATGATTTATTTTTGTGATACTAAAGATAGTCGTCAGGCGATGAGAGATAGATTGTTTCATATTTGGTTTAGTACGTATGAGAACAATGTTAATTTTTCGATGTTTAATGAACATATAACGATTGATAATATCATTTATTTTGCGAGTGTTATTCTTCGAAAAGACCATCCTTTACATAATGAGGTTATTGCATCATTTCATGATTTTGTCTCGACTATCCCTGACAAATTAAATCAGTTACAAAGTTAATTTATACCAGTCCTTTAGACTCTAAATCTCTACTCATCCCTTTAGCGGTAAAAATCCATTCAAGCGGTTTTTACCGCTTTTTTAGTCCGACGACACATCAACACGCCCTTTGGCGCTATACACGCGACTCTGTCGCATATCAACTCTTTAGGGTGGTTACCGATTTTTATATAAAAACTCTTTGGAGTGGCTTGCCTGACGGCAGATAAAACTTATTAATATTACCGTAAAAAGTAAGTTTTTTTGTGTAATTTTTTGCAAAAAACTTGCGTATGTGGAATAATTTTTGTACTTTTGCGTCGCAA
>JAKSUQ010000086.1 GCA_024408855.1 bacterium | reverse complement strand
TTTTCTTGTATGCAAAATCTGAATTACAGAAATTTTTAGAAATAATCTAAAAAATATTTGCAAAAATCAACTTATATGTTTATTTTTGCATAAAATTTAGATAAGATATGAGACAGAATTTATTGCTGGAATTGCTTGAGGATGGAGAAAATGTAAGTTTGTATTCTCCACGTTTTGAAGGTGAAATATATACTGAATTTGAAAAATTTATACTTGAATATAAAGACAAAGATGAGTTTTCAACAGATTTGGGTGTTATATTTGCTAGAATAAATGTAATTAAGGAAAAATTTGCTGAAGACAGGTACTTTAGGTATGAGGGTACAACAAAAGACAGAGTACGTGCATTGCCAGCAAAATATATAGATTCATCAAAACTTAGGGTTTATTGCATCGTTGTAAGCAAGAAAGTTGTGGTTTTAGGAAATGGTGGAATTAAAAATTCTGAAACTTATAATGAGGATGCTTATTTGAATAGTTGCGTTGAAACATTGCAAAAAATTGATTTTGAAATTAAAGTAAGAGAGAATAAGAAATTGATAGTTATTAAGGGTAGTCATCTTGAAGGAGATTTATCTTTTTATATAAAATAGTAACATTATGAAAAAGAACCGTTTAATGGAGGAATGCCGCAATAGGTTTGTGACACCTGACATTCAAAAGCAAGTGGATTTATGTGTTGGCATAGCAAATAGAGTATATTATTTGTTAGAGCAGAAAAATATGAGTCAGAAGGAACTTGCACAAAAACTTGGTAAAACAGAAACGGAAGTTAGCCGTTGGCTTAGTGGTACACACAATTTAACCGTTGCAACCATAGCCAAACTTGCTATTGCTTTAGAAGATGACATTATTAAGCCAACATGCGATAGTTATTCTTATAAATCACCTGACACCGCTATTTTAGCAGTAGCGGAAGATGCGGTTAAATATTCTCATAAGTAATTTGTGAATAATTTTGTATCTTTGCACCACTTATGCAAAACACTTGGGAACATACAATATTTAAGACCGTCTCTGCCTGTGCTGACAGCGTGGGGGTGGAGTGCTATGTGATTGGAGGGTATGTGAGGGATTATTTTCTTAAACGCCCGTGCAACGATATAGACATAGTGGTTATTGGCAGCGGAATAGAGATAGCGGAGAAAGTGCAGGAAGCGTTGGGTAAAAAAGCGTATCTAAGTGTATTTAAGAACTTTGGAACAGCACAGATAAAGTATAAGGATATAGAGTTGGAGTTTGTTGGGGCAAGAAAGGAATCTTACCATAGGGAGAGCCGCAAGCCCATAGTGGAGGACGGTACACTTGAAGATGACCAAAACCGCCGTGACTTTACAATAAATGCTATGGCAATATGCCTTAACAGCAAGAATTACGGTAAAATTTTAGATCCTTTTAACGGTCAAAAAGATTTGGAGCAGAAAATAATCCGTACACCGTTAAATCCCGATATAACCT
>JAKSUQ010000085.1 GCA_024408855.1 bacterium | reverse complement strand
AAAGTAGAGATTTGGTAGGTTCATTAAGAAGAAAAGTCCTTTATAATTTGTTTTGCAAAGAATTACGGAGGACTTTTCTTTATGCATTTTAACACATTCTTACTAAGGTTTGGACTAAATCCTGAGGATTTTGTCGATAAACCTATTGATCCAATACCATTTGAAGATGGTTTTATCTACGAATTAGAGCAAGCCGATGGGTTACGAGTTTGTCCAAATTGTGGATCAACAAATTGCTACATCAAAGAACACAAAAACGTAATCGTTAGAAACAACGAAACAATACATAAAAACGAAATATTAAAAATAAGAAAAATTCGTTACGCGTGTAATAATTGCAAAAAGACTTTCACAAAACCACTGAAAGGTATTCAAAAATATAACGAAATAAGTGACCAAACAAAGAGAGCAATTTTAGCAGAATTATTTGAGCCAATTTCTTTTTCTGCTGTAGCTAAAAAATACAATATAAGTTTACACAAAGTAATTGATATTTTTGATTCAAATACAAGAATTGTTCCAAGAAGACAAATGCCTGAAGTTTTATGTATTGATGAAATACACTTTGATGAAGAAGTTTTTCAAAAATATGTTGCCGTAATAACGGACTTCAATCGAAGAGAAATTGTTGACATCATACAAAGCAGACAAATGCCTTTTATGCGTGAATATTTTGGAAATATTCCACAAAAAGAGCGTGAAAACACGAAGATTTTCATTTCTGACATGTATGAAGGATACGATACGATTTGTAGACAATACTTTCCAAAAGCAATTCATATTATCGATTTATTTCACGTTATAACTCAGCTAACAAATGCGTTGAATCGCATTCGTGTGCAGGTCATGAATTCATGTGCAACAAAAGGAACGCCACAATACAACTTTATGAAACAAAAGTGGCAATATTTCCTTTGCAGAAAATCAAGAGTCCCTGACAAATTTTATACTGTTCGAAAAACTGGCGAAATCTTACATTATGATGACTTACTTTTTAGCTGCATAAAACTGCGTTCAGATTTGTGGGAAGGTTATGATTGTTTGCAAGAGCTTTTTAACTACTCGAAATACTTCACTTACGAGGAGTCTCTCCGTTTCATTGAAAGAATCATCACCAAACTAGAAGGAACTGGCAATCAAATATTAATTTCTGTTGCAAAAACTTACCATAAATGGAGGTATGAAATTGCTAACGGATTTGCTTCCAAGTCTAGAATTAACAATTACACGAACGCAATTGCTGAAGGTTTGAACAACCAATTAAAAACAATCATTAAAAACGCTTATGGTTATCATAATTTTCAAAGATTTCGCAAAAGAGCAATGCTAATTATGACTTATAAAAAGGGCATATAAAAAGACACGGATTTTTGCTCCGTGTCTCTTGTCCCTACTTTAAAGCAGAGTTTTTATAGGTGCAATTTCTATTCCCTACTTTTCCCTACTTTAAATCATAGAGCC
>JAKSUQ010000084.1 GCA_024408855.1 bacterium | reverse complement strand
GAAACCTTGCAAATTAATGTGGTTTTGTGTGGTTTTGAATAAAAATCGATAACAAAATTACGTTCAATTCAATGTGGTTTATGAAACCAGACCGGTGGCTATCATCGGCCTGGTTTTTCATGCTTTGATCTATTTATATAAAGAACTCTGTTTCGCATTCTTTCAAATAAACCGAGTCCATATTGCAAATCAATCAAAGTTTGAATGTTATTATTGTTTGCTTCAGCCAAAGCGTTTGACAAGTAACAACCATATGTTGTTTTGGAATATGCATTAATTATTTCTTCATACCAATTCGAAAATGTTTTTGCTATTTCTTGTAATTCAAGAATTTCGGAATGACCAAATTTTTGAATAAAAAAGTCTATTGTGTGTTTTGTTTCCATCCAATATTGTTCTTTTAGAACACGTTTAGCAAAATCTTCTCTAGCCCAATAAACTAAAAATAACTCTGGGTAATAATTGAGCGTTTTATCAACTAAAATTTCCCAGTCTGTTACTACACCGGTTCTTTCATTCACGTGTCTGTACTTTTTTAATTCATTACGATTGCAAACGAATAATTTCCAATGTTTCTTTAGAAAAATGTATTCTTTTGAACCATATTCTTCTCTTTTCATAATTCGCGTTCTTACTTTTTGAACCGCATTATTAAAAAGTTTCATAATATGAAAATGATCAACAATGTGTACAGCATTAGGAAAAAATGCCTTTTTTAAAGTTCTATACCCTTCATACATATCTGATATAAAATACTTAACTTTTGATCTCTCATATAATGAAATATTACAAAAATAACTTCTTAAATAATCCCAGGTTCTTGATTCTATTATGTCGATGATTGTTCCATTAAAAGCATCTGATATTACAAATGGATATTTAAGCTTTTTATGATTTTTGTTTGAAAAATGGAATTCATCAACACAAATAACTTCCGGCAATTGCAGACGTGATTGCCTAGGTAATTTATCAAAAATTGAAATAACTGTATTAACAGCGACATCATATTGCCTAGCAATGAATGTATATGATACGTTGTCTTTTAAAGCTTCAATTATTGATATTTCCACAGCCCTTGATATGCTCTTGTGTGGAAGATAAAAAGGAAAAGTTTGTTTAAAAGTTTTTCCGCAGTCTTTGCAAATATATCTTCGCATATCAACGGTGACATAAAGTTTTTGAGTTTTTATTATGCTATTGTTAATTGTTACTTTGTAATACCCGTGGATTTTTACATTTGATGAGTTGCAACAGGGACATTTTGGACGATCATCAACAAGTGAAATTTCTACAAAAGATGAGTCTTCGCTTGTTCTAAATGAATCAACAAATGCAATTTTTTCACTAGGTATGCCTAAAAGTGATAAAATATTATTAGAATCTATCATTGATTCTTCCTCCTCTAATTTTTGCTAGACACTCAAATTATAATGGAGGATTTTTTATTTAAAATAAATATGTTAAAATATGTTCAATCTAGTGTGGTCATTAAAAATTACC
>JAKSUQ010000083.1 GCA_024408855.1 bacterium | reverse complement strand
TAACTGGTTCCTTAGTTCGAATTTCTTTAAAAGAACAATCTGATGATTTTTTATTTCCAGTAGGAAAAGTGAATGAAATGTTCATGTTTCCTATGACATATGAGGAATTTTTGATAAACAAGAATTCAAAATTGTACGATCTAATTGTTAATTCATATAAGACAAAAACGGCACTGGATGATATAGCACATAGTCTGGCAATCGATACGTTGTTTGAATATCTTTCTCTAGGTGGAATGCCAGAAGTTTTAAAAACATATTTTGAAACAAACTCATTTCTTGATGCTTACAAAGTAAGAAAAGATATTTATAACAACTATATTGCGGACATGGATACTTATAACATTTCAAATGAAAATGTTTTAAAAACACGCGCTGTGTATAAAAACATTTACTCACAGCTCAATAAAGAAAATAAAAATTTTAAAATTTCCTATGTTGAAAAAGGAAAATCTAACAGAGATTATTTCAATGCTTACCAATGGCTCATTTTGTCAAACGTAGTATATAAAAGCTCTAAATTAAAGGAAAAAGTGTCGTTGCCACTTGTTGAAGATAATAACAGTCTTTTTAGAATGTATTTATCTGATGTTGGTTTATTTGGCCATCAGAGCGGTATTAATAGTTCATATTTCTTTAACAAAATAGCTTATTCTAACATTAGTGGTATTTTCTTTGAAAATTATGTGGCATGCGAATTAGTTGCACATGGCATCCCTTTATTTTACTGGTGTGGGAAAAATGAATACGAGTTTGAATTTGTTGTTGAAAATCAAGGAATAGCTGTTCCGATTGATGTAAAAAAGAAATCAGGTTCACTTAATTCACTTAAGGAGTTCCGAAATCATAATAAAAAAGGTCTTGCAATAAAAATTTCGCAAAATAAACTAGGTTTCGATAAAGACAACTTATTATTAACAATTCCTTTATATCAAGTTTTTATGCTTTCAAAAGATCTCGAAGAGAATAGAAACATACTTGCCATATAGTATTACTGGTAGTACAATTTGTCTTTGAATAGTTGAACTAAAAAAACACAGAATATTCTGTGTTTTTTTAAATCCAATTCTTATTATCTTTTGCCATGCAAATACGCAAGCATTTCATCAATATCTGTAAAACCTTTGGCTTTGCCAGATTTGATGTCTACCCTAAGTTGTTCCATTTCTTTATCAAGTTCATCCATGTAAGCTTTAGGATAAGTTACTACTGGTATCATATAAACCATACCATCCTTTTCAATCATATCGAATTGATCACCCACATTAATGCCTAATGATTTCGAAATTTCTTTAGGAATAGTTATTTGATTTTTAGCTCTGACTTCAACAATCATAATTAACCTCCTTTTTTGTCGGAATTTCCGAAATTCCTACTAATATACTAAAACACAAAACATAAGTTTTCAATTGTTTTATGTGTTAATTTAATCACAAAGGAGGCCGCAAAATGGTATACGGTTATATTCGGGTGTCTACTGACCACCAAACAGTGGAAAATCAGCGTTTTGAGATCAACAATTATTGCAAGTCTCACAAACTAAAGATTAATGAGTTTA
>JAKSUQ010000082.1 GCA_024408855.1 bacterium | reverse complement strand
CAAAGGTATTAAATATGTTACGGAATAGAGAATACATTACAAATATCGAAATTATAGAAAAACTAAACGTTACTTGTCCGCACGGATACATCAGAAATTTAAGAAAACATTTCGGTGCAGATTTTGTTCTTGATGAAACCGTAAACAAAAAAACAAAAGAAATGTACAACGGAAAAATGCACACAGTTACAACTAATTACAAAAAGTATTTCTTAAATAAATTTGAATATTAAATCTAAGCATGCTCACGCATGAAATAACATGGGTCAAATCCAAAATAGGTTATTTTATCATAGACAAATTTTAACAAAGCTTAAAAACGATTTTAGAAGGGTTTTAAAAAATTGAAACGTACAGAAAAAAAAATAATGAAAGACGAACTCGAAAAATACAAAGATTCAGTTTATATGATCAATAAAATAGGCGGATTAAACAAGATAGAGTTACCTTCTTTGGATTATTACAATCACTTTAATGCAGAACTACATCATTACATAAAGTTTAGTGATTATGTTCAGGATCCAAAATGGTACGAGGAACGTAATATCAAACAAAAAACTAATTTTGTTACCAAAGTTATGCCACGAGCAAGTACACAATATAGGAGAAATATCAGATGGAGCTTTTCAACGTAAATGGAAAATATCGAGATGGGAGTTACTGTTCAACAGAAAACACGCAGAATATTGAACGACTAAAACAAGATATATATTGGTACGCAGCAGATACTTTAAGGATAGATGTAGCAGAAGTAAATAGACGTATTCAAGAGAATATAAAACACGAAATAGGAAAAAGGTTAAACACAATAGTATAGGAGAAAAAGATATGTTTTTAACAAAAGAAGAAACAAAAGAAGTTATCAGAAAAAGGATTGAAGATATCGGGAAAAAGTATGGAAACGATGCAAGATTATCGGTTATGGAAATTATAACACTTTCTACGTGTATTACAGAAAAATCCGAGCTAATACCGGTAACAAAATGGAATGACAAACATCAATTCCCGACAGTAAACGCAATAAGAGGTTATATCCAAAGAGGACAACTCACAGCACCTATTGTTGTGAAAAGCGGAAAAAGAGTATTGCTTGATGAAGTTTTGATGTTGTCTTGGATAAGAAACAAAGGAGCAGATAATGTGTGAACATAAAGAAAAAATAGAGGTATCAAGGCTTGTATATTGCAAAAAGTGTAACCAATACTTACACCCTGTCCTCAATCCCGACATAAAAACATTTGTAGATAAGTTAAACGAAAGTTTAGGAAGGAAGTAGAAATGATAACAGAAATGAAAGATATATTTGAATTAGCCACAGGTGCAACAACTTTAATAAAAGAAGTATTAAAACTAAAAAATAATAAAAAAGAAGCTGATGAGGATAATTTGAATAAAGTTAGTCGTGGCAACTCTGCCAAAATAGGTTCAAGTGGCAACTCTGCCAAAATAGGTTCAAGTGGCAACTATGCCAAAATAGGTTCAAGTGGCTACTCTGCCAAAATCGGTTCAAGTGGCGACTATGCTCAAATCGGTTCAAGTGGCTACTATGCCAAAATAGGTTCAAGTGGCTACTCTGCCAAAATAGGTTCAAGTGGCTACTATGCCAAAATCGGTTCAAGTGGCGACT
>JAKSUQ010000081.1 GCA_024408855.1 bacterium | reverse complement strand
ATATTTATTTATTATTTTTCATGTTTGTAAATTATTTTTTAATTTTTTTAATCAAAAATTTTTAATATTTAAAACTTTCTATTCATTTTAAATAACAAATACTTTATAAGTAGGAAATCATAATCTTAAATGGTGATTAATTATGAAGTTCGGTATCGAATTTGTTCCAAATCAACCTTTGGATGAAATTGTAAAATTAGTAAAATTAGCTGAAGACGTCGGTTTTGAATACGCATGGATTACAGACCATTACAACAACAAAAACGTATACGAAACTTTAGCTTTACTTGCTGTTGAAACTGAAACCATTAAAATGGGTACTGGTGTAACCAATCCCTACGTAAGAAGCCCTGCTATCGCAGCTTCTGCAATCGCAACTGTCGACGAACTCTCTAACGGAAGAGCTACTTTCGGTATTGGTCCTGGTGACAAAGCAACTTTCGATGCTTTAGGAATTGAATGGACTAAACCTGTATCTACCATTAAAGCAGCTATTGATGACATTACCACTTTACTCGAAGGTGGAAAAACCGAAGCTGGTGCTGCATTAGGTGGAGTAAAAGCTGTCCAAGAACACATCCCTATTTACATGGGTGCACAAGGTCCTAAAATGTTAGAAACCGCTGGAGCTATCGCTGACGGTGTATTAATTAACGCTTCTAACCCTAAAGATTACGAAGCAGCTATGCCAATGATTAAAAAAGGTATCGGAGATTCTGGTAAAGCATTCGATGTAGGTGCATACACTGCAACTTCCATCGGTAACGACTCTGAAGCTGCTAAAAACGCTGCAAGAATCGTAGTTGCATTTATCGCAGCTGGATCCCCTGCTCCTGTTATCGAAAGACACGGATTACCTGAAGGAATCAACGAAAAAATCGGTGCTTGCTTAGGTAAAGGTGACTTCGGTGGAGCAATCGGTCTCGTAAGTGACGACTTACTCGAAGCATTCTCCGTATGTGGTACCCCTGAAGAGTTCATTCCAAAAATTGAAGGCTTAGCTGAAATGGGTGTAACTCAATACGTAGCAGGTTCTCCTGTTGGTAAAAACGTAGAAGAATCTATTAAATTATTAGGAGACGTAATTGCTAGCTTCTAAGGAAGCTACAATTCCCTAATTTTTAATTTTTTCTTTTTTTCTTTTTTTTGTCTGCTTTTTTTAACAATTGTTATATTTTTAATTATTTTTTAAGATCTTACTGAAGAGTTTATTTTATAAAATTAGATATTAATTAGTAATTAATATTTTTTTAATAATCTTTTTTTAATAATATAATTATTAATTTTATAACTTTTTTGATATTTTTTAATTAAAATATTAATTTTTGCAATAATTTATTTTTATTTTTGTAAATGTTGTAGCATTGAGTATTAGTTGTGCCATGTGTTTTATGGCGTTGGTCTAAGTATAATGTATTGACATTTGCTATGATGACTGCTTTCCACATGTGGCTAAATTCATATTTATAATAAATGTTTTTTATTATTACATATTTCGTGAGAACCTAACTTTAAGTTAGTGTTTGATGTTGGTTAAGTAGATGTGGTGATATTTGATTGTTATATCTGTGATATGATAATAATATTGTGTAATATCTCGTCTAATTTTTTTAGTGTACTTCTAAACCTTTTACGTATATCGTAAAGCTTATAGTATTCTGTCAAATCTGTTTGATCCTGGCAGAAGCTACTG
>JAKSUQ010000080.1 GCA_024408855.1 bacterium | reverse complement strand
TGCAGCTCTTCCAGCGTTCCGGATCCTGCTGCAGCTCTTCCAGCGTTCCGGATCCTGCTGCAGCTCTTCCAGCGTTCCGGATCCCTCTGCAGGTCCTGGAAGCGCGGCCGGCAAAATAAAAACGTCGTTTTATTTTTGCTGATTATAATAGTATATAAATATGCATACGAAACACTTTTTTTTATTTTTAAAAATAATTATATTGACATTTGTGCGCGCGTACAGTATAATAATAACTGTAAAGAGTGTACACACGTACATAGATTTTAATTGTCACGCGTCTTTCGCGGGAAGGAATGATTTTATGAAAAAATTACAAAAAGCTGCAATTGTAGCCGGTTCAATTCTTAAGGTATGGGAACGTGGTATTTGTTTCAAGCATACCGGCAAAATGGAAGGTATGATCTCAATTAACACAAGTACAATCGAAAATCCATTTTGCGAAAAAATGTCTCTTATTCCTGGAAGCGTATGCAGCCATTGTTACGCGCGCGAACAGTTCAAGCGTTACCCGCTTATGGTTAATAAGTACGCAGAAAGTACAATTGACTTGACAACGCGCCTTTTATCGTGGGAAGAAATTCCGGTTATACGTTCAAACAATGAGACATGCCGCCTTGAGGCGTTCGGGGAATTAAACAATGAAATACAGGTTATCAACTATTTTCAGATCTGCAGGCGCAACCCTGATATCAATTTTGCACTCTGGACAAAACGCCCTGATTTAATCGATAAGGTTATAAAATCCGGTATTTCTAAACCTGATAATATTAATATTATTTGGTCAACTTTAATGATTAACGGAACGCCCAATATTGGAAAGTATGATTTTGTTGACGGTTATTTCACGGTATACACTCCAGAATATGCAGCAGAGCATAATATAATAATTAATTGTGGCGGCCGCTTATGTAATGATTGTTTAAATTGTTATGATTATCATGACGACATTTTTATTATCAATGAATTACTTAAATAAAAAGGAGGGTGTATATATATGTTAAATACTCATAAAATCCGCGGGATTGATAAAAATATTTGTGTAGCTGAACAGATGATATGTTATAATATCGCGTGCATGCATGAAACATCATTCAATCGATATAAAGAGGAATGCGGGCCGGCATTTGCTGCAGAAATAATAAAATCCCACGTTGTAAGATTTAGCACTGAATGGAATAACATTTGTAAAAAATACAATACAAATATTATTCTTATCGCATTAGTTAATGGTTTAGACAATTTTTATAAATTATCTTTTTCAGATAGACACGATTATAAAAATATCGGTAAAATCTTTTATTTTAGCTAAAAATCATGTATAATGTATGTAGTATCATTTTTTAATTTATTAGGGGGCTTTTTTTATGGAAAAATATTTCGGAATTTTTAACGCGTGCAACGACTCAGTAGAAACAGGATTTAAAACAGAACAGGCGGCCGTTGATTATGTAAGAAGGACTTACAGCCGCGCGGACTGGCTGGAAGTTGAATATTCATTATGTGAGTATTTAACAGACGATAATGATAAAACGGTTGCAGAGTTTACCGATGTTATAAATCCATTTGCATAATAATTAATAAGGCCCTGCAGCGCTGCAGGGCCAATATTATATTTTAAAGTGTTTTATATTGATTTAATAAAGCATTTTAAAATATAATATATTGCAGCAGGATCCGGAACGCTTTACAGGATAACTATATCCTTTTGCGTCTGGA
>JAKSUQ010000008.1 GCA_024408855.1 bacterium | reverse complement strand
AAGGTTCTCAGCTCTTCTGTGATTCTTTCTAATTTTGCTGATATTGCATCTACTGTATTATCTTCTGTTGAAGTTATAAAGGTTCTCAGCTCTTCTGTGATTCTTTCTAATTTTGCTGATATTGCATCCGCTGTATTATCTTCTGTTGAAGCTATTAAGTTTCTCAACTCTTCTGTGATTTCCGCCAACGTCTCAAAATTTGATTGAGAAGATATATTAACAACTTCCTCTAAAACAGACTTTATACCCTCAATTGAATCTAAAACAGTATTCAATCCCAAATCGCTGTCTTGAGAATTTTGAAAATTTGTATTATCAATGAACGATTTTAACTCATTAATTGCCCCTAAAACAATCTCATTATCAGCTTCTTTTTGGGCTATATTTTTATTATTAATATCATTTATGTATACTTCCAACCTGCCAACCAAACCGGCAATCTTTTCAAGAGCATTCTCTCGTCCGTTACCAATATTTGTTTCCAAGGTTTGAATATTTGTTTGAATTTTATCAAGTTGTTCAGTAAGATTTTTTGAAATTGCATTACGACTTTCAATATTATTATTAGCTTGCGTACTCAACAGATCTTTTAAATTCAAAAAGTCAGTTGCTACAGAATTAAATGCATTTTCCCGTTCTTTTGCACTCTCTGCTGAAAGATTTTTGAACAAACTTTTTATTTCATCTAAAATTTCAAAAACACATTGAGAATTTTTATTTGAAATATTGTCCATTGAAAGTTTAAACTCGTTTATTTTATCAGCATTTTCGCAACTGAATTCCTGCTTATAAGTATCAATTTTTTCTAAAAGTGAATTTTTTACAGCACTTAATTTTTTTTCAAAATCGGAATTTATATTATTGGCGAGAGTCATCAAGCTACCATAATTACTGTTGTTAGCAGATTGACTAATATCAATTTGTTTTGATAATTCTTGATAAGAAGCCAGTATATCATTTAGTTTTTCATAAGAATTTTTAATATCCTCCTGAATATTTGCAGAATTTTTATCAACAAGCGATACCAAAGAGTTTAATTGAGAGTTAGACTTTTCTCCATTTACCTCCAATACAGAAACAACCTGATCTCTTATCGTATCAACTATCGCCTTTACATTTTCTATGTATTCAAGATTATTTTCTTTTAAGGCATGCTCAATTCCTTCAATTTTTGTTTCAAGCTCTCCATTATCATTTGATTTTGTTTCACTCACATATGACAAAATATCCACAACAGAAGATGACATTTTTCCTAAAAGATCTTTTACATCTTCCAATACAGCTCTTTGAGTTTTAACAAAGGAATCATCAATTGCATCAAGTTTGCTGATAACCAATTCATATTTACTAAATAAATCATTTGATAATTTTTCCGTAACAGCAGATGAAGAATCTTCTAAAATCGTACTGATGTCTTGTTTTGATGCATATAAATCCGCTCTTAAATCCTTTACTGTTTCTACAAAATTTAAAGCTAAAACATCATTAACAGCTGTTTTCAAATTTAAAAACTCATTTTGTAAATTAGATATTTCCAAAACCGACGAGTCGACTTTATAATCCAATACTCCTGATAGATTTTTTATATTATCTATTTGCTCAAATAGTTTGACAGAAGCATCATTGGCATTTGTTTCCTGAGTGCTTAAAGCATCACGTAATGTATTTTCAAAAATGTCCAACCTATCTGAAATATTTGAAAAAATAGCATTATTAGCAGAAATACTATTGTCATCAATTTGAGAAACCATTACTTTTAACTCAGAAACATTATCAAATATATTTCCAAAACGATTATCACAAAAAACAGAAATCTCACTTTGAGATTTATTGAATTTAGCTTGGAGTTCATCTGCCATTGATGAAAAACTGTCCATTAATTGAAGAATTTTGCTATTGTCATACTCAGTTATTTTTTCAATTCCTTCACTAACAAAATTCTTTATAGTTGCTTCTGTTGAAGTTATCGCATCAGTTATATTTTGCGTACTTGTATTTATATCTATTGTCTTATACAACTGAGATAATTGAAGCAAGCCCTCTGCTAAAGACTTTAATTCATCACTCATTCGTACATTTTTAACTTCAAATTCTTTTAAAGTTGAAGTTAAAAGTCCAATAAATTCTTCAAACTGAATATCCGTTTTTATATTTTCAACTTTATTGCTCAACTCCTCAATATTAGTCAAAAGTTTTTCAGTATCTTCTTTTTCATTATTTTCAAGTGTTGATTTTAATTCAGCAATTATACTTACAGACGCATCTATTTTTTCTGCTAAATTGTCAATTTTATTGTATCTGTCGCTTATATCAACAATATTACTGCTAATATCTTGATTTAACACCTTAATTTCGCCAATAGCTTTTTCTGTATCCATTAAATCAGATTTTGTAACCAAATCCTTTATTAATACATCAATAGAATCTGCTTTCTTGTCAATCACATCAATCGCAGACAACAAGGTGTTTGTGGACATTTTCATTTCATTTAATCCAACAGAAAGTTTTTCAATTAACTCCGGATTATCAAGAGAGGTGATAGTCTTAACCACAGTTTTAAAATTGTCATTCAAACTCAACACTATTGTATCAAAACCGTTGCTAACTCTCTCCAAGTCCGGTTTTAAAAGTGCTATGTTTTTAATTATATCTTTCTTTACAGTATCATCAGAACGCATGGCATCTATTCTTAGCATAATGTCAGTAAGAGATTCTTTTTGAGAAACAATTTCACGAGAAAATACAGATATATTTGTAGCAACAACATCAAAGAGTTTTTTCAAATCATCCGATTTAGGAAGTTCATTGCTATTTTTAAGCAAGTTCGAAAATAATGATTCAATTGCTCCAAATTTAGAAACAATTACGCCATGCCTTTCATCAAGATTTTGTTTCAACTCAGATAAGAATACCTTTATGATATCAATATCCTCGTCTGTATTAATTTTCTCAAGTTTTGAGTTAATACCGTTCAACAATTTATCAACATCTGAAGTATTCAAAATACCTTGAGCTCTTATTGAATTCAACAAAGTTTTAATGGTATCAAAATTCTCGTTAATTACTGTCAAATCGTCTGTATCTGTCATTTTCTCACTATCCCACATCTTACTTAATATTACTACATATTAATTATATAATAATACAAACATGGTGACAAATTTTATTTTTTTTCTTAATATTGTAGTCATGAATTACATATTTTTCTTTTTAATTTTATCATCAGTAATTTTGGGTATTTTTAACGGTAATATTGACAAAGTAATGAGCGAATTATTTTCTGCCTGTGAAACATCCGTAAAAATAGCTTTTTCACTTATCGGTATTATGGCATTTTGGTTGGGACTTATGAGAATTGCCGAGAAGTCCGGATTAGTAAATACAATATCCGGACTTTTACATCCGTTTACAAAAATAATTTTTAAAGACACAAAAGAAGATTCTCCTGCACTCGGAGACATATGTATGAGTATAAGTGCCAACGCATTAGGTCTTACAAATGCCGCAACACCTATCGGAATTAAAGTAATGAAAGAGCTTCAAGAAAGTAATCCGAAAAAGGAAATTGCAACGGACAGCATGTGCATGTTTCTCGCAATGAATACTGCCGGATTTCAAATTATACCTGCGACTGTTATTGCAATATTAGTTGGTGCAGGAGCAAAAAATCCAACAGAAATAATTTTGCCGACTCTTATTGTAACTTCAATTTCATTTATTGTCGCTATCTTATCGGCTTATATACTGTGCAAGATTTGGAATAAAAAGGAGAAAGCATAATGTTTGAAAAACTTTCTCTGCTAATATTACCAATTTTTATAATAACTGTTTTAACTGTCGGCATGCTCAAAAAAGTCCCGATATATGAAGAATTTACAGAAGGTGCTAAGGACGGTTTTAATGTAGCTATATCTATAATTCCGTATTTGGTAGCTTTGATTGTCGGGATATCAATGTTCAGAGCATCAGGAGCGATAGATTTAATTGCAAATACACTCAGTAGTTTGTTAAATACTCTTTCAATACCAGTTGATGTCATTCCTATAATGATAACTCGTTCACTGTCCGGTTCTGCAACATTAGGAATATTCGCAGAAATTGTAACAAAAAACGGAGCAGAATCATATGCAGCTATGATGGCAGCAGTCATGGTCGGAAGTTCTGAAACTACTTTTTATGTACTTTCTGTTTATTTTGGTTCAATCGGAATTAAGAAATTCAGATATGCAATATTAGCCGGTATCATTGCTGATATTACAGGGATAATATTGGCAGTTTTGGTTGCAAGATATTTCTTTCTTCCCAACATTGCGTAGTCATTGGTAAATTTTGAACGGACTTTGTTACAATTTTTTTCAACACTGCAAAATTTATATCAATAAAATTAATCTTTTCAAGTTTTTCGACAATGTAAGTATCGTTCCCACAATTTGTACAATAATGATTTTGCGGAACAATTTCATCTTTAATAATAGCCGTTTTTAGTTTTACACCACAACAAGCACACCTCGTAATATACCATTCATTTTGTACAAAACAACCACAATCCGGACAATACCCACATTCCATATCCGGAGTAATTTTTTCATGGTTACATCTCTTTTTAAAATTAAACAAATCTGTTAAAAACATATTCATACCTTTCTTTTCTCTGTTTAATTTTAAAAATCAAAAAGTCAATGTTTAAGAAATAATTAAATTTATGATGAAATTATGTTTTTTGTATTAGTATAAAATAAGTAAGGGAAAATATTAATGAAATACAAAGATTATTACGAAACACTTGGTATAAAAAGAGATGCAACTGAAACCGAAATAAAATCCGCATACAGAAAATTGGCAAGAAAGTTTCATCCTGACGTTAATAAAACAAAAGAAGCAGAAGAAAAATTTAAAGATATCAATGAAGCCTACGAAGTTTTGGGAGATAAAACAAAACGCCAAAGATATGACAGTTTGGGGGCAAATTGGCAAGGCGGTGCGGATTATACTCCTCCTCCCGGATTTGAAAACTTCAGTTTTAACCAAAACGGTGGCGAAGGCTTTGGTTTTGGTGGTGGTTTTTCGGATTTCTTTTCATCATTATTCGGTGATATGATGAACGGAGCAGGAGCTTCCGGCAGCACTTACAGCCGTTTCGGAGGTTTTGACGGTTTTGACTTTGCCCAAAACACAACCAACAGGTCGCGCACATCCGGGACAAGACAAAATTCTAAAGAAGATTTGGATATAACAAAAACCCTTAATGTTACAGCAAAAGAAATTTTTGATAAAAAACCGATTTCAGTAACCTATACTCTAATGGATAAATGCGGTTATTGTAACGGTGGCGGATATTGTTCTCATTGCGGTGGAACAGGAATAGTTTCCGAACAAAAAACTGTTAATGTAAAACTTCCAAAAGAAGTAACAAAAGGTTCAAAGGTCAGACTTAAAGGAGAAGGCAAAACCGGAATTAACGGTAAAAAGGGCGATTTGTACCTTGTAATAAATTTTAAAGACAGCGAATATGAGATAGACGGCCCTAATTTGACAAAAGATATTGAAATTACGCCGCCGGAAGCCGTTTTGGGTTGTTCTAAAAAAATCAAAACTTTGCACGGAGATATTAACATAAAAATTCCGGTCGATGTATCCAGCGGACAATCTTTAAGATTAAAAGGTCTTGGCTTACAAACTTCAAATGGTTTTGGAGATTTGAATGCTAAAATTAAAATTGTTGTTCCGAAAAATTATACAAATGAAATAAAAGAACTTTATAAAAAAATTCAACTTTTGTCAAAAGAATAGGATAGTGCAAAAAATGCAAGCAACATCAAATGTCGGAGAAATTTTAAACATGAATAATAAACTTCATTGTACAGTTAGTCTTGCTCAAATTAACCCAACAATCGGTGATTATGAACAAAATTCAAAAAAAATATTTGAATTTATGTCGTCAGAGAATTCAAAATCAGCAGATATAATAATCTTTCCTGAATTAGCGCTATTTGGACTCCCTATCGGAAACTTAATTTCACGTTTCCCTTTTTTAGTACAACAAAATTTAAAATGGATAAATGAATTAGCAAAACATTCCGGAAAAACAGCCGTTGCTATCGGATTTGTAAATACAGAAAATATTAACAATGAGACTGTTTATTACAATTCTTTAGCAATCATTAGAAATAAAAAAATCGAAAAAATCATTAATTTATCTCCGCTTCAACAAAATACAATGAACTTATGCTCTGATAATACTTATGAAATAAACGGAACTAAATATTTGTTTTTAAATTCAGATATTGAAAATATTGAAAAAAATATTAATAAATTCAACACTACAAATACAGATATCATTATCATCTGCAAATCATTAAAAACCGGAGAAGCTGCGAGCTATAAAAAACATGAAATTTTGTCGAATTTGAGTATGAAATACAATCTGGCAATTGCCCATATAAACCAATCCGGACTAAGCGACAATTTTCTCTTTGACGGCGAAAGTTGTATTTATAGCAAAAAAGGGAAACTTATAGCAGTCGCAAACTCAGATGAAGAAATTTTATCAGCAGATATTTATAATTGCTTTGAAAAAGAATTGATAAACATAACTTACAAAAATACAAGTGAATTTTCATTAAACTATGAGTACGATTTGGAACGGACATACAAAACTTTAATCAAAGGTATTCGAGATTATTTTGCAAAAAACAATTTAAAAAGAGCCGTTTTAGGGTTATCGGGAGGCTTAGATTCCTCAATTTGTGCTGTGCTTTTAACAGATGCACTTGGAAAAGACAATGTTTTAGGAATTTCAATGCCGTCAGCATTAACCGGAAATGAAAGTAAATCAGATGCAAAAAATTTAGCCGAAAATTTGGACATTAATTATTTTGAATATGAAATTAAGCCTGTTGTGAATACGGTAAATTCAATATTTAATAAGATGTTCTCCGATATTGAAACAAAATGGAATTGCCGTTACGACAAATCGTATACTCAAGACAATGTTCAAGCACGTTCAAGAGCGGTATATTTATGGGGAATAAGTAATGAATTTGACTCCTGCATCCCTATTGCAACTTCTGATAAGTCAGAATTATATATGGGCTATGCAACAATTAACGGAGATATGTCCGGCGGCTATGCCCCAATAGCAGACATTACAAAAACAAAGCTATTTGCTCTTGCGAAATGGCTAAACAAAAACAGAGATGAAAAGAACGCAATTCCCGAAAACATTATACTTAAAAAACCGGGAGCCGAACTTGCCATCGATATTAAAACAGGAAAACCCCTTTTGGCAGAAGATGCACTTATGCCATATGAATTTTTAGACGAAATTATATGGAGAATTGAAACCAAGAAACAAACTTATACGGAAATTTTAAAGTCAGATTTTCTGTATGAAACCCATACAAAAATTACAAAAGAACAAAAAAAAGAATGGATTGACAAATTTTTCAAAAGGATGTCATCCGCATTATATAAATGGTCAATAATGCCTCCATCTGTTATTATTGGAGATTATTCAATAAATAAAGCAATTTACAAACATCCATTAACATCAAGAATTGATTATAAAGAAAAATCTGCAGAAGATATTGCAAAGTTATTTGAAAAATAACTATAATTTAATTGGGGAATTTAGGTGTTGCAGCTGTCTTCGCATGGTTTCGGCTTTTTGCGGTAAGTTTTCTCTTAAATATATTTCTTCTGCCAATTTATAATTTTTTTCAGCTTCATTTCTGTATTCAGCTTTATCATAACCGGACATTAACTGTAAAGTTTGTGCCAAAAGCACATAGGCTTCCGGTCTTGAAGAGTTTATTTTTATAGCATCTTCAAAACACATTTTGGATTCCGTAATATGCCCCTCCATGTGTTTTTTATACCCCTCTAAAATTTTCAAAGGATAAACAAAAATATTTTTTTTATCAAAAATTGATAATTCCAATAAAAAAGAAATTTCTAACAAATCCTTTTCTTGATACATATCCGTAAATTTAAAATGAGATACAAAATACTTCGGGAAAATATTATCCAATTTTTTTAGTATAGAATTTTGTGAATTTGTATCACCAACATAACCATATATTGTAGCCTCTTTCAAGAGTTTAATAGGATTGTTCGGATCAAGAAGTTCTATTATTTCCAATAATTTTAGACCTCTGGAAAACTCGTCCTTTGCCAAAACGATAGCTACTTCATTAAAAATAAACTGAATTGTTTTATATTTGTTATTATTAAATATCCCTAAAATGTATTCACAAGACTCGCTTTCACGATTAGAATATGCTAAAGATAAAAATTTTATTCTTTTTACATCAAAATTAGATTTATCAAAGGACAAAATTGTCTCTGCATCTAAAATTGCTTCGTAAAAATTTGCGATTTCAAAATTAAGAAAGACTCTCTCATAATATGCTTCCTCTTTTTTTGCACAGTGCTCAATTACATAAGTAAAATCAGAATAAGCATCCGAATACATAAGTAATTTTTTGCATAATCTGCCTCGTTTTAGATAAGTTAAAGCCGGTTTAAAATCTTTTTTGACCAATTCGTTTAATTTACCCAAAGCAACATCAAACAAATTCTCCTGAATATTTTTATCAATAGATTTCAAAAGCATATGATATCTTATGTTATCAAGCATTATTTCCTTTATCCTTTCAATAAACAAAATATCATGAAATTAATTTAATAACGACTAACAAGTTAGGCTATATTAATCTTAATGCTTGTCTAATCTCTCGTTCGGCATTACCTAATTCATTATTTGTGCGGAGCTCTTTATTGATTTTTTCATAAGAATACATAATTGTAGTATGCTTTTTGTTAAAATATTCCGCAATCGACACAAAACTTTTCCCTGTCAACTCTCTTGATAAATAAATCGACATATGTCTTGCATTTGCAACTTTTTGACCTCTTGCCGTACCTTTAATATCTTCTGGACTTACTTCATAAAATTTTGCCGTTACTCCAACAATATCTTCAAATGTATTTTTTGCGGTATTTTCACTGCACTTTAAAACAGTTTTCACCACATCCAAAGTTAAATCGGTTGCATTAATTTCAGCAAAAGCCGCTGCTTTATGAAACGCACCTTCTAATTCGCGTACATTATTTACGTAATTATTAGCTATATATTCCAAAGCATCATCAGTATACTTCAGCCCGCTATCCTCAGAAAGTTTTTTAAGAATATCAAATCGATTTTGATATTCAGGGGTTACAAGCTCTACCATCAACCCCATTTCAAACCTTGTACATAAAGCTGAAGTTAATGTCGGTATATCTTTTGGGAGTCTGTCTGATGTTATTACGATTTGCTTTCCTTTATTATAAAGACTGTCAAATGTATGCTGCATTTGAAGCATAGTCTTATTTTTCGATTCTATAAACTGAATATCATCAATTAGAATTATATCAATATTCGAATATTTTTTATAAAATTTAGACATATTTTCAATGGTATCTTTTCCTTTACGGCTGTTAGAAATAAAATCATTGACATAGTCTTCGGTTTTAGTATATTTGACTTTAAATTTTGAATTTTTAAATAATGTATAATGTCCGATTGCCTGCATTAAATGTGTTTTTCCCAAGCCTGACTTTCCGTATATAAATAACGGATTGTATTTTTCTGCCGGATATTCAGCAACAGACTTTGCAACCTTGTAAGCAAACTCATTATTTTTTCCTACAACATAATTTTCAAATTTATATTTTAAATTCAGATTGGAAGCAGATTGCATATAGGACAAATTTTCCATAGCCTGCTCCTTTAATGCGGTTTCTACAATCTTTTTTTGAATTTTCTCGTTTTCTTTTTTTATGGATTTTGTTGCTTTTTCATCATAAATAATAACAAAATCGGAGTTAGGATTATTGGTTACTTTTTTAATAATTTCAACTATTTGAGAATAATAATTTCTGCGAAGGATATCTCTGCCCATTAATTGACCGGTTACTACGGACAACACCCCATTATCAAACCCTGTGATTTCCAAGGGCTCCACCCATGGCAATGCACAGTCAGGCAATTCCCTTACTATTTCCCCTTTAATTTGCTCCCATAAACGCTTTAATTCAATATTTTCCATATAAATAAATTTGTGATCAGCTTGTAAATTAAAAAAGGCGACACCCAGATTCGAACTGGGGGATAAAAGCTTTGCAGGCTTCTGCCTTACCACTTGGCCATGTCGCCGTATCATGTATAATACGATAAAAAAAACACTTTTGCAAGTAACAAATTTAAAATAAAATAGAATACTAAAAAAGGGATGCTTAAAAAAAACATCCCTTATATAAACCTTATACCTTGCGTTTGCGAGCAGCTTCAGATTTGCGTTTTCTCTTTACGCTTGGTTTTTCATATCTTTCACGTTTCTTTACTTCAGACAAGATACCTGCTTTTTGAATTTTTTTCTTAAATCTGCGTAAAGCACTTTCGATACTTTCGTTTTCACCAACTTTAACTTCTGCCATTTTTTATATTCACCACCTTTATAGCATATTGTACAAAATTATCCTAATACAAATCCTTTTATAATGCAAGCTATTGGGTTAATTTTGTAAAAAAGGTACATAATAACAAACTATTTACAAACTTTTTAAAAATTCGATTATGCTTTTTGCAGCTTTTTTCCCGGCGCCCATTGCATTTATTGCATTTGAAGTCCCAACAGGTGCCACATCCCCACCGGCATATATACCGCTTATTGACGTTTCTCTGGTATCTTCATTGACAATAAAATACCCTTTTTGATTTATCTCAAAATTAATATCTTCTGATAACGCCGACTTCTGAATTATCGGATTCGGACCTGTACCAAGAGCAACAATTACCGTATCAGCATCCATAACTTCAAAAAGACCTGTACCAATCGGTCTTTGCCTGCCTGAACTGTCAGGTTCACCTAACTCCATTACCTCAAATCTCATTTTATCAACATAACCGTCTTTACCAATGATTTCATCAGGTGCAAGTAAAAATTTAAAAATAACCCCTTCTTCTTTTGCATGTCTGATTTCTTCTAACCTTGCCGGAAGCTCTTTTTCAGTTCTTCTGTATGCAATACAAACATTTTCAAAACCGACCCTTACGGCTGTTCTTGCAGCATCCATTGCAACATTTCCGCCTCCGATAACAACTACTGATTTACCGATTCTGAGCGGTGTTACAGAATTTTCTTCATTTGCATGCATCAAATTTACTCTTGTCAGAAATTCATTGGCTGAAAATACTCCATTCAAGTTTTCACCGTTAATATTCATCATTTTGGGCAAACCTGCACCAGAGCATATGAATATTGCATCAAAACCGTCATTTTTAAGTTGTTTCAGCGTTATTGATTTACCTACAACTACATTTTTTTCAAATTTTACACCAATAGATTTCAGGTTTTCGATTTCCTTATCAAGTATATTTCTCGGAAGTCTGAATGGTGGAATTCCATACCTAAGAACACCTCCTAATTCGTGTAATGCTTCAAAAACTGTAACTTCGTAACCTGCTTTTCTTATATCAGCAGCAGCAGTCATACCGGCACATCCTGAACCTATAATGGCTACCTTTTTATATTGCGACTTTATTTCTGGATTTTTTGCTTTAGCATTATCACCGACATACCTTTCCAATGCTCCAATTGCAACCGGTTCTCCTTTAATCCCAAGAACGCAATTCCCTTCGCATTGTTTTTCTTGCGGACAAATTCTTCCGCATACAGACGGAAGCATGCTTGTTTCCCTGATAATTTCACCTGCTTTTTCCAAGTCGTCCTCTTTTAGAGCTTTGATAAAATCAGGAATCTTTATATTAACAGGACAACCGGAAACACATTTTGGATTTTTACAACCCAAACATCTTGAAGCCTCGGATTTAACTTGTTCCGCCGTTAAATTTTCCTCTACCGCATTAAAATTCTTTCTGCGTTCAAACATATCTTGTTCTTTTTGTTTTTGTCGCATATCTCTCCTTTACAAATAAAATCAAATATAAGCTGTCTTATTATATATTAAAAAACTTTTATTGTATAATTACGTTATGAAAAATATTATTTTTATATTGGGAACTCGTCCTGAAATAATTAAACTTGCTCCGGTAATACTTGAATTAAAGAAATATCCGAACGATTATAACGTAATCGTATGCAATACGGAACAACAGAAAGAGCTTTCAAACCAGACATTGAAATATTTCGGACTTACTGCGGATATCAATCTTGATTGCATGAGGGAAAATCAGTCGTTATCCTCGGTTCAAGCAAGAATACTTACATCATTGGATAGAATATTTAATGATAATAAAATCGACGCCACAGTCGTTCAAGGAGATACAATGACCGTCCTCTGCGGTGCATTAACCTCCTTTTACCATAAAATACCGGTGTTCCATGTAGAAGCAGGTTTACGTTCCTATGATATTTATGAGCCATTTCCGGAAGAAGTTATGCGTCAAATGACATCAAGAGTTGCACAATTACACTTTGCTCCAACTGATGTTAATAAAAAAGCGTTATTAAAAGAAAACATTTTGGAAGATAAAATATTTGTAACCGGTAATACTGTTATTGATGCACTATTTTGCCTTTCAGGTGAAGTTATTGAAAATACAAAAACCTTTTATTCTAAAAAAGGTGTTAGTATTGATGAAAAACTAATTTTAGTAACTGCTCACAGAAGAGAAAACCACGGCGAAAGACTTGATAGAATAATTAAAGCACTTTCTTATTTGGCTAAAAAATACAATGACCATACTTTTGTAATTCCTGTTCACCCCAATCCAAACGTAAGAATTAAAATCCACGAAAAATTGGAAAATTTTGAGAACATTCACTTACTTGAACCACTTGATTATCCTAATTTAGTTTATCTTATGAAACAAGCTAAACTTATTCTTACAGACTCAGGCGGTATTCAAGAAGAAGCTCCGACATTTGCATGCCCGACTCTCGTCATGAGATATGAAACAGAAAGAACTGAGGGAATTGAAGCCGGAGTATCTAAACTTGTCGGAGCTGATTACGATAAAATCATTACAGAAAGTGAAAAAATCCTTTCATTACCAAAAGACAAATCCAGGCTTTCCGTTCAAAATCCATACGGAGACGGAACGGCATCTGCAAAAATCGAAAGTATTATAAGGAAGTTTTTTAATTAATCTATGAAAAGATGTTCTTGGGTAAATTGCAAGTCTGAGTTGTATAAAAAGTATCATGATACAGAGTGGGGAATTCCCCTTTACGACGACAAAAAACTCTTTGAACTGCTTATATTAGAAGGATTTCAAGCAGGGTTATCGTGGCTTTCCGTATTAAATAAAAGAGAAGATTTCAGAAATGCTTTTGATAATTTTGATGTAAATAAAATTATGGAATATACACCGCAAAAAGTTACCGCTTTGCTCAATAATGATAAAATTATCAGAAACAAAAATAAAATAATATCTACAATAAACAATGCCAAAATTTTTAAAGAAATACAAAAAGAATTCGGAAGTTTTTCAAAATATATATGGAACTTTTCCGACAATAAAATAGTTAAACACAACGGTTGCTGTAAAATTCCAACGTCTTCTGATTTATCAGACAAAATTTCCGCAGATTTAAAAAAAAGAGGAATGAAATATGTCGGCACTGTTATAATATATTCTTATTTACAGGCAATCGGAATAATCAATGATCACGAAAAAGAATGTTATTTATATAATGTTGACAGAACGGAGAATGCAAATTGATGAATCTTGCCCTCGAAGAGGCTAAAAAATGTAAAAAAGATGTTCCAATAGGCTGCATTATTGAAAAAGACGGAGAAATAATTGCATACGCACACAACATGCGTGAATCCATAAATGACATTACGGCTCATGCTGAAATGATAGCCATAAAAGAAGCACAAAAAAAACTCAATACCTCCCATCTAAACGGTTGCAATATGTATGTAACCCTTGAGCCTTGTCCTATGTGTTCTTGGGCAATTCTTCAAAGTGGTATCGACACCTTATATTTTGGTGCATATAACACTCAATACGGCGGAATAGAATCAGCTTTAAATCTCCCTAAATTAGCGAATTCCAAAATAAAAACATATGGAGGAATAGCGGAAAATGAATGTAAAATATTGTTAGATAAGTTTTTTGAGGAAATTCGGAAATGATTACAAAAACAGAACTTGACAAACTTGCTAAATACTACGAAACAAAAGAGTTTATAAAAGATGACCCTATACAATTCCCTTATCGTGGAAACTGCAAAAAAGAAATTGAACTTTATGGTTTTATTTCATCAATGTTTGCTTATGGCAACAGAAAAATATTTATTTCAAAATTAAACGAAATTTTCTCAAAAGCTGAAAATGATATAGTCGGATACATAAAAAACGGCGATTTTGGAAACCTAAAAAATATTGAATACAGATTTTCAAAAGATAACGATATTATAATGATTTTCAAAATTTTGAGCAAACTTTATAACACTTCAAACGGACTTGAAGAACTCTTTATGTACGGTTACAATAACAATTTGACCGTTGAGCATGGAATAAAATGCCTTGTCGACTATTTTTATGCAAATTGTAATAACCAAGTCGGGCATGGTTTTTATCATATGATACCAAACCCTGCAAAAGGCGGAGCAATGAAACGTATGAATATGTTTTTAAGATGGATGGTTAGAAGCTCTGAGGTTGATTTGGGGATTTGGAATAGTGTTGATAAAAGCAAATTGTTAATTCCGCTTGACGTACACGTTTCAAGGGTTTCGAGAGCCATGGGACTTCTTAAAAGAAAGAATAATGACTACAAAGCAGTCATAGAACTTATGCAACCACTTCGGGAGTTTTGCCCTGAGGATCCTGTAAAATATGATTTCGCAATGTTTGCTTTTGGAGTACAATCTAATAAGAAAGGGAACACTGAAAATGGATAAATTTGATTTGAAAAACTATAAGTATGCAATTATTGCAGTATTAATTGCTTTTGCTTTTTTGATGTTAGTTATCGTTGCATATAATTTAACTGCTAATAAAACAATCAGAGAGGATATTCCGTCAATTGCACAAGAAAATGAGTCCTTTAACCAAGATAAAAGTAAATCTGATGAACATTTGGAAGATAACGAAGATGAGATTAGCAATGATGAAGAAGAAGAGTCATTGGAATCCGATAGCAAAGACGAAGAAAATGTTATTACAGAGCCAAACAAGAATAGTGCAAGCTCACAAAATGATTTAGAAAACGCTATTTCATTAAGAAATGAGGGGAAATACGAAAGTGCGATTGAAGAATTTGAAAAATTAGCAGAAACAGAAAATGACATATCTAAAAAATCCGAATACTATAAAGAAATTGCACTTACCTACGCTTACATGAAAAGGTACGGAAAGGCATTAGCAAACGCACAAAAAGCATATAACGAAAAACCGTCTACCGAATTAGAAATTTTGTTAGCAAGGTTGTATTATAAAACAGGAAATGCCGAACAAGCGGAAATAAGAATGAATAATGTTTTAAAACGTGATTTTACGGATGATAAATAATGGGAAATATATTTACAATAAATGGCAAACGGATTACTTGCAAAATATATTTTTGTGATAGAATAGAAGATGTGATGCGTCCGTAGCTCAGCTGGATAGAGCATCTGCCTTCTAAGCGGTGGGTCAGGGGCACAGAAAAAACAAAAATTTGACAATTAAATAAACATAACTTATGCGTCCGTAGCTCAGCTGGATAGAGCATCTGCCTTCTAAGCAGAGGGTCGCGCGTTCGAATCGCGCCGGGCGTATTTTTTCATGCCAAAACCCAAAAAGTTGCAAAAAAGTTGCAAAATTAATTTTGTTATTTTAAAATCTCCTAATAAGGGTATTGTTGGGGGTTTATATATGATAAAGTGTTTTAGTCCTGAAGTATGTGAAAAACTTGGATATTATGTTTATAGATTAATTGACCCCAGAAATGGACAAACATTTTATGTTGGCAAAGGAAAAGGTAATAGAGTCTTTGCACACGTTGAATGTGCTTTAAAAGAGTTTGATTTAGAAAATAGTGCTGATGATGAAACATCTACAAAATATAAGCAAATATATGAAATTAAAAATGCAGGCTTAGAAGTTATTCATGTTATTCAAAGACATGGGCTAACCGAATCAGAAGCATTTGAGGTTGAAGCAGCTTTAATTGATTGCTTTCCCGGACTAACAAATTTACAATCAGGTCATAATAATGAATATGGGGCAAGTAATGCCGAAACACTTCAGCAAATGTATTCTTTAGGAATGTATAAAGAGCCAGATGATATTAAATATATGATAATTAAAACAACCTATGACAGAGTTTATAATGATTGCAATGGTAATTTATATGACGCTGTTAGGTATCATTGGAAAGTTAGCAAAAATAGAGTAGATAAGATTAAGTATGTACTTGGAGTTATTGGCGGTATTGTTAAAGAAGTTTATGAAGTAGATAATTGGTATTTGTCTGATGACGGAATACGTTACGCATTTGAAGGTAAAGTTGCTCCAAATGAAATCAGAGATTATTTTGTTAATAAACGAATACCTGAAAAATATTCAAAAAAAGGTTCAGCAAATCCTGTTCAATACCACGATTAATTATGTACCAAACCTTTTAACATTTGATTCTTCTAGTTCTGCGTCCCTTATTTCATATAAGTTTTCAAGCAATGAATCACCAAATTGAGCAGATTCAGGCATTAAATGAATGTACGTATCAAGAGTAACTTTGTTTGTTGAGTGTCCTAATTGTTTTGAAATATAAGGGATTGGCACTTGTTGAATAATAAGTGTGCTTGCGTATGTATGCCTTAAATCGTGAAATCTTATACTATCAATGCCTGCAAGAGCTAAAGCAGGTTTAAATCTTCTTTTCATCATATTTTGTGAATCCATATAATTCCCGTTTGCATTAGGGAAAACGAGATTTAATTCACTTTTAGGGCAAGCCATTTTCCATTCTTTTAAAAATTTTGTAACTGAGTTAGATATTTTAACTTTCCTGTCTTTGCCTGTTTTTGTTGAGCCCAAGACACCATGGGTATAACTTTTATTTACAACAATATAATTTTCAACAAAATTAACACAATCCCAAGTGAGAGCAAATAATTCACCCTCTCTTAAACCTGTATTAACTGCAATATAAAGCAATGGATAAAAATCAGGATAATGTTTTTTAGTAACGGTTAATAACTTATTTGTCTCTTTTATTGTTAGTGGGTGCATTAAGGTATTATTTTTAACTTTTAAACATTTGATTCTATTAACAGGATTTTGATAAATTACACCTGAATCAATCATAAAATTAAAAACAGCTCCAATAGTCTTTTTTAAGTGATTTATAGTTGAATTAGCAAGACCTGTTTGAGTCATATCTTTAATAAAATTTTGTACATGCAATGGCCTCATTTCGATTAGTTTTAAATCGCCTAAGTATTCGTATATGTGATGTTTCAAATAGCCCTCGTAACCTTTCCAAGTTGATTTTTTGCAATAAACTTTTGCATAGTTATTAAGGTATAATTCAGCAGCTTCTCTAAAAGTCAGCTTGTCATTTGCAATAAACAAACCTTTATTAAGTTCATCAATCATCTTTGCTTGGGCTTTTTCTGCTTCAACTTTGGTAAGAAAACCGCCTTTTGTTTTGCGATTTCCTCTTAAGTCTTTGTAATCAAATTCCCATTTGTTTTTCTGTTTATTTTTTCTTACTGCTGGCATTTTTAATGTCTCCTATATTTAATTTAACGTGTTATTGAGCTTTTGTAAGCCCATTTGCAAACTTTTGCAAATGAAAATTTTGAGTAGCACCGCGAGCACGGTGCCGGCACGGTGCCGACAGTGCTTCTGGTTATTAGCTTCATTCCGTGTTTACTGTTTTACTTTTAATAAATTCTTCAAGTGTTTCCTGCGCAAATAGAACTCTTGAACCGATTTTGACAAATTTTATCTTCTTTTGATGTACCCAACGATAAAGCGTACTTGTAGAAATACGTAGGTAACTAGCCGTTTCTTGGATATTAAAGAGAGCATTATTCATCTTTACCCCCTTCTTTATTCATATATTTGTCATATGCATCAGTTAATTCTTCAATACTCTTATTCATTAACATTTCAATAGCTTGCGCCTGTGATATTGGTTTCGTTTCATCAACAAGATAGAATGAATAAACATATGCATTTCCATGGGCTTTTTGTCGGTCAATAATAATTTCATTTGAAATATTATCTTTAATGTTCATCAAATGACTTGTAAGAGATTTAGGATTAATATATAAACTATTAAAAATTCTTTCAAGTCCTAGTTCCTCAGCTTTATTACGGAATTTTTCAAGTAATGAAGTAGTTGAAAATTTTGTACCTTGATTCCATTTTTCTCCTACAATTTCCTTTAAAATTATGTAAACAATATCATCTCTTATTGCAAAATCTTTTTGTTGCCTTGATAGTGAAGAAAACATATCTTCAAGTTGTTTAATTTCTTTTTCACTTGATGCCATTTTAAATGCAAATTCAGCAAAATCAGCCATACGAAAGGAAGTCTTAAAAATTTTGCCTTTATTCTTTTTTAAGTTACTAATAATAATTTGCACTTGTGAAATAATATAGCTCATTATTTCATCACGCTTTTTTGATGTATTAGCTTTAAGTTTGTTTTCGCTCTCAAAGGATTCAAATCTTTTTAAGAAAACACATATTAACCTGTCAGATACATCATCTCTGGTAAAATGAGGTTTTCTTGATGTAAGAGCAACAAAACATTTTGCTTCAAAATCAACTTGCTGATTTGTAGTGTAATAATCGCGTATTTTTATTACTTGTCCTGTTGATATTCTTGCCAGTGTATCATTTATTTGCGTTGTAGGTGAATCCAAGTTATCTATAACAACAAAATAGTTGTTTGTGATAAGTGTTATAAGATTTTTATAGTCTGAAGTTATAGAAGTTACATTGAATTTTTCACCCATTAAGATTTGACCTGAGCGTCTTAAAAATGATGTTTTCCCGCTTCCTTTTTCCCCAATAAGTACAAATATTGGTTTTGTAGGCATTATTGATTCAAAGAATAAACTGTAAAACCATATTTCAACAAGTTTGAATACATCTATGTTGTACTCGTCAGACTCTAGATTCAGATTTTTAATAAGATATTCCGAAAGGTAGTTTTTTCCTTTATCAAAATCAACAAGTTTAAAAGGTGTATAGTCATTCAATTCTTCGAACAAGACACCCTCATCACCATTTTCTATTGTGGTTACAGAGTTTTCTGTTACCTTTAATATTGAATTTGAAGCATTGTATATGTATAGTGCATAATTTTCACTATTAAAATACGCAAATTTATGTATATTTACATCTGTAGCATGCTCTGCGCAATGAACATATAATTCTTCTTTAACGTATTTGAATAGTGTTTCAGAAGCATTAATACCCCACTTTGTTAAAAGATTTTTAAATTCTCTTGAATCTTCCGTTAAGGCAATTAGTTGTTTTTCATCTTTCAAAAAAAGGTAAAATTTGCAATTTGACCTAAACATTTTGCCAGATTCATCAATAATAGATTTTATTAATTCTGCAACTTTTTCTTTTAACACTAAGCCTTTATTATTAGCTTGCAATTTTCTCACTTTATCTTTAACAGTATATGACTTTTCTATCAAATCGCAGTTTTCAGAACATAGCACATTCGTTATTGCAATGTTTTCATTTTTGCCCTGCATAATTGAACAACCTGCAATTTCTTCACTTCTATATGTGCTTTTTACAGCACTGATTCTGTCGTTAATTTCTTCATCACAATTAAATTGTGCAATGGATTTTATTAAACTTATTGCCTCAGCTTCTGATGCCTTACAAACTTTTTTTAAAATAGCAGCTATTGCCATAGACAAATAGTGACGGTCGCCTTTCTTCCAAACAAAAAGGGCTTTTCTTATACATTTTGGGTATATGCTAAATTCTTTGAGTATAGGCAACATTGAATCATTTTGTCGCATTGCTTGATGAATTGCTTCTAAAGGATTTTGAATAGCCTCCATATTCTTACCTTCAACAAAAACATTCTTCATTTGTGCGTAATAATTCACGTCAATTGTGTTTTCATCTTTAAACATTCCATAGAATGGTAGGAATATGGCATTGCCTTTATCCCCCTTTGGAAAAACTTCAATTTCACCATTTGCAATTTTTTTGTCTGTTGCAGTGCTGATAACATCTTGTAATATATTTTTTATAAAAATTCTTTCTTGCGGAATCCCAAAAGGCATCCAAACGTGAAAACCTTTTGACTTTGAAGTTTCAATAACTGCTTTAAGTCTGTAATCTTCAAATAATTTGTCTTGTAAATCCAAAGCTATGTTATATTTTTCTTCATGTGATATGTCTTGACAGTCAATATCTATACCACCAAACATAACTTTATCTTCTTGCCCTAAAATTTCAGGGGTAACACCTAATCTTGTTTTCCCTAATAAGTGTTGTACACTTAATTTGTTAAAGTGGTCTTTTGTAATATTCTTAATTGTTTTAATTGTCTCGGCGTCCTCCGGTTTGGTAATTACTTTCGAAGCTGCACTTAACGCCAAGAGAAGTTTTTTATATTTTTTCATTAAATTATCTCCTTTTAGCTATGTATCAACAATAAAAGAGGTTAATACGGTTAATAAAAATTTTAAAAGTTTTTTATTTTTATTATTTTCTATCGCTATATATTTTATTTTTATTTTTTTATAAAAAATTTAATAACTTTATTAACCGTATTAACCGATAACTAGTAAGTATTATTGGCTTTGGCATTTATTTGTAATAAAGATGTTATTAAATTTTGCATCTAAATATTCCCCATAATCCATACTAGGCAAATGCCACTTTACCATTTCTGCTTCAATTTCAATTGCATGTTCATCATCATAATGACTATTAGGTCTTGAGCTACATGCAATGTCATGGGTTTCAGGATTGAAAATTAATGTTCCAAATTCCAAATCTAAATTTGCAACATTCTCAAAGTCTTTTTTTCGAAGCACATTCTTTAATTTTTCTAAAGCTTCTTCTCTGCAATAAGGGCAACTGAAATATATATTTCCATTGTCCTTATCTACTCTTGGTTTTTGGTCTAAAAAATCAACCAAATTTTCTGTTGTCATTACATTTTTAAATTCTGCCATGATTTTATCCTTTCTTCGTTTTTTCTAAACGACTTTTTATAATCTTAATTAGAACAAATAAGCTCTAATACTGCGATATACAAAATCGTGACAGTTTGGTGACAACATATTATTCACAAATTACAATTAAATGTTTTGGAATAACCTTTAAATCTATTTGGTAACCTTCCACACCTCTTTCTTTTTTAAATAATATTTCATTAAAACCAACTTTTTTGAAGGTTTTATTTATTCTACTTACAATTTTTTTATCAGAATCAGGTGCAGCCCCATTATCATTGTTATAGTTCGAAAATTTATGTGGCTTGTATGGTTCAGACGCCATTTCAAGAGCTGCTTTAAAAAGCCTTGGAGTTAAAGGTATTTTTACATTTTTGTAACTAAGAAATTTTTTCCCAAATTTGATATCAAAATATAAAGCATGCTCATAAATCCATAAAGGATCGGCATGCAACCACATTACATCTTCAACATCAAGTTTTTGAGGTTCAAACTTTAATAGGTATGGTGATTCAAACATATTATTTATCCTTTCTTTTTTAAGATTGTTTAACTATCATACTACATGTTTTATAGTTAGAAATGAGACAAATTGTCTTTATATTTATTTTTTAAAAAAAATTAAAACATTCATATCAATATTAAAAAAATTAAATTTTATAACCTTGTCTATATTCATATCTAGAAAAATTGGGTTAATAAACATATTGAAAATATAGATATATGGTCTTTGTACTTAGTTATATATAAGATTATTATTTATCAGGGGCACCGTTACTAAACGGGGAAAGGTTAGCAGTGAATTTAGACCAAATAATCATAAAAAATTAGTTAAATTAACAAATTGATATAATACTGATAAATTAAACAAAGAAATAACGCATTTAAATTTATCGACGCTTGTAAATATAAGCGTATAACTAGTTGATTCTTGGAGTCATTGGCGCCCAGACTTATATATGCAAACATTGAATTACACAAATTAGTGATAGTTTTGTTCATGCTATACTAAAATAGTAATAGGAGTGATTAAAGAATGGCTTTTAATGAAGACACAAGAGTAAAAATACCTGCAATTTTGACATTAACAAGATTGGGTTATAGCTATATATCTTTGAAAAAAGCCAACATAGATACTGAAATGAATATCTTTATGGATATTTTTTCAGATAGCATAAAGCGAATCAACCATGACAAAAATTTGTCAGATGATGATATAAAACGATTATTACAAGACATAAACCTGAAATTAGATAATGATGATTTAGGCAGAAGTTTTTATGAAAAAATGTTGCTCCCTCAATCAGGAATCAAGTTAATAGATTTTGATAACTTTGATAAAAATAGCTTTAATGTTGTAACAGAATTAGAGTGCAAGAAAGATGAAGAAGAATTTAGACCGGATATAACATTATTAATCAATGGTATGCCTTTATGTTTTATTGAAGTGAAAAAACCCCACAACAGAGAAGGAATTATGGCAGAACGTAACAGAATGAATATGCGTTTTGCAAATAAAAAATTTAAGAAATTTATAAACATAACTCAAATTATGATGTTTTCTAATAATATGGACTATGATAACGAATCTATTACTCCGGTACATGGTGCATTTTATGGAACAACATCTACTTCAAAAGCTTTCTTCAACTGTTTTAGAGATAAACCAGAAGAACTTGAAAGATTATCTTTAAAGCTAAAACCGCTAAATGAAGATGATGAAAACTTTATTCTAAAAGATACAAACAATACTGTAATTAAGCACTCTGCAGAATTTAAAACAAATAAACAAATCTCAACACCGACAAATAGAATGCTTTTATCTTTGTTTTCAAAAGAGCGCTTGAAAGATTTTTTACAATATTCTTTGGTTTATGTTGAAAGAAAAGACGATGACGATAATATTCATATAGAAAAACACATAATGCGTTATCCTCAGTACTTCGCATCAAAAGCGATTCAAAATAAACTTGATTCAGATATTAAGCGTGGCATAGTTTGGCATACCCAAGGTTCAGGAAAAACTGCTTTAGCTTATTATAATGTCAAACTTTTAAAAGATTATTTTAGCAAAAAAGGCGTTATTCCTAAGTTCTACTTTATAGTAGACAGACTTGATTTAAAAGCGCAGGCAGAAAAAGAATTTAGAAGTCGTGGTTTAACAGTTCATACAGTTAATTCAAAAAGTGACTTGGCAAAAGAATTTGAAAATAAAAAGGGTGCTATTGAGAATGATATCGGAAAAGATGAAATAACGGTTATTAACATTCAAAAAATTCCACCGGATACAACCATTAAACCAAGTGATTATGGTATTAATATTCAAAGGATTTACTTTATTGATGAAGCCCATAGAAGCTACAAACCAACAGGCTCTTATTTTGCAAATCTTATGAGCCTTGATAAAAATGCTATATTCATATCTTTGACAGGAACACCGTTACTTGCAGGAAAGAATAGAGCTGCTTCAAAAGAATTATGGGGCGATTATATTCATCAGTATTATTACAATTCATCTATTGCTGATGGATACACATTAAAACTAATTCGTGAAGATATTGAAACTCAATACAAGGCAAAGTTAAAAGAAGTTTTAGATACAATTCTTGTTAAACATGGCGATGTTGTAGAAAAGAAAGTTTATGCTGACGAAAAATTTGTCACACCTATGCTTGAATATATTGCAGAGGATATGAGAAAATCGCGAATTGCATATAATGATAGTACAATTGGGGGAATGGTTGTCTGTAGTAGTTCCGAACAGGCAAAAATGTTTTTTAAAATTTTTGAGGAACATTATAAAGACAAAGCTACTGATAAAAACTCAATTAAAACTGCTGCATTAATTTTATGTGATATTGATGACAAAGAAATCAGAAAAGGCTACGTAGATGATTTTAAAAATGGCAAAATCGATATTTTATTTGTATACAATATGCTCCTAACAGGCTTTGATGCTCCTCGTCTTAAAAAATTGTATATGGATAGAGAAATTAAAGAACATAATTTACTACAAACTCTGACAAGAGTTAATAGACCATATAATGAATTCAGATACGGCTATGTTGTTGATTTTACGGACATCCGAGATGAATTTGATAAAGTAAATAAAGCATACTGGGATGAATTGCAGAATGAATTGGGCGATGAAGTTGCAAAATTCTCTCAAATATTTAAATCAGAAGAAGATATTAAAAATGATATTGATGAAATAAAAACAGTTTTATATCCTTACGAAACAAGAAATTTAGAAATATTTAATCAACAGATTAATGAAATTGAAGATAAGAAAATTCTTTTAGGTTTAAGAAAAGCATTAATTTTAGCAAAAGAATTACAAAATATTATTCGATGCCAGGGCAATGAAGAATTACTGCAAAGGCTTGATTTTAGAAAATATGCTGACCTTTTAAAGATGGTAGAGCTTCGTATAGCAGATATTAACTATATGGAAAAGATTGAAAATAATGTCGATATCTCAGAGCTTTTAAATGTTGCTATGGAAGATATTGTTTTCAAATTTTCAAAGATAGGTGAAGCAGAACTTAAAATTGCAGATAATTTAAGAAATACTCTTGCAAGAACAAGAGAAGCTATTAACAGCAACTTTGATAAGAAAGATCCGGAGTGGTGTTCCCTAAAAGAAGAACTAGAAAGAATTTTTGCTAAACGTGATATATATGAAGTTTCTCAAGAAGAAATGCAGCAAAATATAAGTTTAATCGAAGATATTTATCATAGAGTTGTTGATTTAAATAGAAGAAATAATCTATTACTTGCAAAATATGATAATGACAAAAAATATGCAAGAGTGCATAAACGCATAATGCAAAAAAGAAGCCCTTCAACTCCAAAGGAGGAAATGAAAATTTCTGAAGCTTTGCAGGATATAAAACAGCAAGCAGATGAAAATATCATGAATAATAGTGCAGTTGTAAAAAATGAAGGTTTTTTTAAACGGATGATAATGCGATTCATAACACTGGTGTTTGATTCTAAAAACATTAATATAGATACCAAAACAACTGAATCTATTAATAATTTAATAGTAGATGAATATATGAAAGAATATAATGGAGATGTAGCATAATGACTGATATGCAGTTTTTTGTGGAACAAACTAAAGCTCTAGTTGATAAATTAAAATCAATATGTGGAATTTATGGTTTAGGCAATGATGGTAACGAATATAAGATTATAGTACAAATATTTTTATATAAATTTTTAAATGATAAATTCGCTTATGAGATAAAGGAGCTTGAACCAAGACTCCGAAATGCAGAAAAATGGGAAGATGAAATTAAAAAATATTCTGATGAAGAATACAAAAAATTATTGTATCGAATAAATGAAAGTTCTGCACAATTACAAAGGGAACATTATATTTCGCACTTGTTTAATAATCAAAACAATCCTGAATTTGCAAAACTTTTAGACGATACTTTGATTGATATTGCAGTTAAAAATAATGATATTTTTGCTGTAAAAACGGCTAAAGGTGAAAAAATTCAACTATTTGAAACCATTAGTAATTATATAACTGATGTTTCTGAGCGCGATAATTTCGCAAGATCATTAATAAACGCCGTTGTTGATTTTAGTTTTGAAAAAATGTTTACTCAAAAATTTGATTTTTTTGCAACAATTTTTGAATACTTAATCAAAGATTATAATAAAGACGGCGGCGGAAAATATGCGGAGTACTATACCCCTCATAGTGTTGCCGAAATTATGGCTAAGATTCTTGTCGGGGATGATGATGTTAGAAATGTAACTTGCTATGATCCATCTGCTGGAACCGGATCTTTACTAATGAGTTTAGCTCACGCGATAGGTGAAGATAAATGTGCAATTTATTCTCAAGATATATCACAAAAATCATCAACAATGCTAAGGTTAAATTTGATTTTAAATAATTTAGTGAGTTCTATTGCTAATATTATTAAAGGGAATACTCTAACTAACCCTGAACATAAGGAAAATAATCAATTAAAGAAATTCGATTATATTGTTTCTAATCCTCCTTTTAAACTTGATTTTTCAGAATATAGAAATGAATTAACAACACAAACAAATAGTACAGAAAGATTTTTTGGAGGAATTCCTAAAATACCTCCAAAAGATTTAGATGATATGGCAATATATTTATGTTTTTTGCAGCACATTTTATATTCTTTGAGTACAGAAGGAAAAGCAGCTGTTGTTGTTCCAACTGGTTTTTTAGCAGCGTCTAAAAGAAGCAATAAGATAGCATATAATATAAGAAAAAAACTAATAGATGAAAAATGGTTAAAGGGTGTAGTCTCTATGCCTTCGAATATTTTTGCTAATACTGGAACTAATGTTTCTGTTTTATTTATCGACAAAGTATGTAATTCTGAAAAAGTCTTATTGGTAGATGCTTCAAATTTAGGAACTACAATAAAAGAAGACGATAAACAAAAGACTATTCTATCAGTGGAAGAAGAAAATAAAATTATTAGAGTTTTTCAGAATAAAGAAGAAATAGAAGATTTTTCAACTCATGTTTCTTTTCATGAAATAGAAAAAAAGAATTATTCATTTTCTGCAGGTCAATATTTTGAAATAAAAACTGAATATATTGACCTTACCCAAGAACAATTTAAAAGTAAAATAGATGAATATAATGAAAATCTTACAAAATTGTACAGTAATTCTCATACATTAGAACAAAAAATTCAAAAACAAATGGAGCTAATTTGTTATGAACAATAAAACAATTTCTGAATTAATAGATGAGAATATTTTATTTCAACCTATTGATGGTAATCATGGGGAATATCACCCAAAAGCTAGTGATTATGTAACATCGGGAATCCCGTTTATTATGGCTTCTGATATTAATAATGGTTTGATAAATTATAAAACTTGCAAATATATTACCAAAGAACAATCTTTAACATTACCAAAAGGCTTTGCGATAGAAGGAGATGTTTTATTAACTCATAAAGCAACAATTGGAAGAACTGCGATTGTTAGCAATATAAAAGATGATTATATAATGCTTACTCCACAAGTAACATATTATCGGATAAAAGATCCAAATGTCCTCAATAATGTGTATTTAAAATATTATTTTGATTCTCCAACGTTCCAAAAAAGAATAAAAAAATATGCAGGCTGCGGATCTACAAGAGCCTATATTGGAATCCTTGATCAACAAGATTTATCAATTGAATATCCGGATATATCAACTCAAAAAAATATTGCAAATATTTTATATACAATAGATGAAAAAATAAATACAAATAATAACATCTATTGTATATTAGAAAATATTACAAAAACTATATATGATTATTGGTTTGTTCAATTTGATTTTCCTAATATTCATGGAAAGCCATATAAATCCAATGGCGGAACGATGATTTACAATGAAGTTTTAAAAAAAGAAATACCTATTGATTGGGAAATTGATAATTTGTATAGAATTGCAGATTTTTTTAATGGTTTAGCCTGTCAAAAATACCGTCCAAAAGAAAATGAAGAATATATGCCTGTTGTTAAAATCGGAGAAATGCATAATGGTATAACAGAAGAAACAGAGTTTGTAAGAAAAAATATTCCTGACAAAAATAAAATTTATGCTGGAGATATCCTCTTTTCTTGGTCTGCTACTCTAGAAGTGATGTTATGGACAGGGGTGGATGCCGGTTTAAATCAACATATATTTAAAGTTGTACCTAAAGAGTCGTATACAAAAGAATATGTTTATCAGCAACTTTCGGCTTATGTCAATAACTTTGTAAGAATTGCAGAAGCTAGGAAAACAACGATGGGACATATTACAACCGACCATCTTGAACAAAGCAAGATTGTAATACCGCCCACAGAACTAATAAATAAATACACTGAAAAAGTTAAAGATATCTATAAACAAATGATTTTGTGTAAGCAAGAAAATTTATCACTTGCAAATTTAAGAGATTTTTTGCTACCAATGCTTATGAATGGCCAAATCACAGTTATGGTTTCTGATGAGGATGATTTATCTGAAGATAAAATTATTGAAAAATCTTTAGAGTTTTGGCAAACCCATGGCAAGATGAATATTGATCAATTTGCAAGAGAAAATGGGATTTTAGTATACAAAGATAATGAACAAAAAAAAGGTGCTGTTTCGTATAACAAAGAAAAAGACTTATACGAGATTGCAGTAAAAGATCCGAGAGATAACTTTACTATTGCACACGAAATTGGTCATATTCTGAAACACAAAAAAGAATTAAAAAATGGAACACTTGGCAGAAAATCCGAAGAATCTGGCTCAAAGTTGATGGAATATGAAGCAGATAGTTTAGCTGCTGAAATTCTCATGCCGGAAGAATATGTTTTACAGTATGTGCAAGATGAAAATAAGACAGACAAAGAATTTTTAGACGAAAAATTTATAAAAGAATGTGCAAAACATTTTGATGTAAATCCACTGGCAATGAACATCCGTCTAAAAAATCTCGGTTTTAAGACGCCGTATATAAGGTAATAATATGAATATTTTGATTTTAGGTAATGGATTTGATTTAGCACATGGATTAAAGACCAAGTATAGTGATTTTTTAAATTATTGCTGTAATCAATTTCATAAATTCCCGACTTATAAACCTACTGATAAATATTATAATAATTTATGGATAAGACATTTTATAAATGTTCAACAAAAAATGGGGGATACTTGGATAGACTTAGAAAAAGAAATATTCAAAGTTATTCAACATATCTCTCAACTTCCTATAATAAATTCATCGAATTATCAGAGAATATTCAATATGAATTATGATGATGGGATTTTTAATTTTTATAATTTTACAAAATATCTTATTGAACCTATGGGTTCTACTTCAGCAGAAAAAGGATATTTAAAATGCGATCCTTATAACGAAATACAACTTAAATTATATTTTAAAACGCCAAGAGGGGTGGTTAATTTTTTATATGACCAATTAAGAGAATTTACTAAATTATTTGAAAATTATTTGATAAATGAGGTATTAAATCATATTGAGTCTGAGTCTAAATATAAACTTTCATTGAAATCAATAGGCGTAACAGAAGGTAGCAAGGATGTACATATTCTTAATTTTAATTATACTGATACTTGTGAAAGATTTTATAAAGCAAAGTTTAGTGGATATTGTGATATAAATATAAAACCTGTTTATGTACATGGAAAAGTTGAAAACAATAATAATGAATGTAATTTAATATTAGGTACACAAAGCTTTGATAAATTACCACCCTATACTATGCCTATGGATTTTAATGTATTTAAAAAACATAACCAAAGACATAAATATGGAACCATAGAGCCATATCAAGATTTATTGCGAAGAATTAAAAAATCTAAATCGATGCCAGTATTTCACGTAATTGGACATTCACTTGATAATACAGATGAAAATATTTTAAAACACATTCTTCTTATAAATTCGAATTCTAAAATAAATATTTATTATCATAATGAAGAAACACAAGAAAGATTGATGAACAAAATTAATGATATTATTGGCGAAGAAGAGGTTATGGAAAAAGTAATGTTTACATATCAGCACGATCCAAAACGTGGAATCCTAATACCACAAGAAGAATTAACTTTTACAACTAATTCATAAGGTAGATTTCTAATCAAAGAGTAAATATTCGATTTGAATAACTAACTTTACAACTTGTCGTAAGGCAAAATAATATTCAAGATTATCTTGCATTTGTAGTTCATCATCAATAATACAAGAGTCTGAAGCTAATGCTCCTAATCTTGCCAAGCACTTAATCTCTAATAAAAGGTGTCCAGCCTCTCGCAATTTTTCTTCTTGTTCTTCATCCTTAACTTCAACCATTCTTCCTCCTTAAATTGCATAAAAATAATTTTATCGAGAAAGAAACTTAGGATAAGCAAGTAGCTAAAAAATGTTTGCGATTGTTAGTAATGTAAATTTTTGTTTATTTCGTTTATTTCGAATATTGCATTTATTTCGTTTATGTGTTATAATATAAATGAAAGTGAGGTACTATGATCAGTAGACAAAATCTTGCAAGTAGTTATATATTTCAACCACCAAGTTCTGATAATGAAAAAAAGGAACTTTCAAATTTGGTTGACAATTTATCTGGTGTTGGCAAAATTGCTCTCGTTGTTAATGGACAAGAAATAGAAGTTCCTTCGATTATTTATGTTGCATTAACAGAAGTTGTTAAAACATTAAATAATGGGGATTCTGTAACATTAATTCCTATGGACAAAGAATTAACAACACAACAGGCTGCTGATATTTTAAATGTATCAAGACCTTATTTTATAAAATTATTAGAAAATGGTACAATTAAATTCAGAAAAACAGGTACTCATAGAAAAGTTTTAATGCAAGATTTAATTGAGTATCGAGACAAAAGAGCAGAAAATAGACGTGCAAATATAGAGGAAATGTCTAAATTATCTCAAGAATTGGGGCTATATGATTAAATTAGGAAATTTTACCGTAGTTATTGATACTTGTATTTTATATGATGCCTTATTGAGAGATATTTTATTAAGATTAGCTGAAAAAGAATTGTATCAACCAGTTTGGAGTAAAGTGATTTGCGAAGAATTAAGACGTAACTTATCTCAAAGGATTGCCATTGAAAAAGTGGATAAACTTATTAAAGTCCTTAATGGAGCATTTCCGGAAGCTATTATTGATGATTATTCCACATTACCCAAAATAGATGAACCACGTATCAATGAAAAAGATAGACACGTATTAGCTGCTGCAATTTCAAGTAATGCACAAGTTATTGTTACTAACAATATAAAAGATTTTCCAAATGAAGTTTTGTTTGAATACAATATAGAAGCTCAATCGCCTGACGATTTTTTAATTAATCTTTTTTACCTATCAAAAGATAAAGTATATGATTCATTTATTGAAATGCAAAAATCATTAATTAATCCACCAATAGAAAAAGAAGAATTAATAGAAATGTTTGCTGCAAGAGTTCCCAACTTTATTGAAAATTTAAAACCTCATCTTGCAAGTAATGTTATAAAAATATATTAGTTTTCAAATTTGCTTAATTCTTCCCAATCGTTTGGATTACCTGTTCGTTTTAGGTATGATTTACCTCCGTCTATTGCAACTTTACCACAAGAACAAAATTTAAAATCGTGTGTACTTATTGATTCTATTATATCCCCGCAATTTTTACATTTGATTCTATTGTGTATAATTTTTCGTTCCATTTTTAAACCTCTCAATTTATAAATGAATTATATCGAGTAAGAATCCTATGTACACCACTTTGTAGCAAAGGTTTGCAAACTTTTAATTCTTCAAAATTTACGGAATTTTTTTGTGGCTCAGATTGAGAGGGGCTGTTTTATGTTTTTGTCCCCTCCCCGCCCCTTAAAAGTGGCGTTGAGTGGACATATATAAAGGGGGAAGGTTGCAAATTGGTTGCAAAAGTTCTGATAAGCTCCAACAAATTGTGCTTAAAATTGAGAATAAAATCAGCCTCAAATGTTTGCACTGTAATCAATTGTGATAAATTCTAATAAACCCTGAAAACTACTGATAAATGGGCTTTCAGCTTCTTCTAAGCAGAGGGTCCCGCGTTCGAATCGCGGCAGGCGTATTTTTTGTGCCTTTTTTTCAAAAAGTTGCAAAAAAGTTGCAAAAATCTTTTTAATATGCACTATAATAATATTGTTATGCCAACTAGGGAGTATGTGTTAATGGGTAAACCTACAATATTTTTTAGCCATTCAAGTAAAGATAAAGAAGTAATTATCCCAATTAAGAATAAAATAGAAAAAATCACTTCTAAATCTATTGATATATTTATGTCAAGTGATGGACAAAGTATTCCTTTAGGAAGAAATTGGGTTCATAAAATTGAAGAAGGACTAGACAAAGCGGAGATTATGTTTGTTTTTGTTACTCCTACATCAATTAATTCTTCTTGGATTTATTTTGAAGCAGGTTTCGCTTATGCAAAAAAAATCAAAGTAATTCCTGTTGGCCTAGGAATAAATATAGGACATTTAAAACCACCATTAAATTTACTCCAAGGATTTGACATCAATTCTCATGACAGTCTAAATAACTTTATTTCAACAATAAATGACAAATTTAATTTAGAATTTGAAGAATGCTTTATTGAAGAAGATTATAACGACCTTATTAAAAATTTGCTCGGGTTACCTAATGTTTTTGATATTCATAATATGTTTTCCTTCGCAAATTATACAATCGATGCTGAAGTACATGAAATTTTTGGAGAGGTAAAAAAATACAACATTGAAAAATACTACGCAGATATTAAGAATTTTTTAGATTCAAAGAAAATCAGTTATTCTGTTAATGAACCTCGGTTTTCAATGAGCGAGATTTCAAAAACAATCCTAGTAAATGGTATCAGAATTGACATACATGGACATGAACGAAAACCAGACGACAAAACCATTGGTGTTAATAATTATTTTATGTCAATAACAGTGTCAACATTGAATTTTGTTGAATCATTTGAATTATTAAAAGAAATAATTTCTGTATCAGATTTTGGAAAAGATGATATGTGGTTACATTTATATTTCAATAATAATTATACAAGCCTAAGAAGTAATATTGAAATATCATCTCTACTTACACAGTATAAAGACAAATTCTCATGCAAAAAAGATAGTATTAACTTATATGATTATACAAACGGCTTGTCTTTTGGTATCATTGATGTTAATAAATTCGATTCTAAGAAACCTAGTAACTATGTTTTAGCAATTGCATTTGACGTCTCTAAAACTGATATTAGTGATGTTAAAGACTTGATTTTGGAGTTACAAAATTGTGGACTAATATATAAAAATTCCAAATGATAATTGGCTAAATATTTATGTGCCAAACATTCTAACATTTGATTCTTCTAGTCCGGCGCCCTTTTCTTCATACAAGTTTTCAAGCAATGAATCACCAAATTGAGCAGATTCCGGCATTAAGTGAACATAAGTATCAAGTGTAACTTTGTTTGTTGAATGGCCTAATTGCTTTGAAATATAAGGTAATGGCACTTGTTGAATAATAAGTGTGCTTGCATAAGTATGTCTTAAATCGTGGAATCTTATACTATCAATACCGGCAAGAGCCAAAGCAGGTTTAAATCTTCGTTTCATCATATTTTGCGAGTCCATATAATTTCCGTTTGCGTTAGGAAAAACAAGATTTAACTCACTTTTAGGACAAGCCATTTTCCATTCTTTTAAAAACTTTGTAACTATAAGAGATATTTTAACGTTTCTGTTTTCACCTGTTTTAGTTGAGCCCAAGACACCATGTGTATAACTTTTATTAACAACAATATAATTTTCAACAAAATTAACACAATCCCAAGTGAGAGCAAACAATTCACCCTGTCTTAAGCCTGTATTAACTGCGATATATAGCAATGGATAAAAATCAGGGTAATGCTTTTTAGTAACATTCAATAATTTGTTGGTTTCTTTAATTGTTAGTGGGTGCATTAAAGTATTATTTTTAACTTTTAAACATTTGATTCTATTAACAGGATTTTGATAAATTACACCTGAATCAATCATAAAATTAAAAACAGCTCCAATAGTCTTTTTTAAGTGATTTATAGTTGAATTAGCAAGACCTGTTTGAGTCATATCTTTAATAAAATTTTGTACATGCAATGGCCTCATTTCGATTAGTTTTAAATCGCCTAAGTATTCGTATATGTGATGTTTCAAATAGCCCTCGTAACCTTTCCAAGTTGATTTTTTGCAATAAACTTTTGCATAGTTATTAAGGTATAATTCAGAGGCTTGTTCTATATTAATAACCACACATTGTTGCGCTTAATCCATTCGTCTTCATTTTAATAATTCCTCCTATCGCACTACTTTAAACCATATTATACAATAAATAAAACATGTGAAACTTAAGAATTACCTAACACAAACACAGCTTGCCTCATATCATATAGCAAATTTTCGAGGGTTTCAGCCTTGTTTTAATCCCTAAAAATTCGTCTTTACAATTCGTTACATTTACCTCAAAATTACCTGATTATTATAAATTACTTACAATATTCTCAAACCAAATATTAATAATCATCAAATCAAGAGCTGACTTTCAATATTAACTGAGTACATAAAAGTTTTGCAAAATCTGTAAAATATATAAATCAAACTTGATTAAAAATTTAACAAATCGTATAAACTTTCCTGTAATATAGAAACACTCCGACAATCGACAAAATTATATTAGGCATAAATGCAGCAAATACAGGTATCAATGTTCCTGCTACACCAAAAGAGATTGATAAAGCTCTAATTAAATAAAATGCAAAAATAATTAAAATGCTAAACAAAAATCCACGATTATACCGCACTCTTGGCGGAGTTATCGCAAGAGGCACACCAAGCAAAACTAATACTATTGTCATCAATGGCAGTGCTATTTTATCATAAAGATCAATTCGCAAATCCGGTCGATTTGATTTTGTAATATATTTGAGGAGTTGCGTAAAATTATGTTCATTAGCAATATTTCGTTCCATCTCTTTTGACAAATCCATGCCAAAAGAAATTGTCGTATTATTGAACAAAGTTGTATCAAGAGCTTTCCCGTTGTCTGTTACCGTATAAATTGCACCTTTTTGGAACTTCCAACCGTCAGGAGCAGTTACCCCCTCTCTTGCTTGCAGGATTTGAATAACGTCATCTTTAGATGCATCAAAAACCGTTATATTATGCAAGGTCTTATTCGTGCAATTACCGACATAAAAAAGTCGTTTCAATGTTCCGCCTTGTTTTGTTTCCTTAAAAGTAAAATTTTCTTTGCCCTCCGGTATATTCTTCTTCCCAAAAGCATACAAAGCTAAATCCGTTGCCTGCTTAGTCATAACCGGAACGACAGTTTCGTTTATAAAAAATCCAAGAAAAGACATTACTATTGCAAATATAAAAATAGGCTTTGCAATTCTGGACAAACTAATTCCACACGCTCTCATTACTGTAATTTCAGAATTTAAACTTAGGCTGTTCAATGTCATTACCGTCGCCAACAAAACTCCCATAGGTATTGTCATCACAAAAACCGACGGCAAATGCAGTATAATCATTATAAATGCTACATTAAACGGTATTCCATAAGTCGAAATCTGTTTAATTAAAGTTATAAAGGTATCTGATGCAAATATAATTGAAGTAAAGACTGCAACTCCCATTAAAAACATTGCGACAAGTTGCTTTAATATATACTTATCAAGCAACTTCATGTTTTTATATTTAAATATCAATAAATTGATTAATTTTTTCACAGCTATTTTGTACTCTCAATATACATAACGGAAATTTATCTTTGTCCCCAGATCCTTTGCCAAAAACTTTGAGAAGAATGATTTTCAAGCTGAGCTATTCTGTCAGACAATTCTTTGTTATGCTCGAGAAGTTCTTCTATTTGTTTTGCCATAATTTCGTTATCCCGCTTATAACCGCCTGCTTCTATTAATTTTTTTGATAAATCGGAGTTCGTGATATCATCACTGATTTTTTTTGCAACAGCTTCGGCAAGCATTTGCAAAGTTTGAGAAGTTACATCAAGTGTAAATTTTTTATCCGGAGTTGGTGTCAAATCAGTTACAATAACTTCTTCAGTTGACTCAACTTGACGACTGTTCGGCTCTAAAAAGTCTTTTACCAAAATCGGCTGAATAATATCGGATGTTTTTTCACATCTTGCTTCCATTTTTTGCAATTTCGCAATTATTTGTTCATCACTGTATCCTTGCGATTTTAGAGAAATACCCTTTTTAATTTTATCTAAGGATAAGTCATCATAAAATTCCAAACCATCCTCATCTTCATATATCGAATCAATTTTCCAATCATTCAAAAATAAATCCAAAGAGTGCTTATCAATATAATAGTTTTCCGCATTCAAGTTTTGCAAAATTGAATCTCTGTTAAACATTTTATACTCCTAACCAACTGAATTAACGACAACTACCTGACTTTTCTTGCAATATCACGTTCCTGCGTTTTTTTAGTAATTGCTTCACGCTTATCGTAAAGTTTTTTACCTTTTGCCAAGCCTATTTGTATTTTAGCAAAACCATGCGATAAATACAATTCTAACGGTACAATTGTAAAGTTTTCCTTTTTTATTTTACCGAGAATTTTCATTATTTCATTTTTATGTAAGAGAAGCTTTCTGACTCTATCAGACTCGTGGTTATAACGATTACCGTGCTCATATGGTGAAATATGCATGTTATATAACAAAACTTCTCCGTCCTCAATTTTTGCGAAACTGTCTTTCAAATTGAGCATGCCCTTGCGAACAGATTTGATTTCAGTTCCGGTTAGTACGACGCCCGCATCAAATTTGTCAAAAATTAAATAGTCATGAAATGCTTTTCGATTTGTTGAAACAACTTTTTTATCCATAAAAGTATTATACTTCAAAATAGCTGATTTTAAAAGCAATAAGCAAATATAACATTATGTACTACAATAAAATAATCCTAAACCTGTTTATAAGTTTTGCGAATTAAACTTCCAACGGCGTTTCCAAAGAATCTATATTTGCGTCCACCCTTTGCGGAAAACAATTTTTAATATTATTTACTAAGTCATTAGTTGATTTTACCCAAAATATTGAAGACGTAATAATTTTTGTACTTTGTCCGTTCTCTCCTGCAAATTTTATCATAACAGGATCATCTCCGTGATGTTTTGCCAATATATTTTTAAGGCCGAAAAGTTCTTCATAAGCCATTTCTTCTTTTAAATCAACAATAAAAATATTTGAATTATCAATAGACTTTGCATTTTCTATAACAAGACTTAACTGTTCTTCGCTTCTATGTTGCAATCTTCCTGTTATAACGACTCTGCAATCATTTTGTAAAATATCGCCATATTCCAAAAGAGGTTTTGTAAAACAAATCGCATCCATTTTTCCTGTTAAATCTTCAATAGTTACAAATCTTATAAATTTTGACGGATCTTTCTTTGTTGGAATTTGTCTTGTTGCAGTTACTAAGCCGCATATTGTAACTTGCTCATCCTCCTTTGCTTCGTTTAGTTCAACAATTCGGTGAGTTATGAGATACGGAATTTTATCCCTTATAGAAAATAACGGATGCGAGGTTACATAGAACCCCAAAAACTCTTTTTCAAAAAGCTGAATTTCACGATCTGTATACTCTTCATCATTTCCGATAAGTTGATACTGAACATTTGAAAAATCGCTATCATCTCCCAATGATGCAAACAGACTAACTTGACCGACAGCTCTGTCTTTTGCTTCCTTTGAAGTTACGTCTAAAATATGTTCTATATTATCAAACAACTGTTTACGGCTTTTTTCAATTCCTGAAAAAGCACCGGCTTTTATCAAACCTTCAAGAGATTTTTTATTAACATATTTTTGATCAACTCTTTTGCAAAAATCAAAAATACTCTTAAATTCTCCATTCTCTGTTCGTTCTTTTATAATAGTTTCCACAACAGGTGCCCCGACTTGTTTAATTGCCGCCATTCCAAATCTTATATTTTCGCCGTCCGGAGAATACTCAAGTACAGATTTATTAATATCCGGAGGAAGCACTTTTATTCCGTATTTATTAGCTTCTTCAATATATAACTGAGTTTGTTCTTTGTTATCAGAAACACTTGAAAGCAAAGCTGACAGATATTCCACCGGATAATGACATTTTAAATAAGCTGTTTGATATGCAACAAAAGCATATGCGGCTGAATGACTTCTATTAAAGCAGTAAGAAGCAAATGCCAAAATCTGATTAAATAATCTTTCTGCATCTTCTTTTGACATATCATGCTTTGCAGAGGCTTCTATAAATTTACCCCTTTGTTCTTCCATTGTTTTTAGGTCTTTTTTACCCATCATTCTTCTGACTTGGTCAGCTTGACCTAAAGAATAATCCGCCAAAACCTGAAAGACCTGCATGATTTGTTCCTGATAAACAATCGTACCGTATGTATCTTTTAAAACAGGTTCCAACAACGGATGAGCATAGGTAATTTTTTGTTCACCATGTTTTCTTGCGACAAAATCGTCAACCATGCCGGAACCCAAAGGCCCCGGACGGAATAAAGCCACTAAAGCACCTAAATCCTCAAATACGTCAGGTTTTAATCTCCGTACTAAATTCATCATTCCCTGAGACTCAAGTTGAAATACTCCAACGGTTTCTCCACGAACCAACATTTTATAGGTTTCCACATCATCTAACGGTATGTGATTTATATCAACCGTTTCTCCTCTATACTTTTCTATCATCTTGACAGTTTTAGTAATCATTGTTAAGTTTCTTAAACCCAAAAAGTCCATTTTTAAAAGGTCAAGAACTTCCGTTGCTTCATGCTTAGGATACCCGGTTTGTACAATACCGTCTTTTGACGGCTGTACCGGAAGAATAGTGTCTAACGGTGCATGAGAAATAATAACTCCCGCAGCATGCGTTCCTGTTCCGCATTTTAATCCCTCAATTGCGATTGCCATATCAACCCAACGTTTAAAACTTACCGTATTTCCGGTTTCTTGATTAGGAATTTGGTAATCTTCGTCATACAACTGCTTAAATTCAGAACCATTTGCCAGAACAGCATCTCTAAGCCATTCTGCTTTATCATTTGTAGCTTTTGCAATATCTATTGCCGGCTCAATCAATCCTGTTAAACGGTTACTTTCAGAGAAAGGAACCTGCAAAACTCGTCCGACCCCTTTAAAAGCAGCTTTCGGAGCATAAGTAGAAAAAGTTATAATTTGACAAACCTTATCTTCACCATATTTATCAGTTACATACTTAATTACATCACCACGTTTCTCAATGCAAAAATCGATATCTATATCGGGCATTGTAAAACGTTCAGGATTTAAGAATCTTTCAAACAATAATTTGTGATAAATCGGATCTATATCGGTAATTTCCAACGCATAAGCTACTACCGAACCAGCAGCCGAACCACGACCTGGACCTACCGGAATATCATGCGTTTTTGCAAAATGAATAAAATCCCAAGTAATCATAAAGTATGCAGGAAAACCCATATGATTGATTACGCCTAATTCATATTTTGCACGTTCAAGAATTTCAGGCGGTATCGGGTCGCCATAACGTTTTTTTAACCCTTCTATTACGATATGTTCAAGATAATTTTCAATCCCCTGAATATATTTAGCTTCCTCCATAACGTCTTTTTCGGTCGCATTTTCATCATTTTTTCGTAATTTTGTAAGCAGACGCTCAACAATTTTTTCATCAACATCATCTGAGGTAAAAATAAATTCATCAGGCACATCATAATGTGGCAGCGGTGCGTTATGAAGTTCAATTTCAACTTTACACTTATTCGCGATTTCTTCCGTATTCATAACGCATTGTTCAAAGGTTTCATCATCCATCCACGAAAAAGCCTTTCGCATTTCATCCTGAGATTTTACATAAAATTCATTATTCGGAAATTGAAACCTGTTTGCATCATCTTTTCTTGCATTTGTTTGTAAACATAACAGCGTATCCTGAGCATCAGCATCTTCTTTTTTTAAATAGTGCGAATCATTTGTTATAATAACTTTAATATCGAGTTCTTTTGCAATTCGTATCAAATCAGGATTCGTTCTTTTTTGTTCTTCAAGTCCGTGGTCTTGAAGCTCAATATAATAGTCATCCCCGAAAAGATTTTTATATTTTTTCGCAACTTCTTTTGCTTTTTCCCTTTCACCTGATACAAGATTTTTTAAGATTTCACCGCCAAGACATGCTGAAGTACATATTAAACCCTCATGGTACTGTTCAATAAGTTCAAAGTTAACTCTCGGCTTATAGTAAAATCCCTCACACCAAGCCGTAGAAACCAATTTGATAAGATTTTTATAACCTATTGAATTTTTAGCAATCAAAATTAAGTGATAAAGAGGATTGTTATGACTGTCCTGTATATGAATATCTCCGTCATGCACATAAAACTCACATCCGATAAGCGGATTTATGCCCTCTTTTATCGCTTGTTCATAAAATTCAACAGCAGAATACATAACGCCATGGTCAGTAATGGCAATCGCAGGTAACTCATTCTCCTTGGCATATGAAACCAAATCTTTTACCCTTATCATACCATCTAAAAGCGAATACTCCGTGTGAATATGTAGCGGAACAAACTTAGCCATATATTAAAATTAGCACATAAATATTGCTTAGAATGTTAAGTTTTGTAAAAATTTTTAAAAACATTAAAATTGAAACGTTTTTATATACTTTATATATATGAGGTATAAGATGTCAGATATAGCAGTTTCCTACACTAATTCAACAGCGGTAACGGCACCAAAAGAGGCAAGCCAAACGCAAAAAAACATTCCTATTGGCGGGAATGGTACTACCGTTTCCAGTGAAGAAATTGTTACGGAAGTAAAAATTAGTCCGGAAGTAAAATTAAAAAATAAATTCAATAACATTCTTAAAAAGTTAGGACTTAGTCCGAATTCATTTGATTATGAATGGTTAAAAAACTTAACAGGCGTTTCTGTAACCAGATTATTGAACTGGAAAGAAGAAGATGTTGATAAATTGGTTGAAGCATTAAGTGCCACTATTGACAAAATTCTTTCTGAAACAGGTAAAACACCTGATGATTTGCAAAATATATTAAGCTCTGAAAGAAATAGCGATCTTAGAAAAGATGATGAATTAATCAAAAAAATAAGACACTGCACTATCGACTATAACATTGCATTACATAGCGGTTGGAACAGTGTTGAAGAATTTCAAAAAGACCAAGAGGAAAATCCGGACGGTCTGTTTGCAACGTTAACCAAAGAATATAATTTGGAAGAAGATTTCTTTAAAAGCAACTCTCCTGAAAAAATTGCAGAAACAATAAAAAATTATTTTGTACAAAAGTACGAAACTCTGCAAAAGGATGTTCAATCCGGCAAAATCACAAGAGAAGAAGCTATCGGGAAACAAGCCCGAGAGTTTTGCTTGATGCTGGCAAACTCTTCTGATGAAGAAAAATTATTATTCATGGAAATTATCAAAACATTAATGCCGGAAAACAAATGCAATGCATTAAAACACACTTCAGATAGTTTTGAAGATGATGAGAAAAGAACAGAATTTCACAATAATATCGATATGGAAGATATAAAAGATTTAGCCAAAGAAGATATTACCGGTGCAAAAATCAGTGATGAAGAATTGAGTGTTCTAATTACAGATGCTGTCAAATATAAAGATAAAAAGAGCGTTGAAGATTTTGTAGAAGAATCAAAGACGGATTTTGGTAAGTTTTTGAAAGATAATGCAGAAATTATTGCAAGAGCAAGAAAAAAGAAAGAAAACAACGAAGAACTTACCGAAGAAGAAACTAAAGTCCTGGAAATAATAAGTGATTTCTATTCGCCTTTATTAAGCGGTGAACTTGTTGGTATCATAGATAATACAAGGATTGCAGATAAAGATAAAGATGCTATCTTAAGAAATATATCAGATTACATCATTGATAAACCAAATTATCGTGAAATCTTAGAAAAAATTAATCGGATTGCAACAAAACATCCGGAAATTCTTGATACAGACCCTGACACATTAAACACAATTCTTAACAAAATTACTTACGGTAATTATCAAACTGTTTGTAATGATTTAGGAAACGGGACTGTTACAGATTTAACAACAGGACAAAGTAACACCAATAGATCGTATACTGAATGGGGAGCTAACGAGCAATACTATTCAAACAATAATGAATTATATTATCATACCCCTAACGTAGAAGAATTTTTAAACTTACCACCTGAACAACAAGAGCCTTTACCCCAAATTACTTATAATAAAAATTCAAACAATTGCTGTTCCAAAGAAGAAGAAAAATGTTCATTTATCAAAAAGATGATTAATGACATGAAAAAAGGAGAAGATAAGGCTAAAAAAGATGCATTTAAATTATTCTGCAAATTACCAAAAACAATGAAAGAATATATTGCACCTTTCTTACCTAAGAACTTCTCGATTGAGGCAGTTATAAACAGAGAAGTAAGCCCTACCTCGAAACTTCTGGCAATGTTAGGTCATGATACCAGTAAAAAGCTTAAAGAAAAAATACAGCAAAGTACTAAAAAATAGCCTTTGCTTGTACGATTTTACTTTTAGTGCAATAATTGTATTATGGATTTTGTAAAGAAAATTATCTATTTTATATTATCATTACAAGAAGTTGGTTTGAGAGAAAGTTTGCGTGATACGTTGCATGCAAAACCGAAATCAAAACGCAAATTTTATTACAGAAGCGGTTGTTTATTAACGCTTGACAGCATTGCAGAAAATGAAAAAAAACGTATGGAAGAAGAACTTAAATTAATTCTTAAAACATACGATTATGAACCGTCTAAAATATTGGAGTACATTTCAAAACAAGGAACCAAAATTTTTTACATAGACTCAGCTAATGTATTAAATTCCGTAGGAGAAAATGAGGGATTTATTTATCCGCAAAAAGGAGGTAAAGCGTTATACCTATCTCTTTTAACAGAAAAAAAATTCTCTTTAAAATTTCCTGAATGTTTTATAATGACCAATAAAAGTGAAAATATAAACAAATACTACTTTATTTACCATTTTTATAATTGGTATGCTTTTAAACACGGAATATCGGGTTTAGACGGAGAAACAGTGGATACTTTAAATAAATACCTATATAACGCCTCAGATGACGAAATAAAGAAACTTCAATTAGCAGAAATCTATAAACTAAAGGATGCGATAAAACAAGATAAATCATCAATTGAATTTGTTTTTAAATTATGCAGGCAATACGAAGCTTCAAAATCAGCCCTCGAAAAAATGAAAAACTCCGGTGCTAATTTGTAAATTATTTTAAATATTGCTCAATCCAAGCTGAAATAAACTTTGTCAACTCCGGATCATTTTTAAGTAAAACCATACCTGTTGAATTTGTTTGAGTTATATATGTTGTAAAACCACATTGAGCAAATTTCTTCAAATAATTTGCAGACTCAATAGCCTTATTATCAGCAACACTGGATATTGTTAAAAAATCAGTTCTATCAAGCTGTGCAATTTTTACCGGTACATATAACCCTTTTACCGATACAACCGGGGAAAGTAATACGATCGTTTCAGGCTTATAATTCAACTTATCAGCAGCAATTACACCAACAATACCACCAAGATCAGAGCCTACAATTGCCCATTTATTAAAAAAAGTCTTTTGCAAATTTTCTTCTTTTACATCATTGATAATTGTCATTACATCACTTGGCATTTTAGAGTAGCCGGTATTAGTGAGCCCGGTCCATGAAACTTTTTTCAAACTTTTGTTATAAATACTTGCACCATGTCCTCTTAGATCAATAGCTAAAACCGCATAGCCTTTACTTAAAAGCAATTCCGGTAAATCACTCCACCATTGAGAACTTGTACCCAATGAATGAAGAAGCACAACTGTATAAAAATCTTTTTTCGTTTTATCTTTCGGATAAGTTAAAGTTGCTTTCAAACTAAATCCGTCATCTGCGACAACAGAAATATCTTTCTTTACATAATTTTCTTTTGCATAAGCAAAAGTATTTATAAAACAGAAAAATAATGATAAAATTGTTATTATTAATACAAACTTTTTCATAATGAGAGCATTATATCATATATCGTGGGTAAATTACAAAAAAAATTGCTTAACAAAACTTAAAAAAAAAGCAATTATTTCATTTATACATACTTTATATATATAAGAACAATTATTAGGAGTTTCTATGGCACCGGTTATTGATGCGAACATGAAATTATTTGCAGAAAGGCTTGATATCACTTCATCAAGGATGATAAGGGATTATGGACTTGCAAATATAGAAAAGATTATAGAAGAAGAAACAAAAAAAGGAAATTCCAAAGCTATCAATTTTGCAAGAGAGTATTATAGTTCTCCGGAAAAATTGATAAATGTTTTCAGATTAGCAAGCGTTGAGAACAAGTTTACACTAATTCATCATATGGATGAAGAAACAAGGCAAAAAATATTACCTTTATTAAAAGATGATGAATTAGTTATGGGTTTGTATTTTTTCAAACAAGAAGCCTTGTTAAAAATGTTGATGAAAGTTAACATAAAGGAACTTGCAAGGGTTGCTATGGCTGCATTTCCATTAGAACAAATAGTATTAATGTATACGGAAGATGACATGGCTAATTTCTTTATGAATGATGACTTAAACAGATTTAAGGTTATGGAACAACTGCAAGCAATGCCGGCTGATGTTTTACAAAAATTTATTGAAAATGTAACAGGTCAACCATCGGAAGACGTTGATCACAGCGAAGTATTTTCAAATATATCTAATTTACCTGATGATAAATTTCGGGAATTTATGGCAGGTATTGATCCGGATGTACAACGCCAACTTATATTTCAACTTACAAAAGAAGAACCAAAAAATTTAACTTTATTTCAAAATGAAACATATGTTAATATGCTTGCGACATTACAAAAGCCAGACATGATAAAACCTATGATAATGCTAAATACGGATACATTAATTAAAATGGTGTCTAAACTTCCTCCTGACTTACTGGCAGCAGTAGGCGCACAAATTGATACTCATAAATTTGCAGAATTTTTACAAGACGGTCATATGGATGTAATTGAGGATAATTGGATGATATAGAATTGTTGTTATCCAAAAACCGTTCTTACATAATAGTTACTATCGTGAATTAAAGTGTTTTTTAAATCGTCGAACTTTGGAGATGAAAGTATAATTAGTATTTGTGCAACTTTTTCTCTTATTGTATATTCACTTTCTTGAGAAGCTCTCAATAATATTTTTAATAATTTTTCTTCCGAAATATAATCCGTAAAAAGTTTTATTGCTTCAAGACACCAATACAGTTTGAATAAATGTTTATTTATAGCGTATTTTTTATCCTTATAAATAATTTTATCCAACCCATCAAACGCTTCATTCACTGTTAATAGAACTTTATTCAAGTAAGCATCCGAAAACTCTTTATTCATTTTTAAAATGTTTACCGAGTCTATTACAAGTCGGCAAATGTTACCGTTTATATCAACCGTTGCATTTGCAAATACTTCAGGAAAGTTTAAAAACTCAGAATAACACGATTTTTCTTTCAAAAGATTGTTAATTTTAAATGCAACAGCTTCCCTAATTTTACCGTCGCATCCAGTCAAATTGGAAATAAGAACTTTTCCGTCATGTTCTGTTTTCAAAGTTTTTAGCTTAAATGCAGCGATCTGTTTTTGCGGAATATTACCATTTTGAAGCATTTCAATAAGAGCTGCATGCGAAAAATTTTCTTCCATAATTTCGCAAGCATATTCATAATTTGTACTTACATCTTTATAAAACCCTGAATTCAAATTATAATATCCTTATTGTTATATTAATATCTTATCACAACAGATATTGTTTTTTACTTAAAAAATAGGTTTAATGAATGAAAAGTTTATTTTATATGACGATATAATATGATTATGGAGAATAAAATATGGACTTAGTTTTATCACTTATACAAAAAGTACTGATTTTTGAAAAAGAACCTCAAACAATAGGTTTATCACAATTAAAAGCAAAACCTGTTGTCAAAAAGATTGAGCCGTCCATTAAAAACAAAAATGTTAAACTATCAGATTTAATGAGAAGAGCAGGTTAGTTTGCTTTAAAAATAGACTTTAAACCATATTTCTGTTATCATTACATCATATGTTTTAAAGGAGATAGTATGACAGAAATAAGATCTGAGTTTATTGAACAAGCAAAACAATTAACGCGTAATGCAGAGGTTTTGCCATCCGGCAATGATGGCGGAATTGGTGAATTAGCCGCTAAATTACAATATGCACACGACACACAAAAACCTTTGCGTATTAAACTTGGAATGGACCCTACCCGACCGGATTTGCACTTGGGGCATACGGTTGTTATGCGTAAATTAAAAGAATTTCAAAAGTTAGGTCATAAAATAGTTTTAATTGTAGGCGGTGCAACCGCAATGATAGGGGATCCGTCCGGCAAATCTGAAACACGTCCGGCTCTTACCAAAGAACAAGTAGATAAAAATGCAAACACCTATTTAGAACAAATGGCTAAGGTTTTGGATGTTACAGATGCTGAAATTACAAACAATGCGGATTGGTTGCATAAACTTTCTTTTATGGAGCTTTTGCAGTTGGCAGGAAAAGTTACTGTTGCACAAATGATGACAAGAGATGATTTTGCAAAAAGGTACGCAGAAGGCAAACCTATTGCAATTCATGAATTTTTCTACCCTTTAATGCAAGCATATGACTCTGTTGCCATAGACTCTGACATTGAATTAGGCGGAACTGACCAAAGGTTTAATACTTTACTCGGACGTGATATTCAAACCGCATACGGGAAAAAATATCCTCAATTAGTAATGATGTTGCCTTTATTAGAGGGAACTGACGGTGTTGTCAAAATGTCAAAAACTTATCCTGAACATTGCATTTCTCTGACTGACAGTGCTAAAGATATGTTCGGTAAATTAATGAGCATACCTGATAACATAATTACAAGATATTTCTCATTATTGACGGATGTCGGAAAATATGAATTGGAAACGATGGATAAACAAATTGAAACTAAAGCTATTAATCCGAGAGATTTAAAAATGAAATTAGCCCATCTTATAACAGAGGAATATCACGGTAAAGAAGGGGCAGATAAGGCTCAAGAAGATTTTATAAATGTCGTTTCAAATAAAGGCATTCCTGATGATATTGAAGACATCAAAATTGATGCTGAAATCAATATTTTAGACTTGCTTGTAAAATTAAACTTCGTACAAAGTAAAGGGGAAGCAAAAAGATTAATACAGGGCGGAGGTGTTAAATTAGACGGCGAAAAGATTTTAGATATGAGTTTAAGTATACCTTCCGGATTAAACAAAGTTCTTCAAGCAGGAAAACGTAAGTTTGCAAAATTAGTTTAGGAATTAATCTATGTTATATAATAATGTACTTGAATTAATCGGTAATACACCAATGTTTATTTATGATGATAACATTTGGTTAAAATTGGAGCAATTCAATCCGGCCGGCTCAATAAAAGACCGCGTTGCTTATTCAATGATACAATCAGCATTTGACAGGGATGAAATAAATGAGAACACTGTAATAATTGAGCCTACCAGCGGAAATACAGGAATTGGTTTGGCTATGGTTTGTGCAGTTCTTAATTTAAAACTAATCATTTGTATGCCTGAAAATATGTCAGAGGAAAGAAAAAAAAGCATAGCTTCATACGGAGCAGAACTTGTTTTAACTCCAAAAGAGCTTGGTATGCAAGGAGCTGTTGATAAAGCAAACGAATTAAAAAATACATATTCAAATAGCTTTATTCCTATGCAATTTTCTAATCCTGATAATTTAGAAGCCCACAAACAAACTGCAAAAGAAATTTTGGATGATACCGGCAATACAGTCGACATAGTTGTGGCAGGAATAGGTACAGGCGGAACAGCATTTGGTCTAAAAAAATATTTAAAACATTCTATGGTTTTTGGTGTTGAGCCGAAAGAAAGTCCTTTATTTACGGAAGGAAAATCCGGCATTCACGGAATACAGGGAATTGGTGCCAACTTTATTCCGGATTTATGTCAAGGAAAAACTCTTGATGGAATTTTAACCATAAGCACAGATAGAGCCATGGAAGAAGCTAAAGCGATTGCAAAAGAAAAAGGACTATTTATAGGAATATCGGGCGGTGCCAATCTTGCAGCCGCGAAAGAACTATCTAAAAAATATCCTCAAAGATTGATAGTTACAATAATTCCGGACGGTGGCGACAGATATTTATCCGTTTGGTAGAATGTAATATAAAAATTTAATATTATAATAAAATTAAAGGATTAAATTTATGTTATTAGCGCGAGCCATAAAACAAATAAAAGAAGATATAAAGGTCATTTACGAAAAAGATCCTGCCGCAAACAATTTAGCAGAAGTTATTTTTTGCTACCCGGGCTTACAAGCCCTCATATTTCACAGAATTGCACACAAACTGGCATATTGGAATATTCCTTTTATCCCAAGATTAATTTCGTACTGGTCAAGAATATTCACCGGAATAGAAATTCATCCAAAAGCAAGAATAGGCAAAAGATTTTTTATTGACCACGGCGAAGGTGTTGTAATTGGCGAAACAACAATTATCGGGGATGATGTTTTAATCTACCAACAAGTAACCCTTGGCGGAACAGGTGCACAACACGCAAAAAGACACCCCACAATCGGAAATAATGTTATCATTGGAGCAGGAGCTAAAGTATTGGGAAACATTACACTTGGCGATAATGTAAGAGTCGGCGCAGGTTCTGTTGTTATTGATGATGTACCTGATAACTCGACTGTCGTAGGAATTCCCGGAAGAATCGTACAGCAGCAAGTACTTAACAAAGATGGAGTTCTTATGCATAACAGAATTCCTGATCCGATTAAATGCGAACTTAACAGACTTAAATATGAAATTCAAGAATTAAAAGAAAAACTTGCCGAAACCTCAGCAAATAATTAACAGTTTGTATTTATATAAAACAAAAAGATGTTCATATAAGAACATCTTTTTGCATATATAAAAAGGATTTTTACAAATAAATATTTAATCCTGCTGAAATGCTGTTCTTATCCACTGCAGCTCCTAAACCTATACGGTCGCATTTAACCTCAACCTCACCGTACGGAGTAATACCACAATTATTCCATTTATATGTTGCAGAGATCTCACGTTTATCAACGATGGTTGTTGCATGATTTGCTGTTGGAGGCATCCAATTATCAGAATGCTCCCCTGCATACCCTCCAACCCATGGATCTTCACTTGTACTCGAATTATTTACAGTAATGGTTGTTGTTTCATCATTAAAACTACCGTTTCCCGAAATGTAGCCGCCTTTTACACCTGCCTCTATTTTTACATTTGGAGTAGGGTTATAGCATAAACCGGCTTTTGCACCTGCAAAAACAGTTTTATTATCGTTCACAGAGTAAGATTCAGTTGATGGCATCTTCGGAGGTCTGGAATTAGGGTCAATACTGAAATATACCCTCGCATCGGAATAAAATCTTGAGCTTTCATCTGAACGAGTACTAATTTCACCAAAAGCACCAACATTAGCAGACAATTTATTTGAACCTTTTTCATCCTTAATCAAAGGTATATTGTAATTAATTTCACCTTTTGCGCCAAAAGTTCTACTTTTATCCGTTCCTAAAGCACCATCATCATTTTTACATCCAAAACACGTTTAAGCCTTAGCCTCAAAATTTTTAAATTCTGCTTTTGCTCCAAACATAGCATTATTGCTATAAACTTTTGATAACTGATTTGGTCCTTTCCAAGTATCCTGATACAAACCTTTGTATCCTGCTATCAAACTACAATTAAAATCTGCATTACACATAATTTTCCTCGCTTTCTTTTCTTAATATCCAACTGTTTATTTTCTTAAAATCTCATATATTGATAAAGTTTATTTCGTATAAAAAATTACCATTTGAATAAAAAAATTTTTATATACAGAGCTCAAATATATATACATATATATTTGAGCTTTGTAAAGATTTGTAAACTGAGTGATTATTACAATAAAAAAGAACGCCCATTTTATTGAGCGTTCATTTTTATTTATTAATAACTAAATTATTCTTCACTTGAAGAGTTATCGGCTTCTTCTGCTAATTCCGGAGAACCGAACATTCCTTCGATTTCCTCCAATATTGCAGATGGTTTTCTTGCCTGATTACGTTGAGCAGCACGTTTTTGTGCTTCTTTATCACGTTCTTCATTTGCAAAAGACAAATGATGATAACCCGTTCCGGCAGGAATTAAACGACCTATAATAACGTTTTCTTTCAAACCTCTTAATAAGTCTTTCTTTCCGTCAACAGCAGCTTCTGTAAGAATTCTTGTAGTTTCTTGGAAAGATGCAGCCGAAATGAAGCTTTCAGTATTCAAAGATGCTTTTGTAATACCTAATAACATGTACTCACAAGTTGCTTCTTGTCCGTCATGTTCTCTTACTGCTTTATTCTCATTTTCAAATACCTGAACTTCAACCAATTCACCAGGTAATAAGTTTGTATCACCGGAATCAACAACACGAACTTTCTTTGTCATTTGACGAACAATTATTTCGATATGTTTATCTGCGATTTCAACACCCTGAGAATGGTAAACCCTCTGAACCTCATCAACTAAATATTGTTGAGCTTCTTCCGGTCCGCATAACCTTATTACATCATGCGGATTCAGAGGTCCGCTTGTAAGCGGCTGACCCTTTTTAATTTTTTGTTTATTTGTAACTACTATGCTTGCATCAATTGCAAACTTGATTTCAATTCTTGCACCTTCATCAGTTACTAAGAACAATCTTGGTACATCATCTTCAATTTCAATTTCAGCTACACCGTCATGCTCTGCAAGTATAGCACAGTCTTTAGGTTTTCTTGCTTCGAGCAATTCTTCTACTCTTGGCAAACCTTGAACGATATCACCGGTTTTTTCTCTTTCAAATACCAAGGATGCTAACATATCACCTCTCAGTACCAAAGAACCTTCGCTCACCTGCAACATAGTACCAGGGCTAATTAAGTATGGTCGACCGTTTCTGATTGTAACAGATTTCTCGCTTACATCAGATATAATACCTGAAACAGGAGCTACTTCCTCAGAAGCGGCAAGCGGTGTATCTAATTTTATGAAAGTTCCTTTTTTAACAGAAGGCTTCTTCTTGGTTGGAACAACTGTTTCATATTTAGAACAATTAATTAATAATCTTCTTGATTCAGAAATATCACCTTTTATTGAAGCTACACCATCATTAATTGCTAAAACTTCAGTTTTTGCAACCGCAGTCTTTGGTTCAATAATTTGACCGTTTTCAACAAGCAAAGAAGTTTGCAAAGACGAGCTTGCCTTTGCACCACCCTCTTGTTCACGACGTACAATTAAAGTTTCCAGTACAACAACTTTTAATTCTCCGTTTGCATCAAGTTCTACCAAACCTTTAAGGTGTGATAAATAACCCTGCATTTGAAGAACTAAACTTGTTCTTGTTAATGTTGCACCGTCGATATTTCTTACTCGTGCACCATCTTTGAACTGTAACTGTGTTACAGGAACAATGTTTATTAATTCGTCTGTTGTATTAAACTTGATAGATACTTCTTTTGGTTCAATATACAACGGTTGAACAGGTCTTATCAATATTTGAACAGGCTTGTCTTCCAATGATTCTTCTTCAAGAGACATTGTTGTATCAATTTCTTCGTCTAAATCATCAATATCTAAATCATCAAAATCCATTTCCATCAAAGTTACGATAGAAGTTTCTTTTGCCTTAATTCCTTTTGCGATTGTAGTACCAGCTTCAACAACAGTACCTTCCTCAATCTTTAATTCGGAAATGCTTGACAAAGTATGAACTTCACCGGGTCTGATAGTAACTTCATGAATTACTTCATTAAATTCTTTAAATTCAACAATACCGTCTATATGACAATATACGTCTTTTACAACTTCGGTTCCTGCTGTAACAAAAGTACCGTTTTCAACCATCTTCAAGGTTGCATCTTTGTTGATTTGATGAATTTCTTCCGGAACAAATACTATATTACCTGATTTTGTTACAATTTGATTTTCATCAACTTCGACATCTATATATCTTATCTCTCCTGAAGATGAAACAGCACATTCGTCATCAACTAATTCGGCAATAATCATACCATTTTCCACAGTTGTATCAATCGGTGCTTTAACGATATACTTTTCACCGGTTTTTTTAACTGTCCAAAGCTGTTCTTTCTTCGTTTGTTCAAAAGTTGCATTCTTTGGAGTTAATGACGCGATAACAATTGTAACTTCTTTACCTTTTACGATTTTATTTATCACATTTTTACCATTTTTAACAGTTTCGATTTCTAAATCTTCTGTATAACGGATTTCACCACCATGCTCAGAAATCATCAAAGTTTCAGCTAATTTATCACCGGATTTAACTTTTTGTTCATCCTCAACCAATACTTTTGAACCACCGGGGAGATTGTAGACATCACCACCGATAATCCAAACTATACCGTTCTTATTAGCTGTTCTTGAAATATTACCTTGTCTGTCTTTCTTTTCATCTGCAACAAAATCTTCAAAAAGCACTTCCCCGGACATATCAGAATTAATATCCTTTGTAGCTTTTTCAGTTAAACGACCGGACTCATTTGAACTTGGTCTATATTCAGCCAATACAAAATTCTTTTCGATTTTTTGACCTTCTTCTATGAATACAGTTGCTCCTGCAGGAATATGGTAAGACTCAGATTTTTTACCGTTAGAAATTTCAACATCTGATTCACAAATAGAAACTCTAACAATATCACCGTGTCTTGTTCTCAATTCTCTTGTCTTAATCTTGCTTGCAACAGTACCTGCTATGGTAGAAACAACTTCTCTTGCAGCTTCTTTTACACCAACAGCACCACCCGTGTGGAATGTTCTCATTGTTAACTGAGTACCAGGTTCACCGATTGATTGAGCAGCTATAATACCGATTGCTTCACCTACATCAACCAATTTTTGTGTAGTCAATGCCCAACCATAACATTTTTGGCAAACTCCATATTCCAAACTACAAGTTAAACCTGAACGCACTTTCAGTTCTGTAAGATTGAGGTGCGAAATTCTCTTAATATCTTTACGATCAAGAGTTGTATTCTTTGCAACCAATATAGTTTTACCGTCTTCATCGAATATATCTTGAGCAACAGTTCTGCCCAATAATCTGTCAATAAGAGGTACTATAACCGTATCCCCTTCCATAATCGGCTTCATATTGATATATTTATCACCACCACAATCTTCGCCTCTTATAATTACGTCTTGAGCAACGTCAACAAGTCTTCTTGTCAAGTAACCTGAGTCAGCTGTTTTAAGAGCAGTATCTACAAGACCTTTTCTTGCACCATAAGATGAAATAATATACTCTGTAACAGAAAGACCTTCTTTGAAGTTAGATGTAATAGGCATGTCAACGATTTGACCTTGTGCGTCTGCCATCAAACCTCTCATCCCGACTAACTGAGAAACCTGTGATAAATTACCTCTCGCTCCAGAGAATGCCATCATATAAACAGGATTTAATTTATCAAAATTCTCAACTACCTGTTCCGTTAACTTAGCCGTTGTTTCTGACCAAGTATCGATAACTTTTGTATATCTTTCAACTTCTGTAATTTCACCTTTTAAATATCTGTTTGTAGACTTTTCAATTTCAGCCTCAGCATCCTTCAACAAATTTTTCTTTGTTTCCGGAACTGTCAAGTCTGCGATAGAAATCGTAACACCTGATTTTGTTGCATATTTGTAACCGAGATTCTTAAGAGTATTAGCTAATTCTGCTGTCTTTGCTCCGCCGTATTCCAAATACATTTGAGCTAACAACTTCTTCAATCCACCCTTATCCATCTGCTTATTGATAAAATCCGGTGTATGACTTTTGTGTGCATAAGTATTTTCCATATTATCTTTTCCTTTATCTTAATAAATTCTCTTTGGAAACTGTTTGCCTTAAACTAAGCAAGAGCTTTTCTTACAGCTTCATTGAATATAATTCTGCCAACAGTAGTTTCAATTCTCTTACCTTTTTCATCTCTAACGACAATTTTGTCGTGCAAAGTAATAATGTTGGCTTCTAATGCTGAAATTGCATCTTGGAAGCTATAAAAATATCCTACTACCTTTTGTTCAGGATCTTTCATGATTGTAAGGTAATACATACCCAAAACCATATCCTGAGACGGAGTAATTATAGGTTTTCCGTTTGCAGGAGCCAAGATATTATTTGTAGAAAGCATTAACATTCTTGCTTCGGTTTGAGCTTCAATTGACAAAGGTACGTGAACAGCCATCTGGTCGCCGTCAAAATCCGCATTGAACGCTGTACATACCAACGGATGTAACTGAATTGCACGACCCTCAACCAATTTTGGTTCAAATGCTTGTATACCAAGTCTGTGAAGAGTTGGTGCTCTGTTCAGCATTACCGGATGTCCGTCAATAATTTCTTCCAAGATATCCCAAACTTTAGCATCAGATCTTTCAATCATTTTCTTAGCTGATTTGATGTTTTGAACATATCCCCTTTCGATAAGTTTATTAACAACAAACGGTTTGAACAACTCAATTGCCATTTCTTTCGGCAAACCGCATTGATTAAGTTTCAATGTAGGACCTACAACAATAACTGAACGACCGGAATAATCAACACGTTTACCCAATAAGTTTTGACGAAAACGACCTTGTTTACCTTCAATAATATTAGATAACGATTTTAAAGCACGATTATTTGGACCTACAACAGTTCTTCCTCTGCGACCATTATCAATAAGAGCGTCAACAGCTTCTTGTAACATACGTTTTTCGTTTCTTACAATGATTTCCGGAGCACCCATTTCTAACAATCTCTGTAAACGATTATTTCTGTTAATAACACGTCTATACAAATCGTTTAAGTCAGATGTAGCAAATCTTCCGCCGTCTAACTGAACCATAGGTCTTAAATCTGGAGGGGTAACCGGCAATACATCCATTACCATCCAAGTAGGCTCCGTTTCAGATGAAATCAATGAATCCAATAAGCGTAATCTTTTGATTAACTTACCTTTCTTTTGAACGGAAGTAACACCATTTGCAAGTTCTGTTCTGATTTCTTCAGCCAATTCTTTTGTGTTTATTTCACTTAAAAGTTTTTTAATCGCTTCGGCTCCGATACCTACTTCCAATTTGGTATCTTCATTTTCCATAACAAAATCTTCATATTCTTCTTCTGTTAAGAGCTGAAGTTTCTTAAATTGGCTATCCGCAGGATCTATTACTACATAATTATTAAAATAAATAACTTGTTCCAAATCTTTCAAGGTCATATCCAACAATAAACCTAAATAAGATGGAATACCTTTTAAGAACCATATGTGAGAAACCGGAGCCGCAAGTTTTATATGCCCCATTCTGTGCCGTCTTACTTTTGAATCCGTAACCTCAACACCGCATCTTTCACAAATAATGCCTTTGTGGCGAACTCGTTTATACTTTCCACAATAACATTCCCAGTCCTTTGTAGGTCCGAAAATCCTTTCACAGAACAAACCATCACGTTCAGGTTTTAATGTTCTATAATTAATCGTTTCAGGTTTTGTAACCTCTCCGTACGACCACTTCATAATCCTTTCCGGTGAAGCGATGCTTATACGTATATAATCAAAATAATCAATACTTGTAGACAATTTTAATTCTCCTTATATTTCACCGAGTGTTGTAGATGTTTCAAAGAAGTTTATATTTAACAACTCTGAATCAATATCCGAAAGAGTTCTCTTTGGAGTTGCTTTTCTCATATCGTCCATATCACTCATCAAATCTACTTCAACACCATTCTTCTTCGCAACAGTGATATCAAGACCGATACTTTGTAATTCTCTTACAAGAACCTTGAATGATTCCGGAATACCTGGTCTTGGAATATTATCACCTTTAACAATCGCTTCATAAGCTCTGTTACGTCCGTTGACATCATCAGACTTAATAGTAAGCATTTCTTGAAGAGTATAAGCCGCACCATATGCTTCCAACGCCCATACTTCCATTTCTCCGAATCTCTGTCCACCAAATTGAGCCTTACCACCTAAAGGTTGTTGCGTTACCAACGAGTAAGGACCGGTTGAACGTGCGTGAATTTTATCATCAACCAAGTGAACAAGTTTCAAAATATAAGAAAGACCTACTGCAATCGGTTCATCAAACGGTTCACCGGTTCTACCGTCAATTAAGTATACCTTACCGTCTTCTCTAACCCAATCGCAACCTGATTCTTTAATACCTCTGATAAGTTCAGCTTTTGTAGCAATTTCAGATTGATTTTCACCATATCTTTCATCAAATGATGGTGCCTCATAGTGTTCACCCGTTAAATATGCAGCCAAACCTAATAAACATTCATATGTTTGACCAACGTTCATACGGGAAGGAACACCAAGTGGGTTCAATACTATATCAACAGGAGTCCCATCAGGTAAGAATGGCATGTCTTCTTTCGGAAGTATTCTTGAAACGATACCTTTATTTCCGTGACGCCCTGAAAGTTTATCACCTACTGATACCTTACGTTTTTGTGCTATGTAAACTCTAATTACAGTATTTGCTCCAGGTGGCAATTCATCACCCTTTTCTCTGTCAAATACCTTGACATCAAGTACGCGACCACCTTCTCCATGAGGAACTCTTAATGAATTATCTTTTACATCTCTTGCTTTTTCAGCAAATATTGCTCTTAACAATTTTTCTTCAGGCGGATGTTCAGATTCTCCCTTTGGAGTTACCTTACCAACTAATATATCATCAGCATAAACTCTGGCACCAATACGTACAATACCTCTTTCATCCAAATGTCTTAACGCATCTTCTGAAACATTAGGTATTTCACGAGTAATTTCTTCAGGTCCAAGTTTTGTCTGACGTGCATCTATTTCCAATTTCTCAATGTGAACTGAAGTGAAAATATCATCATGAACACATCTTTCAGAAAGCAGAATAGCATCCTCGAAGTTATAACCTTCCCAAGGCATATATGCAACTAAAATATTTTTACCTATTGAAAGTTCTCCGCAACTGGTAGATGCACCATCCGCGATAACATCACCTGCTTTAACCTTATCACCCTCTTTAACAATAGGTTTTTGGTTAATACAAGTATCTTGGTTTGAACGAACATACTTCATTAATGTATGCAGATGTTGCTTTCCGTTCACATCAGTAATAATAATTTCTTCACCGACAACTCTTTCAACAACACCGTCGACTTTAGCACAAACAACCATACCGGAGTCTTTTGCAACTCGACGTTCCATACCGGTACCAACAACAGGTCTTTCAGTTATCAAAAGTGGAACGGATTGACGTTGCATGTTAGAACCCATCAATGCACGGTTAGCATCATCATGTTCAATAAACGGAATCATTGATGTAGCAACTGATATAATTTGAATAGGACAAACACCAATGTAGTCAACTTTTGAGGCTTCGCACATCGTAAATTCCGAACGATATCGAACTGGAACTTGACTGTCTCTAAATGTATTGTCTTTATTTAATTTTACATCAGCAGGTGCACAACGGAAATTTTCATCTTCATCTGCTGTCATATAAATAACTTCATCAGTTACAACGCCGTCTTTAACAACAAAGAACGGTGATTCTACAAAACCGTAATCATTAACTCTTGCATGAGTTGCCAATGAACCGATCAAACCTGCATTCGGTCCTTCAGGGGTTTCAATAGGACAAATACGTCCGTAGTGAGAAGGATGAATATCACGAACAGCAAATCCTGCTCTTTCTCTCTGCAAACCGCCTGGTCCTAATGCTGAAACACGTCTTTTGTGAGTTAATTCAGCCAAAGGATTAATTTGATCCATAAACTGAGATAATTGTGAACTTCCGAAAAATTCTTTTAAAGAAGCCACTAAAGGTTTAGTATTTAACAAATTCAAAGGTGTAAGAGTTTCAGAATCCTGCAAAGTCATTCTTTCTTTAACGATTCTTTCAACTCTCGAAAGACCAACTCTGAATTGGTTTTGAAGAAGTTCGCCTACTGAACGAATTCTTCTGTTTCCTAAATGGTCAATATCATCTAAAGAACCTTCATCATAAGTTAAATTAATCAAATATTCGATAGATGCTACTATGTCTTGAACAGTCAATGTTCTTTGGTTTTTAGGAATATTTAAATTTAATTTTTTATTTAATTTATAACGACCTACACGACCTATATCATATTTTTTGTCATCAAAAAATCTTGATTCTAAAATTTGGCGTCCGCCTTGAGCTGATGCAGGATCGCCCGGTCTTAATTTTTTATATAAGTCAACCAATGCATCATCAGTTGTTTCTGTTGTGTCTTTGTCTAATGTTTTCTTTAAGAAATCAAAGTGAGTAAACAAAGATTCCATTTCAGAAACAGTAATGCCCATTGCTTTTAACAAAGTGGTAGCAAGGATTTTTCTGTTTTTATCTATCTTTACATAAATTATATCATTTGAATCGGTTTCGAACTTCAACCATGCCCCGCGGTTAGGAATCATTGTAGCATTGTACAAACGTTTACCTGTCGGAGATACTTCCCTCTTGAAATAAACGCCAGGAGAACGAACAATCTGAGAAACGATTACACGCTCTGCACCGTTTACAATAAAAGTACCCTTTTCAGTCATAGTCGGGATATCGCCGATATAAACTTCCTGTTCTTTTATTTCACCGCTATCACGGTTAACAAGTCTTACCATAACACGAAGCTGCTTTGCATAAGTTGCATCATGAATACGAGCTTCTTCTACGGTATACTTTGCATTATCAAATGTGTAGTTTGGCAAGAAATGCAATTCCATTCTCCCCGTATAATCCTTGATTGGAGAAAATGCTAATAATTCTTCCTTCAAGCCCTCTTTTAAAAACCACTCAAATGATTTTTTTTGCACGTCAATTAAATCCGGTAAATCGTCAAGTCTGGTATTTGGTATACCCATTGGCGTTACTCTTTTTGCATATTTTGTCGACATCAATTCACCTCATCTATTCTAATGGTGTACGCACTGTTTATAAATTAATATTTATATTTTTGCTATTTCGGACATAATTATCCCATATACATGAAACCATGTTCTATAATCGTATTACATCAAAATTTTGAGTCAAGATAATAAGGGTACTTTGTACAATAATTGTTAAATCGTTTCCGCAAATATTAGTGTCTATTATAGATAAAATCAATCTGATAAATCTATAATATGCAACTGTAATGCACATTATAGGCACATGACAAATCATAAAATTACGCATAAATTTTCAAGTTTTTAAAGATGCAAATGTAAATTTTTGTAACAATTATTGCAAATTTACTAAAGTTTTTCAAAAAAATGCCGTTAACGATATTGTCGAATTAATTATAAGGAGCATACGCCATGTATTATTTACCGGGTTGTTACAATTTTAATGATGAAATTGGAATTGTTAATTTATGGATAAGGGAAAAAATAGAACAGGTAATATTCATGTTGTATAAATTCGAAAGGTTATTCAGTTTTTAGAAAAATCTAAATATCTACTCAAAGGCACTTTGCAAAAGGTGCTTTTTTTTTGGTTTATTTTTTGTTAATATATTGATTGGTTTGGGATTTTGTTATTTTGGTACAAAATAACAAAGAAGTAAGAAATGAAGAGATTATTTTTTTTAATACTTATATATTTATATACCATATTTACAACATTTCCTGTAATGGCGGATGAATCGCCGCTAAAAGTAATGTCGTTAAATTATGACAATTCGTCTTCTGTTATTTGTATTTCTACAACAGACGGTTCAAAAGGAGCTTTATCCGCTTCCACTCAAAAGTATGTAAGGCTTACTAATCCTAATCGGATTTATTTTGACATCAATGACGCAATTTTATTAGGGGAGAAACAACAACTTGTTTTTGAGAACAGTCCAATTACAGGAATAAAATTAGCACAATTTTCGACAAATCCAAACATTGTCAGAACAGTTATTACATTCCAAGAAGATTTTGATACTTCAAAAATCAATTTGATTGCCAGCGATAATTTGATTATTGCCAAAATAGGTTCTCTTAAATTAAAAAACGAATATTATCATACAATTTATAATGACAACTCTATAAACGAAGAATATTCACATATAAAATCAAGTTCACAAGTAATACAAAAAACTAATATACCTCTTGAAGTTCCCAACGGCACAAATCCAAATGTTATTAAAGAAATTCAAAGTGCGTTTGGAACAGCTACACTTAATAACACCGACGGAAATAAGTATGATTCAATTTCGTCTGTTGATTTATCCTCTAATCTGAAATTGAGAACAAAATATTATATAAATCAGTACATTCCAAAAAATAACGGCTTATTGGTAAGCGGAATAGGACAAGTATCTGCTGCAAAAATGTTTTATTTACAAAATCCTTCTCGAATGGTAATAGATTTACCAAACACATATCTCGATAAATCATTTAGAAATAAAGAAGTTGTTTTAGCACCTTTGATTAACGGAGGGGACAGCGCAAAGATAGGCCAATTCGATTATAATACCGCAAGAATTGTCATAACTTCGCCTAATGCAAATAAATATATACCCATATATTCAAAAGACTTGCAATCTTTGTTCATAGCCAACATTGATTCCCTCGACCATACCAAATTAGAACAAACTCCATCTAATATATTAGGGTCGCAAACTAAAAAGATTAATTCAAAAAACGGAGAAATAACGTTTACATTTACTGCACCTGTTGTTCATTCGATAGTTAAAAATGACGAAAACCTTAACATATATTTGTTTAATGTACAAAATTATAATGAACAAAACTTTTTAAATTCAATAAAAGGCTCTCTATTGCAAAAAATGAAGTTATCACTTTTACCTAAAAACGGGGTAAAAATCAGTATGCCATTACATAAGGGAGATTTAATAAAGATTGATGAAAGTATTGATTCAAAGAATTTAAAAATATCCTACTCAACTGAAATTGAACAAAAATCGCAAATTGTAGAACAAATTGATAAGGAGCGAAAACCGATAAAAAACAAAATCGTTTTAGATGCCGGTCATGGAGGTTCTGACTATGGCGCCATTAGAGAAGGTATAAATGAAAAAGACATAACATTTGATGTAACTATGAGAGTAGCTTCGTTATTAAAATCCAAAGGATACAAAGTCGCACTTACAAGAACACAAGACAGTTATGTTTCATTAGAAGACAGAACAATTTTTACAGAAAATGAAAACCCTGAAGTATTCGTTAGTATTCACGTTAATTCTACGGTTTCGACCGACCCTAACGGAATAGAAACTCATTGGTACCATGAGCAAAGTAAACCGTTAGCTGAAATTATACAAAAACATTTTACGAAAGAAATTCCGGATGCTAAAGACAGAGGCTTATTTAAGTCAATGTTTTATGTAATAAATCATACAACCGCACCGGCAGTCCTGTGTGAAATAGGATTTTTATCCAATGAAGCGGAAAGAAACAAATTATTAACAAATGAAAGAAAGCAAAAGACGGCAAACGCTATTGCCGATGGAATTATAGAATTTATTAAAAGTAATAAAATTTAAAAAGAAGAAATTAGCAAACATGAATAAGGAAATAAACAAAAATTTACCAATAGGTTTTTTTGATTCGGGAGTAGGTGGACTTTCCGTATATTCAAAATTTGTAAAACTTTTACCGAATGAGAATACAATCTATTTTGGTGATTTAAAAAATATACCATATGGAAATAAATCTAAAAACGACCTTTTAATGTTTGCAAGAAAAATTTTAGACTTTTTCAAAACACAAAATGTTAAAGCGGTAGTTATTGCTTGTAATACTTCCTCCGCAATTGTTTATGAAACGGTTAAAAATGAATATGATTTTGAAATATATCCGATCATTCAATCATGCACAAAAGTAATATCTTCATATAATTATGAAATTATCGGTGTTTTCGCAACATCTGCAACTATAAAATCAGACATCTATGAAAAAGAAATTCAAAAATATAGTCCAAAAACAAAAGTTATACAATTAGCTTGCCCTAATTGGGTTAATTTTGTTGAAAACAAGACAATTGAGTCTAAAGAATGTCTTTTAGATACAAAATTTCAAATTGAAACAATGCTAAAACACAATCCGCAAAAAATAATTTTAGGATGTACACATTTTCCGTATTTGACAAAAATTTTATCAAATTTCGTTTCAAAGGACATTTTTATTGATCCTGCTGATATTTTTGTTGAATACATTAAAAATTCTTTATGCGAAAAATCTATACTTAACGATAACAAAACGAATGGCAGAAAGGAATTTTATGTAAGTGCTTCCCCACAAAATTTTGTCGAAAGTGCTAAAGTTTTCTATGAATTACAAACTTTACCTAAACTGATTGAATTATAGAACTGAAGCAGTTAATTCATTTTTAGCGATTAACGATTTTGCTAAATTCTTTGATTGCCGAATAATTGAATCCATATTAAGATATTCAAAAGAACCAAATCTACCGTTCAAATAAACATCTTGATTATCAAAATAGTTTTTTATAATTTTCATATTTTCTTTATGGTTCAAATCATATATAACATACGCGTACTCAAACCTCTTGATATCAGTAAAATTAACATCCGTTTCAGAATCTATAAAACCAATATATTTAAGCCCACTTATTACATCACGAATCAATTCTTCATCTGTTGCATTATCGTTTAAATCATTTTTTCTATATGTAATCTCAGCCATATAAGTTACCGAATTTTCCAAATGATAATTTTCACCCATAAAATCAAGTTTTGAAATTCTATGGAATTTTACATTTTTATCTGCAATCGTAAATGCATAATTACCTTTTGCATAATCTTTTTTGACATTTATTATGCATATTGCTATCGAATTGTGCTTTAAATTATCAGCCGCTGATAAAATTTCTTTTGGCTTTGAAAAATCCTCATACAAATAACAAAACTCATTTACAGGAATTGTTGAAATAATTTTATCGGCATAGTATGTTTTGCCAGAAGTATGTGTTTCAAAACCACTACTAACTTTTTTTACTTTTTTTATGTAGCAATTTGTATGAAATTTTACCTTATTGTTTAATTTTGAAATCAAGGCATTTATTAAAGAGAACGTACCACCAATTTTTGGATATGAAAAATAGAGTTGATGCAAGTAGCCGTCAATAGTTTCACCGTTTGCACTCTTTATAATATCTTCTTTGGGCGGTTTCGGTATTCTTTCAACCATTTGAGTATCCATAAAAGACGGATCAAATTTCCATATTTTCTCATTATATGGTCTTAAATAAATATTTGTAATCCCCTCACCAAAAGTTTTTAAGAAAAATTGCAACATATTTGTTGCATTATAATTTTCGAAAGGATTGTGCATAAAAGTATTAACACAATAATCAATATCCTCTTGCGACAATTTTGATAAATCATTTTCAAACGGATATTGAACAAATTTTCCTTTATGAATGATTTTGTTTGAGCGTCTGTGGGTTTCCACATTTTGACCTAACAAACCATTCATGAAATCTAAAATTTCCTTATCTTTTGAAAAGAATATATGCGGTCCTACATCATACTCTATCCCCTCTTTTTTAAAGGTTCGACAAAGTCCACCCAAGTTTTCTTCTTTTTCTAAGATATTAATTTCATCAACACTATCATCATTTTGTAAAAAATATGCTAACGATATAGAGGAAAGTCCACCGCCTAAAATAGTATACTTCATTTGATACCCCGTATTAATTCCGGTGATGACATATAATTTGACGTTCTAACAGACAAGCTATCCATTTCCGAAATTATACGGAAAAGAAGATGAGTAATTATTAAATGCACATCTTCGGAAATTTGCATATCATCAATATTCGTATTAACCGAAACTGAGGCAATTTCTTTAAGTTTACCGCCATTATAACCTGTAATTCCAACAGTAATAGCCCTTTTTGAATTTGCATAATCAATAGCTTTCAGTACATTAGTTGAATTTCCGCTACCGGAAAGAGCGATTACAACATCGTACGGTTCAAGAAAATTCTTTAATTGTTCAACAAACAAATCATCATAAGAGAGGTCATTTGCATAAGCAAGCATAGTCGGGATATTGTCATTAAGACATCTTACATTGAAATGTTTATCATCTTTTGTGTGAATTCCCTTATTGAAATCACATACAAAATGACTTGCGGTAGATGCAGACCCGCCATTTCCCATAATATAGATATGTTTTCCCATATCTCTTGCGGACAAAAGAATTTCTGCTAAATCTTTTAATTCGTTTCTGTCAATATTATCAAGTGTTTGTTTAATTTTTTCAAAATAACAATCAATAAATGAATTCATTTAAGCAAAACTCCGATATAACTCCACCTTGTTATAGTAAACTATATTTGTACCTTTATTGTCAAATTTAAAATTGATTTCTTTTAAGTTAAGTAACGCTTTTCTAACTTTGTCTTTATAATCATCCTCAACATAAAAGAGAAAAAAGCCTCCGCCACCTGCACCTAAGAGCTTCCCGCCCAAAGCACCGTTCTGTATAGCTGTATTATAGATATCATCAAGCTCAGAGCTACTTATTTTTGAAGCAAGTTCTTTTTTATAGCACCAACCTTGATTTAAAAGAGTACCTGCTGCGGAGATATTACCGTTTAGCAATTCCTTTTTTAAATCTTTTGCAAGTTGAACCATTTTATGCAAAGTTTTCGCCTTATTTGGAATATTTGATTTTTGTTCAGTTAGAATTGAACCTGTTTTTCGTGAAATTCCTGTATAGAACATTAATAGATTATTTTCCAGTTTTTTGTAGGAGTCGTTACTCAAATAAAGTTTTTCGACATCAACATTTCCATTTTTTTGAAATTCAATATAATTTAGTCCGCCACACGAACAAGCGTACTGATCCTGTTTACCGATAGGTTCGTTCAAATCCTCAATTTCAATTTCGCAGGCAAGTTCCGCAATTTCTTCTTTATCCATGTATTTACCGGTAAAAGCATTGCAGAGGTTAACAAGCCCGACGGTAAATGCTGAGGATGAAGCTAACCCTGTACCTGCCGGAATATCTGCACTGGAATTAAAATCAACCCCTTTTATATTGTATTTTTTAAAAACATCCTTGATAATATGATGCTGAATTTCCTCGACATCATTACATTGTTCTGTTTTTAAATATTTTAATAAATACGCATTTTCATCAAAATACGGATGCATAGAAAGATATACGTACTTATCGATTGTTACACTTAGAACAGCACCGCCGTACTCTTGATAGTAATCTTTTATATCACTACCGCCACCTGCAAAACTTATCCTGAAAGGTGTTCTTGTAATAATCATTCTGCTTTATCTCCATCCACATTTGATTTCCAATTTATATATGCAATCCTTGCCGATACATCCCGAATATTATTTGTATAATATTTATAATTATAGCATTTAATAAGATTTGTTCAAATATTTAACTGTTAGAATTGTCTTGCATAATATATTCAACTGCTTCGAGCAAATTCTGTGCATTATAATCGGCACAGAGATTGGAATTCCCGATTGAAACAGTTTTGCATCCGGCATTTTTGCCGGCTACAATATCTCTTTCACTATCACCAATCATCCAAGATTTGCTAAAATCGATATTCATCTCAACTTGTGCCTCTTTAAGCATGCCGATTTTAGGTTTTCTACAATCGCAATCAATTTTCAATGTTTTTATTTCCCCGGCAAAACCACTTTCAGGATGGTGCGGACAAAAATAAATCCCATTTAAGTATGCACCGTATTCACCAAGCAAAGTTTCCATTTTTTTATGTATGTCATTAATCTCGGAAAAACTTACAAAACCTTTTGCAATCATGGGTTGATTTGTAACAATAACAGACAAATATTCACTATTGTTTATCAGCTTAATAGCTTCTTTTACATCAGGCAACAATTCAAAACCTGCGACGGAGGGGTTACTATCCATATTCTTATTAATAACACCATCCCTATCTAAAAATATGCATGCTCGTTTATTAATCTTGTTCAATCTTGCAATTTTTCCGGAAAAGTAATCTTGCTTTACTTTTTCGAATCTGTCTAAAGTTCCCATGTCTTTAATATATTCAGCTGTTTTGTATGCAATTATTTTATCATCAGATTTCAAGATTTTCGGCAAAATATCTTTTCCGATATCTTGCATTACGTCCTTATCAATGTAATCAAAGATTTTTGGAGAAAAGATATAAAGTGCCGCATTAACCAAATTTGAATAATAATTACCATCATTATGCGGTTTTGGCATAATATTTATGATGCAATTTTTTTCATTAATTTCGAGCAAATCGCTGTCATATGGGTGATCATTTGGATGAACTATTGCAGTTCCGAGTTCTTTATATTTATTGTCGTAATTAATAAATTCATTAATATCAAAATCCATAACGACATCACCGTAGAACACAATAAATCGGTCTTTGAGTTTACCTTGCAAAAGTTTTAAACAACCGGCCGTTCCTAATGGATAAGGTTCTACAACATGGTGAATTTTCACACCGAATTTCTCACCGGTTCCGAAATAATTTATTATAACTTCGGATAAATACCCTGACATAATAAAAAATTCGTTAATTCCGAACCTTTTTGCAAGTTCGATTTGATGTTGCAATAAAGGTTTTCCGTCAATTTCCACCATAGGCTTTGGAATGTCATTCATTCCCAAACGAGTGCCTTTTCCTCCTGCGATAATAACTGCTTGCAACATTTATCTCCTTTGTATAACTATATTTTACGTCATTTGGGTCAATAAGGCAACAAAAAAAGAGCCGTTAAGCTCTTTTTTGTTATATATGAAATTTAACTATTTATCAATCAACATTATGATTGTTGTAAAGACCTCTTAAATTCCTCAGGTCGACTTGAACGAGACAATGCATCTTCAAGCGTAATTTGTTTTCTTAAATACAAATCTCTCAAAGACATTTCCAGAGTTTGCATACCAAAGCCTGAATTTGTTTGCATAGTAGAATAAATTTGAGCAGCTTTTGCTTCTCTTATTAGGTTTGCAATCGCAGGAATAACCAACATAACTTCTTGAGCCATAATACGACCGTTCTTTGTACCGTCAGCCTGCAAAAGAGGTAACAATGTTTGAGAGAAAACAGCTACAAGTGAATTTGATAACTGTACACGGACTTGTTGCTGTTGTCCTTCCGGAAATACGTCGATAATACGGTCAATAGTTTGTGAAGCTGAAGACGTATGCAAAGTACCAAATACCAAGTGTCCTGTTTCAGCTGCTGTCAAAGCTAACCTAATTGTATCCAAATCTCTCATCTCACCGACGAGTATAATGTCAGGGTCTTCACGCAAAGCGGATTTCAAAGCATTTGCAAAACTTCTTGTATCTTGCCCCAATTCCCTTTGGTGAATAACGGAACACTTTGACGGGTGAATGAACTCAATTGGGTCTTCAATAGTCAATATGTGTTCAGAACGGGTTTCGTTAATATAGTTAATCATTGCAGCAAGGGTTGTCGACTTACCGGAACCGGTAGGCCCTGTAACCAATACCAAACCTCTTGGCTTTTCAGCTACTTTTCTTACCGTATCTGACAGACCTAACTCTTTGAATGTAGGGATTTTAGAAGTAATTACACGGAAAGCTGCCGCATAATTTCCTCTGTCTTTGTATATATTAACCCTAAAACGGCTCAAGCCTTGTATTCCGTATGAGAAATCGAGTTCCCAATCCTGTTCTAATTTACGTCTTTGTTCCTTGTTAAGCATAGGGAATAAGAGCAATTCGACTTCTTCCGGTTTTAGAGGCGGGACATCTAATCGTTGAAGATTTCCGTCAATACGAACAACAGGCGGTAAGCCGGCTGATATATGTAGATCTGATCCTCTTTGTTTAACTACTACTTCCAAATATTTCTCAATAAGCATTAAAGCACCCTCTTTATATAATTATTCTTAGTATAGAATACCACAATTTTTTTTTATTGTAAAGAATCGTAACAATTTCTGAAATGTAATCACAGAGTAAGTAGAAAACACCTATATGCGAATCATACCTTAATAAATACGAATTAAATTTCAACTTACAATCTTGTCATGCTAATTTTGTTTCAACATCTTAATTATTAAAATTCAATCCGATACAAAACAATTAAAATAAACAAAAAACAGCAAATGTATAGCTCAAAAACGAACGTTTATCGAAATTGTTAAGTTTTGTTAAGATGAATTTTATAGCTACAAATCAATAAGCACAAGGTTTTTTGATTTTTATTATTTTTTGTGTAAAATAAAAAGGCAATTTTTATTTTTTCAAAGCATTAACATGTATAGATAGCAAATTTAATCCTCGTATAAGTAAGATACAATGCAAGATTGTGCAAACGATTGCGTATTGTAGGAATACATAAAGTATGATAGTATATTGTAAATATAGGAGTAAGTAATTATGACAGAATCGTATGATGTATCACAACCGAAACAGAGCCCATCAATTGTACCAACCGTGTTGTTAACCGGAGTCGGAGCCGGAGGTGGTTGTTTAATCAACAAATATGCAGGCTCGAAAAAAACGCATGAAGATCTCATCAAAGAAATGAACGACAAAGATGCGTTTAATAAGAATATTGCAGACGACGCTCCAAACAAAGATTTATGGAAAGAATTGGAGAAGAAAAACAATGCTGTTAACGATGCAAAGAAAGCATTAGAAGAGGCAAGCAAAGGCGAAGCAGATAAGACTGTTCAAGATGCTCTCAATACAGCTCAGAAAAATATTGACGAATGGGTAGCTAAAGAAAATGCCAGATTAGCAAGTAACGCTCCTGCGGCAGAAGCTCCAAAAGTTACAGGTTTCCCTGAACAGCTTCCGGAATTATCAAAAAATAATAATACTAATACGATGAAAAGAAAGTATGAAAAATTGTCAAAGAGTTATGAGGCCGCAAAAGCAAAGGCTGGAAGGAAATATAATAGTGAGAAAACGAAAATCACTGAGTTACAAGATGCTGCAAGAAACTCATTTAAAATGCCTGCTTCACAAACCCCTCAGACTATCGATGAGTTAATGGCAGATTTAGACAAAGAGGTTGTTAAAACGGAAATACGGCAAGTGGTAGACCCCGCAACTAACGTTAAAACGTTTGAAACTGTGGAAACCGACTTGTACCAAGAAATCAAGAAAAAAATAATGAGTGCTAATCCACCTACATTCTCAAAAAACGTCTCTAACCTTACTGAAGAAGAAGCAATGAACTTACCAAATGGCGAATTTCGCAAGATAAAACCATCTGAGACAGTACCTCAAGGTTTTACAAAGGTTACAAATACGAAAGGGGAATGTTTTATTTACAAAACAGATGCAGCTAGTGAGTACCTACGGACTATGAATACAAACTACAAAAAAAATATCGAAAATATGGCTGATGAAGTATTGAATGCGACGAAAGAATACAGAATAGCCAAATTTA
>JAKSUQ010000079.1 GCA_024408855.1 bacterium | reverse complement strand
ATTATGATGGGAATCTTCCCATCGGTAATGACTTAATTTTCGCAAATTTTCGTGTAGGGCCTTCGGCACTCCTCGGGAGAGATAAACCTCTCTTCGTCGCAAGCAGAATGACATTCAGTCATTCCGCCGTGGTAAAAAACTCTGCGTGAGGAACTAAAAGGTTTTTGTTATTTATCAGTTGGCGTTTTATATACCTTTTTTCACGGCTTCGCCGTCGTCAGTGGCATGCACTGACGGAGTAAAAAAAATGGGTCAGTTCTTTATCTTCGCTCGCATATATGTATGCGTATGAGCTATTCATTGGTACAAAGGTATGATTTTTTTTGGATATGGCAAAAAAATTTATCTTTTACTTGCTCATTTGACAGTTTGACCTGAGCGGTGGGAAGTGATGGGATTTTTGATTGTACTGGTACCGAAATTACGAAAAAACTTTCTTGGAAAAATTTTTTTTCGTAACTTTGTGGGCGATGATGAACAAGTTTCTTTTACCACGAAATACACGAAATAATACGAAAAATTAGAAAACTTAATCTGTGATAGTAGGAACAAGCCCTACGACACAGATTAAAAAAGAAAATTTCAAGTGTTATTCAGTGCATATGTGATAATAAGTACTATGGTTTACGCAAATAAATAATTCACGGATAATTCACGGTAAATTCACGGTAAATTCGCGTTACGCCGTAGGCATTATATATTTTATTTTAAACGTAAATGCCCATAAATTACTCGTAAATTTTCCGTAAATATTTTCGTGTAGGGCCTTCGGCACTCCTCGGGAGAGATAAACCTCTCTTCGTCGCAAGCAGAATGACATTCAGTCATTCCGCCGTGGTAAAAAAATTCCGCCGTGGTAAAAAACTCTGCGGGAGATAAAAAGAATAAATAATTTACGTTTATAATCAAATATATACGAACTTGAATTAGTAATTTAAAACTGGCGTTTATGATTCCTAAGATTATTCATTATGGTTGGTTTGGTGGTGGACCTTTGCCGGTGTCGGTACAAAAATGTATTGAGAGTTGGCAGAGGGCTATGCCTGATTATAAAATAATGTGTTGGAATGAATCTAATTTTGATATTAGTATGTATCCTTATGCTCAGGAGGCTTTGGAGGCTAAAAAATATGCCTTTGTGTCGGACGTGGTAAGATTGTATGCTCTTTATACTGTTGGGGGGGTGTATATGGATACGGATGTGGAAACTTTAAAATCGTTTGATCCTTTTTTGCAACATGAGTTTGTTTCGGGTTTTGAAACTGAGACTTATGTTCATACTGGAATGATGGCGGCTCGGGCTGGGCATCCGTGGGTGAAGGAGTTGTTGGATCAGTATATTACAAGACGTTTTACTATTGATGGTAGATATAACCAACTTACTAATACTCAGGTTATCACTGCTTATATGGTAACTAAGGGATTGGTGCGTAATAATGAGTATCAGGTTCTCTCGTCTGTGGGTGATGGTGGGACTATTTCTGCTACGTTTTATCCTTCAAAATTTTTCTGTCCGAAGGACTATACTACGGGGGTAATCCACTTGACACCGGAAACGGTTTGTATTCACCACTTTGCTGGAACATGGATAAATAGGTCGTTTATTAGTGTAGTACGGCATGGTGTGAAATTATGGCTTGTAAAAATTTTTGGGGAGAGGGTGATAAAGAGGTTGCGCAGATAATCTGTTTCACGCAGAGTTTTTTTTACCACGGCGGAATTTTTTTACCACGAAAAACACGAAAATTTGCGAAAATTAAGTCATTACCGATGGG
>JAKSUQ010000078.1 GCA_024408855.1 bacterium | reverse complement strand
GTCTCGGCTCCAACTCCGGAGTGATGAGTAACATGTTGTCGTTTGGGTTTTCGTTTTCGTTCATATCGGTAAAATTTCCCAAAATTAGCGGGAAGGAAAGGTTGTACTATATAGTTTTTTATAGGCTTTTATGGTTTTATCCAAATTCTGCCCATTTGAATTGTATAAATCTACAAATTTCTCCACTTCATAGTGATTATCTTTTCTATCGACTATTATGGTAATAATTCCTTCATTTGTCATAACCCTACGCGCATAAAGAAAATATGTTGTTACAGGCATAATAATTTCATATTGGTCATTAATTATACCAACATATTCACAAAATCTATCCCCTATTATTCCATATTTACCTTCTAAAAATAGCGCGCCAACAAATTTTGGTTCACATAGCCAATTACCATCTTTATCTATAAATCCCCATAATTTTCCTACTTTTACTGCACATTTACCATCAACATAAAATGAAGCATCGTTTATGGGAAATTGCAAAATTGAATTTCCATCCTCGTCTAATATGTCAAAATCTTTTTTTACCCATGTTCCTGTTCCTTCATAAAGCCCACCGCCTATATAATCCTTTATTCGTTCGTCATAAGACCGTATAAACTCTTTTTTACGAGCAAGCACATATCTTCCTTCAGAATAACCGTTGAATGATGCACATTCAATAAACACCGTTGCATCTTCATTAAGTACTTTTGTACCTTCGGTAGATGTTGTATACCATTTTCCATTTCCGACAGGAAAGACTATTATCCCGGCATTTTTAAGTGCTTGAATAGCAGGTGGTGTCTCATTTTCTCCAAAGGCAAAAGTTGTTGCTACTAATAGCAAAATAGTTAGAGATTTTCTCATACTACAAATATTTAGATTAACTCATTAAATTGCGTTTTTACCATTTTATATATGGCGAATGATGCACAATTAACGTTTTCGGTTTATGTCCTGTGCTTAAAATTAACGTTTTCGGCGATTGCGATATACAAAAAATTAACGTTTTCGGCTACAAAGGTACACAAAATATTTGGCATATACAAATTTTATTTTAAAAAATTTGCGTATATGAAAAAAAAGTCGTAATTTTGCAGCGCAAAATGCTAAACAACGAAAATATGATTCCTACAACTGTACACAAACCGCAACAAATCGGGTTAAATCCGATGCAGTTACATTTAGTAAGTATGTTGAATTTCAATTCAACAAAAGAAGCAGAACAACGTCTCAAAATAGCGTTGGAGCAATTCTATCTTTCCGAGTTCAATCAGATGAAGGATCAACTCTTTGCATCTGGAGATTTAACAGAAGCAGCCATCGCCGAAGGAGCGGCTCGTCATTTTCGTACAGCATATTAATTATGAATATCGTTCTGGATTCAAATGTTGTTTTACAAGTGGCTTTCACACAAAAGCCACTCAAGATAGTGTGGGATAAATTATTGGAAGGCTCATATACTCTATGTGTAACGGAAGATATTTTGTACGAATACCAAGAGAAAGTTATTGACTGTTTTCATAATGAACAATTAGCCAATCTGCTTATCAACACATTACTAAATTGCCCTTATGTCAAACGAGTAGAGGCTTTCTATAGATATAATCTTATAGCATTAGATCCTGATGATAATAAGTTTGTGGATTGTGCTCTTGCTTGCGACGCGAAATATATTGTAACGGAAGATTCTCATTTTGAGACACTAAAAGAAATAGATTTCCCTAAAGTGGATGTGATTAACTTAATGGAATTTATTTCTATTTTGCAAAAATAATACAATTGCATTTATCAATACAAAATTGAATTAAGAGTTAAA
>JAKSUQ010000077.1 GCA_024408855.1 bacterium | reverse complement strand
CATCCTCTGTTTATATAGCGACACATCTTCTTTTGAAGGAGTAATGCAAATCGCATCATTGTCTTTTTGTGCAAAAGAACAAAATGTGAAAAATAAAAAAAGTATTATTAAACTATTTGTTTTCATCTTCTTGTTTAAATTTATTGATATAGTTGGCAATGATATTCTCGTTCTGCCGTGGCACATCATTTGCCTTTGCATTGACAAATGACAATGCCAGTAAAAGCCGGATGACTGATGTCGTTAATCTTTCCATATAGTCCATTTTTTAGATTGTGAAGAATATTTATTCATATCGCAATTCTCAACTGTTTACCCAACCATTGTACAAGAATTCGTAGAGAAACTCGAACGATACACGAGTAATAGACAAGTAATGGTCGAAATTATGGTATTGGACATCTGAACATTTTGGTTTTCTGTATTCTATACACATAGATACTGTCGTCTGTATTCTTTTTGAATACCGAAATCAAAGGTGTCCGTTCATCCCATGGTGCACAATCTTCGTGATCTGTCAGACAACCAGAATATTTAAGACTGTCCAGTTCTCGGTTGAGAGTTATGAGGTAATCATATTTTTCAAAATCACACTCACTGCAAACCCTTGTCGCGAACGTATCCGAATAGGATAAATTCACATCACTTTTGCATAGACAGTTAACCATATCCTCTTGAGAACCTACATACAAAAATGTTCTCAAATAAGAGCCATCAAATGAGTCGTATGGCTGTTCAAATGCCATTGCTCGTTCAAATGGTACATACCTGACTTTGTGGTAATCAAAGAACATAAATGTAGCAATGGCAATAGCAACAGTCAGGAATGCTATAATTACCAGTAATATTTTTAATGTTTTCATTGTAATCAGAAGGTTTTCAGAGTGCAAAGTTAATGCTTTTTCCTCAAACCACAAAGAAAAAACTGGTCAAAATTTCGTAATATGATATTTTGTAATTAACAATATGTCAGCCAGATACGAACAAATTCGTCAAATTACGAAAAAATTGGTCATAAAACTCACATTGCGTTGCTGCTATTTAGGGACGAATTTATTATTCCATTTTACTTATTCGGATTTATGTATTGACCTTAGAAATTATTTTCAACACAGAAAGTGAACTCGAAATGAAGTCGATTTTTCCATGCTTTTTTCGAGTTCAATTCGAGTTCACTATCCAATATCGATAGCGTATCGAAAGAATTTCAATAGTTATTATATTTTTTTATACAGATATTCAAATTGAATTTTTGCGCAATAACCACAAAAATCGATTTTTTTTAATGGGCTCTTTATTTAAAGTTGACGCAAACTTAACACACTCCTCTTCTGTAAAGTTCAGTCCACAATAGAATGACCATTTGAATAGATGATGTCTTTTATAGTAAATTATCCTTACATTATTATCGTTCGGAGAATCATAAAGGACATCAGGAAGTAATCTTTGACTATTATTGTATTCTATTTTAACTATATCGCTGATTTCTATGGTTTTAGCTTTATTAAGAAAAAGTGCATGCTTGTTTATTGTCAAAAAATCATCATTGATAAAAATCGTTTCTGTGCCAAATACGTCGTAAAAAGCAAGAAATATCACACTTTTATAACTAACAAATGTAAAAAGATAAATAGGTATTGTAAATATATTGAATATGCGGTGAAGCATAGTTAAAATGGGAAGATGGAAAAAATCTTCATCAAATAAACCACAAGCTTTTACAAGGACCATATAATATAAAGCACAAAAAATATAAGTGGGAACTATTACGTAAATCATTTTTGATACAATCTGATGAACAGATCTTTTTGCCCTTTTACTGGAATATAG
>JAKSUQ010000076.1 GCA_024408855.1 bacterium | reverse complement strand
CCACAATTCGACACGAAAATACATCAACTGTCGGAAGATGTCGAAACCGACACGAGCGACACGAAAATGTCGAAATTTGCGGAGAATGTCGAATTTTCAAGGTGCAAGGGTTTTCTCTGTCTATATTTATAATAATATATAAAAATACTATTTTCAAGTATCGGATAAACAAATATTGATACGAATTTTTAAAGTATTTTTATACTTTTAGTGTTCAAATATGGAGCTAAAAGCGCATAGGGGGTAAAAAAAACTACAAAATGTAATTTGCGCGAGGTGAGGGTAGGTAGGCATCACTTCTCGATACTAACTGAAAAATGCTTGGTAGTAACAATGCTTTTTTATCCGAAAATTAGCTTTCGTATTTATCCGATATGTGTTCACGCTATGCACCAAAAAATGGTTTTAATTCCTAAAATGGGGGTGAAAATAAACTATGCGCCCAAAAGGACCCAAAAAATGCACAGAATGCACAGAAATATAAAAAACTAAAAATGCACGAAAAAATGTGCGGGAATAAAATAATGCACCAAAAAATGCGCAAAAATAAATAATGCGCTGATAACATATATAATAAAGAAATAATCTAACCCCCCACCCTTTGCTCGCAGGCTCGCAAAGGTCCCCCCTTATCAAAGGGGGTAAGTGCCTTTTTGCTCATTTTTTTTTGCTATAAATTGCCCGTGAAGGAGGGGGTTGACAAAACTGGAAACCTATGATATACTAAAAGTGAGGAGGGGTATAATGCGCCGCAGCTTGCCCTACTCAAACGCCGTAGGGCTTTACTGAGACTATGAGAGAATAGAAATTTAAAAAAATGGCGATTATGCCCCAAAAAATCGATTAAAATCGCAAGAGGTGCTTCCGCCACCCAGGAGTAATTTTGGGCAATTTTCCGCCATCCAAGAGGATCAAAAATTTGAAGTATTTAAAAAAAATAAAAAAGGAGTGTTTAAATGAACCATGAAAATGCAGAATTAAGTTGGGTTAACTATGAAACTGGAGAGATTGAAAGGGCATATGGCAGGTTTTATAGCGAAGAACAAATAGCTGCGATGCAATTAAGGGATAAAAATAAATCATTACAAAGAAGCGGAGATGATTTTATATGGTTTCTATTTAATTATTGTGAAGAAATATTTCCAGATATGGTTACACAAAATGTCACGCGCTTGTTTTATTTGGCGACGTTTTGTGGCTATGATGGAAAGCTTGTATATGGGAAAAATAGAAAGCCGATGACTAAGAATATAATAAGAGAGCGATTAGGCATTCCCGAAAGAACATTTGACCGTTTTTGGGAAGATATGATTGAACGTGAAATATTATATGTTAAAGATGGCGCTGTGTGGTTAAATAAAGACTTATTCCGTAAAGGCAAGTTGCCAGCCAAGAAAATCGATACTAATTACACACGTGTATATTGCTATTGTGTAAGAAACATGTATGAGCAATGCACGTCACTAGCCGATCAAAAGAGATTATATTACATATTTAAAATCATACCATTTGTAAATAGGCGTTTCAATTTTGTATGCTGGAATCCAGAAGAACAAGAAATTACAAATGTTGTGCCAATGACCACGGGCGAATTTTGCGATATGGTTGGGTATGAGCGTAAGAATTCAAGGCGACTATTTAAAGATCTGCTTAACTTAAAACTTGATAATGGAGAAAATGTTGTAACATATCTTGTATCTGAATGGGATGCAGATAAGTGGTATATTATTCTGAACCCACGTGCTTATTACGGGGGGATGAATGTCGGTAAGCCCGAAGTGCAAGAATATTTTAGTTTGCAAAATAATGAGGATTTTAAGAAGAAAATGTTGGAGG
>JAKSUQ010000075.1 GCA_024408855.1 bacterium | reverse complement strand
TGGTTGATATGTTCTTTTCATATGTGTATCTCCCCTGTGCTTTTAGCACGCGTTGGTAATTATACACACGCATTATATGTTAGTCAAAGACTTTTACGCGTTATGGGCGCAAATATCTCAAAATTGTAAAGTTTGTGTGGGTTAATAAAATGTAAGCGGTTTACTTGTCCACAATTTTATAGAGTTTTTTGCATTAAAAACCATTAATTTTCAACAATTTTCATCATTTTTCACATAATGTTAAAATACTGTTGATAACTTTTGTGGGAATAGAAAATTATTCAGTATTAATCGATATTATTCTTATTTAAATATATGTTGATAAAAATAAAATTGTTTATTTAATATTTAAGAGTTTTCCACATATTTCCACAACGGGAATACAGAAAATAAAAAATTATGTGGAAAACTATAAAAATATCGATGCTTTCTAATAAATTTTAGCTAAATATTTGTGGAAAATTATTTTCTTTAAAAATTGTTCTTGCTATTTATAAATAAATATATATACTTTTAGTCAATTCGGAAGGTAGAAAATTATGAACGAGAGCATTTCAGAATTGCAGAATATATGGCAAAAAGTAAAATCTGAGCTCGAAAAAAACGTCGAGGATTCAAGATTTTTTGATGTTTTCTTAAGTGAATCATCCATACATTCTATTAATAATGGTCTCATTACTGTTTCAGTTAATTCAAATTTAGCTGTTACTATTTTAGGTACAAAATATCTACAAGTAATTCAAGATGCAGCAAAAGCAGTACTTGGAACTCCTGTTAAATTAAAATTTGACATTCCAGAAAACTTAAAAGCAACTACCGAAGTTGTTGAAAATAAACCAGTTTTCTTTAGAAACTCTGCTGTAAATCCTTCATTTACTTTCGATACATTTGTTACTGGACCATCAAACTTAGAAGCAAAACAAGCCGCTTTATATATTGCAAGTAATCCAGGAAAATCCTTCAATCCTTTGTTTATTTATTCAAACCCAGGATTAGGTAAAACACATTTAATGCACGCGATCGCAAATTATATTAAGGAAGTTGCTCCAGGCAAAAAAGCTTTATATTGCGAAGCACATGAATTTTTTCTTGAATATTTAAAAGTTGTTACAGGAGAAAAAACAAACAATCAATTTAGAGATTTTATTACAAGCTTTGATGTTTTATTGATTGATGATATTCAAAACTTATCTTCTAAAGAACAAACTCTTGTATTCTTCTTCGAAATATTCACTGACTTATATTCCCATAATAAGCAAATAGTTATCACAAGTGATAAACACCCATCAGAACTTAAAGGTTTTGAAGAACGTTTGAAATCAAGATTTGTTGCTGGTTTAACAGTCAATATCAATCAACCTGATGTTGCAACCTGTGTTTCAATTTTAAAATCAAAGATTGAAAACAGCCCACTTGATATCAATTCATTTGATCAAAAAGTTCTTGAGTTTATCGCTCAAAAATTCTCTAAAAATATTAGAGATATTGACCAAGCACTTAACAAACTTGTTTGGTATGTTACAAACTTTAGACCAACTAAGTACATTAACATGGATGTTGCACTTGAAGCCTTACAGGCTTTAATTGATGTTAAAGATTCAAAGCAAAAACTAAATGAACAAAAAATCATCTCTGTTGTTGCTGATAAATATAATTTAACACCATCTCAAGTCACTGGTCCTTCAAGACAAGGAACAGTAGCACTTGCAAGACACATCGCAATGTACCTTATAAGACAAATGCTTGATACGCCATACACAAAAATCGGTATGACATTCGGCGGAAAGGATCACTCAACTGTTATGTCTGGTGTAGAAAAAGTGGAAAAAGAGTTGAAAACTAACA
>JAKSUQ010000074.1 GCA_024408855.1 bacterium | reverse complement strand
CCGTTGCTGTTGCCGTTGCTGTTGAAAAAGCTATGGCTTAAAATTTAAAAGATATGCATATTTGAATAATACAATATAAAAATTTTGACAACTAAGGTATTAACAGGTATTATGAAGATATGCATTCTGCGGGTGTAGTTCAGTGGTAGAATGCTTCCTTCCCAAGGAAGAGATCGCGAGTTCGAGCCTCGTCACCCGCTCCATTTTTTTATTAACACCCATTTACTCTGATTATCATAATTATCCCTACATTGTATCAGGAATTTTGACTGTCTTGTGTCAGGAGGTTTGAGAAAAGAGAACGCAAGTTTGACATGCAAGTCGGAAAATTTATTACAAATGAATTTATAAAAAAAGAGAGGTAAACCTCTCTTTTTTTAAATGACTTCATCTAATAATTCTTTTAATTCACTCTGCGACATTTGGTCAAGTCTTAAACCTCTGTATTTTTCACTTGCTTTTTGTTGTCCAAGATGTTTTGCTCCACAAGTTCTTTCATAATCAGAAACTTTAACTCCATCTGACCGAACATATCCTCTTACATGATATGTGCCGGCACAACCAGTTGGTGTACTTACATTTGCAGCACCTCCTGTGGAATGTCCTAAATTATGAATTGTTTGTTGCAATATTTTAGGAAAATTTCGTTTGAAATCATTTCTGTCCATGTTGCGATAATCATCCATGTCATAATAATAAATAGCATTCCCATCTTTATCAACATCCATTTCTATTCCTAGTTGATATGGTAATTCTCGTTCACTTGGCAATACAGTATTCGCAAAATCTGTTACATGCGTAACTCTATTTTGCCAACCTTGCAACCATTTCTTTTGCGAAGGATTAACTTCAGCATAGGTATTATATTTATCTCGTCTAAGTTGTTCAAATTTCTCAAGATTATCACCGCTTTTTTGTATAAATCTTTTGCAACAGAAACTCCCATATTAACAGCAGTATCAAAAACATACATAGATAGCCTTGGGTTATCTATTTTATCAGCACCAGAAGCTTTGTAATAATTGTTATAATATATTTCTTGCATTTCATCTTCAGTTATGTATTTTACACTTTGTGTCGGCAATCCTTTTGACCTTCGGTATGAATCATATGTGGTGTGTGTGATACCTTTATTGGTTTCACCACCTAAATCATCTTTATTATTTGAATATCCTCCTTCCCTTGCTAAAACAAATTTTAGCATTTGGGAATACTCTTTGTCATAATTTTTGTCTGGCATAGATTTCCTCCTAATTTTACTAAATACTATCTATGCAAGCTACTAATCAACTAAAATATCATACAACCCTTTTATTTCTATAGCTCGTTCTTTTACTAAATCTGTTTTAATACCTGCTGCTGAATTTTGAAACATAGTACCTTGCTTTTCTGAAATAATACTTACAGCTTTAAATTCTGCTTCTTGATATTCTTTCCACTTAATTTGAGCGTTGAGGATATTATTGTAATCTTCTTCTGTCGTAACATTTTTTAGCAGGCCTATATATTTATCAATTTCTTTGTACCAAGCATCTCGTGCTTTATAAGTACACTTGTTCATTTCCTGCGTTGAATCTCGTTTTGCGATACAATCCCTTTCCGCTTTGTCTATCGGGTGTAATTTTTCAAGAGGTTCTTCTATGTTTTCTTTTTGTTGGTTTTCTTCTTTATTTAAACTTTTTTCTTGATTTGTTTGTTGGAAAAACAAACTGAATACAATAATGGAAGAATATAATGACGAAGTCAAAAAATTTGCCACTAAATTACTTTGTATAAAAGAACAAATGCTTGATACAAAATAAAATTAAATGGTGAAATGTAATTATGTCCATTCAGGACACAAAAATTATTTAAAATAAAAAAGGAGAATGATTATGTCAATTGAAACAGCAATACAAAAAAGTTGTTATGTACA
>JAKSUQ010000073.1 GCA_024408855.1 bacterium | reverse complement strand
GAATAAATAGTGAATTATACATAAAAATCATGCTATATGCGGATAATCATTAAAACAAAAACATATCACATTGAATATCATACACATGAGTACCCCCCCTAAAAATTAAACATAAAATATGTTCTAAATGAGAAAAAAAGTGTAACTTTGCAGCACGAAAATAATCCAGCTGAATGATGGGTTAACGGGTTCTGCCCATTCAGGAGGCTCAAAAATGAATTTATAGAACCCACCTATAGTACTAATGACAGTACATAAAGTATTTGATATTGCGACGAGAGGAGACTTTTCATTATTTCAAAGAAAAGCGTCCAATTTATGGACGTCATTCTCTGTGGCAGCGTGGCAGGGCAAAAAACTAGAAGAGCGTTTCATTAAATATCGAGGCCAAGAACTTTCTGGCATTTCAATGATAGCGACCCCAATTGGTAAGTTAATAGAGGTATGAAGAAATTTGTTTTTTCTGGAATTTGTCTTTTTCTTTTCTCAATTAATGTTTCGGCACAAGTTGGTTTTTCGAGTGGGAATTTGTATGATACTATATACGCCACTATAGAATATGAAAATACCCTTATGCGTTTGGTGACAATTGTTTATAAAGATACATTAAAGTGGAATGAAACATTGAAGGTCTACTCTTACCCTGTAGTTAGGAATCAACGAATTGAGGTTTACCGCAATGGAAAACTAAAACACTGGCACTATATTAAATCCCCATCTAAATATGCCTATACCACGAATGGTAAATTTATCAAATACAAATCAATTCCTGTACTTGGGATGTCGGTTCAAAAAGATGGAGATATGTTTTTTTTTATGGCGGATGGTTGTGAAAACGGATGTGGCATTGTTGGGGAATTTTTAGGGATTTACTCTATGCGTGGGGAGACCATGTTTGAGGGTCATGGCATTGGCGGAGTCCCTATCACAGTAGATTGGAGAAAAAAGTTTGGATATGTGGCTCCAACCACCGAGATTGATTATGCGTTCAGTCAAAGATACACGCTAAAGGACGTTTCTATATCAAGTTTTTTTATTAATCCGTAAACCCATTCACTTTACTTTTATTTATACTATTATAAAAGAATCGCAACATATATACATAATAATGTTCCCCAAAAAATATTTCATAATGGCACCTCTATATCAGTGGATGAATAGTTGGAACTCCGTGAGCAACTTTAGCAATATTGCTAACCACGAGGAAGTTACTAATCAACAAAATCTTTTTATTAAAGAGAAAAAAGGGACATACTATTACGATATTCACGGCAAACTTATTGAACAAATAGATTCCGACGAATATAAACGTTATATCGTTATGGATGCTCCAAATGAAAATGGCAATGGAGGAAAATATCATATAACAATTCCCAATAAAGCCACTATAGCGAGAATGAAGAAAATTGGGAAAGATATGCCGAAATGTGAGGAAGGAATTGCAGTTGCAACAGATGGAAGCTGTAGTTCAAAAGATGCAATAGGAAATAAGGAAAAAATCATTTCCACGCAATGGGAAGGGTCTTTAAAAGAATTGTTAAACAAAGGGAAAACTATTGCTTACCTTATTCACTCACATCCAGTGCAAATTGATTCAACTCCAGTATTAATTGGTAGCGAAAAGCCGTCTGTTATTGACTTGGAAGCGCAATTTTTTGAAAATCAAGTAGGGGCAATTATTAGCTGGCAAAATGTTTTTAACAAGCCCGTACAAGGATATTCGCATGATAAAAATGATTATATAGCATATATCAGCTTTTATAGTAAGATAAATGATAGTGTATTAATGCATATGTCTCTTTGGAATTTCGAAAATAAATTTGGTAATTTATAATATGAATAGATTATTTTTTTTAGTAATCCCAATAGTGTCCAAAATATTTTTCCAATCATTTTATAGAAAACGGATTGCCTAC
>JAKSUQ010000072.1 GCA_024408855.1 bacterium | reverse complement strand
TTACTCGGGGAAAGTAGTAATATTTAGTAAATTACTACGAATTACTAGCAATTTACTAAATTTTGCTTTGCATTTACTAAATATTGCTACTTTGTACAAAATGTATAGAAGAAACTTGCATATAGTTGCAGAAATGCCCCGAAAATATACATTTTCCCGTCTAACAATATTTGAGATAAGTTTTACAAAATGCAACGAAATGCAATATTTGTTAAAAAGATTAATAAACCCATTAATTTATTAACGAAATATTAACAAAATCAGTACTAAAAAAATCGGCTCTAGGGTAATAAAACCAGGCACAGACAAGAAAACAAGTTGCACCCCATTATTTAACTTTGATTACTAAGTAATTAACTATTGAGGTATGAAATATAAGTTTAAATTGGTTACGGGTACGTTAACGAGATTTGTTGCAGATGTTGGTTATCAAGATTATCCATTCCCACGATATAAAATAGGTGTAAATATCGGGAAATCCTACCTAGCAATTAGACCGAGTCTATTTTCTAGTTATCAATTAAAACGTTTTGAATATTGCGTTGAATTTAATAACGGGAAAGTTTTGACGGGTTTTAATGAGCAGAAAAATTATAAAGATTTTTTCTATGGTAATGATAAATCCCTGGGATTGAATAACCTGGTAATTATTCACAGTGATTTAGATAGTTTTGTTGAGTTGGATATTATTCCACGAAATGAACAATCTGAATTAACACAATTTACTGAATATATGGAGAAGTTGAAAAAATGAATATAACGGTAAAATGTATTATTCACAAATTAGCACACCAGGAAAAAATCGAAGATTATCAGCTGAGAATGTTCGAGCAATACGGAGCGACACTTCCAGGAGGAAACGATAAGACGGAGTTGGAAAACGCAATCCGAAAATATCGGTCAAACAATATGCCGAACAAGTCCACCGCATTTTTGGAAAATCAGAAAGTGGGGGGATATATATCATAGTAAGTTGTTAAAGTTTTAGACCCGACGGAAACCTGGGGTTTCCTAGGGTTTTTTTCTTCCTGGAGGGAGTAAGGGGGAGCGGACTACGACCTCCCCCTTACTGTTCATTGTTCATTGTTCAAAACCTGGAGGAAGTAAAAAAAAAAAGACCAGGAATTGCAGTTCCTGGTCAAAGTATCAAAATTGAGAAAGGAAATTTTTCCTTTCAAAAGTTGTTACTTATTATATCGGCATATTCAAAAAATTTGAATATTGAATTACAATAATAAATGCCTTTGCAGAGGCATAAAAAAAGAGGTATCAAAATTGAAAACAACTCAAAACAGTGTTGAGAAAGACACACGCACACGCAATTGGACTTTTATTATCTATCCCGAATCTGCTCCAGGTAATTGGATTGAGATTTTAAACAACGAGCAAATACAGTTTGTTGTATCCCCTTTACACGACAAAGATTTAACACCAACGGGAGAACCTAAAAAACCACATTGGCATATTGTAGTGATTTTTAGCGGTGTAAAGTCTTATGATCAAGTAAAGACTATTCCCGAGAAAGTAAATGGAACAATCCCCGAAAGAGTAAAAGACATTCGCTCAATGATTAGATATTTAACTCATATTGATTATCCGTCAAAGGCTCAATATGACAAAAACGATATTCAATTATATGGGGGAGTTGATTTAGATATAGAATCATTTTTCTTAACTAAAACCGACCTCAAGAACATCAAAAGAGAAATGTTTAACTATATGGTTGAAAATGACATTACCGAGTTTTGCGACCTGGTAAACTATGCAAAAGAAAACCGCCCCGAATGGTACGATAGAATTATTGAGTCGGATTTTATGTTATTAAAATACATAGACTCGAACAGACACAAAAAGAAAGACCAGGCAGAAAAACAAACACACGACATTGATACAAGTAGTTTAGTAGACCAGGCATTACGTCAGTAAATAACCCCGTATGTAATGACGCAAAACGTCATTACTCGGGGAAAGTAGTAATATTTAGTAAATTACTACGAATTACTAGCAATTTA
>JAKSUQ010000071.1 GCA_024408855.1 bacterium | reverse complement strand
GTTTGTTGGTCAATTTGAATTAAAATCACTAACTTTGTTAGAAAAAATTTAATAAATTAGCAAATTAAGGAAGAAGTCCCCCGTCTTCAACAATTTATTGTAAGCGGGGGATGAATTCCACTCAGTCGATTGTGGATAAAAATTTATTTAATAAATATAGTAATACAAAGTATTACATGGTATAATTAATATATGGAATTAATGTCAAATAATCATTCAGTGTTCATATTGCATTATCTTTAATTTTAGTGGTTAAATATCGAAGAAAAGTGATTAATGATGAAATTTCATTAAATATGAGAATTCAATGTGAAAAAAATGTAAAAATTATAATATCAGGTTGGAGAATTGGAACCACGACATTGATCATGTGCATATTTTATTTAATGCAAATCCAAATACAAATATTTCCAAATTTATAAATGCATATAAAAGTGCATCCTCAAGAATCATTAAAAAAGAATTTCCTCAAATTAAATAACAACTCTGGAGAGGAAATTTCTGGAGCACAAGTTTCTGTTTAATATCAACAGGCGGAGCAACAATTGAAATAATTAAAAAATACATTGAAAGCCAAGGAGAGTAAATGAAGATAGCTTACAAATATAGAATTTATCCAAATTCATTGCAAAAAGAATACTTTGCAAAATGTTTTGGCTGTGTTCGCTTTTTCTATAACAAATCTCTTCAAGACAAAATTGACTATTATAACGAAACAAGCAAAACAATTAATCCAACACCAGCAAAATATAAGCAAGAATTTGAATTTTTGAAAGAAATTGATTCTTTGGCGTTAGCAAATGCTCAACTTGCAAGGGAAACGGCATATAAAAATTTCTTTTCTCATCGCACACAATTTCCAAAATTTAAATCAAAAAAGAATGATCAATCATACACCACAAACAACCAGCGAAATAGCGTTAAATTTTCAGATAATGGAAAATACATCACAATTCCTAAATGCAAGAGAATTAGAATTAAAAAGCATCGAAATTTTGAAGGCACAATAAAATCTGTAACTATATCAATGACATGCAGCGGAAAATACTATATTTCACTACTTGTTGAAACAGAAGATAAAAAGAAATTGGATCAGTCTAAAAATGCAATAGGAATTGATTTAGGCATTAAAACTTTTATTGTTGATTCTAATGGAAAAAGCTATGAAAATCCTAAATATTTTAAAAAAATGGAACAACGTTTGGCAATCGAACAGCGTAAACTTGCTCATATGCAAAAAGGAAGCAACAACAGAAACAAACAGAGGATTAAGGTTGCAAAAATTCATGAAAAAATAAACAAACAGAGAGATGATTTTCTCCATAAGCTTTCAACACAAATCATTCGCGATAACCAAGTGATTGCAATTGAAACGTTGGATGTTAAGAATATGGAACAAAATAAATTAGTTGCAAAATCGGTTGTCGATGCAAGTTTTTCAAGATTTGCTACAATACTAGAATACAAAGCAAAATGGTATGGTAGATTACTTGTGAGGGTTGGCAAATATTTTGCATCTTCTCAAATTTGCAATGTGTGTGGATACAAGAATGAAAATGTGAAAAGCCTATCTCTTCGTTCCTATACTTGCCCAAATTGTGGAGCAAAATTAAAAAGAGACGAAAATGCTGCTAAAAACATATTAGTAGAAGCGATTAAACAAATTAAGGCTGGGGCACAGCCGGATAGCTTATTGATACTGGAATCTCTAGATTCCTTGAGTAAGAAGCCCCCACTTCAAAGCAATTTTATTGCTTAAGTGGCGGGAGTATGTCACTAACTACACTTAAAATAGGTTGACAAATTAAATTATTTATAGGATATTTAATCGATATCATTTTTTTAAAATGAGGTTTAATAATATGGAAAAGAAATTTGATGAAATCGTAAATCACTTAATTACAAGTGGTTTCGTCTACCCAGATTCAGAGATCTACGGTGGTCTTTCTAATTCATGGGATTACGGTCCTTTAGGTGTTGAACTTAAAAACAACATTAAGAAAGCATATTGGAAGAAATTCGTTCAAGAATCTCCAACAAATGTTGGTATTGATGCCGCAAT
>JAKSUQ010000070.1 GCA_024408855.1 bacterium | reverse complement strand
AGTGCAATTGGCTTTGACCCAATAAACGCAGGTTCGACACCTGCACGCGCTGCCACTTCTCAAAGTAGAAAAGAAAGGAAGTAAAAAAATGGAAACACAAAGTATTTTAGTAATTAGCATAGCTATATCGTTATTTATTATTATTTTCTTAATTTTAAAAATATGCGATATGCACAAAACAAATAATCAATTAAAAACAGAAATTGCAGAAGCAAAAAAAGATCCCTACGCATATTTAATTACACCGCCATATGCTTTAAGTGCAGACAATTTTAGAATTGTAGATTGTTGCGCTAACTTTTCTATATCTTTTGACGACGCCGCCCAAATTAGGCACAGTACCGCATACGGCGTTTATGAAGCTTATATTAAAGATAATTTATCAAAAACATTTGCAAAAGAACTTATAAAGCAAGATTTAATTATACCCGAAGAATGTATTAACCCCGTAAGCAGGGAATATACCTACAAGGCAAGATTAAAATTGGCGGTAAAAGATTAAGAAAGAAGCTAACAAAATGCCTAAAATAGTAATAATGCGCGTGCCTTGCTTAATATGCGGGGCAAAAACAGCGCTTTTTGTAAAATGGCTAGATCAAAATATATATTGCCCGGTGTGCATGTTTTGTATTACGGGGAAAATGGAAGAAGGTTTACAATGACACGTTACAACGAATTATTAAAGATATTAGCTACTATTCGCGGCTTCCAAAGCGATACATATTTAGGCTTAAAATTCATGGTTGCAAGCAAGCTTGACGAATACGGCTTTTTAAATGAAAACTATCATTTTGACGTAACAATAAAGCACGTTGAAAATATTTACTATGTAAGCAAAATAGAATACGACGTAACAAACGCGCACATTTCTTTTGAATATGCCCCGGACTTCAAGAAATCAGAAAATAGCGTTATGATTGTACCGCTTGAAACGTACGAGCCGGGGTGGCTTGAAAGCATTATATCCGACGTAAAAAGCAAGTTGTCAAATTTGACAACCGACGACGGCGAATTAAAAGCCGACACGGATATTAACAAGAATAAAAATACATAAAGCCGTGAAAACTAAAACCGCAGCATGATAAAACAAAAGTTAGGGGCGGTTAGTTATGACGGAAGAAGAAAAGCAAAAAGTTTTGGACGCGGTAGACAAAGAGTTAAAACAGCAAAAAGCGGAAGCGCAGCAGAAAGCGCAAGAAAAAGAAGAGTTTGCAAAAGATCTTAACGAATTGAACGACGCGAAAGAAATTTTTAATAAAAAGCAACAATAAAATCTAAAAATGTATTATTTGTAGTAGTAATTAAAAAGTTACAAGCAATAAGGGCGTACTATTTCCGGGTATGCCCTTTTGCTGCGTTATGTAATAAGTTGTGACGTTATGCAACAAAATATAGTATTAAATTAACGGGTTGTTGACTTAAGGCACAATTTGGCTTATTTTAAAAATGAATGAATAGCCGCAATAATATTTTTATTTGAGCGGGCTAAAATTAAGATAAAAGGGGCGCTATTATGTTAGTTATGAAAATTAAATATAATACGTGCCCTTTTATGCGTAAAAGGCGGGTGAATTTATGGCTAGAGCGTCGAAGTATGAAACTTTAATCAAGCCGGATATTCCAAAAATTAAAAAGGCGGTTGAAGCGGGCGCGACGGTTGAAGAAATAGCAAAAGCTTATAATATTGCCACGTCCACGCTATATAAATATCAAGCGGAACATTCGGAATTAAAAGACGCTTTCGCGCGCGGGCGCGAAGAAATTGTAATAGAAATTAAAGCGGCTTTATTAAAAAAGGCGTTGGGCTTCACATACACGGAAGAAAAAGTAACAGCTAAAAGAGACAAGGAAGGGCAAGCAATAACAAATATTGAAACCTTCCACCGTTATTGCCCGCCGTCGGAAACTGCGGCAGGCATGCTACTTCGAAATTATACCGACGATTGGCAAGACAAGGACAAGCAAACAGCTAAATTAAAGCAACAGGAATACGACTTACGCGAAGCAATAGCGGAAGCAACAAACTTTGATTTAGATCTTAATAAAAACAATGAATAGAAAGGGTAATAATTATGCCAAATGAGCAAAGACGATATT
>JAKSUQ010000007.1 GCA_024408855.1 bacterium | reverse complement strand
TAAATTAACACTCGATTTAATGATTAATAACAGTTGATTTGAGAATTATTCAAAAGACAAATTTTTCAAATTATTAATATCTTTTAAACTACCCCAATTTTCATCATATAAATTTTGTTTTACAAATTTGTGAAAAGAAGAATATTCCCAATCTTTCACATTTTTAACAAAACCATGTTTTACGGGATTGTAGTGAATATAATCAATATGATTGTTTAAGTCATTTTGATTAAGAATTGTATGTTCAAAATATCTTCTTTGAAAAACACCTTTTTCACCTTTGTTTATATAACCGTAGGTTGGGGTTTCTACCCCAACATCATAATTTTTAGAAAAATAATATTTTATTGAAGTTATTATTTTAGGATATTCAAGAATGTTATTTGGATTAATAATTAAATGGATATGGTCAGGTAATACACAAATAGAAATGATTTCATATTGATAATATTTTTTAGAATTTTCAAAGGCTTTTCTCAACAAATCAATATATTTAATAAATATAGATTTTCTTTTGTATGCAACTATTATTAAATGAACATAACTATTTGGTACAAATATTCTACGATAATTCATATATTTATTTTACAATAAATTGTTAAATTAGCATTATTGATATTGTTGGGGTAGAAACCCCAACCTACTCACTAACAAAACAAGAAAATTTTTCAATTTTTGCCTCGAATATTAAGTTTTATTAAGATGAATTTTTCAAATTATTGCTATATTTGAGCTAATTTTTCACTTTTTCCGCATACTCATTAAGGCAATTTTTGTATGCAACAATACTTTATATATTTAGTTGGTTATTTTAAATGAAAGGAAGGTTATTTATGAGCAAGATTCAAGCAAAACCTGTGATTAACAAACTAACGACAGCAGCTCAAAAAAGTAAAAACACATTGTTAGATGAAGTTGAAGGAAAAATGGCAGCAAAAACTTTAGAAAAAGCTACTATAAGTGCGGCAGAATTTAGAGAAGGAGTAAATGCGGTAAAAGACGCTAAAAATTTAGTGGTACCTCCTGCTGAAACATGGAGAGCATATTCTGGTATTGACCCGCAGCCAATAGTTAGTAGATTCCCGGTGCAATTCCCAAAGCATAAAATTTAGCAAGGGTGCGTTTATACATACCAAATAAATAATAAAAAAGACCTCAAAAATGAGGTCTCTTTTATTGGTGGGTAGGGGTAAGGACTCCGAATGCGAACAGAAAAACAGTGAATAGGTCGGGTTTTAACCCAACAACTTTTCCAAAATGTTTTGCATACCAAATTTGTGCACATTTTCGCACCGCAAATGCATATTTTAAACAGTTTGAGAATTATAAACAAACTGAAACAAAGGCATTAAAAAAGGATTTCTATTTTTAGAAATCCTTTAAAATAAATAGCTGAGGGTGGATTCGAACCGCCGACCTCGCGGGTATGAGCCGCGCGCTCTCACCAACTGAGCTACGCTCCCTTGTCTATCACATTCCTAATATAATATGCTGAAATTTTTTTGCAAGTAAAAACTATCAAATATACTGAATTTTTTTATTTGATTTATTGCAAATTAACACTTTCCTTTCTATTTTTATTGTAGTTATTTTTCTTGTTTTGTGTTCCACTTACTTATTGAACTTGCAGTTTTGATTATTGTAACAATTTTAATATAATTGTAAATGTTTTACAAAATTTACTAAAGTTTAAAAAATTTTTACCGATATCATTTATATGAATTTCTTTTTATCAATTATAAATTCAATAAATATAGGTGATAAAATACCTGAAAATAGTATTTTTAAAGAGTATGATAAAAATAACAATTCTATATGGGATGATACTGAGATTAAAAATATACAAGACGAAGTGTTAAAATTTGCTTGCATGGATAATAATCCCGAAACATTTACCCAAAAAGAATTTAAAAAATATTTTAAAGATATTTTGTCAAAAATAAATGATAAAAAAGAAAAAAGCACAATTAAGGATTTTTACAAAAAAATACAATTGTATGGTAAAATACAGATTCAGACATATCAACAGCTATTACAGGTTATGTCTTTTCAGTCAGAAGATTTATATAAAGTTTTAGAAAGCAACAAAAGCTTTTGGATACAGGAACTTTCCGAAGAATTTATCCAACTATCAACTTATGATGATAGTGAACAAAATTCCTATGTATTAGATAAAAATGGTTTAGTAGAATATATAAAAAAAGAAGATGACGAGTGGGCAGAAATACCTTTTTCGAAAGAATTTATTAATGCGTATGACGAAAATTATAGCAATGGAATAAAAGAAAAGATAAAATATCGTAGATATGATCCAAATGATTATAGCAAATATGATATTCAAGAAATGGTTACTAGTCAAAATGGCACAACTATAATCATTTCTAAACAAGAAAATGGTTTATATTTAATCGAAGAAAAAGATTCTACAGGAAACATAAAATATATACAAAAAACAACGTATGACGAAAATACTCAAACAAATATTTTATCAAGGAATACAATTTCTCCAGAAGGTGTAGAAACGAAACTTCTTTCTGAATCAAACGTTAATATGAAAAAAATTACATTTTCTATAATTGACCAAAATGGCGTAATATTGCTCGATAAAAGTTCAACTTTGTCGAAAACTAGTAATAATCCAGAAAAGTATTTGTATGAGCTTTCTGAATTTAATACTACACAAAATTTTGAAATTTCTATAATTGATAATTCTATAGAAATTAAAAATATAGATAATGGTTCAAATCATGTTATTAATCTTGTTAACTATGTTAAAAAAGAAAATGATATTGATTTTTTTATGAATATTTTGAAAAAAATTCCGGCAAATCAATTATATTTATTGACAGAAGAACATCTAAATGGATTAATGCGTGGGGAATATAAGTATGACGGTTGTTGTTTTCCACAAAAAGACGGTAAAATGGATATTGAAATTGGTGAATATGATAATTTTCAGAGTTACTTAAATACATTTATGCATGAATATGGACATTTTATTTATGATGTTTCAGGAAATAACATTGGTAATAATGTTGAATTAAAAGAAATATTTAAAGCAGAATATGAAAACTATTTAAAAAATACTACAATCAGTGATAGAAAAATTCTTGAACATATTATAAATGAAGGGTGTTATGAATCTGAGAATGGTTTAAGTGAATGTACTGCGGATACTAATGCCATTATGAATGCAGGAGTAACTACAAGCCCTCATCAACTCAGGTTATACTATTTGCAAAAATATTTTCCTAAGACCATTTTGAAAATAGAGAAATTAATTTTTATGCAAACAAGAATATAGTTCATAGATGGTTTAAATTAACCCTCGATTTAATCATTAATAACAGTAGATTTGATTATTGTAACAATTATATTCAAATTGTAATTTAATAAACCAAATCATATAGCGGTTGTTTCAGCTAATAGAAATAAAGGACCAATTAACATAAAAGCTTCTAATGATATCTGCAAAGCTTGTTAGAAACCATGCGTATACTGTTTCTCGTAGTGATTCAAAATATGTATATTTAATCAATCCTTGGGATTCATCAACTAAAATTCACGTGGATAGAAAAACATTTGAAGAAATTTTTAACGCCATTGATGAATTTGATTTATAACTCAAAATATTTTATTCGCCTTATTTATGTACATTTTGAGCACCCACATTTTGATGAGGATAAAATTACTTAATAAACGATAGTATAATTGTTACATAAAATAAAATTATGCGACGAAAATAAGCAATTTTTTATAACGAAAATACTTTATATATATGTAGAATAAATTTGTAGATAAACTATGACTTAATTATCTAAAATTTAAAAAGAATATAAAAATTGGTAAGGTGAAGTTAGTGGAATTAAAAAATGAAATAAAATCATATACTAATAATATTAATACTAGAAATATTAATTTTGGTCAGAAATTGCCTACTAGCAAGATTGATAAAAATATTGCTGATAAAACTCTTGCTATTGCAAGTGCTGCTGCAACATCTGTTGCAACAGCAATAATCGCAATTAATCAAGATAAAAGTTCTAGAGCTAAATTCGATCACAAAGTTTTAGCCGAAGAAATAGAAAAAAGAGTTAATCAAAAGATGCCATACAAGCAAATTTGCGAGGAACTTGGTATAAGTTCAGCTTTATATTGCCAAATTGTTAAAGAGTTTAATATTCAATCCCAAAGACAAATTTCAAGGCAAAATAGAGCAAATGTTGATATACAAAAATTTAAAAAAGATGTACAAGAAGGTTTATTAACAACGGAGGAAATTTTAAAAAAATACAATATAGGTCATTACCAATATTTAGGCTTATTAAAGGATAACAATTTAAAGTCTAAAAAAATGAAAAATAATGAAAAAGTTGAAAACATATCAAGAGAAGAATTTATTGCAGCATTGGAAGGAGCTCATACTCAAGTAGAAGTTTGCAGAAAACTAGGAATCACAAATAAAACATTTCATACATTAAAAGAAAAATTTAATGTAAAAGTTGAATTAATTAATGAACATGAAGAATGGGATTGCTTAACAAAATCTGAGCTAGAAGCGATTGCGAATTCTGGTAGAAGTTTAAAAAGTATTTGTGATGAATATCATATCACTCCAATTCGATATCAAACTACAATGAGCGTAAATAATATTAAAACATCAAATGTTCTAGCAGTAGAACAAAGAAGAAATCTAGATTTACAAAGTTTGCAGGCTGATATAAACGCAGATATTCCAATTTCAGAATTATTAACAAAGTATGGAATATCAACACACCAATTTCAGACATTAATAGATGAAGGAAGTATTACAACACCTCAAAAAAATAGTAGAGATAAAGTTGCCAATATTACATATAAAATGTTTAGCGAAGTAGTAGCCAATTCAACTTCAACAAAAGAAGCTTGTCAAAAATTAAATATTAGCAAAGGAACCTTCTATAATTTAGAACGGAAATTTGGCATTGAAGTTTCTTGGAAAAAATCAAGAGCAGCAGACAGTTATCCAATGACAAAAGATGAATTAGAACAAGCAATTAAATCTAATAAAACAATTGATGAAATATGTGAAGAAAACAATATTTCACAATATATGTATTATCAAATGATAAAATTTTATCAAATAAAAACACCTCATATACAAACTAGAGAATTGCTTGCTCAATTTAGTGAAGAACAATTACAAGCCCAAATAGAAGAAAAAGAATTTCATAAAGATGTTTATAACGAATTAGGTTTAACCAGAAAACAATATACTGTTTTATTAAAGAGAATTGGTATTAAAACAACACATCAGGAACAAAAAGAACGAATAGCAAAAATTAAAAAAGGTGAATTATTAACTCTAATTTTAAAAGGATTTACAATTTCAGATATATGTAATGAATTAGATATTTCACTTAATACATGCAGACAATTATTAAAAAAACATTCAATAAGTTGGAATGCAACAGGAACTACACAAAATCAAAATAATGAAAATCTTAACAATGAGGGTTAAAAAATTGCTATTGCAAATTTATTATTAACAAATGATTCTATCGGTAACAATGAAACATTAGAGCAACTTGTAAATTTTGTATTTGAATGAGAAATCACTGTACAAGAACACTTAGCTTGTAGGTCAGGCATCGCCTGACAATAAATAAACACTCTCAATGCTTTGTATACACAATTTGTGCATTTTTTCGCACATCACTTGCACTGTTTGCACAGTTTGATTTTTGCAATATTTAACAACTTCCGACTTTTGAAAGGCACATAAGTAGGGCAAAGTAGCTAAATTCTTGCATAAAAACTCATCGTCAAACTGTGCATCAATATCCAGATGGTATTTGCTAATCCAACAAAGTATAAATTCTTATTTTATCTAACACTTTTTCATAAAATCCAAGACAATTTACAACTATTTATAAGTATATAAACAAACTGAAACAAAAGCATTAAAAAAGGATTTCTATTTTTAGAAATCCTTTAAAATAAATAGCTGAGGGTGGATTCGAACCGCCGACCTCGCGGGTATGAGCCGCGCGCTCTCACCAACTGAGCTACTCAGCCATGCTGTTAAAAATTTATTTAGTTTTCAATTTTACTATATCATTGTTGAAACAATTTTGAAACAATTTTCGGTAAGTTTTGTTTGTTGTAGCTTGTAACCCTTTGATGATAATATCTTTCAGTGTTTACAATTAACTGACCTCACGGGTATGAGCCGTGCGCTCTCACCAACTGAGCTACTGTGCCATAAACAGCATTTTCCCACAAACATTTTTAGATTTCAAGTAAGTTTTATTATTCTAAAAAACTAAACTTATAAAATCCGCTCAAAATCAGCGACTCCGTGCTTACATATCGGGCATATATAATCTTCAGGCAAATTTTCACCATCATAAACATATCCGCATACTTTGCATCTCCAACCTTTTTTCTGTGTGTTTTCCGGTTTTGGTTTAATATTTTTTTGATAAAAATCATAGGTTACTGTCGGTTTGTCAGATAAGCATACAGCTTCTACAAGTTGACCAATAAACATTGTATGAGTTTCCAAGTCGATTTCCTGTTTTACATATGCTGACATAAAAGCATTTGTATTTTGTGTGATATATAAAACTCCGTTGGGAGAACGCTTTGTATCATAAAAATTCACAAATTTATCAACATCACGTCCGCTTTGAAACCCGAACCTTTTGAATATATCAAATTTTGTGCCCTCTGCAAGAGTAGATATATTAAATTTGCGTGTCTTGGAAATTATTTCATTTGTATAATTTTGCTTGTTAACAGCAATAGCAACCATACAAGGATCGGAAGTAACCTGCATAACTGTATTTAGAATACAACCGTTATCTTTTTCGTTTTCGTGAGCGGTCAGAACATAAAGTCCATAGACTATTTTATATAAAGCATTTGTATCCACATTTCCCTCCTCGTATTTTTTGACTAATTATAGCGTATTGTACAATCTTTTTCAATTATTCGGATAATAAAACATTATAAATAAAGGTCGAATTCGCAAATTCGACCTTTAAACTAACATAATACTATTACATTAATAACATTCTGACTCGTATCTATATTCACAATATACTTCCATTTTGCCTGACCTTATTTTCTCTTTTATGTCTTGCGGTATATCTTTACATTGGTATATAAAGTTTTTGCAAATGCTCATATTTTTATTTTCATTGAAATCTCCATTTTCATCATATGGCCTTTGGACATCATCACCATAACCGTACCAGTTACCTGTTACAGCATTTTCTTCTACATCAATGAAAAAATTTTGTTGGTAGTCCTGTGTATCTTGGTAAAATTTAATTTTTTTCAAATTCCCATTTGCATCACGATCAAAGAATATATGGTAGTTACCATTATCTTTGGATATCTGTTCAATATATTTTTTATCGCCAACATGTTTATATATTTTACCTTCTTTGATATTATTACCATTACTAATCGAGCTTTTAGTTATCTTTCCGGTTTCTTCATCATAATATTTAGTTGTTACAGTACTATTCTTGGCTGTCGTTTCACAGATTAAAACTCCGTCTGCTGTGTATGTAGCTATTGTTGATGAATTTTTATTACCACGTATTTTATCAATAATATAATTATTGTTTGTATAATCTTTGTAATGTCTTTCTGTCAAGTGTCCTTCTTTGTCATAATATCTCAGCTCAAGATTTGTTAAATTTTCAGTCAACTCTGAGCCATCTTTATTTTCATATATTATTAGTTGTGTGCCGTCTTCCAGTTCTTTTGTGGATTTGAAAAAGTATCCTTGTTCAGCAAATGCCTCGACATTACTATTTTCTGTATTTTGTATAGCTTTAGGTGCCTTTAAAATATTGCCTCCGTCGTATAGAAATCTGTTCTTCAATGGTTTCATAAGTTTATCACATATTTCTTTAAATTCGCTATAAGCAGATTTATTCTCTTTTAAGCTCATACTTCCACACTGCATAAATATTGATAATTCACTCTCTTCTAACACACCTTTCTTTTGTCCTCCATTATTGGCATTAATATCAATACTTTCTGCAAATGCACGTAATGCAGCATTTTTAATACTTCCAATATTTAATTCATTACTCATCTTGACACCTTTCTTATTTTAATTCGTACCCATACGGTATCTGCAACAGCATATTTTGAAAAAACTTTAGAGTAATTCATTAAATTGTTACAAATGAATTTTGCTATATTATGTTTTTAAATATGTATATCAAGTGTTTTACTACCAAAAATAATATTAAGTTTTATTAAATTTTGTAAAGCTATAATTATAAATAATTAATTTTAGTTTTTGGGGAGTGAATGAAATGCATATACATTTGTTTTAAAGTAATTTTGAAAGTTCGCCGAACTGTTCTATTGAAAGTTTTTCACCACGTATATTTTGATCGAGGTTAAGTTTTAAAATAGCGTCATTAATCTTATTTTTGTCAAATCCTGCACTTAAAAGACAATTTTTTAAGGTTTTTCTACGTTGTGAAAATGCTGCTTTTATAACTCTTCTAAAATACGAATAATCAGAAAGATTTAATAACGGTTCTTTTCTTACTTTCATTAACACAAGTGCAGAATTGACTTTCGGAGCAGGATAGAATGATTTCCTGCCAACAAGTTTTAGAATTGAACAATCAGCCCAAAATTGAGAAAGTATAGTCAAAAGTCCGTATTGTTTACTTGCTGAATTTTCCGTTGCTACAATTCTTCTTGCAACTTCTTCCTGAACCATTAGAATTATATCAGTTATTTTTGACCGATTTGAATTAGTCAAGTCATCAATTTCACCAAGCAAATGAGCAATAATCGGAGTTGTAATATAATAAGGTATATTCGCAACCACTTTAAGTTTTCCGTCATGCAAATCAGACAATTCGGTTTTTAGAATATCTTTATGTATAATTTCAAGATTCGGCGCATTAAGTTTCTCAAGCTCTTTAATAGCTTCTTCGTCAAGTTCTACGGCAATAACTTTTTGGGCATGCTTAATCAACTGTTCCGTAACAAAACCAACTCCCGGACCAATTTCCAAAATTACATCATCCTTATTTATTTTAGCAAATTCAATGATATCAGAAATTACATCAGGATTTATAAGGAAGTTCTGTCCTAACCTTTTTTTTGTTTTAAAAAATTTTGCTCTTTGTAAATAGTCCAACATACTAAATATAATAATACAAACAGGTAAATGTTAAAAATATTATTAAAAGGTATATTTATTTTGTTGAATTTAGATTATAATTTTTTTAAGGAGAAAGTCGTGAACTATTGCAAATTAGAAACGGAAGAACGCTTGGAATACAGTAATCTTACTGATGAGTTTTATGGCGGATGTAAAACTGAACAAAAAATCGGCATGGAATACGAAAGAATTCCGGTTTACAAATCGGACGGAGAAGTTGTACCATACAAAGGAGAGTTTGGAATAGGCGAACTTTTGAGAGAAATTGCAAAAATTAATAATTGGGATTACATTCTTGACAATAACAATATTATCGGATTAAAAAAACTGCATGATACAATAACTTTAGAACCGGGATGCCAGTTTGAGCTTAGCCTTAAACCACAAAACACAATAGCCGAATTAAAAAATAAAATCGAAGAAATTGATTTTGCAATTTCACCGGCACTTGAATATTTTGGCATAAAACTTTTAAACATAGGAGTTTCTCCAAAAACTACATACAGAAGTATTGAACTTCTACCAAAAAGAAGATATCATTCCATGGCAAAATATCTTTGGGGAATATTATCTGATGTAATGATGAGAGAAACTGCCGGTATCCAAGTTGGTATCGATTATAAATCTGAAGATGATGCAATGAAAAAATTTAGACTTGCAAATTTAATGACACCTTTTGCAACCGCTATGTTTGCCAATTCCAAAATCCGAGGTGGAGTGGATACGGGATATAAATCTTTCAGAGCATTGGCTTGGTTAAATACTGATAATGAGCGTTGCGGATTTGCAACAGATTTTGACAAAAATATGCAATTTGAAGATTATGTAGCATTACTTTTAAAAACACCTATGATATTTATTAACAGAAACGAGAAACTTATAAATATTAACGGGAAAATAGATTTCAAAGAATTTATGGATAAAGGTTTTGAAGGTTTTATACCAACCCTTGAAGATTGGAAGTTACATTCAAATTTATATTTTCCTGAAGTCCGGCTAAGGAATTTTATTGAAATAAGAAACCATGATTGTGTGGGTGGTGGGCTTGAATACTCAATCCCTGCACTATATAAAGGAATCATGTATTCAAAAGATGCAATTTCAGAAGTTGACTCAATTTTGAATAAATATACGACCAATGAAATAAAAGAACTTAGGTATAACATTCCACGACATGCTATTAATGCGAGAATTAAAAATAAACCGATTTTGGATATTTGTAAGGAACTTTGTGAGATTTCTTATTATGTACTTAAATCTAACGGCTTAGGAGAAGAAATCTTTTTAAATCCTTTGATTGAAATGTTAAAAAAAGGTAAAGTTCCTTGCGAAATGCAAATTACATAAATTATATCCTCAATTTGTACTATTTTCCGCATCACCAAGCCACAATTCTTGCTAAAAGTAAAAAATTAATGTATAATTGTTTTTGAATGATATGAGAAGTAAATCCGCAATTCGGTTTTATATTCTCCCGTTTATTGAGAAGAGGTAAATTTTATGCAGACTTTAAACAAAAACGAAGGTTTGATTACACAAATTATCGGGCCGGTTATTGATGTTGAGTTTCAACAAGGTGAATTACCGGAAATATACAATGCACTTAAGATTACGTGCAACGACGGTCATGTTGTCGTAGCGGAAGTTCAACAAATGCTTGGTTCTAATAGAGTTAGAACTGTTGCAATGTCGTCAACCGACGGACTTAAAAGAGGAATGAAAGTTGAAAACACTTACGAACCAATTAAAGTTCCTGTTGGTAAGCCTATTTTGGGAAGAATTTTGAACGTTATCGGTGAACCTGTTGATAAAATGGGACAGATAGAAACGGATACTTACTTACCTATTCATAGAGAATCACCAAAACTTGTTGACCAAAATACAGAAATTGAAATTTTAGAAACAGGTATTAAAGCAATCGACTTAATTCAACCTTACCAAAAGGGTGGTAAAATCGGTTTGTTCGGCGGAGCAGGTGTTGGTAAAACAGTTCTTATTATGGAATTAATTCATAATATTGCATCAGAGCACTCAGGCGTATCTGTTTTTGGCGGTGTTGGAGAAAGAACCCGTGAAGGGAATGACCTTTGGAATGAAATGAAAGAATCCGGAGTTATTGATAAAGTTGCATTAATATACGGTCAGATGAATGAACCGCCGGGAGCAAGAATGAGAGTCGGACTTTCTGCCCTTACTGCTGCTGAATATTTCAGAGATTTTTCAAAACAAGACGTACTTTTATTTATTGATAATATTTTCAGATTTACTCAAGCAGGTTCAGAAGTATCCGCACTTCTTGGTCGTATGCCTTCAGCCGTTGGTTATCAACCTACTTTAGCAACTGAAATGGGTGAATTACAAGAAAGAATTACATCAACAAAAGACGGATCAATCACGTCTGTACAAGCAATCTACGTCCCTGCAGATGACTTGACAGACCCTGCACCAGCAACGACATTCTCTCACTTGGATGCTTCCACAGTTCTTTCAAGACAAATCGCATCTTTGGGTATTTATCCGGCAGTTGATCCTCTTGCTTCAAACTCAAGGGTATTAGATCCAAATATTATTGGTGAAGAACATTATTCTGTTACAAGAAAAGTTCTTGAAATCTTACAAAAATACAAAGAATTACAAGATATTATCGCTATTTTAGGTATGGATGAATTGTCTGATGAAGATAAAGAAACTGTAAACAGAGCAAGAAAAATTCAAAAATTCTTGTCCCAACCGTTCTTTGTGGCAGAACAATTCTCAGGTATTCAAGGTAAATATGTAAAATTGGAAGATACAATCCGTGGCTTTAAAGAAATCATTGAAGGTAAACATGATGATCTTCCTGAACAAGCCTTCTACATGGTTGGTACTATCGAAGAAGCTATTGAAAAAGCAAAAACATTAAATTAATTAGCAGGTAAATAGATTAAAATGTTGTTAAAAATAATTACGCACGAACGAATAGTATATGAAAACGAAGTTGATGAGCTTGTTATACAAACAAAAAGCGGGCAAATGGGTATTTTAAAAGACCATATACCTGTAACGACTGTCTTGGATATCGGAGTTACAAAGGCTTTAATAGGTAATGAAGAAAAATGTTTTGCAACAATGGGCGGAGTTTTTCAATTTAAAGATAACGTAGCTACCATTTTAACTGATGTTTGTGAAGATGGCAAAGATATTGACGTAAGTCGTGCAAAAGATGCAAAACAAAGAGCAGAAGCAAGACTTGCAGATACGGCAGCTAAAGTAGATACCCAAAGAGCCCAAGCTGCACTTGCCCGTTCATTAGCTCGACTCAAAGCTGCTTTAAATAAATAATGAATACTCAAATTATGATTGATAAAGTTGTATCAATTCTTCAAAAATCAGAGCTTCCTAAAAGCGATTTTGTAAACCTTATGGAATCACTTAAGGATCCGTATTTAGTTTTGATTGCTTGTATTTTAAGCCTCAGAACCAATGATAAAACAACTTATCCTGCAACATTGAGAATGTTTGATTTGGCAAAAACGCCTGCTGAGATGAAAAATATTAACCCTAAAATATTAACAAAAGCGATTTATCCGGTTGGGTTTTATGGAAATAAAGCTAAACAAATCATAGAACTTTCTAAAGAAATTGATGAAAATCTTGGAGGTAAAGTGCCTGATGAGATTGAAGATTTGATAAAATTCAAAGGTGTCGGGCGAAAAACAGCTAATCTTGTACTTTCTCTGGGATTTAACAAACCAGCAATCTGTGTTGATGTTCATGTTCACAGGATATTCAATCGTTTGGGCTATATAAAAACAAATTCTCCGGAAGAAACAGAATTTGCCCTAAGGGAAAAATTACCGCAAAAATATTGGATTGACATTAATACTTTACTTGTAACATTAGGACAAAATATTTGTAAACCAATAAAACCAATGTGTAATAAATGCCCAATTGCAAAATATTGTGCAAGATATGTACACTCCTGACAAAATAAATTGTAAATTAAGGAGAATAAACATCAAAATAATAAATGGATGTTCAGTAACAGAACATCCATTCATTATTTTTTTAAATATGCATTATACATTTTTCTTTTTATCTTCCCATATTTCAACAAGGGTTGAGCAGAAGAAAATACTTGAATAAGTACCAACCAATATACCCAAAGCCATCGCTAACACAAAATCTTTTGTAGTAACACCGCCAAAGAAATACAATGCCAACAATGTTATTAAAGTAGTAAATGATGTATTAATACTTCTTGCTAATGTTTGATTAATACTCGCATTCATAATTTCACCAAAGGACATCTTTTTGGAATAATATTTCAAATTTTCACGAACTCTGTCAAATACAACAATTGTATCGTGTACAGAAAACCCAATCACAGTAAGCAACGCCGTTACAAATAAAGCATCAATTCTAACCCCGTAAAATAAACCTAAAATAGAAAATGCTCCCAAAATAAATATTGTATCGTGAACAAGACCAAATATTGCCGCTAAAGCATAGTCAAATTGAAATCTAAATGTCAAATAAGCAATAATTCCGATAAGAGCAAACGACAATGCTATTAATGAATTGTGAAATAATTCTTTACCCAATGTAGGACCAACAGAACTTACCTGAATCAATTCCGGTGCTTTATAAACACTGCCTACCACTTTTGTAATAGTATCAACATCTTTGGAATTTTCATCTATAAAATGAGTTCCGATAGAAACAACCGAAGTAATCACATTTTTTGTATTTTCTTGTTGTGTATTATTTACATTCAAAAACTGTATATTTGGATTTTCTATGCCGGCTTTATTTAATTCTGTTCTCAGATAAGAAATCCCGTTATTATCCATATTCTCCTTGATACAACCCTGTACACCATATTGCAACGTTGTACCGCCGGTATAATCAATACCAACTTTTAAAGGTGTATGTGTATCATATGTAAACATTGAATATATCATTGATACTATGCCGGGTAATAATAATATTGCCGAAATACATAAACATAAATATCTGTACTTTACTATATCTAATTTTATCTTCATTGCTTACCCCCTTAGTCCAATATACCAAATTTAGCTTTTTCACGTTGCGTTTCCATAACAGAATACCCTCCCCCGATTTCCTCAGGTCGTAGACCGAACAATGCAGGATTCTTAAGATTTTCAGTTCCGAAAGCAAGATGCATGAAGTTCTTTGTAATAGTAATAGCACTAAACATTGAAACAACTACACCAATTGCGAGTGTTAAAGCAAACCCTTTAACAATACTGGTTCCGCAACAGTATAAAATTATACAAGTGATAATCGTTGTCATATTTGAATCAAATATACTCGTAAAAGCTCTGTCAAATCCGGAATTTATTGCGGTAAACAATGTTCTGCCAGCTTTCAACTCTTCTTTTGTTCTTTCAAAAATCAAAATATTGGCATCAACCGCCATCCCGATTGATAGAATAAAACCTGCTATGCCTGCCAATGTAAGTGTTACAGGAATAGTTTTAAACAGTGCAAACAGCATCAAACCATAAATTACCAAAGCAACATCGGCAATCAACCCCGGAGCCCTGTAATATAATGCCATAAATAGCATTACAACCCCCAAACCTATTGCACCTGCTACTTTCGATTTTTCAATACTATCAGCACCCAAAGTTGGTCCTACCGTATTTTCTTCAATAATTTTTGCAGGAACAGGCAATGCGCCTGCATTTAACAAATCTACCATTTTCTTGGCTTCTTCATATGCAAAACCGCTATCACCACCTGAAATTTGAGCTCTGCCACCTGTTATGGCTTCTCTGATAACAGGTGCTGATTGCAATTCACCATTAAAAAATATGGCCATTTGTTGTCCAACCATATTTCTTGTCAAATCAGCAAACTTTTTAGTCCCTTCGGCATTAAATTCCAAATCAACAACCCATTGACCATTTTGAGAATTTGTACTCAAATTTGCACTTGTAAGATCTTTGCCGGTTAAACCTGTCGTTGACCAAGTTTCCATACCATTTTGATTAACCGGCTTGCGGAAATCTAATTCTGCGGTTTCACCTAAATATGCTTTCGCTTGGTTCAAATCGGATACATCAGGAATTTCTACCACTAACCTGCGTTCTCCGGCACGTTGAACAACCGTTTCAGAAACACCTAACTTATTAACACGATTTTCTATTGCAAATTGTAAGCTGGACATCATATCCGGAGTTATTTTGGATATTGTATCAGTTGTTTGGGCTTCTAAAACTAATCTGGATCCTCCGACTAAGTCTAATCCTAATTTTGTAGGTTTTGTGCAAATTAAAACTATTGATATTATAGCTATCAGCATAACCATCCAAAACATAATCAGTTTGTTTTTCATTTATGTACTCCTTATTAAAATAATCTTATCTTTATTAAGCAGATGTTCTCTATTAAATTGAATCGAGAGTGAAAAATAACTCTGCTTTTTCAACTTTAGTAAGTTCGACCAAAGGTCGCCTTACATAATCACATATTAACCCTTTTTCCGCTAAAGCAGCCTTTATCGGAACAGGATTTGTTGTCATAAATAATTTTTTAAAAACAGGATATAGTTTCATATGCATATTTTTGGCAGTTAAAACATCACCTGTCTTAAAGTTTCTTATCATAGATTTAATTTCATTACCAAATAAATGTGAAGCAACAGAAATTACACCGCATGCACCGAGTGAAAGCATTGGCAAAGTTAAACTGTCATCTCCTGAATATATTGCAAAATCAGACGGACATATGGATTTCATTTCTGAAAGTGCATCCATATCTCCACAAGATTGTTTTAAAGCAACAATATTTTGATATTTTTTTGCCAAAATCTTGACTGTTTCAGATTGCATATTAACACCCGTTCTTGACGGAATATTATATAATATAATCGGCAAATCTACCGCTTCTGCTACTGCTGAAAAGTGTTCAATCAAACCTGCCTGAGATGGTTTGTTATAATACGGAACAACCGAAAGAATTGCATCAGCACCTTCTTTTTCAGCTTTCATTGCCATTGTTACAGCAGTCTCGGTAGAATTTGAACCTGTTCCCATAATAACTTTGCCTTTGTTATTAACAGCTCGTTTCGTACTGGAAAGAATTTCAAGTTCTTCTTCAAAGGTCAACGTAGGAGATTCTCCTGTTGTACCTGTTACGAGAATAGCATCCGAACCATTTGATACCAAATGTTGAGCCAAAGACTCCAATCTTTCATAATCTACTTCCCTTTTTTCGTTAAAAGGGGTAACCATTGCTGTTATAACTTCTCCTACATCATATCTCATGTTTATACTCCTCATTTATTTCTATAATCTTACTTCAAAAATAATTTTAAATCTAACCCTGTTCGGCAAATTCATATACCTCAACTGTACCCTTTTCTTTTTGATAAATTCCCATTCTTGAAATATTGTAACGGTGGGACTTATTAAACTTATATCTATATCTGGTATTTGCTAACATATATATTTTATTAGTTAAATTCAATTCTGCCAACAACTTTATACTGTCTATTAAACCAATTGATTGTTCTTCATCTTCTATTTGCACACATATACTATAATCCAACTTCGAGGATTGTGAATTAACCAATTTGAAAAGCACAAGCAAAACACCATCTACATTTGAAAAATCATCAAAGCTATATAAGAAACCGTTTTCAAAAGGTTCCGGATTAACCCCTAATTTTTCAAAAATATAATCCGTCATAATTTTATTTTCAACATTAATATCTACATTTAATTCCCTGTGGAGATATTTCTTTTTCAATTCGGTAAAAATTGCAACTTTATAATTATTCAGTTTACTTTGAACCTGTTCTTGTTTCTTTGCCATCGTGTAATTATAGCTATTTTGCTGGATACGTCTTACCGCAGCACAACCTTGCCCATATAATTCAGCCGTGGCAGTTGTCGCAGCTATTGCAAAATTTAACAAATAATATACAATTATATACAACACAAGAGCTATCATATATTTATATTCAAAACTTTCACCCCACAGCTCCAAGGCTTTATCCGTACAAGACTCCCCTATTGCCAAAAATGGCATATAAAGGAATTGGAAAAAATTTAACCAACCCCAATTTGCATTAGTAAGGTTTTGTATCCAATACAAAAGCAAAAGCAAAATAGTAAAAACCGTAACTATTTTCAAAAAATAAAAACAATGTGATATAAAGTTAAAAAATTTATATTTTGTTTCGTTCATATTTTAAACTCCAATATATGTATTATCTATTAATCTTACACCCTCAACCCTGCATGCTATTAAGACCAAAGTGTCATCATCAGCCTTAAGTTTATCCTCAAGAGTATTTTTATCTACAAATTCAAGATATTCAAGTTCATGTTTCTCATTTAAAAATGCATATGCAGTCTCTTTCAATGCCACAATATCGGTAATTCCTTTTTTATAGCAGGATTTTATATTATTAAGAATTAAAGATAAAGCCAAAGCATCCTGTTTACCATTCTCAGATAAGTACTTATTTCTGGAACTCAATGCTAAACCGCTATTTTCTCTGACAATCGGACATTGAATAATCTCTATCGGGAAATTCAAATCCTTAACAATTTTCTTTATAATGATAACTTGCTGGGCATCTTTCTGCCCGAAAAATCCAAAATCAGGCTGAACGATATTAAACAGTTTTAAAACAACCGTACAAACTCCGTCAAAATGACCAACCCTTGATTTACCGCATAATTTATTAACATAGAAAAACGGCGGGCAAACATAAGTTAATGTATCATTTGATAATCTTCCGCCTTCGCCGTACATTTCTTCAGGATTGGGTGCAAAAACCACATCAACACCCTCTTTAGAACATAACTCGTAATCTTTTTCCAATGTTCTCGGATACTTATCATAATCCTCCGCCGGACCGAATTGTATAGGATTAACAAAAACTGAAACAACCACTTTATCACAAGTTTCTTTTGCCTTTTTAATAAGACTTAAATGTCCTTCATGCAACGCCCCCATTGTAGGAACTATGCCGACTTTGAATTCTTTTTGTTTCCACTCTCTTACCGCATCTCTTACATCACAGATTTTATTTAATAACATTCAATTTCTCTCTTTCAGTTTCAGATAATTCAAAGGTTTCTTTTTCTGACGGAAATAATTTAGCTTTCACTTCATTTTTATAGTCTACAACGCTTTGCAAAACAATATCATGCAAGTTCACATATTTTTTTACAAATTTAGGAACAAAATCAGTAAATTTACCCAAAATATCATCCGTTACAACGATTTGTCCGGAGCAGCCGACTCCCGCACCTATTCCTATTGTAGGAATAGTCAAATTACGAGTAATATATTCTGCGCTTACAGCAGGCATTAATTCCAATACTACTGCAAAAGCACCCGCTTTTTCCAATTTCTTTGCATTTTCTAATATTTCTTCGGTAGCATCTGCTGTTTTACCTTGGATTTTATGACCGCCTATTGTATTCAATAATTGAGGAGTTAACCCCAAATGCGCCAGAACCGGAATCCCGGATTCAACACATCTTTTCGTTAAATTTATAATATGATCGTTACAGCCCTCTATTTTTACAGCACTTGCACCGGCCTTTATCATTTCAGAAGCATTTTTTAATCCTTGCTCAACAGACAAATTATAACTCATAAAAGGCATATCACCAATTATAAATGAATTTTTTGCACCTCTTGCTACCGCTTTAATAAAAATCAACATTTCATCAATCGTGATATTATACGTATTTTCATAGCCTAACGCTACCATTGCCAAAGAATCACCAACCAATATCCCGTCTATATCAGCTTCATCTAAAGCCTTTGCCGTTGAATAATCATAGGCAGTAAGCATTGCAATTTTTTCACCATTGTCTTTTAAATTTTGAAATACACAAATACTTTTCTTATTCATTTACGATTTAAACCCTTATAATCAAAACAATTATAACAAAAACTTAACAAAAAACCAAAAAAAGTTAGAAAAAAATATTTTTTTATGTTTTATTATAGATGTGTGTATTATCAATAGGAGTATAAATATGAACGTATCATCAATTAGTTGTAAAAATTACGACATCAGCCAAAGAAATTACAATACAAGTTTTGGATTAATAAAGATGGAGCCAAACCTTTATTTTAATTCTTCAAGACCATTTGCACAAACAGTTCAAAATTTAAGAATTGGAAAAACAGTTGACAAAACTCCTGCAAACGATAGATTTGCGGCAAGATTTAATTCTTTATTTAATTCATTGAACGAACTTGAAAATGTAATTGCCATCTCTAATGATGGAGTTAAATATGCTGATAGAGAAGGTGCTTTAAAACTTATACCTTACATATCTTCTCTTGATGCTATTTTTAGCCAAATACTAAAAGAGCTTAATCCTAAAAAATATGCAGAACATTGTAGAAACTTTGATATTACAATGTAGATTGTAAAAACTTATTTTTTCAAAGTCTTTTTATACCAATAATATATTGCTCTTGCGACTCTGTATGATGAATGACGAACAAGTCCTTCTTTGTTTTCCTGTATAAGTTTTTGTGAAACTACCGTAACTTTTGTAGGAATAAGGTTTTCCATGTCCAATCTTACAGGAATTGAACCTGATTTTGCGTATCCATCTGAAATATTGAACGGCAAGGAATTATTCACCAATACAGCATCAAGAATTTTCTTCCCGCCTGCATGAGCAAGTAGCGCATTAACATGACTTGCAACCGAATAATTATCTGTTTCGCCCGGTTGGGTCATTACATTACAAACATATATTCTTTTTGCTTCTGACTGCTCAATTGCATCAACAATTCCAGCAACCAACAGATTTGGAATAACACTCGTATACAGACTTCCAGGACCTAATATTATTAAGTCAGCATTTTCTATTGCTTCTATTGCTTCAGGCAAAGCCTTACAAACGGATGGCTCCGTAAATAATCTTTTTATCTTACCGTGAGCTTCGGGAATATTTGACTCGCCTTTTACAATTCTTCCATCCTCAAATTCAGCACCCAATTTCATATCATCAAGAGTTGTCGGAAGCACTACTCCACGAATATTCAGTACATTTGCAGATTCCTTGACTGCCTTTACCATATTTCCGGTAATCGCACACAAAGCTGTTAAAAACAGATTCCCAAAACTATGACCCTCTAACCCCTCACCATTTTTAAACCTGTATTGGAACAATTTTGTAATCAAATCTTCATCATCAGCCAATGCCGCTATACAATTTCTTATATCACCGGGAGGCAAAATCCCCATTTCTTCACGCAATCTTCCGGAACTTCCGCCATCATCTCCGACAGTAACTATTGCAGTAATATTATTAGTATATTTTTTTATACCTTTGAGCAACATAGATAAGCCCGTTCCACCACCAATTGCTACTATTTTCGCCCCTTTATTAAGTTTTCTTCTTCTGTAAAGTTTTTCTAAAAGAGAAGTATTCCCTTTCAAAGAATCCATATCCATCATTGAAAGAGTTGTCTTTTTCCAACCCTTAAAGAAAAAAGCGGCTCCTGCCAATATAAACACCGTCGCCAAAATATTTGACGGTAAAATAAATGCAGCTTGTCTAATAAGCTCCATTATTTTATAAATAGGTCTGCTATCAATAATAATAAGTCCGCCTAAGACCATTAATACCGAGCCTAAAAATATCAGAAATAACCAACGTTTAACGTTTAACCCCGGAATTAACCAACCGACGTCTTTTGTAACTTTAACTTTATTTCTTAAATTAATCATTTTAATCAACCCACCCTGAAGACTTTACACTATTGTAATTAATCGGCGACGGCGAAATTAAATCCTTTGCCTGCTTAATTAAATCTATTGAATTTCTATACTTATTTGAAAAATGAATAGTATCAACATTAACAAAGCTCATCCCGCCGTTATTGTTTTTAATTTGCGAAGTATGCAACAAATGTTGAAATTTCTTTATTAATTCATAATTATTCGTATTATCCTGTGCAGAATAATCAACTGTCAAGTCAGAATTATAGGACTTTTCCAAAGAAATCTCCCTTGCAATTTTAATTCCGGTATAATCCGCAACTTTATCTGATATATCTCCAACTGGAGCGACATAAAACAACCATTCAGAACATTTTTTTATTGCATTTGCCAAAGAAACAGAGAATGTGAAACTTTCACTTGCCATTTTATACATTGCACCATGCGGTCTTACATGTTCAATGTTTAAACCATAAGCCTTCGCAAAAGAAATTATCGCACCAACTTGATAAACAACAAGAGCTTCCAATTCATCTTCTTTCAACTCAACCGGTCTGTACCCAAAACCTTGAATATCATTAAATCCAATATGTGCACCGATCGCAACATTTTTTTCTTTAGCTTTCAAAAGAGCTTCCTTTATTGAAACAGGATCTCCGGCATGAAACCCGCATGAAATACTAACCGAACTCACATAATCCAAAAGCTCGTATTCATTATTATTTTTATAAAATCCATATGATTGTGCCAAATCACAATTAAAGTCTAAGTTTTTAATTGACTTACGTTCTAAAACCTCTTGCATTTTACTCTCCGAAATAGCTATTAATATCAAAATTATTATACTACAAATATTTTATAATAATAAAATTCCTTAATTATTTCAGTTTCTTCAACCGATTTTATCAACTACAATGCCTTTTATAATCTTACAAAACCAGATTATTTTTGCCTTAATTCTATCAAAATTGTATCATATATAAAGTTGTTTCTATACGTTAATATTTTGTTACACATAAGCAATTTTAACAATAAAATGTCGTTTATATAACTGTAAAGGTTTATATGTTATGTTTCAAATAAATAACTGTCAAACGTCAAATATTACTTTTTTCGGCAAAAATAGCAGGATTGTTGCTCCCGTTGATTTTCGTGCCAGACAAACAAATTCTCTCGAAAAAACTCAGAATATGGATACTCTTACTCTTGCAGAAGTGCAACATAAAAAGAAAAAAAGAATTGCATTGCTATGTACATTGGCTCTTGCCTCTATCACGGGAATATTATTCGCAAAAAATTATAAAACACATTATGTAAAAAAGGCACAAAAAACCTTTCAGGAGGTATTTCTAAGAAAGGATATTTCCGAAGAAGAAACAGTTCAAATGATTGAGAGATACAAAAATATCAAAAAAATGAAGCGAAAAGACTCGAGAGAAAACTACACCAAGGCTTTATTTGAAGAAACAAAAGCCAATTTTGGGTTCAAAGACAGACCTCTCAAACTAACTTTTGAGGAAGGACGGGGGAAAGAATACGGTACAATGGCATTAGATAATTCAAAATTAAATATAACACCAAACTGTCCACTAAACCGTATGATAAATACAATGACCCACGAATTTCGTCATGCAAAACAGCACGAATTGGTTATTAATTACTCAACAGAGTCAAGGTTAGAGGCTTTATTCTTAATAATGAAACAGAAAAACCGTAATACAGAAGAATTTAGAAAATTACTTGATATTGTTGGAGATGAAATAATTGAAAAATATCCTAAAGAAAATAGTGATACCATATTAAGAAAAGCTCTTGAAGATACAAGAATCACTCGATACTTAGAAAACAACTTTGGCAAATTATCACCGGATAACATTCCGAAAGAATATGAAGAATATACACAAAAACTTATTGAAGCAAGAAAGAAATATAAATTACCGGAAGAAGATTTTGATGCATATTGGAATAATTTTACAGAACAAGATGCACGAAATGCCGGCCAGAAAATCAGCCGTTTGTTATGGTTTATTCCAATATAAAAATTAATTTTCAGACAAAATCATATTATATGTTCACTTTTTTCCATTCATGATTTTCATAAACTTCGGGATTATTTCTTTCAATCCGCACTTTTTTGTACTGAATCGGAGCAACAATATTTCCGCTTAAATCAAGTATTCCGTATTTATTTCCAATTTTTACTTTAAAGAAATCTCCATCTTTTTTTATGTGGTCAATTGAGAATTGATTTATCAAATTTCCTTGCATATTGAGTATCCCATACATGCTGACATTTTTTATAACAAATATATTACCGATTTTCGTAATTTTATCATATTGATTTTTTAATATAACTTTCCCATTATAATCAATCACACCATAGTAACCGTTATATTTGTTAATTAATAAATTTCCGTACGGTTTGAAAAAATTATATTTAATATCGGCAATAATATTTTCGTCATAATCAACGATTCCCCACTTCTTATCCTGTCTGACAATAATTCTGTTATTCCCTAACAACTCATATTTCTCATAAAAATTTGAAGTTTTTCTGTTCCCGCTCCCATCAATTATAACGTATTTTGATTTTTCATATTCCGGACTTTTTATTATAAAATAGTGCTTTCCGCTTGTTGTAATCTGATGTTTTACATATGAAAGCTTGTCTGCAAGAATCTCATCATCTTTATTAAGAATACTGTATCGACGAATTGTATACCTTGATCCGTCCGAATAATAAAGTATTTTAGTATAAGTTTTAAGCGAATGTTCTTTACAACCGCCAAATATAGCAGTTTCTTCAGAGTTATCTTCACCAACCGGAATTTTGGACTGCGAGGTCGAATATGAATAATGATTGTGATTATGGTTATGACTGTGAGTACTATGATGTGCTGACAAAACAATATTACAAGTACTAAACATCAAAGTAATAAATAAAATTACAAATTTTTTCATACTTTAAAACACTCCTGCACGACTCATAATTGTTCATCTAAAGAGATTAATCGCAAAACTATACTATTTTTTGAACATAAAATCTCCGTATTACCCATTATAACACACCTTTTAAAATTTTTCGACCCATTTTGACTTTAAAAAACAAAGAATAATTTCAAAAAATGTTTACAATATTTACCAAATAGGGGTGTACAAGTCTAAAAACATGTGTTATAATGAAATAATAATGAGTAGTTATCTTAATGGCAGTGTCAAAAACGGCAACGTAATGCGTTGGTCCATTAACCCTTTGATAGTTTATATTGCACCAATGAAGTTTTACACAAAAACGGGTGAAGATAATAAGTATAGAAAAATGGTTATGGATGCATTCACAGCTTGGAGTTCTGCCAGCGGGAAACTAAGCATTAGATATACGAATGTTCTCTTAGAGTCGAATATTAATGTAGATTGGAAAAGGGTAGAACGTTCGGCATTGGGACATTGCTATTTTAATTTTGATGCATCAGGCAGACTCTATGGGGCAGAAGTTTCAATAGGTTTGACTGACGGACGAATCCATCAAGCGTACGACAACGAATTGGAAGTTTATCATACGATATTGCATGAGGTCGGTCATTCGCTGGGACTTGGTCATAGTCCGTACAAAGAAGATATCATGTACACACCGCATCAATACGGAAATGCAACCCTTTCTGCAAACGATAAAAATTCAATCCAATGGTTATACCGATTACCGGCAGGTGCTTCGGTAAAAAAAATAGCAGAGAAATATTCTCTGACGACAACAACAGACTTAGACTCAGTAATAAGAAAAATAGAGTCTAAAGGCGTACAAAAAGAAAACGATGCAACAGAACAGTTACATTTGAATACCGGCAGAGATTTACTGCAAGAAGCAACAAATATAGGTGATTTAAAACGATACAATATGATGTTGCAAAACATTTCACTATCAGATGGTGTTAAAAGTTACCTGAAAAACAATTACAACAAATAAAAAGAAATCAATCTATTATGGATGAAGAAATTAAAATTATAAGAGATTTGAAATTTAATAATACTTCAAAAAATGAGAATCAGTATTCTAATCCTTTGAATGCTGAAATTAATTTATTAAAAAATGCTCTTGGGAGTTATGAACAAGTTAAACCAAGAATGGGATATGATGATGATACAATCAAAACCCTTGACGCAATTAATGTATTGAATAATATGGTACCTATTGTGCTTACTGAATATAATTTTAATTTTGATGAAATTAATGGTGAATATTATTACAAACCGGACGGCTCTTTATTATTAATAAGGGAATATTATACAGAAACTTTCAGAGATTATTATTGTTCAATATCCGAAACTAACGGTGAATACTACATTTCAAGAATATTGGAACACGACGCTAAATCCGGTCGGCTAAAAATAAAAATTGAACCGGTTAACAGAAGCTCTTGTATGGTAAAACAAAGCATAACAATTTTTGACAACAAAATTAATAAAAAATACATGATTATTCAAATATCAGACGGCGGAGTTGTTAATAATTTTTCGGAGTTTTCCGGAGTTGGAAAATCTTTTCAAACATTGTTCAGGGATACAATGACGTTCAAACCTGTCAGATATGTAGCAGGAAAAGACGTCCCTAATATCGGGTTTTCTATGGTTGATTGCATATTAGATGCATTCGGTAATATTGCAAGAATGAAACGCTACACAAACAATCAAGAAATCCAAATCGACTATACACAAAATAAAAAACATATAAAGGTACGTCAGGAATAGAAACTCCTTTAATATTATCAATATTAAACTACTTCAGCGGTTTCATTATTGATATCATACTAAAAAACATACAAAGATTTTTGTATAATAAACGAAAAATTAAACATACTCAACCGAATTTTTCACTCTCGAAAGTACGCACATTTGCTATTTAACATATTTACCGTCAAATAAATCCAAAACCATTTTTTCCATATCAGTTTTTTGCCTTTCGGATTTTAACGTAACGACTTGATTATCATTTTGTGGTTGTTGAAATTTCAATTTCTTAGGCTCAGTAATTACTTTTGCTTGTACTGCTTCAACTTTCTCTATTTCTTCATTTTTAAATTGTATATTATCAGTTAAGTTTTTTTTTTCTGTTTGTTCTGTCATTTGAGAACAGCTCGCCTTATCACTGTCTGACAGTAATCTTATGGTAACAGGAATATCTTTTTTACCGAAAACTTTTTCAACTGCGTTTTGAATTGATAGTTTGCGACTGCTTTCATTCATCCTTGTTACATAATTTTCGCCCTTAAATGCAATTACAACTTCATCTTCCGTAACAACAAGCGGTGTAGAAAGCTGCATCAACATAGCCTTTGTTCCTTGGGTATCAATATTTGCCAACAAACTTTGCCAAGCATTTGTTTGAGGATTTTGAACAGATTTTTTTGCCATAGGAGGTGGAGTAAAATCATTTTCACCATGCTCAATTTCTTTGGATGTACCAACATTTTGTTGTTCATTAATAGTTGACGGAGGTTGTTGATTTGAACTGGTATTTTCTAAAGGCTTTGGATTATGTTTAATCGGTTCAACTGTTCTTTGCACACTATAAGCTGAAGATGGTACCGAATTCCCTGCCTCAAGAACTTTAATTCTGTTTTGCAAATCCAAAAGAGTTGAATTTTCCGTCATATTCGATAAATCAATAATAGCAACTTCCAACCATAAGTATTGATTTACAGCAAACTTAACTTCTTTTATATAACCGGATAATCGTTCAATAAGAAAAACTATTTGTTGAGTTTCCAATTTCTTTGCCTGTTCTGTCAATTCTTTTATTTGAGGTTCGTTAAGCCCTGTTAAATCAGGCAACAAAGATAAACTGCAAGTTTTTGCTATTAACAGATTTTTAAAATATTCAGATAAGTTGGAAAGTATCAATAAAGGTTCATTTCCTGAATTATAAATTTCATTTAGCATTGCTATTGCTTCTGATGAAGATGAGTCAAATATTTTGTCAGAAAGTTTGAACAAGATATCAAATGACATTCTCCCCAAAACAGAATTTACGTCATCAGTTGTTACTTCTCTTGAATATCCTAAAATGCTTAATTGGTCTAACAATGAAATACTGTCCCTCATTCCTCCTGCCGAATTTTTTGCAATAGCAAAGAGAGCATCATCAGTAATGCGAATATCCTCTTTTTCAGAAATATATCTCAGATGTTTTACGATATCGTTTGTTGTAATTCTTTTAAAATCATATCTTTGGCAACGACTTTTTATGGTGTCCAAAACTTTATGAACTTCTGTTGTTGCCAATATAAATATAACATTTTCCGGCGGTTCTTCCAACGTTTTTAACAGTGCATTAAATGCAGTATTAGAAAGCATATGAACTTCATCAATTATATAAATTTTATACTTTCCGTTTACCGGAACATATTGAATTTTTTCGAGCAAATTCTGTGTGTCTTCAACTTTACGATTGCTTGCAGCATCAATTTCTATTACATCAATCGGAATGGAATCCGTGATATTTCTGCAACTTTCACATTCTCCGCACGGATGTATTGTCGGACCATTCTTGCAATTCAAAGATTTTGCCAGAATTCTTGCCGTAGAAGTCTTACCTGTTCCTCTCGGTCCGGTGAAAAGATACGCATGCGAAATTTTACCCAACTCGATTGCACTTGTAAGAGTCTTTTTTATATGCTCCTGACCTACAAGCGTATCCAATGTTTGCGGACGATATTTTCGATATAATGGTATATAATTTTCACTCATCAGAAACAGTTTAACATAAAAATTGCAAGGAGTTAAATTTTATAATATTATGAAAATTATGCGAAACATATTTACACTAATTTTTGTTATGTTATTTTCAATTTCGTCCGTTTTTGCGTATGACTTGGTATTACCAAGAGAGAAAGATACCATTGTAAACAGCGACTATATATTTTTCGTTGGAAAAGCAAAAAAATACGAAATTATAACCATAAATGATGCAAGAATTTATATCGCACCCAACGGAGCATTCGCACATTCAGTTAAGTTGAAAATAGGGGAAAACAGAATACTTGTTAAATCAGATTACAACAGTAAAATATATAAATTTTATCGCAATAGACCCATTAAAAACAAAGATTGCGAACTTGTTGAACTTAAACCTGCTATTTATAAAGTTTTAAATGATAACACTCCACTCAGAAGTACCCCTATTGATTTTGGCATGAACCGTATTGCACACCTTTTTAAAGATACTAACCTTTTAATAAACGGGAAAAAGGGAGATTTTTACCGGGTATATTTATCCAAAAATAAAATAGGATGGATATCGGCAGAATCAGTATATAAGACTATAAACAAAGAAATATCACCGCAATTTACAGATATGAACACCGTGAATTTCAAAAACGGTTCAGTGCACACTCTAAAATATACTGATAAATTACCCTATGTTATTGAAGATGATAGCAATGAGATTATTTTTAGAGTATTTAATCCGTTTATCAAAGACGAGCAAGTTCATAGTATTAATATAAAAAAACCTGATAAATATTCATACAAAACTGAACTTAACGGTGGTGAATACAAGTTTAAAGTCAGTAAATTTGATATTTATGACAAATCCGATTTTGAAAATCTTACAGTTTATATTGATGCAGGACATGGCGGAGCCGAAAACGGTGCAATTGGATGTCTCGGAGACAAAGAAAAAGATATTAACCTAAAAATCGCAATGTGCTTAAAAAAAATACTGTCGGATATAGGGATTAATACAGTTATGACCAGAGAATGTGATGCAACAGTTCCGCTTGAAGACAGAGTTAAATCCGCTCAAGATAACAATGCCAAAATTTTTGTAAGTATTCACTTAAATTCAATTCCGGATATAAAAATGAATATCCATAAAAATAGAGGAACCTCCGTTTATTACTACAATCCAAACTCCAAAGAATTAGCAGAAGATGTTTTAAAAGAGGTTACAAAAACTTTAAACACCAGAAATGACGGATTAAAAACAGCCAGTTTTGCTGTGATTAGACCGACAGATTATATAGGAATATTAGTGGAAACTGCATATATGACCAATCCGCTTGACAGTATGATATATAAATCCAAAGATTTTGCACAAAAAACCGCAACCGGTATTGCGAACGGAATACTTGAATTTATCGGATGCGAAAAATGTTCAAAATAGGAATTTATGTAGACACTATTTTGTGTTTGTTGTAAAATTAAGCCGTTAGGGGAGCGTTTTTTATGAGATTACACAATTCATATACAAATCAAATCGAAGAATTTACACCAATAGAGCATAACAAAGTTAAAATGTATGTATGCGGACCAACCGTATATGATAATGCACACTTGGGTCATGCCAGATGCTATATTACGTGGGATGTATTATACAGATATCTAAAATTTAAAGGATACGAGGTTACTTATTGCCGGAATGTAACAGACGTTGATGACAAAATCCTAAAAAAAGCCGATACAGAAAATAAAACGCCGGCAGAGGTTTCAACCTATTGGTATAATAAATTTACGGATAGTATGAACTCTTTAAACAATTTGAAACCGGATATTGAACCTTTTGCAACAAAGACTTTAGGAGAAATGATTTCAATCAACAAAGATCTTATTGATAAAGGTTATGCCTATGTTGCTGACGGAGATGTGTATTTTAGAGTAAAAAAATTCCCCCGTTACGGATATCTGTCAAAACAACCGATAGATAAACTTGAAAGTGGTGCAAGAATTGAAATAGGGGAACAAAAAGAAGATCCTCTTGATTTTGCATTATGGAAAAAAGATGAGAAATTTGGTTACAATTCCCCATGGGGAATTGGCAGACCCGGATGGCATATTGAATGTTCCGCAATGAGTAGAAAACATTTGGGAAAAACCATTGACATCCATGCCGGCGGTGCTGATTTAATATTCCCTCACCACGAAAACGAAATAGCACAGTCCGAATGTGCTAATGGTTGTAAGTTTGTAAATTATTGGCTGCATAACGGTTTTGTTACGATTAATAAAGAAAAAATGTCCAAATCTTTGGGAAATTTTCTTACAATTGATGATTTATTGAAAAAATATGATGCTAATACAATAAGATTTTTTATTCTCACAAATCATTACAGAATGCCTGTTGAATTTTCAGACGAAGCACTCAATGCTGCATCTAACGGAGTTAAGAGAATAATCAATGCTAAAAGAACAAAAATAGACGAAACGCTTGATATAACAAAATTCGACGAATATAAAGAGTTTATTGAAGCAATGGATGAAGACTTAAACACTTCAAAAGCACTCGCAGTACTATTTGATCTTACGAACAAGGCAAATAAAGACTGTGATTACGCATATACTTTGCTTTACAAATTAGCGTCCGTTTTAGGGTTTAAGTTTGAAAAAGCCTCTCTTAGTGATGTTGAACTAAAAGAAAAACTCGCTGCTGTTAGTATAGAACTTGGCGAAACATATAATTCAATGGCTGAAATTATCGAGAAAAGAAAAAATGCACGACTTGAAAAAAATTGGGATATAGCGGACAAAATTCGTATAGCGTTGGATAATGTCGGAATAGTATTAAAAGATTCTAAGGAAGGTACAACTTGGGAAGTAAAATCGTAAGATTTTTATTTTGTTTTATTCTCTTATTTTTTGTAATTTCACCGACAAATTCTATTGCAAAACCCAATGATGTCGTGAGAGTAGGAATTACAGATAACAAATTTCAAAATGTTCTGAAACAACAGATTGTTGTATATGGGACTTCTGACTGTGAAATTTGTGATAAATATTCGGGTAAAGTTCTTATCCGAGTACCTGCAAATACGGATATTACCGTATCAAATTTACTTTCCGGATTAGATGTATTAATCGGTCAAAATTGTGTAACATTAAGAGATTTTGTTGTAACTTGCCCATCAGGACTCTTGGGCATTAAAGACTTAAAAAGAAAAGGAATAAGTGCATTATATCATGGAGCTTTTGAATTTTATCAAGAACAAAGCAGAAACGGATTTTATCTTATAAATTTAGTTGAGTTACAGGAATATTTAAAGGGAGTTGTTCCTAACGAAATGCCTGTAAGATTTGGGCTTGAAGCATTGAAAGCTCAAGCGGTTGCGGCAAGAAATTATGTACTAACACCAAGAACTAAGTTAAATCCGGCATATGACGTTGTTGACAGCGTAGCAAGTCAAGTCTATTATGGAGCAAATACGGAATCAGATATCGCAACAAGAGCAGTAATGGAAACTGACGGAATTGTTGCGCTCTATAACAATGAATTAATTCTTACCTTATATAGCTCAACCGCAGGTGGTTATACAGAGAGTTATTCAAATGCCTTTTCCGATACCTTGACCAAAGCATTCCCAGCACCAAATAAACCTTATTTGACAGCAGTTCCGGATAAAGATAGTTTTGAACCTCTTAATACCGAAGAAAAAGCTCGAGATTTTTATCAGTCAAAACATCCTTCATATGATATCGACTCACCATATTATCGCTGGAAAAGAGAATGGACTGAAGAAGAACTGGAAAGTATATTAACTCAAACCTTACCGGCACAATCTAAAACCGGATTTGTAAATCCTGCCTGCAAAAACGGAGATGAAATAGGAAAACTCAAAGGGATTCATGTTGTAAAAAGAGGAAACTCCGGTAAAATTATAGAATTGGATATCCAAGCAACAAAAGGATGTTACAGGGTCGCAAAAGAACTTGTAATACGTCGTGTATTTCAAAAAGACGGTAATTCCTTACCAAGTGCAAACGTATATTTCGATATAGAGACTGACGTGAACGGCAATATAACAAAAATCATTGCACAAGGCGGAGGATACGGACATGGTGTTGGAATGAGCCAATTTGGGGCTGGATATATGGCTGCCAAACTGCATCAACCATATTACAATATTTTAAGGCATTATTATACAGGAATAAATTTAGGCACACGTCCGGTAGAAATATTAAATACAGAAGTTGAACAAACTTTTTGGGCTCCAATTGGCAGGGCTGAAATCGTAATTGTAGGAATATCAACTCCAAAAATTAAAGTTATGATTAACGGTAAAATGCAAGAATTTTCAGTTGCAAGAACTTTATTTAAAAACATAGCAAAAATTGATATATCAAGCTACATAGAAGACGGACAGAACAAAATTGTGTTTTATCCGTCATATATACCTATGAAAGTATACGTTGAAGTAATAGAAAGTTATGCTAATGCTAATAAAGAACTTTCCGGAGGCAATCAATGAGCGAAAAATCGCAAGGGATTTTAAAAGCTGCATGGTTAATCGCATTAGTAACGATTGCAAGTAAGTTGATAGGGTTTGCAAGAGATATGGTCGTTGCAAATTATTACGGTGCAACAATGGTATCTGACGCTTACTTTTATGCACTGCAAATTCCGTCATTAGCCATAATAATACTGGGCGGAGTCGGAGGTCCTTTCCATAGTGCAACTGTTGCCATATTTTCAAAATTATTGGGAGAAGAATACAAAGTAACCGACAAGATTAATAAGTTATACAATACCTTTTTAACAATAACATTTGTATTTTTCTTGTTGTTGGCAATTTTTGGTTATTTCTTTGCCGATAAAATAATGGGAATAATAATTTCAGCAGGTTCGCCGGAATTAGTAGCACTTGCAACTCAACATTTTAAAATAATGTCCCCTATTATATTAATAGGCGGAATTATAGGAATTTTTTACGGATTATTAATCAGCCACAAAAGTTATATTTTACCAAATTTTTCCCCAATGATTTTAAGCATTGTTGTTATTATTTCAATATCACTTGCAAATAATGATAAATCAGGGATTATATTAGCTGTTGCGACAACTGTTGGAGCTATTTGCCAATTATTAATGCAATTCCCTAAGCTCAGACAAGTTGGATACAGGATAAAACCCAACTTTGATTTAAAAAATAACCCTTTATTCAAAGATATAACAGAACTTTTATTTCCGGCAATATTAAGCTCAACGGTTGGACAAATTAGTGTTTATGTAGATATGTTTTTTGCATCAACTTTACGAGAAGGAGCATGGACATCAGTTATATTTGCAAATAGGATCTTTCAATTCCCTGTCGGGATATTAGTAACAGCTTTTTTGGTTCCTCTATTTCCGATTTTTTCAAGACTTGCAGGTGAAAACAAACATGATGAAATTAAAACATATTTCAATAAAGGAGTCGGAACTCTATTCTTTGCAGCAATACCTATAATTATATTAATCTTGCTATTGGCAAAAGACGGAATATCACTTGTATTTGAAAGAGGAGCATTCGACTCCAAAGCGGTTTATATGGTATCAGAAGCTCTTTGTTTCTTATCTTTCTCAATCTTGCCATATGTTTTCAGAGATTCAATAACAAGAGTATATTATGCTTTCAATGACTCAAAAACACCATTTATAGTAGCAACATCTTCCATTTTACTAAAAGTGCTTTTAAACTACCTTTTAATAATAAAACTCGGAATGTCTATTGCCGGAATTACATTATCAACTTCCTTTATAACATTATTTAATGCAACTATGTTAGGGATTTTGGTATCAAAACGAATAAAGTTAGATTACGCAACATTGTTTAGGAATTTTGGAAAAATGTCAGTTGCCGGAATAATTACAGCAGGCATTTGTATGGGAATATCCGATCTGTTTGCTTTGTTCGAGCTTCCTAAATATGTCTTTGAAGCTGTTAAAATTATCACACTAAGCGGAATGTGCTTGACTGTATATATGAGCTTAAATCTTTTGTTCAAAATGGATTACGCAAAAGAAATTATTAACAGAATAAAAAAATAATCTGAGATTGTTTTATATAATACACCCTGTTACAAATTTTTACATTCCTAATTAAAAACGCAATTATACTAAACAAAAATTTTTTATATATATAGTAAATTTATGGGGATAATTATGACTACTAACAGAATATGTGCAGAAAATTCTGTACTCTACAACTTTTATAAAAAAAGCAAAGCCTATTGTTCTGCAAGTAGCTCTGAATCGATATTTGAGCATAATAACAAACTACACGATATTGCAAAAATCGGAGGAATTGCATTAGCCTCAGGAATCGGTCTGTTTTTAGGCGTAAAAACAAGAGGAAAAATACTAAAAGCAAACAAAAATAAAAAGTTATTTAAAATTGCAAAAGTTCATGAAGTTGAAGCTAAATGTGGAGATATATTATTTGGAGAATTATCAGCTGCACAAAAAGTGCCGGTATCCATTAAAAGTTTTGAACCAAAAGTCGCAGGTTATAACATGACGCAAGCCGAAAAGAATTTTTATGAGGATATTTTTGAAAATTCGAAAAAAATTTTTCCTGAGAAAAGTAAATGTAATCCTTACATAAATGCAGAAGAAACCATAATGCCATTTCTTAACGGCGATAAAATAGAAAAAACAAATTATTTGGATAAATATCTTCATGAAACAGGTAATTTTGTAATAGCAGCAAAAAGCTCAAATGATGGAAATTTTATACTAAATTCGAAATATAATAACGGATGTAAATTGCTAACCGATTATGAAGAATTTTGCGGGACTTTCACCCCGAATGAGGAAAATTTAGCTGAATTTATAAAACATAGGAATTTGAATTACATTAGAGAAAATGGTATTGGATTGAAAGAACTTCAAGAAGTCCAAACTTCCATCCGAAAAGGAGAGGAAATTGCAAAAGCTGAAAAAATGTATCATGATTCTCGTCAAGCAATGTACAGCTCTCTTTGGAAACCATATCATACCGAACAATTTTACAGAATAATCGGCGAAGACGAACTTATAAAAATGTTGAGAGGGGAAGAAATTGTAAGTACAAATTCACTTGCAAGATATGGCAGGAATTGTGTTGATATTACCTCTAATGGATATTATCACGATATTTTATACGGAGAACAAAAATTCCGTATTCCATTCAAAAGAAAGGATGCAACCGGACATTGGAACATAGATTTTACATCAGAAATTTATGATTTTAGACCCGAAAAATCTCATTATCAAATTCCGTCATATTCAATAAAAGATGTTGATATAAAAAATATCACTTATTGGGACAAAAACGATTGGCAACCAATCGATTTATCAGCCCTCTAAATATTAATACAAATTAGACGTTTTACCGTACTTTTCAACAAATTCATTTAATGATTTCAAAATGGCATAATCATTGTATTTTGTACAAATATTTCTCGTTTGATTTATGTAATATTGAATATGCTTAGGCGGAATACCGTGGCACAGTGTACAATATTTTATTAATTTAAGGGTAGCACTCGCCATATCTTCTTCACAACTTTTAATTTTATTGTATTTATCATCTTCTGGAAGTGTTGTATCAGATTTTACATTTTCTATAATATGAACTAAAGTATGCCGTTTATTTCTTAAAATTTTAGCTTGCTCCTTTGTAATAAAAGGTTTTTTATTCTCTGTTGCCAAAAGATTTTTTTTATATAAAATTTGATACATCTTATCACATATATCTAATACTGAAATATAATCCTGATTTTCCCTCAAACTGCTGATTGCTCTGTTTAAAAATTCTTCATACAGAGATTCAGGCATACTGACATTCAACAAAAATTTATATATTTCTTTCGCAATAGGATTTGCACTTTTTAATTCAAGAAATTTTGCGAGTTCGAATTCTTTCGCATGCAAAGTTTTTTGCATTTTTATATCACCATAAAAAATATCTTCTATATAGAGTAAGGTTTTGAGAAAATAATTACTGCTCATATTAGGATTTGCTTGCAATTCTTTTACCAAATTTTTATATACACTAAGATTTACTGGAATATTAAGTTGGTAAAGCATATCACCGTTAATTTTAAATCCGTTGTATTCATAATAAAGATTATCAGCAGAATTTTTTAAGCTCTTATCATGATATTTTTCCCCGATTTCATATGCATGGGTTAAATAATTATTAATAACATATCTTGATGTACCAACACTATCAATATAAGCCTTAGAGATACCCACCATAAGATTACCGAGCAGAACATCATTATTCGCTATTACTTTTTTATTAAACGGCTTTTCATTGTTTATAATTTTACCAATTTGTTGCAAAATTTCTATATGTTTTTTGTATATCCTTATTCGATTAAATTTTTCTGGAATTTCGTTTTCAGCATAATATTTTTCCAAATTGGACAACTGTTTTGATAGAATAACCAAGTCTTTTTTGAATTCAACTATCGCTGAGTCATTTTTTTGTATATCCACCGGCATAAAATTATTAAAAATATGCTTGAGAACAATACCTGCTAAGTGAGATTCTTGTTTGTCCTCCAAATTTTTAACAAACACAATTTCATTTCGTTGTAATTCATCAATTTCATTATAGGATTTAGCACTATTTTCATAATAATCCAAGTAATATTCAAACAATTTATTGTCAACCCTCGTAGGCTCAGATACAACCTTTTCGGCAAAAGTTGTGAAATTATCATTTTTATTTTTTGTATCTACTTCTGTAAATAAAAGCATTTCGTCGATAGAATCCGTATCGTCATATTTATCTAATATATTAATTGCGGAATAGAAGTATTTTGCAGATTTTAAAGTATCCTTATCAGAATAATTTTTCCCTATTTGAACTTTTGTATTTGCCAAATCTTTTTTGTAATGCTCGATATTTTTGTCGGAAAAATTTTCATTAATTTCACGGTCGACTGTTATAAGTTTTGTTAAAAGAGCTTCTTTTTTATTCAAAGCTTTTAAATATTTCATATTATTACAATCAGAATTTTGATAATATTCAATTACTTTAGATATATCAAAAAGTGCCTCTGTATTATTATTTTCATTATGATGAATTTTAAAAAGTTGCTCAAATATTTGAGTTTTCATTTGCGGTAATATATTCGGTATAGCTATAAGCATATTGAATATTGATTTTGCAATATCGTTCATTTTATTGTTTTTTAAATCCTTTGCAAACTCATAAATTTTTAGGGCGTATCCATCTGTCATTTCAAAAATATCAGGACCTGAATTATTATTTAAAAAAATTTCAGGAACAGAAACCCCATCCGTATGAGTTTTGGAAACAACAGTCCTTAAATTACATATTTCTTTTATTTGTGAAGAAGGGATTTTCATTTTTTACCTATATAACTACATCACACATATCTATATTTAGAATGATTTTATTCACCTATAAATTCATAACTTTGATTTTTAACAGGTTCAACAGGTGCAGTATTGATGGAAGTTGTTATAACTGTTGAAAAATCAGACAAATCATTAACTGTATAGAAATGTCCGCCTGTTGCACCTGCAAGACAAGCAAGTGCTTTTGAATTTGATGATACAAGTACAACATCAATATGTACATCATTTCTGCTGTTCATCAATTTTTTAGCAAACGCACAAGGATCTCCGCCACAATTTTCACCACCATCTGTTATCAAAACTATTTTTTTAGGAGTAATCTTGTCTAAACTGACAAAATCCTGATTTACAGTCCGATCTAAAGCATACACTAACGGAGTTGAGCCACCCAATTTTACTGAATTCATTCCGGAAAGAAGTGCATTTATGTTTAATTGTGTAATCGGTGAAACTTGTTTTGTAGAAGAACAAGCTCCATATGTTTTTCCAACACATCCTATTGTTGTAACAACTTTAAACTTATTTCCTGTTTTTACTATTTTCTTCACTTCTTGTAGTGTACTGCCGGTTTCAGCAGGATTACTACCGTTATTATCATGCCCAAAAACTCTAAACCCAACAAGTATATTTGTTGGTATTTGTTGAGCTATATAATACATACTTCTTTTTGCAACCTCAATCCAATTAGACATGCTTCCGGAATAATCCATTACAAACTCAATTATCCCGACTTGGGTAGCGTTAACCTGATTTGTATTTACATAAGTATTTGTCTGATAATTAGAATACGGATTTTGGTTAATTGTATTTGCAGGAGATGTTATTATTTTACCTGTATCTGTTTTAACCGTTCCTGATGAATTAACTGTATATTTTTTCCCAAAAGATACACCGGTTGCCAACAATAATATGAACAATAAAATAAATACACGTTTTCCAATCACGTTAATTTCTCCTTAAAAACCTATAATATTATAAAATTCACATAAAATATTTGCAAATTAAATTAGTATTATTTAATCTAACGCATTATTTTTTGAAAAGTTTTAATTGTATAAGTGCAGGAATAAGTATTACTACAAATAATATATAAGCTAATGCACAAGATTTTCCGATATCAAAATATTCAAAAGCATATTTATAAATTGAATAAACTATAACATTAGTTGAATCTTTCGGACCACCCTCCGTCATTATATATATCAAATCAAATACCTGAAATGATGATATTGCCGTAACAACAGTTACAAAAAGAGTTGTAGGTTTAAGAAGCGGTAATGTTATATCCTTAAAAATATGGTAATGATTTGCCCCATCAATTTTTGCCGACTCATAAATTTCCGTATTTATAGTTGAAAATCCCGTTAAAAATAAAATTATATTATATCCAATTAACTTCCAAACAGAAACAAATATAAGCACAGGCATTGCAAGATGAACATCATAAAGCCAATCAATATGCATTTTTAAAATAGAATTAACACAACCAATATTCGGATCAAATATCCAACTCCAAACTATTGCAATTACAACAGCAGGAGTAACAAACGGTATAAAATATATAGTTTTAAACCATTCTGTACCTTTTAACTTTGTATGTAAAATATCTGCTATTATGAGCGGAATTGCTACTGCAAGGAGCGTTGTTCCTACCGCATAGACTATCGTATTCAAAAGAATTTGCTTAAATACAGGCTCTGTAAGCATAGCTTTATAGTTGCTTAAACCGACATATTGTATTTCGTTTAACAAATCCCAAGAAGTAAAACTTAACCCCAAAGAACAAAATATCGGGATTATTATAAATATAAAAATTCCCAAAAGTGCAGGCAGAACAAAATAAACTCCAACAATATTATTTTTACAACATTTTTTCAGCATGTTATCATTATACTATAAAGTACAGTTATGGAGAGATTTTATGTTAGATTTATCGGCATTTGGGAAAAACGATATCAGAGGAATATATGGTGAAAATATAACAGAAGAAGTTTTTTATTATACCGGGAAAGGATTTGTAAAATATTTAGCCAATCAGAGTGGAAAACCGATAAACCAAATTTGGATAACTGTATGCAGAGATGCAAGACTCCATTCTCCTGCACTTTCAAGAGCATTGATTGACGGAATTATTTCATGCGGAGCTAATGTTGTTGACATGGGATTAGCACCCACTCCTATCGGATACTATTCGGAAGCTGTCGGATTACCTCCACAAATTATGAAATTTCAACCTGTTAGCGGAGCAATGATTATTACAGCAAGCCACAATCCAAGCCAATATAACGGATTAAAAATGACATATGCAAAACAATCCTTGAACGAAAGCCAAATAAAAGAAGTTAAAAATTACACAACAGACGAATATAATGAACAAACAAATTCATCTTTAAAAGGTGAATATATCGAATATGACCTAATTCCGGACTACATAGATGCTTTAGCAAAAGATTTTGGCAGAATCGGAGAAGGTATAAAAGTTGTTGTTGATAGTGCAAACGGTACAGGTGGAATAGTAGGGCCTAAATTATACAGGGCTTTGGGATGTGAAGTTATTGAACTATATTCCGTACCTGACGGCAGATTTCCAAATCACCACCCTAACCCGAGTGATGAAAAAACACTCAAAAACATAAAAGAAGCTGTAAAAGAACATAATGCGGATATCGGCATAGCCTATGACGGCGACAGCGACCGAATAGGAGTAATCGATTCTGACGGCAATTCTCTTACGGGAGATAAACTATTGCTTATATATGCACAAGATATTATTAAAACTTATAACCAAAAAGGAATTAAACCGTTTATCGTTTCAGAGGTTAAATGTTCACAGGTTTTGTATGATACGATTAATCAACAGGGTGGGATTGCCGTTATGTGCAAAACCGGGCATGGTTACATAAAATCGAAAATGAAAGAAGTTGGTGCCGTATTGGCAGGTGAAATGAGTGGTCATACATTTTTTAAAGACAGATATTACGGATTTGATGATGCTGTTTATGCAGGTTGCAGAATTATTGAGATTATTGCTAATAAAAAATCCGTAAATAAAAATTTTAAGATTACAGAAATACTTGAACCGTTCACAAAAATATTTTCCTCGGCTGAAGTAAGACTCGCTTGTCCTAATTCATTGAAGAAAATTACATTAGATACTTTTGAAAATGTAATTTCTAAAAACCCTGACTTTTTCGGAAGCAAAATTAAAGAAATTATCACTTTGGACGGAATGAGAATTGTCTTTGAAAACGGTTTTGCATTAATAAGACAAAGTAATACAGAGCCTGTTTTTACATTAAGATTTGAAGCCGAAAATCAAGAAATTGCCCAAAAATATGAAGATTTGATGGTTAATAAATTAATGGAAATCATCAAAGACAACGCAGTCGTTGCATAGAATACTATTTTACATAAAAAAAGTCAACCGCCAACGGATGTTGCAAATCATCAATAGAAAAGATTTGCATCACATAACGACCTGCTTCTCCGAATGTAAAATAATCAGTATAGTAATATCTTTCATCTTTCATTAAGCGAAAATCTTTCGTTCTTACAATATCATTTCCGCCCCAAGGAGCATTGTCCGTCATTTTAAAAACTTGAACTCTTATAAATTTATTTTCCATTCTTCGCGGAGCAATAAAAAGATAATAAACCTTTTGTCCTACATTAAAAACCATATTATCAGATAGTGCATTTTCTTTTGTAATCGGTTGAGTATTAAAAAGTAAAATTCCCTTATTAGCAGAGCACGCTGTTAATGGAAACATTCCGAAAAAGAATAAAAAAATGAGAATTAATAGTTTCTTCATTAATTTTCTTCCAGTTTTTTAATTTTTTGATTAACCATGTTTACGAGAGTAGAATCTTCTTCCAAACCGGTATACAAGTAATAGTATTCAAGAGCTTTATCTATATTACCTTTCTGTTCGTATGCCAACCCCAATGAATAATATGCATACGGATAGTTAGGAGAAAGTTCAATTACTTTGCTAAAACTCTTTATGCAGTTATCATAATCTTTTTGCGTTGCTTCGACCAAACCTTTGTTAAAATAAGCATCAACATTTTTGACATCAAGTGCAATAACTTTATCATAATAACTCAGTGCTTTTGAATTATTTCCCATAGATTTATAAGTATCCGCAATTTTCATCATTGTTACCTTATCAGATGGATTATAAATTATCGCTTTTGTATAATAATTAAGAGCATCTTCATATTTTTGAGCTTTCAGGCTACTATCGCCTAATTGAAGTAGCTCATCATGGGATAAAACTTTTTCTGTTGAAGAATTTACCAAAATGTTATTTAATATTGGCTTATTTTCAACCGTAACCGATTTATTTTCGGTTACAACCGGATTTATAATATGATTTGAGTCATTTTTGACAATATTTTCTTCAGATTTTTTAGCATATTTTCTTTGCAAATCAGCTAATGCTTTTGCATACTCAGTATTTCCCGGAGAAAGTGATACGGCTTTTCTATATGCATCCAAGGCTTCTTCAATGCAATTAGCTTTTTCATTTGCTGTTGCAAGCCCAAAATAAGCCGTCGCCTCTTTGTCATTCATAGATAATGCATCTTCAAAATACAAAATTGCTTGACCGTAATCTTGTTTTTCCATTAAATCATACGCATATGCTATTGAAGCTGATATCAAGTTGGCTTTTATTCGCTCGTTAGGGTGCTTGTTAAGAATTTCACGGTAAAGTTCTATTGCAGAAACATAATTATCCATTGCATGTAAGGTTAAAGCCTTATTTGCGAGCAATTCTAAATTATCCGGTTCAGATTTCAAAGCAAAATTATAGAATTTCAAAGCATTAGTGTAATCATTTTTTGTATGATAACAATATGCCAATTCTTTTTTCGTTTCAACATTAGATGAATCTTTAGAGTATGCTTTTTCAAAATTTAGAAGAGCCAATTCCGAATTATCCAAACATTTATAAACTATACCCAAATTTCTGTACGCATCAGCATCATCCGGAAATGCAGCTAAATACTCTTTGTACTGTTCAATTGCTTCATCATACTTTTTCATATTCCCGAGCAAATTGGCATAATCAAATTTTAGAGCTGTATAATCAGGTTTTATCCTAAAAACTTTTTGAAAATATTCCAAGGATGTTTCGTTCTTTCCCAAATTTTGATAAGTCAGTGCCAATCTTGAATTTACAGAAAGGCTTTCCTTGTCATCTTCTAATGCTTTTTCAAGTATTTCAGCAGCGGCCTGATATTGTTTTGTTTCATATAATGCAATACCGTATTTTTCAAAATCCGTAAAAGCAGACGGATATTTTTTATAAATATTTCTGTAAATTTCGCATGCTTTATCATATTGGTTTGTTAGCAAATAAACATTTGCGAGATTTTCGCCGGCTTCAATATGGTCAGGGTAAGCGCTCAAAAAAGAATTATAATTTTCAATCGCACTTCCGTAATTTTTTCTGAAATATTCTACATTAGCCAAATTTAAATAATTATATTTGTATTCAGGATAAATTGTCCATGCCTGCTTAAAAGCGTTATAAGCATTTTCATAATCACCTATTGTTTGTAGAATATTTCCCATGCTAATGTAGATGAATGCATCATTGGGGCGTAATCTCAGAGCTTGTTTGTAAGCGGATAAAGATTCTTCATACTTACCGCTGTCCGCATACAATCCTGCGATTTTGGTATATAACATAGCGTCTTCGCCATTAATACTCAATGCCTTTTGAATTGTTGATATAGCAGCTTCATAGCTGTTTTTGTATTCTAATTGGCATGCTTGCTGGTATAAAGCATGGGCTTCTTTTGTCATTTTTGCATTTGCGTTAGCAGATGAAATAAGACATATAACCAACAACGATATATATATTTTCCTAATCATAAAATTAGCCCTCTATTATAATATTTTATCAAAAAAAGAATTTAATGTATAAATATTAACTAAAGTTAATATAGTAAAATGGTGATAAAGTTAATTCTTCATCACCATTTTAGATATCAATATTTTGCTTAAAATTAAAACATCAAACCGGCTTCTCTTGCTGCATCAGCTAAAGCTGCAATTCTACCGTGGTATAAGAAACCGCCTCTGTCGAACACAACACATTCAACACCAGCTGCCAATGCTTTTTTAGCGATAGCTTCGCCAACAACTTTTGCTGCATCAATATTTCCACCATGAGAAAGTTTTTCTTTAAGGTCTTTGTCAACTGATGAAGCGGAACAAACTGTTACATGTTTTTCGTCATCAATTAATTGTGCATAAATGTGTTTTGTACTTCTATATACGGCCAATCTCGGGAATTCAGTTGTTCCGGACAATTTTACCCTTATAGATTGATGTCTTTTTTGCACACGTGGTTTTCTGATTTCTTTTTTAATCATTTTTCTTTCCTTTCACCCGAACCTGCTTGAAATTTATCAAGAGTTCATTTGGGCTTGTTTTGTATGTTAATAAGAAAACAGGGAGATAAGTATCAAGAACCTATAACTTATTAACCTTGAGTCTATTAACTTAATTACTTTTTACCAGCTTTACCGGCTTTACGTCTAATGTATTCGCCTTCATATTTTACACCCTTACCTTTGTATACTTCAGGAGGACGTTTGCTTCTTATGAATGCTGCTACATCACCTACGGCTTGTTTATTAGAACCTTTTACAGTAATTTTTGTATTAGCTTCAACGCTAATTGAAATTCCTGCCGGCGGAACAACGATAACAGGATGAGAATAACCCAATGCCATATTGAGATTTGAGCCTTCCATATTAGCACGATAACCTACACCGACAATTTCCAATTTCTTTTCAAATCCGTCAGATACACCCTTAACAGCGTTTGCAATCAAAGTTCTGAACAAACCGTGCAAAGCACCTGTTTTTCTGTCATCTGAATTCGGTTCTACAATAACTTGATTATCCTTAACAGAAACTTTCACTTCATCTCTGAAAGCTACTGATTCAGTTCCTTTAGGGCCTTTTGCCGTAAAAAGATTTCCTTCGAGTTTTACTTCAACACCTGAAGGTATATCAATTGGTTTTTTTCCTATACGTGACATATTTTTCTCCTTTGCTTTTTCTGATTACGGAAAACATTATCCGCAATTCGTGTGTATTATAGCAGGCTTTTCTGTCAATTGAACCTGCATACTGTATTATTCACTGATTAATGAATATAGCAAATAATTTCTCCGCCGAGATTTTCTTTTCTGGCTTTACGATCTGTTAAAAGACCTTTGCTTGTAGAAATAATAGCTACACCCATACCACCGAGAACTTGCGGAAGACTTTTAGCTTTGCTGTATGTTCTCAAACCCGGTTTTGAAACTCTTTTTAAACTTGAAATAACAGGTTTGTTCATTTCATCATATTTCAATTCGATTGAAAGAGTTTTAAAATGTCCGTCAACGCTTTCTGAGTAGTCATTGATATAACCTTCTTCTTTCAAAACTTTTGCCAAAGCAACTTTCAATTTTGAAGATGGCATTTCAACTGACGGATGAGAAACTAAACTTGCGTTTCTAATTCTTGTTAGCATATCTGCTATCGGATCTGTATTCATTTCATTATCCTTTACTGTTGCGGTAAAACCGAAGTATATGATTAAATCATTTAAACTAAAATTTAATTATTCGGCTAAACCTTTGTACTCGTTGCTTACTAAATTAATTTTTGCTCAATAAAAGCATACTTTAGCAGTCCAACGGGACAATAATAACATGAAAATTATATAATTACAACAAACTCGCACGAAACGTAAACATTACTTTACATTTTTTCAATAGAAGCTGTGGAAATATCGAGTGTTACGGAATACCGATAGTCGAAAAATGAGCAGGAAAGTATTGGCAAGAATGTAGAGCAATAGAAAAAGACAAAAAAGAAGATGTCCAAAATATTGGACATCTTCTTTTGCTATACATTTTGTTGAATTATAAACCAAAGCAATGAATTTAATAATGATGAAATTATCTATTATTATAACAGGTTTATAATATTCTGGAATGTTTCTTTTATTTTTTCACCCCTTATCAATATTGCATAATTATGACTATCCTTCTTTTCCATCAACAATATGCCGGCAGAATTTTTATTTTCAAAACCTGGTTTATCATCATCATCAATATATCCAGTATTATGATAAGTAATATCATCAGTTTTTTTCACGGATCCTGTTAGTGGGTCAAAATATTCAGTCGGTGCCACATGTCCTGTTGCGGTAGAATTACCTTCATTACTTTCAGTCGGATCATAAATTCCATTAATTATTGCTGCATAGTAATTATAAAGTGTATCAGCAGCTCTTTGTGCGATATTCGAATCTATCTTTTTGAGCTTAAGGTCCGTAGCCAGGAAGTGACAATGTGTTTTCATCTTATCTTTAGCCATCGTCTTTACTACTTCTATATCCGCGTCTTCATCAGAATCAATGTTCCAAAAGGCAGCTGATTGAATAAAATAATCATCAACAACTGCACTTTGCAAAGCTGACTTGTCCTCTTGCTTTAATTTTGGCATAATTTTATTGCCGTCATCCCATACAAACTCTTGATCTCCTACCTTGACGATTACTTTATATTGGAATCCGCCGTCAGGTATCTCAGCATCCGGTAATACTCGTAAAGTTCCGTCAGATGACATTATAACACCGGGAGGAATAGGGCCGCCCTCGGCTGCCTCTAATGAATATGTAATTCCGGAAGTTACAGGTTGACCATTCTTTTGTAATTTTGCGGTATATTTTGCACTTTTTGTGTTTATATATGATTGGTATAGCATACCTCCGTGAGTACCTTGACAGTCCATCCAATCACTACCTACCTTTTCATATTTATTAATCAATTCTTGTTCTTCAACTAAACTTTTAACACTGTCCATAAAGGTTGTGAGCTGTTCTTTCTTATAGCAAGAATTTATATATGATACATAATCATTGCTGCCATTTGAAGTTGCTTCATTAATCTTATTTTTTAAATCAGGATACTTAGCACACGCATTATTGATGTATTTAATTGCAGCATTTTTTACTTCCTCAGTCAATGCATCACCATCTAAACTGTCGACTTTGCCTTTATACTCATCCCAAGAATCATCTAATTCATCCGCATTTCCGTCATTAATATGTTGTTCAATATTTTTCAAGAATGCGCTTACTGACGGTTGTGCCAAGTATGCTTCTGCTACCTTAGCCCAATCTGTCTTGTTATCAGCATCTAAGAAACCTTTTGGATTTTGCATAATAATTGCCAAAAATTCATCAGCATCTATATCAACATTTCCATCTTGATATTTTACAAATTCGTCATAAATATCATCATCATCTATTTGCTCTCGAATTGCCTGATAGAAATCTTTATGATGCACACTGCTACCGTCCTCTAATGCTTTATAAATTCTACAATACTCTTGCAACTCTGTTCTATTATTTTGATAAGCTGAGCTATGATAGAATGCCGAAGAATCTACCGTTGAAGGATTTTCCTCAATAAATGCTACCATTATTTTTATAAGAAAACTTTTTAGATTTTTCATACTATCATCAGAATTCTCATAAATATCACCTAAACACAGCCCGTATTCGTTTATGCCGCTGAGACAATCTACAAGCTGCATAAAGCTATTAGCGGATTGCGTAACCGATACATCCGTTAACTGGGTTTGTACATTCTCTTTAAAAGCTATTAAACCATCAATTGTAGTAACATCATACTGTTCCAAATATCCTTCTAATATTTTTTCTTTCGCACCATCTGCACCATACATTATTTCTAATGTATTATACAAATCTTGATTTGCATTTAGCATAACAGATTCATTTTCTTGCATTATACTGCGTGCAACATCCGGCAATATATATGGTAACGCATTTTCCAAAGCACCACCATGTTGAGAGAGATAATCTACCATTGAATATAAAATATATGTATAATATTCTCCTAAACCGTCCTTATATCCTCGCAGATAATTTTCACATTGAACATAGGTTTCTCCATAATTCGCAATCGTCTCTTCTGCAACACCCTGCTCACTTGCACTTAGGTTCGCATCTTCCCATTTTTTATTTCCAAAATTATCTACTATTTTTGTATGTGAACGATTGGTATTCAATGTCAACCAAACAGAATTATATAATGACGAATTACCCTCGCCAAACATATCATTCAAAAAAGAATAAAACTCATTCTGAGATACCAAACCGTTACCGTCTTTATCCGCCTCACTAATTTGCCTATTTGTCAATTGGGTTAAAATTATTGCCCTGTTGATATCAATTGTCATACGATACTCCTTTTCCTTTTTTACTTTGTTTCCATGATTAACGGTATTTTTTTTGAAAACTTTAACATTTTGGAGATAAAATTTACAAAAGTTTACAAAAAAAAGAGAAAGTTGGAAAAGTTAATTTTTCCGCCTACTCAAAGGATATACGGCAGATGAATTGGTGAAGATTGAAACGTTTGTTTTTAATTTATTTTGAGTAAAGAGTGAACAGTTTGTTATTATATTTTTTTTGTCTTTTTAACTACCCAATCAGCTATAATCTGCAAAGGAGATCTTGTTATTGCCAAAGAGTTTTTGGGAATATCTTTCGTTATAACACTCAAAGCTCCAATATTTGCACTCTCATTTATTGTTACAGGAGCTACCAAAACAGAATTTGATCCGATTTTTACATTATCTTTAATAACCGTTTTGCTTTTAATTTTTGAAAGCGGTTCATAGTTCGCCGTAATGGTACCCGCTCCGATATTTACGTTTGAACCGATTTCACTATCACCTATATAAGTCAAATGGCAAGCGTTTGTATCAGATTTTATAACAGATTTTTTGACCTCTACAAAATTACCGATTTTAACATTATCCTCCAAAACAACACCACCTCTTATATGAGCAAATGGCCCTATTTTACAGTTCTTACCAATTTTATTTTTCCCTTCAATATAACAAGACGGATATATCACCGTATCAGCTTCAATTTCCGTATCAGGACTTATCCATGTCGTCAGAGGGTCAATAATTGTAACTCCATTTATTAAATGTTTTTTTATAATCCTGTCATTAAGATATCTCGTCGCTTGAGCTAAATTCTCTTTTGAATTAATACCAAAAACTTCTTCATTATTCTTCAAGATATATACGCAAGATTTTAAACCTGAATTTACAGCCCATTTAACAATATCCGTAAGATAATATTCCCCTTGTGCATTATCATTACTCAATGACAAAAACGCATTTGATAATTTTCCCCAATTCAAGCAATATATCCCTGCATTGATTTCTTTTATATTCTTTTGTTCGGCATTAGCATCTTTTTCTTCAACAATAGCTTCAAGCATATCGTCTGAATTTCTTACTATTCGCCCGTAATTTGTCGGATTTTCCTGTATTGCACTCATTACGGTCAAATCAGCTTTTGAACTTCTGTGAAATCCCACAAATTCTTTGATAGTATCAGACGTAATAAGAGGCGTATCACCGCATAGAATTATAACCTCACCTGTATAATCTTTTAAATGAGGAACTACAAGACTTACAGCATGACCTGTACCAAGTTGAGGCATTTGCAAAACAGTCTTTGTTCCGCTATAATTCCTCTCCAAATATTCTTTAACAGTTTCGGATTGATGACCGACTATAACATAATTTTCCTCTGCAATACCGGTATTATTAACCGCCTCTATCACATATCCCAACAAGGTTTTATCAAAAATTGTATGCAAAACCTTTGGTCTGTCCGACTTCATCCGTGTACCTTTTCCCGCTGCAAGAATTATTGACTTTAGCATATTTCCCTCTATATTACAGTTGATCATGATTTTGATTTGAAGACTGTGCCTCACAATTAACTTGATTATTTTCTTCTGTCTTTATATTTTGTTCTACTTCTTTTGCTCTATACATTGCTTGTTTTATAACATCTTCCTTAGCACGCTCTCTTATATCGGCAAAAATATTTTTTAATTCCTCATCATCCAAACCTTGCGGAGATTTTACGCATATTATCATTTTGTTTTTTCTAAAAGTGAAATATGAAGCAATTATAATCGCCCAAAGCAATATGCCTTGGAATATTCCGATTGACGGAAACATAAGAAAATGAGAAGCTCCCAAATTCCATAAATGCATCATTATCCATCCGGGAAATCCGATAAAACCGACAGCCAAACAGCACACAGCCATTATTGCTAATACTATTCCGCGAATACCGTTAATTTGAATTATATTTAAGTTCTTTCTCATTACTTTTCCCCTATAAGTTTCAAAAAATCTTCCTCACTTAATATTATAACACCTAAATCCTCAGCTTTGTCCAATTTTGATCCGGGATTGGCTCCGGCAATGACATAAGATGTTTTTTTAGATACGGAAGAAGAAGTTTTACCGCCTTTCATTTTTATTTTATAACTCGCTTCATCACGAGTCATTGTTTCAAGCGTGCCTGTAAGAACAAAAGTTTTTCCGCTAAGCTCATCCGTCTTGTCCGAAAAATTGTTTTGAGAAAAATCAAAACCCATAGCTTTGAATTCATTTATCATCTTTATATTATTTACATCATGAAAAAATTCAAAAACACTCTGGGCAATTTTCTCCCCGATACCATCAACTTTAGCAAGTTCCGAAATCTCAGCATTTATCAGATTATCCAATGTCCCAAATTCATTTACCAAAATATCAGCAGTTTCTTTTCCAACCATACGAACAGATAATGCCGTTATAAATCTTGCAAGCGGATTGTTTTTACTCTTTTGAACAGAAGTGTACATATTTGTTGCCGATTTATCTTTAACTAAATCTAATTTTAAGAAATCTTCATAAGTAAGTTTATAAAAATCAAGAGGAGTCCGAACCAAATTCAACTCGAACAACTGGGATATTACCGACGGCCCTATAAAATCAATATCCATAGCCTCCTTCGACACCCAATATTCAAGTTTTGATTTCAAAACTGACGAACATTGAGAATTAAGACAATACAAATTGACTTCACCCTCTTTTGTCTGTAATTTCGATCCACATTCAGGACAAACTTCCGGCGGAACATATACCGGCAAATCAGCATGCTTATCTGTTTCGGATACTTTTACAACTTTTGGAATTATCTCTGCAGCTTTCTTTATCAAAACTCTATCACCAATTCTTACATCAAGCCGCTTGATTTCATCAAAATTATGCAAGCTCGCCCTTGAAACAACGCTTCCCGCCAAATTTACCGGCGTTAACACAGCAACAGGAGTAATTGCACCGGTTTTTCCTATTCCGAGCTCAATATCAAGCAAATCTGTCGTTATTTCTTCCGGAGGAAATTTAAAAGCTGTTGCCCATTTCGGCGCCCGTGAAGTAAATCCCAATTCATTTTGATAATCAAGCCGATTTACTTTTATAACAACACCATCCGTTGCATAATCAAGCTCAAACCTCTTTGTTTCCCAATCTTTACAAAACTGAATTGCTCCGTCTATATCATCAACAAGCCTTATATTAGGGTTTGTTTTAAACCCCAATTCTTTGACGTACTGAATACTCTCCCAATGCGTTTTTGGTTTGAAATCCGCATTTTCAATAATTGCAGTATAAGTAAACATTGATAAATCACGTTTTGCCGTAACCGAACTGTCAAGTTGTCTTATCGAACCGGCAGCTGCATTACGAGGATTTGCAAATACTTTTTCACCATGCAAAAGATTTTCTTCATTCAACTTTTCAAAAGAAGTTTTCGGCATATATATTTCACCTCTAACTTCTAAATCAGCATTTTTAAATAATCTTAAAGGTATTGCTTTTATAGTTTTCAGGTTTTGGGTAATATCTTCCCCTGTAATGCCGTCCCCTCTGGTTACTCCCGTCGTAAAAAGCCCGTTTTTATATGCCAACGCGATTGCAAGTCCGTCAATTTTCAACTCACAAACCAATTCCACTTTACCTAAAACTTCTTTGATTATACGTTCATACCATTTGCGTAATTCATCAGCATTATATGTGTTATCTAAACTGTACAATCTATATTTGTGCTTATATTCCTTAAATCCTGTACTTATTCCGCCTACTCTTTGCGTTGGACTGTCCGGAGTGATAAATTCCGGATAAATCGTCTCAAGCTCTTTTAATCTTGAAAATAATTTGTCATACTCAAAATCACTTATTGTTGGATTATCCAAAACATAATAATTGTAACTATGCTTGTTCAATTCGTCTCGCAACCGTTTAATTTCTTCTTTCACCATCCGTAATACTCTCCGTTGTTAAGACTCTTATTACAGCAATCATTATCCAAAATAGAAATTGTATTTGAGGTCTAAAAAATACAGTATCCACAAACCCATGCACCAATATACCAATAACTGATAAAACCGCAATTAACAAGTATAAAACTTTGTCATCCTTGTTATTCCAAATATATTTGATACATTTTCTAATATTAAAATATATAAATGTACCAAAAGAAATCAAAGCCAAAATACCACTTTCTACCGCCATTTCCAAATAAATATTATATGCACTCAATGCATCAAATCCTGTACGCATATAAAGTCCATATATTTCACGAAAATTTTGATTGCCAACCCCTATACCTAATAACCAATTATCCTTGAACATTTGTAAACAGGAATTATAAACATTAAATCTAAAAGAATTTGAACTGTCCTGCCTCATTGCAAAAATTGAGATAATACGAGCTTTAAATGCAGGCAACGAAGCCAACACAAAAGCTGATATCGCTACACAAATTAGAGCAACCATTTTAAAAAATCTTTTATATGCTTGAGGCATCAACCTGTATGAGAAAATCAGCAAACAAATAATTTCAGCAAGTAATGAAATATAAGCCCCCCTGCATCCTGTAAGAATAATCGTTACAATACATAATACAAAAAAAAGAGATAATAACAGTGCCATTTTAAAATGTTTGTTTTTTAACGGAAGAAAAACACCCATAAGCGTTGCCGGTAATACCGAAACCAGATACCCGCCGAACAAATTTGGATTATAAGGTTTTAATGTTCCGTAAACCCTTGTTATAACTTCTTCGGGATTTAATCTTGACGTATCTTGCCATCCTGATATTTCTGAAACAGAAATAAAATTTTGATGGATTGCAACCACACATTCACCAATGGCAAGCAATCCTATAATTATAAAAATATATTTTATCAAATTCTTATTATCTTTCATAAAATGAATTAAAGAAACATAAAATCCAAGATAAATAAGAGTTTTACAAAACCCTTTTATACTCAAAAAAAGCAAACTTGAACCGGCAACACTTACCAAAACAACCAAAAAATAAACCAACAAACATTTATCTCCAAGTGTTAACTCGAATTTTTCATTAGGTTTTGTTAACAATTTTACAAAAGTTAAAATTATTATAAAAATTGCAAAATTTCCTATGCCATCCGAAGAACATACAACAGAAGAAATTATAAGCAATAAAATATTCATAAATATAATAAAATCTATATTTTTAAGAATATAACTATTGTTATAAAACGACAAAAACAGCTTTTGAAAAAAACTAAAAATATTATTTATTATCATTAAGCTATCCTAAATTAACATTTTCACCGGAATTATCAACAGTTTCGTTATTATATAACCTTACATCAGAAAGAGTACCGTTAAATTTATACCTTTCTCCTTCTAAAGTAACCGGTAAACCTATTTTTATTTTATTTCCGCCAACGACAGCTCCGTCTTTAGTAATTTTAGCTGTATCTTTAATCGTTACAACAGCATCAAAAAGTGCCGGTTGCCCTGGATCTGTAACAGCCAATGCCTTGGCTGACGGGGAATATGTTTTTCTTGGTTCAGACTTAACATCTGTTACTTCCAATTCCGTATAAGGGACATTTCTTATAGTAATAAATGTTTTTTCGTTAATTTTAATCGGAAAATCTTCCCCGGTAACAGTTACACCCCGCAAGAATACCTGAAACATTATAGGAGAAGTTGCCTCTATTTGTTTATCAGCAGTCTGACGAAAATGTTTTGCGGTATAAATTCCGACAAACATAGCTATAATAACTCCACTTATAATAATTACATCTACAAAACTGAATTTTCTCATCTTTATATTCTCCAATTAATTTTCCGTATATATATTCTCAGGAACAGCCTCCAATAGTTCCAGAATAGATGTTGTCGCACAACCGTACTGTTTTACAACCAAACCGGCAGCAAGATTACCGGTTATAGCAGCTTCAACAGGATCGGCATTTACCGCCAAAGAAAGTGTGAAAAGTGCTGTAACCGTATCTCCGGCTCCTGTAACATCAAACACTTTCGACTTGTTAAAAACAGGAATATGCGTATATTTATTTCCCTTTTCTATTAATACCATACCTCTGTCGCCACAAGTTATTAAAACATTATCCGCACCGGTTTGTTCTATCAATGTATTACCAGCTTTGATAAAATCATCTTTTGTATTCAAGAAAAATCCGACCTGTTTCTGGGTATCAGGCAAATTTGGTGTCATTGAATAAATACCCTTATACCTATCCAATGATTTTTGTGCATCAACCACCACTTTTATTGAGTTCTTGTTAGCAGTTTCAACAACCGCACTTATCACTTTATCCGTAATAGTTCCTATATGATAATCTGACAAAATGACCGCATCATATTTAGGTAATTCGTTTATTATAGCAGTTATCAATTTATTCTCAGTTTCAGCAGAAAGAGGAGCATTTGTTTGCCTATCAATTCTTACAATTTGTTGAGTTACAGACTGCGAACAAGAACCTGAAATTCTTGTTTTGGTAATGGTTTTTCTGTCCTTATCCTTTATCAATGCCGAGCAATCAATACCTGCCTCATGAAATGCATTCATCAAATCGTTAGCTTCATAATCATCCCCAATAACACCAATTACGCCAACCTTTCCTCCGTTTACAGAAGCTATGTTGTGGGCAGCATTGGATGCACCACCTAAAATATATTTTGTATGAGTATGCTGTAAAATCAAAACCGGAGCTTCTCTTGATATTCTTTCAGTATCACCGTACACCATCACATCTAATGCTAAATCTCCGATTACAAGAATTTTTGGTTGATTAAGTTTGCTGATTAATTCTTTTAATTTATAATTCCTCTTATCCATACATACTCTCTTATGATTGCTATTAAACAAAATATCATATATAATAATATCATAAAAATTTATAACAATCTTTTGTAATGGGAATTTTTTAATGGCTGAGAGAGAAAATATATCCGATAAAATATACAACGCAAATGACAGTTTGGATATTAATGAACTGGCCTCATTAAACGAGGACATATCTTCCGACCTTATAGACAAATTACAAAACCAAGTTAGTAAAGACGCTGAAACCTTATCAGAAAGATCAACTGATGATGCGAGTTTATTTGAAGAACCTCAAAAAACAAAACCGCAAGAACGGGGCACATTAAATATTAATAACAATATTGATGACAATTTTATAAAAAAATATAAAGCTAAATTATCAAAAGCACAACAAAAAGATTTTGAAGAAAAAAAACAAGCGGAACAAACTGCACAAACAGCATCTTTAGGTGCTACTCAACAGGAACAAAATGTAAATATGCCGGAGCACAATAAACCAAAAGAAGCTGAAACGGTTAAAATGCCCGAACACACCAAACCCCAAGGAACAAATCTTCCGGATTCCGTTAAAATGCCTGAGCATAGTAGACCACAAAACGTAGAATTTAATGCTGCACACGGCTTAAAAGACTCTGAACAAACAAGTGAGAATGTATCAATAAAAAAACTTTCTCCTACAAAAGAAAACAGAAATGAGCAAAGCACTAACAGTAACATTCAGTCGAATACAGGAGAACAAAACAATAAAATAGAAGATGTTACTGGCGGTAATATTTCAGAAAGACCTGTAAGCCAAGAAATAATTGACTATAAAGACAGTCTTGATTATTTGGATAATAATGTAAAATATTCAAAATATGTCGTATACATAGACCCTGAAAATCAGGAATTTATGGACAGTTTAACCGTAAAAGAAAGAAAAAATTTAATAAACCGAATAATAAAAGAACAGGATTCTATTGCACTTACAAAACAGAGATTAGCAAAATTTCAAATGATTATAACCCATCTGATTGTAGCTGTAATAACGATTGCAATAGCAGTTCCGTGCATATATTTTATAATTAATGCATCATTAGAAACAACTATTAACAATTACAGAAACTCAAAGTCTATGTTCCAAACATTATATAAACAAAAAGGCAAAATTAAGCAGGATTATCGTTAAGGAATAGTTTATGACCACCCCAACTACCTAATTTATAACCTGCAATAGAACCTGCCGCAAATAACAACCCTTTTGCTATTCCCGGGGCAGATTTGAGAGAAATTTTACCAAAAAGCTGCTTTGTTTCACAAAAATCTTTAATAGCATTAATCTGTTTTTCCGCAAACGGATTTTTATGATAGCCTGCTTCTCTTGCAACTGAAACATATTTTTTAGTTACTGGATCTTTCTTCATTTTTGAAATTCCTAAATAATAATTTATAAATTCTTCAAAGCCGCGCATAGTCAAAATTCCGCAAATTTCCTCCGCTGCTGTCGTTCGCTTATCATCTGAAAATAAGAATTTAATAAAACTTGTCAGATATATAATAGGATTAATATTATTTAGAGTAAAATCAACAACTTTACATAATCCTCCGAATAACTTACTTTTACCTGCAGCTGAATGAACAGAATTGCTTAATTTTTCTATTGAATCTGCTGCTGACGGTACACTTTTTGCCAACTCTAACTCTGTTGCTTTAATCCCCTTAACGGTTTGCCCAGCAGCTAAATCGAGATTCATTATTCCGTAACAAGCATCGCCGTTGTCAATTGCATCAACACCTTTTTCAAAACGGCGTGGTGCAAAGACTGCATTTGACGCAATTACCGGAGTTAATAAAGCTATTGCCTTTACTTCTGCTACCATAAAAACCTTACACTAAATGTTATAACACTACATATATATAAAGTTTTTACGACTCCAAAAGTTGCCTGATTTATAACAATATTTACAATTCTTAATAACTGAAATTACTCGTATTTAAAAAGCAAATACTAATCCAGATTATAAAACCAAGATTAAAATTTCACTTCACCCATTTTGTCCTGCTAACTCCTTACTATGGACTATCAACTTTTTCATTTTCCTTATCGTTTGACTTTGAAGTTTCTTTTAATGCTTCTTTTGCCGCACCCCTATCAGCCCAATCTTTTGATATTATTGATTTAACCTTATATCCTACTGTTTCTTTTTCCGCTTGAAGTGCTTGTTGTTCAGCCATTAATTCTTCAACCGTTGTAGCCGTACTTCCCTCAATCGGCTCCGGAATAGCTTCTGCAAATTCCTCTGCTCGCTGGAATTCCAACGGAGTTGCCAACCACTTAAATGATTTTACCAAAGTTAACGGCTTTGCCACATCACCTCTTACAACAATTTGGAATTTTGTTGCCGAATCGTCAACATATTTATTTGAAAATGATGGTAAAATAGCCAATTCATCCGCTGAGACCGTTTCACAGAACAATGAAAATGCTTTTGCAGTAACAACATTAAGACTTGCTGCACTGTTAACAAGATTAACAGGATTTATAGCATTCAAAGGTCCTAACAAGTTTGACAGCAATGATGACATTTTTGCCCGCACTTTCATATCAGCCCTATTTTGGAGTAAATCAAATTGACCAAATACATGCAATGCAAGCACGTTTCCTGAGGACGTAAGCGGATCAATATGACATATTCCGTTTTCAAAACACAATACACCCTTTAACTCAGAAAAATGCGTTGTATCAATTGTTAACAAATTATTTAACATTCCACCAATTGCAGTTTGGAAAAATTGTGATTCCCTGATATTCTCTGCTATAATTAAATTCTCTAATTTCCCGAACGGCCCAAATTGCCCATCTGTAACAACAAAATCAACATTACCTTTCAGATTTCTCATCTGTTCTTCCATCGTTGCACCCCGGATTTCAATATCGGCATTAAAATCAGCATTTCCTGACAGCATACCGTTCATGCCTGCTGCATCAGCCATAGCCTTATCTACATCAATATTTCGTCCGTTCATATTTAATTTTATCAACATAGACAAAAGATTTACCGAAATATTACCTCGAGCATTTCCGTTAAAAATATTTGTTCTTAAATTATCAAGATAAAACACATTATTTCTTAATCTCATTAACGAATGGGTATTTAAAACATTTATATTTCCTGTAATAATTCTGTCTATATCAATATGCCCTCTTTGCAAAACAAGCGGAATATCCGCAGTTTGAGCTGGAGTACTTGAAGAAGTTTCGGAAGATGCCGGCACATACTTCATCATCTTGTCCGTAACTTGCATTAATTTATCAAGATTGATGTACTTAGAATTGAAATCAAGATTAGAAATAGTAAATAAACCGTTTTGTATCAGTTTGAAAAATCCTTTTAAATTAACATCCGTTCCGTTTGCTAAAAGATTTTCAACATAAAAATCTACCATATCTCCTCTTAATTTTACTCCTGCTTTGTCAATTTCAGTCATTATTTCAGGAATTGATAACTCAGAAACTTCGAATTTACCTCTCAACCTCGGATTTGAACTATCTCCAAAAACAAAGGCTTTTCCGTTTAGTTTTAATTTCGATTTTGGAAAGACATAGATTTTACCGTTCAATTCTTTTGGCATAGTAATTTTCAAAAGATTTATTCTGTTACCGGCAATAGTTCCGTCAACTCCTAAAATTTCATTAAGAGCAACCTGTTCGTTTCCTTTTTCATCTACGGTAACAACTCTGTCATAGAACCCGGTTTTTTTAATCTTAATTCTGTTTCCTTTAAAATCAATCACAGATTGCAAAGAAATATTTTTTCCTGCAACCTCTTGAAAATCAATAGGAGTAAAGAAATTAGAACCATCAGTAAGAACTTGGAAAAACATTGTTTGTTTTTTATTATCACCATCAAATGTCAATTTTACAGGTATTGTACCATTCTGATGGAAATACATTGACAAATCCTTACCAATAAATTTCATAATATCAGCGGTAGAAGTCATACCGGACAAAACAAAATTAATAGATTTTGGATTAACATAATTAATAACACTTCCGTAGTATGTATATACAGAATTGTTATTAAACATTATTTTATTTTCTTTTACTGTAATATCACCCTTTGCAATTTCCGTTTCAAACTTCGGAATTGAAATTAATGAATCTGTTTTTGGCAAGCCAAACATAAGTCCGTTATTTTCAATTATGCCGGACAACTCTTTTGAATCGTATACAAAATCTGCATTCATAGATTTATCTTTGATAGTGAATAAACCACCTCTGTCAGAAAAATCAAAATTTTCTAATCCGGTTTTCACAGCACATACCGCTTTTTTTAGTTTACCAATAACTGTTGCCTCAAAAAGCAAATCTCCTGAACGGAAATTGTATTGATTTCGCAATTCTCTTGGTGCAAATGAGTTAAACAACATTGACAACGGAATTTTATCGGTTTTAACAGAAATATCCGCAACAGATTTTTCATCTATTGAACCATTTATATAGATTTTTGAATTATTAACAAAAATTGTCGACTCTTTTATATTAAGAACATTGTTATCCAATAGTATATTAATATTTGCCCCTGAAAGAACTTTACCAAATCCCTTTACATTAACTCCGCCACCTTTTACTATTACAGAACCACTCGAACGAAGTTTTTTGAAATTTGTTCTCACATGACAATCAGATTTAAAAGTACCCGTTGCTGTATAATTTGCCAATTCATGTTTTACATTCAATGAATTTAAAAAGGCTTCACCTAACCTCAAAAGGCTTTCAAATCTTATGTCCGCTGTTTTAATATCCATATCCATGCCAAGATGATTGCCGTAATTAAATTTACCCAAAAGTTGTATATTCTGATCTTTTGCAACATTAATATCCGTATCGGCAAATACTGTTGCACCTGACATACGCAATTTTACATAAGATTTTGGTATCGTAAGATTATGAACATTCATGGTAAAATTTTCCAAATTGAAATACCCTCTGGATACAATTCGATTATTTCTTACCCTGACTTTCAATTTTGTATTAATATCCATTTTAGGATTATATGTTCTGTAAAGACTTACAGCATTACAGAATGGAATTTCAACTCTTTCGGCTCTGTCGTCTTCCTCATCAAGTGCAGGCGCAGGTTTTGGTAAGAAAGTATTTAAATCAATATTTGCAGTAATATTTTTATTTTCATCACTAAACAACTCTGCATATGTAGATATTTTTGCGGTTTTTCCATTGAAATATCCGACTTTTAGCTGTTCGCCTGTTAGTTTTAAATAATGCCCGCCTTTGATATCATTTACCAATACTTCATAGTTTTTTAATTTTACATTAGGAACTTTTATCCTTATCCATGCAGGATTGAACCAACATTCCGCATACTCAGGAGTTTTTCCGGCTTCAAGTTTAGCTTCTTTTTCGCTATTTAAAATATCTTCTACTAAGGAAATTACTTTGTATTGTTGATTATTAACTATTTCTAAATTGACAAAAGGTTTCTCTACCTCAAAACAAGAAACTTTTACAGTTAGCAAAAATAAACTTGGTAAAGCTATTCTTGTTTTTAAACTATCAGCGGAAAACAATACTGATTTGTCAGGCAATTTGACAGATATATCGTCAGCTTTTACCCCAAGACCCAACAAAGGAGTTGTAATAATCTTAGCATTTTCAAAATTAACTGCCAGATTAGCTTGTTCTTTTGCAATTTTTTGAACCTCTGGCTTGAATTTATTTATATCAACAACATTTGGTAAAACAAATAAAAAACCTATATATATAATAAGAAGAATTGAAGCAACAACAATTCCGCTAATCATCCAAAATTTCTTCATATATAAAAATCTCCTTAATTTCAAATCTTATGCTAATTTTATCACAAAACTGAAATTGAAAGAGATTTTTAAAATATTATTAAACTCTTATTTTGTAGTTTGAATAAACAAACTGATTAAATCGTTAAGAGCAGAATATTGTTTTTGAAAACTTTGGGATTGTCTTTCCAAAACCAAAATTTGTTTTTTATATTCTTGAATTGTTCCTTGACATTCTCTTGCTGAAGATTTAAGAGTTTCTTGAACTTGTTGAGCATCTTGCAAAACACTTTTCATTGAAATTCCCAATGCTTCCATTGTTTGTTTAATAATTTGAGCCCCAGTATGTCTTGAAACACCGCTCGGTAATTGAGATATCAATTTCTTCAAAACAGATATATTTGAAGGCATTTCAAAAGAATCTGTAATATCAGTATCGGAAGCACTTTTTATTGTTTCAGTCATAAAAAGAGTTTCTTTCTCATCTTGCAAGTCGTCAAAGAAGTCAACAGAAGATTCCTGTTTCGGTTCATTAAATACATCCTCTGTAACCTTAGTACCTATGATATTTACAGGTGCCTCAGATTCAAAAAGAGAATTATCAACCTGTTCTTCCATATCAAGAGTTTCAGCTTGTTTTTTCAGAGCTTCTACTATTTTCTTTCCTACACTATCGTTATTCATTTTATACTCCCTCGTATAATTTTACTGAGACAATTATAAGTTAAACATTTTAAAAATCCAATTAAAACCATGATGATTGTTATGTTTCGTAATATTTAACTTTGTTCTTCCGAATTTTGTTTTTGCTGAATTTCTTTTCTGTATGTACATTTTCTGTCAGAACAACATTCAAAAATTCCGTTTTTTGTAGTTTTTTTAACTAACAACTCACCACACTCAGGACAAGTTGCACCTGTTGGCTCATCCCAAATCGCATATGAACATTCGGGATACTTATTGCATCCATAGAAAATCTTACCATACTTTGATTTTTTCTCTATTATTTCACCATTTCCGCATTTAGGACATTTTACACCTGTTGACCGAACATATTTCTTACGGTTATTACATTCCTTACATTCTAAATATTTTCCGTATGGGCCAACCTTCAAAACCATACTTCCGCCACACTTTTCACATTTTTCTTCAACTGTTTCTTCTTGTTGACTGTTATCATCCGAACTGTCAAGTTCATTTATGTTATTCAAAGATATTATTGTTTTACATTCAGGATATCCGGAACAACCCAAAAATTGCGTTCCGAAACGACTTGTTCTCACAATCATCTTTTTACCACAATTAGGACAGAGCTTATCACTTTCAATAACAACTTTTTGGGCTGTTTTCATCACGGAATTTACAACCTCCATAAACGGAATATAAAATTCTTGCAAAACTACATTCCATACAGCTTTTTTTTCAGCAATTTTATCCAATTTTTCTTCCATGCCTGCGGTAAACTTATAGTCCATAATTTCTGCAAACTGACTGACTAATTGTTTGCAAACAGTTCTGCCTAACAATGTCGGAACAAGTGCTTTGTCCTTTTTCTCCACATATTTTCTTGTTTGAATAACGGTAATAATAGTTGCATAAGTGGAAGGTCTTCCTATTCCGTGTTCTTCAAGAGCCTTTACCAAAGAAGCCTCATTGTATCTTGGAGGCGGTTGAGTAAAATGCTGTTTTGGATTAATCTCTTTACAATCAACCTTATCACCTTTTGTTAAATCCGGAATTTTAGCTTCGTTTTCTTTTTCGTCTTCCTCAGAATCATTGTACACTTTCAAAAAACCGTCAAAAAGCACCTTGCTCGTACCTGCTTTAAGAGAATAATCTCCTGCCGTGATATCAATGTTTTTATTCCCGATTTCAGCAGGTGCCATTTGCGAGGACATAAATTTTTCCCATATAAGTTTGTACAGTTTATACTGTTCGGGTTGCAAGTACGGCTTTATACTTTCAGGAGTCCTTTCAGGATAAGACGGTCTTATCGCTTCGTGTGCATCTTGTACATTTTGCTTGCCTTTTACATAAACATTAGTAGTTTCAGGATAATATTTTTCACCATAATTAGACAAAATAAAATCTTTTGCCATTTGGTGTGCATCATCTGAAATTCTTACACTATCAGTTCTCATATACGTAATCAAACCGACAGGAGAACCCTCTATTTCAATACCTTCATATAATTTTTGTGCTACCTGCATTGTCTTTGAAACTCCAAAACCTAACTTTGAGCTTGCAGCTCGTTGCAAAGTTGAAGTTATAAAAGGTGCCGTGGGCTTTCTTTTTGTTGTTTTTTGAGTAACTTTTTCAACATTATATTCACAATCAGGCAACAATAAATAATCTTTTATTTTATTTGCTTCTTCTTCATTATTAACTTCGAGTTTTTTACCTTTATGCTTTGTTACTTCTGCCTCAAAAGTTTTTCCCTCTTTATTAAGTATCGCATGAATTGACCAATACTCTTTTGGCACAAATGCTTCAATTTCCTCTTCTCTTTCACATATCATCCTTAATGCAACCGACTGAACTCTACCGGCAGAAAGGTGGTAATTGCTAAGCTGCTTCCACAATACAGGCGAAAGTTTATAACCTACGAGCTTATCCAAAATTTGTCTTGTCTGCTGTGCCTTAACCTTATCCATATCAATTTGACGTGAATGTGCAACTGCATACTTTACGGCTTTCGGTGTAATTTCATTAAACTCAATCCTAAAAATTTTACTGTCATCAACATTCAAAAGCTCACGCACATGCCATGCGATTGCTTCTCCCTCTCTATCAGGGTCGGATGCAAGATATATCTTATCAGAACGTTTTGCTAAATCATTTAACTTAGTAACAACTTTCTTTTTTTCGGGGATTATAACATAAGTCGGTTTAAAATTGTCATGAACATCAAAACCTAAAACATTATCAGGTAAATTCCTGACATGCCCGTAACTTGCCTCAATTTGATAACCATCACCAAGTATTTTTTTTATAGTCTTAGATTTAGCCGGAGACTCGACTATAACCAATGCTCTTTCTTTTTTATTTTTTTTAGGATTTTGTTCTTCCGCAAATGCTTCTGCCATATTATTAAAAAATCTTCCTTTTATATCTGTCGCCGTCTGTTTGTTCTATTAAACCGCTTAATTCCATTTCTGTCAAACAAACCAAAAGCTCTTGGGTATTCAATCCCGAAACGGTCATAATTTCATCAAAACATTTCGGCTCAACACTTATTATATCAAAAATTTTTTGTTTATTAAAATCAAGCTCAAGTTTAGAACACGAGGAAGTTTCTTTGCTAACAATTTCCCAGTTTAAAGCATTCAGTACATCTTCTCCTGATGTTACCATGGTTGCACCGTCTTTTAGCAGTTTATAAATTCCCTCAGTATTAATGTTATTTATTGCACCCGGAATGCACATAAGTTCCCGTCCCTGCTCCAAAGTCAAATTGGCACTAATCAGAGCTCCGCTTTTAATAGCAGCTTCACCGACAATGGTTCCATACGAAAGTCCTGTTACTATTCTGTTTCGTTGCGGGAATCTGAATTTAATCGGCTCAAATGTAGGATAATACTCAGTTACAATAGCACCGTTTCCATCAATTATTTGTTCATAAAGATATTTATTTCCGCTTGGGTAAACATAATCAAAACCGCTTGCTATAACACCTATTGTTTTTATATTATTTTCAATTGCAGACTTATGTGCAATAGCATCAATTCCTGAAGCAAGACCAGAAACAATACAAATATCCGTTCCGGATAAGTTTGAAATTATTTTATTAACACTCTCTTTTCCTGCAAAACTTGCTTTCCTTGACCCAACTATTGCAATAGTTTTTTCTAAATTACAATCAAACAAATTCCCTTTATAATACAAGCACATAGGCGGGTTTGAGATTTGTCGAAGCATATATGGATATCTGTCATCATCAAACGTAAGAATATTAATATTTTTACTTTTAATAAATTCCAAAGTCTTGTCAGGATTAACATTTTTCTTTTTTTCAACAAAATTCTCGGCTTTCTTAACGGATAAACCCTCTATTTGTTTAAGCTCATTAAGTGTAGCATTAAAAGCCGTTTCAACATCTCCAAAATGGTTATATAACCTTTGTACAAAAGTTGAATCCAATTGTTCTATCGAAGAAAAAGCCGTCCAAAATTTCGTATTCATTGTAATGATTGTAACACAAAACCTATACTTTTGTTTTTATTCTCTCTATCAATTTTCGCACTGAATTTTTTTCCTCATCCGGAATATCAAACTCAGTATAACTTTCAAAATATTCAATAGCATCTTCGTAATCTTCTCTTGCCATAAATAAAATTCCGACCTTTTTGTAAGCCAGAGTAAATTTATCATTAACAGCAATAGCTTTTAAATAATTTGAAATTGCCTTATCAACCTCATTATTAGCTTCATACGCCTGTGCAAGCGAATAATATAACAATTCCGAATCTTCTTTGTATTCAAGTACATTTTCGAAATTTGAAATTGCAGTATCATAATCCCCTAATTCAAAATATACATGTCCCAAATCATAATATGCATCATAATTTTCCGGTTGACCATCCAAAACCCTCTGTAATTCACAAATTGCATCTTCATATCGCTGATCCTCTATATATGCCCTTGCCAAAAGATGAGCAATAATAAGATTGTCTTCCAATTCATAACTTCCACGCTGTAATGTACCTATTGCTGAAGCTATGTCGTCAGTTTTATAATATAAATCAGATAAATTTATATATGCCTGTGCCATATCCGGCGCGAGCTCAATAGCTCTTGTATAACAATTAAGAGCATGTTCATAATCTCCGATGCAAGAATAGGCAACCCCCATATTATTGTAAACATCACTATTATCAGGTTCCGTTTCTAAAACAGAGCTGAATGCATCAATACATTCCTTGTACTTACCCTCTTTAAAATATCCCATTGCTTTTTCAATTTTTTCAGACATTATAAACTTTCTCCAACATCTTTAGTATCAATATTATGAATTACTGTCCTAACATTTCCCTCAGCTTGAAAGTCTTTCGGGTTAAGAGTCATTTTTATTTTATCAGCAATAATATCTTTGTCGCTCTGTATAATTTTAGAACGACCGACAAAATATACCTCGTTTGGTTTTTGAGTCTTACTATCAGGAAATACACTTACCTTAGGACCTTGTGCATAATAATCATCAAACCATATCTTCACATGACCGTTTCCTATATACGAATTTTGCAATTTGTTAAACTGTTGATAATCGGAATAAATTGTAAGTTTTTTACCGTCATCAGTATATGCCGTTGTTTTGGTATTACCGCTTACACTCATTTCTTCGGTCTTAGGGTTATATACAAAATGATGTCCCTCGGAAGTATTTTGTGCCTGCCTAATCATGGCATTTCCAATTAAATCAATTTTCTGCAAACCGCCCTTACTGTCAGTTTCTACTACTGCTTTATCCGAAACTGCTTCAATTTCTTTATATTTTATTGCAACAGCACCTGAAGCAACCATTATGTTACTTTTTGTATCATACTCCTGAGAATCTGCATTAATAACAATTATCGGAGTATTTCCTTCCGTAACAACAGTTTGAGTATCACCTTCAGCCCTCACCACTTTATTGATAAGAGATATTTGCAATATATTAGCCTTTACTTCTCTCTTCTTATTTTCATTAACTTCAACTGCATAAGGTTTGTCATAAAAAGTCGCTGTATCCAATTTATTATTACGTCTGATTGAAATATCAGCACGAGGACTGGTTACAGTAAGTCCATCCAACTTAACATTCACACCACCGTCAAGTTTAATTTTTTTCTCATCCTGAACAAATGTTTGGGATTTTGATTCTATAACCAAATCCGAAGCAAAAACCGCTATCCCCGAAAGTATTAATAAAGCTATTATTAAAATTTTCTTCATTTTTTCTCCTTATCATCAAAGATTTTTGTCTGAGTCTTTCCAACTATCTTAAATTTATTATAACCTGCACAAATGATACATTTATCAGCCAAAGCCATAAACTCTTTACCTTTTTGGATTTTTATATTACCTTCAGCTATTGTATCATTTTCTGAGCCGGACCAGGTCAGCTTGTCAGCAAGTAAAGAAGTTTCGTCTTTCAACACTATATAAGTGTTATTATATAATACTATTGTATTTTTAGTTTCATCATAAGTTCCTTTAGAAGATTGAAAGCTCATTGCGACTTCACCATCTTTATAAAAATTTCCCACAACATTGTTCAAAGTTGCCACATGCGAATCGTTTGTATAATTTCCAGTTTCACCATATATTTCAAAATGTTTTGTACCGTTTTTTGTCTCTGTTATTATAATTCCGCTTGCACTAACTTTTTGTTCATCCGATTTGCCCTCAACTTGTGAACGATTAAAATCTGCAGTCATTATTTCCGCCGAAATAAAAGCCCAAGATAATACCGCTATAATCAGAAGCAAAACAATAAGATATCCTCTCTTTTGCTTATCCAGTTTTCTAAATATACTCAGAAATTTTTTTATTTTTTCCATACAAGTATTTTACCACATAATTTGTATTAGGTTAAATACTGTTAAGACATTCAACTATTTTTGAAGTTGCATCAAATTTTGCCATATATTGAGCATTTTGCATTAAATAGTTCATTTTCATAGGATTTTCTATTACGCTCAGCAAAATTTGTCGCAATTTATTCGGCTCAACATCTTTATCTTCCAAATATACACAAGCTCCATTCTCTAAAAGACACTTTGCATTTATTCTTTGGTGATTTGCAGCTGCATGCGGATATGGAATAATTATTGATGCACATCCCGAAGCACAAATTTCTGATAAACTTAACGAGCCCGCCCTTGAAACAACTATATCTGTTGATTTTAAGACTGATATCATGTCGGTAAAATATGGTTTCAAAATGATACCATTTTCATGTTCCCAACCTGGAAAAACATATTTTAATTTTTCGGTTATTTCATCATAATTTTTTCTGCCTGTTTGAAAGATTACTTGTATATTATAGTCTTGAACAAGCTCCTTTATTATTTCAGTTGTAGCATTATTTATTGATTTTGCGCCTTGCGAACCACCCATAATAGTTACGGTAAGCTTGTTTTGAAGATTTAATTTTTTTCTGGCATTTTCTTTTGTAAGAGTTTCAAACTCTGCCCTTATCGGATTACCAGTAATAATTGTATGTTTGTTCGGTATATACTTCTTAGCTCTGTTGAAAGCCAAGGAAACATATTTTGCTTTTGAAGACAATTTCCTTGTTACCAATCCCGGCATTGCATCACAATCATGCATCATGTAAGGAGTTTTGGTAATAATACAAGCAATTATCATTGGGGCCGAAACATATCCGCCTGTTGCAAAAACAGCTTTCGGATTATATTTTTTAATATATTTTATTGAATATAATACCGCCCTTACAAGTCTTAATCCCCAGTAGAAGAATTTTGGGTTCAATTTCCTCGGCATGCCCGAAACACCAACGTGCAAGAATTTATACCCTTTTTCTCCTGCCAAATGAAATTCCATATTATGCCGATTCCCGACATAATAAACCTTTGCCCCATCGGAAGTTAAAGCATCCGCAACCGCCATTGCAGGGTAAATATGACCACCGGTACCACCACCGGTAACAAAAAAAACTTTGCTATATGTTTCTGACATTAGTGTAATTCCTCATACTTTTTACGTTGTCTTTTGAGATATTAAGAAGTATTCCAACCATACATAATGACACAAAAACGGAAGAACCGCCATAGCTTATGAAAGGCATCGGAACACCTGTTGCAGGGGTAAAAGAACTTGCAACCCACATATTTAAAAATCCTTGAAAGCAAATCGAAAACGTCAAGCCCAAGGCCATAAGTTTGCCATACATATCTTGACATTTTATAGCTATATTAAAACCACGCTGTAAAATAGTCCAAAATAAAACTATTATAAACAAACAACCTATAAAACCTAATTCTTCACCGATAACCGCATAAATAAAGTCCGTATGAGCTTCCGGAAGCCAAGCCAACTTTTGTTTAGAACTCCCGTAGCCAACACCAAACAAACCTCCTGAAGCAAATGCTATAAGTGATTGTAGCACATTATAGCCTGCCCCTAAAGGATCGGCTTCCGGATGAAGCCAAGTTACAAGTCTGGAGGACTGATAACCGCGTAAACCTTTTAAAAGCAATATAGGAACGAATGCACAACCGCCCCAAAGTATATATTTCCATTCACCGCCGGCACAAACAAATATTGAAACAGAAGTTAAAAGTAAAAGAATTAACATACTCAAATTTGGTTGCATATAAATGAATGCGAGCATTAATAATATAGGCAAATAAGCAAATATAAATTTATTCTGATCAATAAGATTTGCATTTCTGTAAAATACAGCAGACAAAAGCATAACCACTGCAGGTTTTGCAAATTCAGACGGCTGCATATTCAGCGGACCTATATTTAACCAACGCTGAGCACCGTTTACAGATACACCCGCAACTTTTACCAAAATCAACATAATAATTACAACAAAAGCAAACGGCAAAGTATAAGTCATAAGCCTTTTGTAATCAAAATTTGATAAATATCGCATAGCAAAAAAACCGGCAATTACAAAAGCTAATTGTTGAATAAAAAATCTTGCGGGATTTACCCCCATTTCAATACACTTTGGAGCACTTGCCGAGAAAATTGACATCAAGCCAATTACAACCAAAAACACCACCGCAATTAACAAGGGTCTGTCTGCTTGCATTGAAAGTGTTACATCTTTTGTTTCGCTTTTTTGATTATTATTTTGATAAGACATATTGTTTAAAAACATCTCCTCTGTGTTCGTAACTGTTAAACATATCAAAACTTGCACACGCAGGCGATAAGAGAATTACATCCGGTTTTAAATCTATTGCTTTATCAATAGCTTCTTCCAGAGTGCGTTCTTTTATTATATTATCAAAACCGTTATTTTTCAGATTTTTTTCAAAACGTTCAGTCGCCTCACCTATAAGTAAAACTGTTTTAATATGCTTATTAACAGAATCACACATTTCAGTTAAATTCGTATTTTTATCTCGGCCTCCGAGTATAAGAGCAACATCCACATTATTGAAAGATTCTATCGCTACTATTGATGCTTCAGGATTTGTTGCCTTTGAATCGTTGTAAAAAGTTATTCCGTTCATTTCACGAACCTTTTCCAATCGATGTTCGGGCGCTTTAAAAGACATTATTCTTTTCTTAATATCTTCATTATCCATACCGCACAACTTTGCGGAGATAATTCCGCACATAACGTTTTGATAATTATGATGACCTACAAGCGGACATTGGGCTAAGTCAATAATTTTTTCAACTTGACCGTCTTCTTTATACCATATAGAATTATCCTTGATATAGCAAGCATTTTCACATTCATCTGTATCAAATAAAAATACTTTTGATTTTTTACATTTATTTGCAAAGTCCAAAAGTTTTGCATCTTTCGCATTAAGTATTGCATATTGAGGGGCTTGTTTTCCCAAGAATAACTTTGCTTTTGCATTAAAATAATTTTCCAAACCTTCGTGCCAATCAATGTGATCAGGTGTAAAATTAGTCCAACAAGAAATAAACGGTCGAAACGATTTTGTCATTTGTGCTTGATAAGAGCTGACTTCACACACAAAGAAATCATATTCACCATCAACCAATGATGTTGGCGGAACACCGATATTACCGCAATACGGAGCATCAAATTTTTCGCTTAAAATATGTGATGTCAAAGCTGTTGTAGTTGTTTTTCCGTTAGTTCCGGTTATCACAATAAAAGGGACATCTGTATTTTCGTATGCAAGTTCTATTTCAGATATAATCGGTATATTATGTCCATTCAATTTTTTAAATATTTCTGACTTTGGAGGAATTCCGGGACTTGTTATTGCCAAGGAAGCACCTTCAATAAATTTATCACTATGCTGCCCGTATTCAACGTGAATACCAATATTTTGCAGTTCTTCGACACTTTTTAAATCGACATCAGACTTAAATTCGGTCAAGTATACGTCATAGCCCTTGCTATTTAACAATTTTGCGGATGATATACCGCTTTTTGAAAGTCCTAAAATTAATATTTTTTCCATTAAAATTACCTTATAAAAATATATGATATAAAACTATTGCAAAAATTCCGAACAAAAGCGAAACAAACGTAAACCCTTTCACAATAGCAAGTTCAGAATATCCGCATAATTCAAAATGGTGATGAATCGGGGACATTTTAAAAATACGCTTGCCTGTCAATTTATAACTTGAAACCTGTATAATTACAGATAGAGTTTCGACTACAAACATGCCAGCAAATATTGCAAGAAAGAGCTCACATTTTCCGATTATTGCGAGTGTTCCTAACAATCCGCCCAACGCAAGAGAGCCTGTATCACCCATGAACACTTCAGCTTTAGGCTTGTTGTATCTTAAAAAACCTATTGATGCACCTATAACCGAAGCACATATTATTGATACCATAAGATGTCCGCTCAAATAGGAAATCACACCGCAAGTCAAAAATGCAGGTATACCGACAGAGGTTGCCAATCCATCCAGACCATCTGTTAAATTGTAAGCATTAGAAGATCCTGTAACAATAAAAACAGCAAAAACCGGATACAAAATCCCGAGGTTGAAGCTATATTCACCAAAAGTAACTATCGTTCCATAAGCCTGCATAGCATATATTGTCGGGATAAGTGCAATTAATATTTGTCTTAAAAGTTTTCCTTTAGGGCTCAAGCCTTTATTTTCATGACCTTTAATTTTAAGGTAATCATCCTGAAACCCTGCCAATGCCATAAAGAAAAACGTTATTAAAATAATCCAAGCTGCATTGTCCGTCTTTTCAGCCAACAAAAGCGTAATTACAGAGGAAATAATGATTGCAATCACAATAAAAACTCCGCCGGTAGTGGGAGTTCCTGCTTTCTTTGCATGAGCTTCCGGAGCAACATCAAGAATATATTGTCCGATTGTTTTTTTCTTCAAAAAATTTATATAAGGTATTCCGAAAAGCAGACACAAAACCATACTCAACAACAAAGCAACAGCGATCATTATCATGATTTCATCTCCTTCCTTTTATGAAAATTATTCTAACTCAAAAACTTTGTATGGTAAATATATTTTTAAAGTTAATAAAGTTTGATATAAATATAAGGAGATAAAAAATGGCAGGTTTATTAAATTAACTTAAAAAAACAGGTGCATTGAATTGCACCCACTGTTATACATGATAATTTTTAAATAA
>JAKSUQ010000069.1 GCA_024408855.1 bacterium | reverse complement strand
CCGGACTATAAGGAAAAGCTCTGGTCAGTTTATTACAGTTTCATCGACAAATATCTCACAAACCTTCTCAACGGATTCAATATAAGCAATATTGTAGAACAGAAAATCAATGAATTTGAACTCCCTGAACTTGAAAAGATTATTATGGAGATTGCAAAAAAAGAACTTAATGCACTTGTTGCACTCGGCGGCCTTCTCGGATTTCTGATGGGATTTATAAATGTTCTGATTAACTGACAGCATGTACTTAATAAAATATATAATATACAGGATTATTTTGTTATATTATACGCACATATCTGACACAGCGTTCCTTCATTACTCACACAGTGAGTAACAGAAACGACCCCTGCAGGACAGTATTAATAAATGTAACTGTTCAGGACCAATGTCATTTAGTTAAGAAGTGACATAATATTCCTATTTTCTTTTTTAGTACTCTGTCAATGGATAAAAAATAACAACAATAATAAAAAGAGATAATTTTAGGAGTATAGTATCATAATACGAGAAATTTGAGCAACACAAATGGACAGACAATTAAGCCACAAAAAAATGGAATTGTCTGCCTCCTACAAGTATAAAAATGATAACGGATTATATGAATTTGTAATTAAAGCTAACTGGCGGACGGAACCTATGTTGTCTTGCATAAATTCGGTTTTCTCTTATCGGTAATATAAATTTTGACATCAGTGAAATTATGTCACAGCCATTGCCGCCTGCCTGAAGATAACCTATACACAATTTCATAGCCATAGAAAAATTAACCTGATATGTGTGCTTTCTGCTTCCTTTTTCGACAACAGCCATAGAAATAATCGTTGTACTGAAATTAAAGAGAATCATACGTGCAATAATTTCCTGTGATACAAAATCCACTGATTTTGAGTGAAAGTTTTCTGTTCCGATAGTGTGTTTAAGGTCACGAAAGGAAGTTTCAATTTTCCATCTCATCCAGTATAATTCTTTTAGTTCTTCAACGGAACATTCATCCTGAGAAAGGTTAGTGATTATATTTTCAAAATTTCCGTTTTCCATCTCAAATCGAACAATTCGAAGATTGAGTTCATATTCAGGATTATTTTCATCAATAAAATCAAATGTAATATTTTTGCATACATATCTATAATTCTCGATTTTTTTAGGTTGTAAGCGTTTCTTTTGGGAGTTTGTACGAGTGAGAATTAGGTTTGCTTCTGTATCCAGATGCTCAGGAAGAGAATCAAGTTTGAGATATCTCTTTACATTTACATCTTTAGCACGGATTACAAATTTATGTCCGGAATTAATAGTGTGTGCAAAACAGTTATAACTTGCAAATCCGCGATCTGCTATAAATACAGCGGTATGCTCTTTCTTTTCGTAGCGTTCCACCAGATTGCAGTACGCCAGAAATTCATTCTTTCTTCTGCTTGGCTGAAATTCGATATCAAGATATCGCTTACTAATAATATCATAGAGTGGAATAGTGTGAATCATATTGTAGCCAAGAGTCGTTTTTTTACTTGGCTCATAATAAGTATCAGGATCATTAGGGTTTCTGTATATGTTAAATTCGCACCCGTCAACAGCAATAAGATTATACTTTCCTTTGTATACGCCTAATTGAAAATGGCTGTTAAAAGCTTTCATCAGATGACGTATCGAATCTGTTTTCAGCTTTGAACGCTGTTGTATAAATGCTGATTTTCCAGGAAGTTTCTCTGAATCAAAGTTAAAGTATTTAACCAGTTCGTAGTCGGTATTTGAATTTCCCATGATGATAAGAAACATTATCAGATTGTAAAAATCCAGTTTACGCTTCCTCGTAAAATCTTTGCCCGGTTTTACAGAATAATTGCTTGCATCACTTGCCATATCATTGATATCACCAATCAGAGTGTTGGTAACGTTAATTTGATAATCGATTTTTGCATTCATAAATGCAGCCTCCTTTGTAATCAGAAAATTTACTCTAATTACAAAGGGCCGCGCTAACTACTATCAATTCTTCAGTAGTTAGTGCGGCCGCACATTTTGGTTTATTTGTCAAGCGTTTTTTGAAAAAAATCGAAAAAATTTGAGTTAGACCCCATTTGTATGGAAATCTAACTCTTCTTAACTAAATGACATTG
>JAKSUQ010000068.1 GCA_024408855.1 bacterium | reverse complement strand
AAAATACTTGGGGGGCCACCCCCTGGGAAGATAGCTCGTTGCCAACATCTAAATTAGAGAAAAGTGAGAATTGATTGGATGATCAGTTCTCACTTTTTTTTATTTAATTTAGATGAAATATACAACATTTTGTACTTTCTTTAGCAGTAAAGAAAGTATAGCAAAGAAACTTTAATTTTATCCTCTCTCCAAGGGAGAGTGTTAGGGTGAAGGGTTCATTGTTTTTATTCTATATAGATTAAATTTATTGGTATTTCAAACTTTTTCTCATTGCAGAAAAATTAGTATCCTTTTTTCTTCTTTCTTTTATTTGCGAGGCAAAAGAAAGAAAAAAAAGGAACTCGAAAAAAGAAGAAAGAAAAACACGCAAATGATTTCTACGCTCTCACATACGTTCGAGCGTGTGAATTGAATGGCTGTTGCCGGTAAACCGGCACTTTTAAGCTGTTAATTATTTTTTATGAAAATTTTTTTTTCGAGCCTAACGAAATGAGCCAACAATGTCAGCGAGAAAACAACAAGCACTGCATTGTCTGAACGAAATATTTGTTTCAATATGCACCGATTATTTATCCGTCCGAGGTGGGGAAGTAAATACCCATCTCCAAGTGGAAAGTGAAGTAAATACCCACATTTAGGTAGAGAAGACAGTTAATATCTTCAAATCCATATTTCCGGTGAGGGAAAAAGATATTTTAGGCGAAATTGAGATCCAAATGTATCGAAATTTGTCCAAATGTTAAGCAAAAAGAAAAATCTTTACAAAAGGCTAAAAGCCTTGGTACAGCTGCTATGTTATATAACATGATATAATATGATATGAGGGATATTGTGTCCGCTTTGTCAATTATTTTTACTCCAAAAACTTTACATATATACGAGGACGATTATTTAAAGTTGCTGAAAACATAACTGGAGAGTAAATATGACACAAGATGTTCAATTTTTGTTAAACAACACATTAGCAGGTTCGATAGCAAAGAAGCTGGATGCAAAAGACGGAGCCACAGACGGAAAAATCAGCGCATCAATATGGAATGAATTTGTAGCTAATAAAGGCGGTAATACAATAAAAAACAGCATAAGCATAGAAGAGGCGATGGAATCAATAACAACTTATGCCGAAAGAATGGCAAAAGGTTGGCTGGATGCGATTTCCGGAACAGTTCCGCCTGCAGTTGATGAAAACCCACCGACAGCTGACGATAATCTACCTAAAGACACGCCGGTGCCGTATAATATTCCTGGAGCATTAACTTCGTCAGAAATGAATAGATTAAATGCTAAATTTGCTCACCCTTTCCCTCTTGATGGTGGCAGAATAGAACTCGACGAAAATGGGTATATTACTGCAGAATACGACAAAAACGAAAACAAGACACGTGAAATAGTTCGAAACGGTGACGGCACGGTAAGGCGCTACTATGATTATGAATACGACAAAGAAGGAAAAAAGACACGTAGAATAAGGCGACACGATGACGGCACGGTAATGAGCTACGTGGATTGTGAATACGACGAAAACGGAAAAGTGACACGTGCAATAATGCGACACGATAACGGCACGGTAGATACCTGCTATGATTATGAATACGACAAAGAAGGAAAAAAGACACGTAGAATAAGGCGACACGATGACGGCACGGTAATGAGCTACGTGGATTGTGAATACGACGAAAACGGAAAAATGACACGTGCAATAATGCGACGTAAGGACGGTAGTGTAGTCTGCTACTGTGATTATGAATACGACAAAGAAGGAAACCATACACGTGAAATAGTGCGTAATCCGGACGGTTCAGAATACACAGAAGAATAAAACATATCATAGAACAGGTGCAATTTCATTGTTGTCCCGAATAAATTCAGGAAAATATACCTGTTATCCTGAATAGCCGTGTAATATGGGAAATGGTTTTATCGTCAAGACATAAAATTAAGGCGTATTTCAGGATCTTATCAACTTGTAGTTTTGCTTGATTATGGGTAAGATTCCGAACAATTTGAAAATTAAGTATTCACAGATGTTCATACTGATTTTCTAAATTTTCGGAATGACAGTTGTTTCTTATATTTTTATTATTTAAAAATTATCATGAACAACATTTGGTGCAATTCAATGCACCTATTTTTTAGTTAATTATATAGGCTTTGTGAATCTATTTCTAACCAATAAAGTGCTGTAATTGGTAAATTTGAGTTTAATATGACCGGGGAATCTGTAAATTTTTCTTAACGT
>JAKSUQ010000067.1 GCA_024408855.1 bacterium | reverse complement strand
CCGGCAGCAGTTGGCCAGCTCTTCAGGTCCGGCAGCAGTTGGCCAGCCGGTCAGGATCCGGCAGCAGTTGGCCAGCTCTTCAGGTCCGCCGCCGGATTTTTAAAAAACTCATTATAATAGTATATAGAGAAAAATAAAGATAAAAATAAATATAAAAAATTTTAAAAAATCTATTGACATATATGCGCTTATATGATATTATAATGATGCAAGATATAAGCGCGTATATGTAGCAGGACCGGCGCCGCCGAGAACGTCAGCACGTAGCAGGCCGGCCGGATCCGAGAACGTAAAACGCGCCGCGGATATTTTAATATTTTTTGTAAAGGGGTTTTAATTATGACCAGAGACTTAATAATTCTTAATGTATGGATTGGAAATTTAGCAATGTACAATGCAGGTATACTGCACGGTGAATGGGTTGACATGACCAGCGACTTTGAAACAATTAAAGAGGTTTCAAACCTTATTAGTAACGGCGGCCAGGATGAAATATTTATAGCTGATTATGAAAGCGACTTTAATATTAAAGTTGATGAATACGACAGTTTAGAAGAAATCAGAGAACGCATTGAAATGTACACGGATTTAGTTGATGCATATGCAGATTATGCAGCGGATATACTCGATGCGGTTACAACTCATACAAGCCATGTAGAAGAGCAGCGCGATATTATATGTGGTGAACGTTTCAGGATTTACACAGATTGTAGTACAATGTCAGCAGTAGCAGAGCAGATATTAGAAGAAACCGGCGAACTTGATTCGCTGCCGGATTTTGCTAGACGCTATTTTGATTTTGAGGCATACGGCCGGGACTTAGATATAGAAGGTTATTTCTATTACACCAGTAACAATGTATATGTAGAAATATACTAATACAGATCAGCAGCGGCGCGGCCCTTCAGGCCGGCCGGCGCTGCCTGAAGGATCCGGGCGGGATCCTAAAAAATAAATTACAAAGAGGGGTGAATATATGAAAATATGTAGTAAATGCGGTATTGAGATAATAAACGGCGTCAATGGTTGCATGTTAAATGGCGATATTTGCGATAATTGCAATGGATTCAAGCCAGATTTTAAGATTGTACCAGGCAGTAAAAATAATTATGATTGTTATAATTCAACTGATTATGATAATTATATAGACAGTTTAATAGCTGATTTCAATTATTACGACGAATAAAAAAGAGGTGTTTTGTATGAGTGAACCAATAGCAGTTATGTCAATTTCTAATAATTTCGGGGTTGTTATTTTCGGTATACAGTCCGGTATTAATGACACAATAACAACCGGATTTACAAGCGGCGGCGGCGGTTATGTTTTACGTCGCACAACTAGATTATTCCAGGATGAAAACGGCGGCGCGTATTTTAAGCGCTACAATGTCAAGTATTACCTTAATGAATTTATGAAAGTTTGAGGTGCTAATTATGAATGCTATCAAATCTATGATACTGGCGTTTATTATGTCAATGTCAATGAACTCTAAAACGGACCGCGCGCCGCGTCCGTATACTTTCAAGACTGAATACTGTATAGCAGTTTCAAGCGATACTTTCAAGGCGCCTGACGGTAATTATTTTAAGATTAATAATAACAACCTCCAGGCCGGCGGCGGTTATTGGGTTTTATTCGACACTTTTAATACGTCAAGCCGTTTTGACGACGATATCGTCGATTTTGACACGGATTTATATTATAAATGGGTAAAATTCATATAAACTATTGATTTATAAGCGTTTTTTAGTTATAATTTTATCAATAAATTATTTTAAAAAAGGGGTCTTGTTATGAGATATTATTACGCACTTGAACAAACAACGGGGAACATATCACCGTTTAGCGGTTACGGTAAACCTGCTCTTCATATTTTTTACAGCAAAAAAGAACGTGACAATTTTGTAAACAACTACGAACCTTCAGACATTAATCATTCAGCAAGCGTAACAACATCAAAAATTGCATATGAAGCGTATTCAAAAATTGTAGATGGTGTTAGGGAGTTTGAACCTCAGGTAGTAAAACACGACTAATAATAAAACGGCCCGCGGATTTTTGGCGGGCCGTTGTTATATGTTTTTAAAGCTGGTATATATAATATATGCAGGTTTTAAAAGCATATAATTTTTTATTGCTTTACTCCAGGCCGGCGGCGCGGATCCTTCAGGCGCGCTGCATATATCAACGGGGATATTATACCCTTTTGGCCGTGGCCGGTTCCTGAAGGAATACGCGCCGTTTATAGCG
>JAKSUQ010000066.1 GCA_024408855.1 bacterium | reverse complement strand
CAATTAATGCTCAAAATCATTGGGTTATTAATGGAGTTGACTCAGGTATTGCTGCCACTGGTGCCCAAGGCCCTAAAGGCGAACAAGGTGATGCAGGCAATGATGGTGTTTCCGTTGTTTCGATTGTAAAAACAAATACTGAAGGATTGGTTGATACATACACAATTACTTACTCAAATAATACAACTTCAACTTTTACAGTTACTAATGGTGCACAAGGCCAACAAGGTATTCAAGGTGAGCCTGGTGAAAACGGTGTAACTCCAACAATTTCAATTAATGCTCAAAATCATTGGGTTATTAATGGAGTTGACTCAGGTATTGCTGCCACTGGTGCCCAAGGTCCTAAAGGCGAGCAAGGTTTGCCTGGTAAGGATGGTGTCTCAATTATTAGTATTTTAAAAACTTCATCGGAGGGTCTTGTCGATACTTATACAATTTATTATTCCAATGAGACGACGTCGACTTTTACAATTACTAATGGAGCCAAAGGCGATAAAGGTGAGCAAGGGGAAATGGGGCCAGCAGGTCCAAAAGGGGATGATGCAACAACGTATATACCTTGTAAATTTCTAAGTTATACGGGTGGTGTACTATATGAATTCTTTTTTGCCAAAGGAACCGATGCCGTTTATCAAGGGCCAGTCCCATATAAACCGCCTGTTGATTTTGGAAATTATACTGAATATTTTGAATTTGCTTACTGGGATCATAGTTTAAAAAATATTACAGAGCCCACAATTTTTAAACCAGTTTTTAATATAAGAGATTATAAAATAAAATTTTATAATTACGATGGCACATTGCTCTATGAAACAACAGCAAAAAAGGGTGAAGATGTTGAATATAAAGGGAATATACCAACAAAGGAAAGCGATGGTGACTTGAATTTTGAATTTTCTTGCTGGGATAAGCCGCTTACAAATATAAGCAATGATATGATTTATGTTGCTCAATTTTCATGCGCCAATTTATTTAAAAAATGCACATTTATCAATTATGATGGTTCTTTATTGTATGAAACGTTTGTAGAAAATGGTCAGAATGTTAAATACTTAGGTGATGAGCCATTTAAAGAAGGAATAATCACTGATAAAACTAAAAGTGGTTATGTATTTACTGGTTGGGATAAGTCAACATTCAACATAAAAGCGGACACCATTTTTACTGCTCAATTTGGTGCAATTGATTATTATCTTTGTGATTTTGTTGATTTTAATGATGAAATACTTTCCCAAGAGTGGGTTTTTGAAGGTGGGCAAGCAGACTATACTGGTGTGATGCCAATTAGAGAAGATTCAATTAATGGCAATCTAATTACAGAATATACATTTTTTGGTTGGGACAAACCTCTATCAAATATAAGTTCTCCGACAATTTTTAAAGCAATTTATTCTGAAAATTCTTATACTGGTTATAAAATTATTTTTAAAGGTAAAAATAATGAAATTCTCTATGAATATTATTGTGAAGAAGGAGAAACTGCAAAATTTCCATACAAAGATCCTTTCTATTACAACGAAACATCATCTTATAACTTTATTTCTTGGGATAAGGATTTATCAAATGTAACAAGTTCATTTGAAACTTCCGGTATTTATTATGAAATTGACATTAATAAAATCGGGAAGTACCCAGCTTCAAAAGTAACCGATGAAAATTTAATAGAGTCAATTGCCTCAAAAGGAAAAACAAATAGCAAGGGTTATATTGAATACAACGGAAACGAATATGAATATAGATCTGAGTATACTAAAGATTGCTACTACTTGGTTGAACCAATTCAGTGGACTTGTTTAGATTCTGATGAAAATTCTGCATTATTAATAAGCAAATATATATTAGATAGTGGTAAATTTGGTTCGACAAATAATTACAAAGATAGTGATGTTAGAGAGTGGTTAAATAATGACTTCCTAATGAAAGCTTTTGAAGATACAGATTTTATTGTAACAAGAAAGATTGACAACAGTGTTGCATCTACCGGGTATGAAACAAATCCGTTTGTTTGCGAAACAACGTATGATAAAGTTTCATTAATAAGCGCCTTTGAAGCGAACACATATTTCAAAAATGCGGATGAAAGAAAATGCTTATCGACCGATTATTCTAGAGGAAGAGACGAATATACAACAAGATCTCCAGCAATTCATAACAACAATTTAGACAATTGTTCGTATCTCTCTGTTGTTATCGATGGTAATGTCGTAGTTGGCACAGGAGGTCGTAATTGTTATAGTGACATCCTTGGATTTAGACCTTGTGTTCAAATTTCTTTAAAATAATTTTTTAAGTGTATTTTATATTATCTGAAATTATCTAGATAAATAACTGCAATATGCTAAAATCATTACACTATGGAAAACAAAAAGATTGTAATTAAAGGTGCTAGAGAGAATAACCTTAAGAATATTGACTTAGAAATTCCTAAGTATTCTTTAACTGTTTTTACTGGTTTATCAGGATCAGGAAAAACTACTTTAGCATTTGATACAATTTTTA
>JAKSUQ010000065.1 GCA_024408855.1 bacterium | reverse complement strand
TTTTTCGTACGTCAATCGTACGAAAAAGTAAAATCCGGGGGTTGTATTCTTTTTAAAAAGTAGTATAATTTAACTATCAAAGCAAGGGCAAAACAAAAAAAACAAAAACTTAAAAAAAATAAAAAAAGTTCTTGACAATAAAAAGTCCTTGTGATATAATAAAGATACAAAAGGAAGAAATAAGTAACTTCCTAATGTAAATAAAAACTATGTTGCCAACTACAAAGTGTTGGAGAAAGAAGGTCTATTATGACACAGAGAGAGTTTTTCGCAGGTATCGTTGAGGGTGCTACTATCACAGAGGAACAGGCTACTTTTGCGGTAGAGGCTATTGCCAAGCTTGACAAGAGAAATCAGTCAAGAAAGGATAAGCCCTCTAAGACGGCTATCGCTAACGAGCCTATCAAGGCAAGAATTGTTGAGGTATTGACACCTGCCGAGGACGCCCCGACTATCGTTGCCACAGCCGCAACCATCGCCACAATGGCTGAAATCACTACACAGAAGGCTTCTGCCCTTTGTCGTCAGTTGGTTGAGGAAGGTATCCTTGTTGCCGGTGATGTTAAGGTCAAGGGCAAGGGTAAGTGCAAGGGCTACACCCTCGCACCCTCCGAGGACGCCGAGGCGTAATCCCTCCGAGGACAATGGGGGAAAAAGACGGAGAAATCCGTCTTTTTCCTTTTCGGATTTTTTTCGGACGTCATTCGTACGAAAACTAACAAAAATAAATTTGATTTTTTATGAAAATTTTGTTATAATATTTATGTAAGAAAAAAGAAAACTTAATAAAGTTCCTAAAAATAGTGATTGACAAAACAAAATTTTAGTAGTATAATCATAATATAAATAATACGAAAGGACAAAAAGGTTATGGGCGCAAAGTTCGATAATGAAAGAAATGAAGTAATGGAAAGCGTAAAGAACTTGTTGGTTGAAAAGGGTAATGATGTATTACCAACAAATTCAAATGAGTTCTGTATGCCTATTGTAAATGGTGATGGTGATGAGGCGTACATCGTTATCACTTTTAAGATACCAAAGGGAAGTCGTGATGGTACGGCATATAATGGTTACGAAGTTTCCGAAGATTACTTGCGTGATGTAGCAATTAAGGCGGAAAAGAAGAAGATTGCCGAACAGAAGAAAAAGGAGAAAATCGCGCGAGATACTAAGGCGCGTGAAGAAAAGAAAAGAAAGGAGGAGGGAGAGTAATCTCCCTTATTGTACTTTTTCGTACGTCATTCGTACGAAAACGAATTAAAAGAATTATTGTAAAAAGAATGATATATGGTATAATTTAACTATCAAAAAGAAAGGAACATAAAAGAAATGACAATAAACTTTGATTTAGACGGAACATTAGTAGACCTTTATGGTGTAGAAAATTGGTTATCAATGCTTAAAGCCGAGGACACAACACCTTATGAAATTGCTAAGCCCCTTGTAAATTTTAGCGTTTTATCTCGTTATCTCAATAAGCTAATTGATAGTGGTGTAAAGGTAAATATTATTAGTTGGACTTCAAAGGGTGGAAGCAAGGAATATAACGAAAAAGTTGCAAAAGTAAAAAAGGAATATCTTGCAAAGCATTTACCGTCCGTTAAGTTTTCTAATATTTATATCGTAGATTACGGAACACCAAAACATAAAATTGCAAATGGCATTTTATTTGATGACGAAGTAAAGAACAGAGAAAATTGGACAGGTTATGCTTTTGACGAAACAGACATTATAAATATTTTGAAGGCACTTTGTTAAGTGCCTTTTTGCAGAAATTTCGGACGTCATTCGTACGAAAAAATTTCAAAAAACTATTGTAAAATTTTTAGGGTGTGATATAATTTAACTATCAAAAGAAAAGAGGAAAATCCTAAAATGAACATCGTAGTTTTTGACACCGAAACAACTTCACTTGAAAAGCCTTTTTGCTATAACATTGGTTATGTTATTGCTAACACCGACAACGGCGAAGTCTATTGTAAGAAGGACTTTGTAGTTGAGCAGGTATGGCACAACCCCATGCTTTTTACAACGGCTTATTATGCTGATAAGCGTCCACTTTATGTAACGGCTATGAGGGCGCACAAGTCTAACCTTAACAAGTTTGGACATATTTGCCAGGCTATGATTAGGGACTTTAAAGCCTACAATGTAGAGGGCGCATACGCCTACAACTCACCCTTTGATGACAAGGTATTTACATTCAATTGCGATTGGTTTAAGTGTAACAACCCTTTTGATAATATCCCGATTTTTGATATTAGAGGATATGCGCACGAGTTTATCGTAAATGATACATTTAAGAAATTTTGTGATGAGCACGAATATTATACGGCAACGGGTAATTATTCGACAACGGCGGAAACACTTTATCGTTTCTTGACAAGGGATAACGAATTTGTTGAGGCGCATACGGCACTTGCGGATAGTGAAATTGAGTTCGAAATTCTGTTTAATTGTTTATTGTCGGGCGCAAAAATCAATACAGAATATAAACCGAAGTTGAGTATTAAAAAGGAAGTAACAAAAAATCTTAAGGTTATTACTTCAACCAATGAAGTTTATGATTTTGAGTATAATTCAATTCGAATTAATAGCGCAAAAACCGAAATTAAATTAAGGTAAGGGGAAACCCTTATCTTTTTTGGAAATATTTTTTTCGGACGTACCACGTTCGAAAAAGAAATTGATTTTTTTCAGAAAAAGTATATAATTAAGTTATCAAAAGAAAAGAAAAGAGG
>JAKSUQ010000064.1 GCA_024408855.1 bacterium | reverse complement strand
TTTCTAAGATCTACAATCTGATAATTACTAGCTTTTTCTTCCATTTTTAACTCCTTAAAAAGTATTTCACGCTATGTAAAATATTATATCATATTTAAAGTATTTTGCAATATGTAAAATACTTTTTTTCTTGGGGGTTATTAGGGGGGATATTTCCCCCCTGATATACAACAGATGTGAAGGTCGGCTTGCCGAACTTCACCCCTATTAATGATCTAAAAAATACTAGAAAAAGCTAGTATTTTACAATCTGCAAAATACCTTAAAAAAACCGCCTTTTTTCTTTGGTGTTTAAACCTGTTTTAGCGACCGAATTTATTCGGCAGCTAAAACAACAAGTAGTATTTTGCATAAAGCAAAATACTACACATAAGGGGTCAAGGGATCTCCCTTGCACGTTCATTTGCCGAGCTTGTGAGCAAATGGTATAACGTGCTATACTGTATGCTTGCATACAGATAGAGGAGATCCGAGAATGGCTCACATTCAGAAATTAAAAGCACACGCTACAGGACAAATATTTGCACACATAAATCGAGATAGATCTACAATAGAGCGATATGGTAACAAAGATATTGATAACTCAAAAACACATCTGAATTACGATATTATTCATGGAGATCTAGAAAAAATACAAGTCCGACTCTCTGAAGTCAAACATCAAAAAAGAGATGATCTTGTCACTCTGTGTGCGTGTGTGATCACTCTTCCAGGAGACTTAAAAGATTCATCAAAAGAAGATCAAAAAAAATTCTTTATCACTGCAACTGAATTTATGAAGCAAAAATTTGGTGAAAATAACGTTATATACGCCACTGTACACAATGATGAGACAACTCCACACTTACATGTCGGCTTTGTTCCTGTAACGCAAATAGAACGCAAATATCGCTCAAAAGCCAAAAAAGGACAAACATACACAGAAGAACGAATTTCAGCAAAAGCTGTAGTTAATAGAAATATGCTAAAAAGCTTTCATACAGAGCTAGATCAGTATGTAGAAAAGTATTTCCAAAAATGTGAAATACTGAACGGTACATTGAAAAATCGTAAAAATATAAGCATTGGAGAACTAAAAGCGAGAACAGAAGAGATGTATCTCGTGCAACAAGATGCAATCAATAAGCTTGCAATAACACAAAAAGAGTTCGATAAAGCGTGTAAAATCGACTTTCAGGCGTTGTATGGTAAATTTCCGTTCATTTTTATGCGTAGAAAATTCGCTCAAAGGGTTGTGGAAGGTGTGGGATCTGCTCTAGCACTAAAAGACACACTTAAATACGTGAAAGAACAAACTCAGGAATTGGGTGTATCTGTGTACGAAAAACGAATGAAGCAAGACGTAATACGTATGCAGGATCAAAAAATCGAAGCATTAGAGCGTGAAAATCGAGACTTAAAAGCAGAAAACAACAAACTCAAAGATTTACTGAAGCGATATGTACCAAATGTTTTCTACGAATTGTTTCAGAATATGGAACAAAAGATCAAAAAAACGTTCAAAAGATAGTATTTTTCATTATGCGAAATACTATATACATCAAATGTATCATTGGTGATATACTCTTGTATCTAATTTGATACAAATTGTATCAATATAGGGTTGTTTTACGCCTATAATTTTGATACAATATGTATCAAAATTTACGGCTTGTAAGGTGCCATTAAATTGTATCACGGGTGATACATTGACTGTATCACGGGTGATACACATGTGTATCATAGCTATGATACACAATTTTTTTTTAGATCCTTGATTTATAAGGGGTTTTGACAGATCTCCCTCTTACTCTTATTAATCTTATATTAATATATGGTATTTTACATAGTGTAAAATACCATAAAAAAGGAAAAAAAATGAACACAAAAACTGATGATAAGAAAATCGATCCAAATTCTCTAAAAAATGCAGACTTTTTAGAGAAGATTCTGCGTGGTGTAGAGTCTGTAGACAATAAAGAAATCTCTGTTAATGTCAAATCCAAAAAATTCAAACCGAAAGAATCTTTCGTTATAATGTTTACAGGTGTGACATTGGAAATAATAAACAAATTATCATTTGCAGAATTCAAAGTTCTATTGGCATATTCTCATTTTATGCAATATGGAAATCAAATTTCGATTTCACAACAAGATATTGCAGATTATATTCATATGGCAAGAAGTAATGTTGCAAGATGTTTAAAAAAATTAAAAAATCTTGGAATAATGTATTCACCTATTGACGCTCCTAGATCTTTGTATATGAATCCTGGCTATATTGCAAAAGGCGATCTAACTCAATTTAAAGAAAAAATAGAAATGTTTGAAGCAATGATTGAAGCCGACAAAAAACGAATAGAAGAAACAAAAATGCTTGAAAAATAAAAACACCAAAAGAAAAAGCGATTTTTAAGGTATTTTGCAGATTGTAAAATACTAGCTTTTTCTAGTATTTTTATTCATTAATAGGGAGAAGAAAGTCTCTCGGCGAGCCGAGAAACTTCTTCTCGATCAATTAATATCAGGGGGGAATAATTCCCCCCTAATAACCCCCTAGTAAAGTATTTCACACATTGTGAAATACTAATCATTAAAGAATAATTTAGGTTCTTCATTCTTTTTTTCTGCGATTCTGTCTTTTAGCATTAAGGCAAGAAATTCAAGCGTTTTCTGTGTTCTCTCTAGATCTTTTTCCTGTGTAATTTCGATAAATTTGTCGTCAATTAAATATTGTAATGCGTCAATTATTCTAGGTGTGTATTGAG
>JAKSUQ010000063.1 GCA_024408855.1 bacterium | reverse complement strand
GGTATGATAATGGTATATTAGCATCAGAAAAATTACCTGATGGCACATCAAAAAGCTGGTATGATAATGGTATATTAGCATCAGAAAAATTACCTGATGGCACATCAAAAAGATGGGATATTTATGGCAGATTAAAATCAGAAACCTTGGCAGATGGCACAGTGAAATACGCTGATGGCAGCGTAAGGTTCCCGGATGGCTCAATAAAAGATTTAGATGGCGTAATAAGAACGAAATATTATGAAGGATATATAAAGACAGAAATATTTCCAGACGGTACCGTAAAAGAATATGAATATATAGATAAGGATTATTATGGTCGTCATTCATGGCATGTGGGAAGCACTTTAGCAAAAGAGACTTTGCCTGATGGTACAGTAATAAAATATAAATATGGTTCAGCAATAAAATATAAAATATTACCGGATGGTACAGTAGAAAAATATTATGAGCATTCTGCTGGTGATATATTAGAAGAAGTAAAGTTCCCAGATGGCACATCAAAAAGCTACTATGGCTACTACGAAGGAGGCCAATTAAAATCAGAAATCTTAGTAGACGGTACAAAAAGAACATATTTTCCAGATGGAAAAACAATAAAATCAGAAATTCTGCCTGACGGTACAGAAATGGCATATGATAATTTTGGTCATAGAATAAAATAAACAATAACTATTGTATCAAAATAATCAAAACAACCGAGCGGGGCGACATGTCGCCCCGCTCGGTTTGCTTTTTTAGGAGTATGACGCTATCGTTGGAGTAGGTAGATTGGGTGAAACCCAATATTTAAGTGCAATTTTGTGCAAAAATAGTGTATTTTGTGCAAGTTTATAATCAAAAAACTTCCAACCTCATTTGTCATCCTGAATTTATTTCAGGATCTTACTATGATGCAATAGACACGCCACTTTCGCAAGATGCTGAAACAAGTTCAGCATGACAGTTTGCTTATTTTCTTATACTCAAAAGTCCAGTTAAAATATAATATAAATTAACACTCGATTTGATGATTAATAACAGCCGTATTGATTATTTTGTAAACAATTTGTAATAATCAGGCAATTTTGGGGGTAAATTTTTGGGAGTAGGTAATTTTTTGGGGTGGGGATGTAACGGAATGTAAAGACGAATTTTTAAGGGTTGCAACAAGGTTAAAACCCTTGTAAAATCTGCGATATGATATGATATGATATGAGGCAAGCTATGACTGCGTTTGGCAATTTTTTAACTTCGAAATTCTTTATATAGTTATAAGGGAAATTTAAAATAGAAATTTATTAAACGAGGATTAAATTTTTAGTTTTTCTTGGGGATATTTATAAAACAGGAAAAAGGAGAAAAATATGCAAGGCTATGATATTAAATCATTAAGTGTGAAAACACAACAATTGATTAAAGACAAAAACCTCGACGTCAATCAAGATGGTCTAATAAATCAAGATAACGGAGAGCTGGCTGCATTATTAAGCACAACAGGGGAAAATGATATCAATGACTTATGTTATGATAGCTGGTTTGGGGCGAAAAAATTGGACTTGCTTTGCGGTGGACTTTGCGTAGGTGAAGGATTTAATAGAGGTATTCGTACAGCGCATGACCGTTTTTCATCATTAAACAAAGATGTATTAAAAGAAGACGCAAGGAAGTTATATAAAAAATATAACGGAGTTAAGCCCGAAATGTTATCTTTAGATATTCCGTATGAAATACCAAATCTTGTTTCAGAAGAGGAGCTAGGTTTTTATCAATATTTAAAAGAGCATGGAGCCGAACAAGAAATTAAAGACATATCAGAATTCAGAAAGCAAAGAGAATTAGCAAGCAAGGCTAATTACGATAAACGTTACAAAAAAATGATAGAAAATATAAAAGAATATAATAAAAAAGTAAAAGAATGGAAACCAAAAGTGTCCATGAGGGAATGTTTACAAAAGGCATTAAAAATACAAAGAAAAAATGCTATTTTAGGTGGTGTTGCCGGTATATTGGGAATGGCCGCAACTAGTTTAGGAATATATCTAATTACTTGTAAACCGGAAAAAGGTATTGCAAAATTAACCGGCACAAATGATTATACTCCTGTTGAAAAACAAAGAAGCGAGTACGAAGATCAATATATACAAGTTTTTGGTGTAGAACAAGAACTTAATGAATATACTCCACAAAAAGGTGAATACTGGACTGCAATATTAAAAGCAAAATATGGAGTAGATGATGCAATTGCATTGAGAATGGCTCATCACATCAAAGAAATTATTTATGGTGATCCAACTGTCGCAAAACAATCACCTGTTATGTATTTACCTCAAACATGGAGTTTCGAAGGAAATACATACAAATATAATGGTAGTGTGAGAGTCGAAACTACAAATGAATTTTCAGATGATGTAAAAACAGAAAAAGGTAAAATGGATAAAGGAATACAATATTAAAATTAATACAAAGATAAATTAAAAAAATTAAGGTGGGCATTGCTGTTGCTTTTGCCCATTTTATAATGTTTGCAATTAAGCTTGTAGGTTGGGGTTTCTACCCCAACAACATGAAATTTTAAGTCCAAATAAAGTCCGACTCAGGGTATCACAAATATAAAATAATCAAGTAGTCGGATACGGCTAAAACCTAAATGGATTGCTTCGTTTCACTCGCGATGACGAAAAAATTTCCGACTTAAATTGGACTTTAAAATATATCAATTCCAAAACAAAAAAAAGCCCTCAAATGAGGACTCTTATTGGCGGCGGTAAGGGGAATTGAACCCCT
>JAKSUQ010000062.1 GCA_024408855.1 bacterium | reverse complement strand
ATATGGGTAAAACGGATGTTGTTATCCAACCTCCTTCGTGTACATTGTACGAAGGCGATACGCGTCAGTTATATGTCTCGCAGGACTCTGTTCATACGTGGGAGTCAGAAGATCCCACTATTGTGACGGTGTCGGATAAGGGACTTATCACGGCGCAAAAGCTGCCGGCTGATGTGCAGATGAAGACCGTACTTGTCACCGCTCATGTGGACGAACGCTCCGCTTCCTGCACCGTAACGGTGTTAAAGGCGATAGAGTGATAAACGAACGATGAACGAACGATGAACGAACGGTGCCACTTGGCATCGTTTGTTATTTTCTTGCCCTAAAAAGTAGCAAAATGATAGCAATTTGATAGGCGATTTTTTATCTCATAATTCAAAATTCTTAATTTAAAATTACATTTTTTTTGCATATATGAAATTTTTTTAGTAATTTTGCAAGCAAAATTGAAATTAGGAAGGAGGAAAGAGTATGCAAGCATCTACGACAATGCCAACTTATGATTGTTTTACGATTAATGTCCCTCGTGTTGAAGCAAAACGTTTTAGAAATATTGTAAAAGCATTTGGTTTTAATTTCGAGGTTCGCCCTATGACTCCATTGGAGAAATCGCTGGAAGAAGAAAGATTGGGCAAGGTGTACACGTATGCCTCTTTAGATGATTTAATCAAGGAGATTGGGTAGTATGTACACGTTGCAAGTCACACCTCAGTTTAAGCGTGATGTAAAACGCTGTAAACAAGAAGGACGAAATTTAAAGAATTTATGGGAAGTAGTAGCTATTCTTCTCCATGATGGTTGTGTGCCGGAATCATATAAACCTCACGAACTGGGTCGTGAATTCGCGGGTCGCATGGAGTGTCATATAGAAGATGATTGGTTACTCGTTTGGAAACAAAATGATAATAAGATGACGATGTTGTTTACCAACACTGGTACACATGACTATCTTTTCAACAAGAAATAATCCATATAATTCATATAATTATAATCGTCCTACTCGCTGGACGTAAAATAGCGGCAACGCCGGAAGAGTGATTCCGGCAGCAGGTGAAAGTCCTGCAAAGACATAGTAAAGGCGTTTGTTGACGCTTGTTTTGGTACATTGAAACCTTGCAAATTTCAGACCACACAAGATAAGATGATTCAAATGCTTACGGGATGTGTATTCCGCCGTGTATCATTGGTGCATCTATTGGTATAGCCGATAGTGTACCTTGGTGTATTGGTACACATACATATCGGTGTGGGCTTTGGTATTCATTTTAGTGGTAAAGGTTTTGCAAGGATTTCAATGTATAAGATGAGCGTAGGACAAGATTCCACGTTTTTTTTATTGTGTACTATGACTATTAAACAAAAAAATAAAGAAAATGAAAAAAAGTTTTTTCTTGCTAGCAATTAACGGAGCTAAATTTAACTCAAATTTAAATCATATAAATGTAAATTTTGAGGGTAAGAAAGATAAAAACAACGTGAGTAGATCTGTTACAAACACAATAAAGGCAGTCCCATTGGCTGTGTTGTTAGCCATGAGTCCTTTGAAAACTACGGATGTGAAGGCTCAAAATCTTATAATAGTATTGTTAAATCCGAACAAGTATATTCCAATTCAAACACAATATAATTCTGAAAAAATAATTAATGATAAGTTTGGGAAATATATAATAAAACCTGTAAAAGATTCTAAAACTGGTAATTATAGAATTAGTGTTAGATTTTCTCATTATATTGATGATTCTGTATATGCTGGTTTTGATGGTTATGTGACCGATATAAATGCAGTAACTTATAGGTTTTATGATGATCGTAATAAAAGATTTGATAAAATGACATTTAATGAAGCCGTAGTTTCGTGTAATGTTGGTAAAGATAAGATTAAAATTGGTATTACCAAACCCGAGGTAACCGAGTATATAAAAACTCTTTCAGATCAATATAATAACATTATTAAAACTAATAGTTACGATCATAATATTAAATTAATGCCATCTGGAGTTCCCGATTATGAACAAGTGGATGCATCATGGGAAATTGCAGCTAAAAAAAATCCTGAAACATTTGGCAAACCAATGCATTTATGGGAAATAAATACATCTGATGGTATTTATAAAGTAATTATTTATTCTAATGATAAAAATACTAGTGATTTTGAAGAGGTATCTATACAAAAAGGCGATAAAGGTCCTGTTATGAGAGTTAGTGAGTTAATTGATGGTTTTGTTAATTATTCATCAAATAGTTACGAAGTAAAACAAATTAATTTTAATCAAATAAATGTGACAAATTCAAAAGTTGGTACTTTTACAATTAATAATAAAGAATTACAGGAATTTTTACAAAAATTATGTAATGTTGACGAAAACAATTCTAAAATACCTGTCAAAACAGTTCATACATACCATAATAACGTAGGAGATTTTGGTGTATTTGATATAGGTGATACCTATACAAAATAAATTGTCGATATAAATATGTAAATTTTTGTAAACATGTTAAAACATGCTGAAAAGAAGCCGAAACGCAGCGATTATAAAAATTGTGTGGGTGAGAAATTCAACCGCACAATTTTATTTTGTTTCGCACGTAAAAAAGCGAAGAAAAAATGTACTTTTCGTTTTGGCGATTATAAATCAACTTCTGATACTGCGCAACGGCAAAATCTACAATGCCTCGGTGGCAAAATAAAGTAGTTATATTTAACACATATTACAAAATAGTTGACAATGCAACGTGATTCAGAAATGAGTCACGTTGTTTGTTTACGATA
>JAKSUQ010000061.1 GCA_024408855.1 bacterium | reverse complement strand
TTGGATTTGTTTGCGCTCGCGATGTCTGCGGCTTCGGGCGAAAATATCATGATTACGATTAAACAAAAAAATGAAATTATCGTTAATATGTTCGGTGAAGATAATGTAATTAAATTATCTGATGATGTATGGGATTATGACAATACCTCCGAATTAATAATTAAAGAAATATTCAAAAAATGCTTTATGTAATTAAAAGCATTTTGACAAAAAAGGGAGCCGCGCAGCTCCCTTTTTATTAGGGTTTCCAAAGGGGGCAACCCCTTGGCAAGTTACCAATTTGAAAAATTGGTATAACTTGCTATACCAATCTTTGATATGATGCTTCAATCTTTTACCAATCTGGGGGCGAAATGGCGCATTTGATGAAATATACACGGGGTGCGGTTCATGGCATTTTGACGCATGACGAACGCAAAAAAGACGAAACAAAAGAATATAAAAATAAAGATATTGATAAATCAAAAACGCATTTAAACTATTCATTTATTCATGATGAAAAATCAGCCGAAGAAAGATTAAAAAGTCGCTTAAATGATCTTGATGTATCAAAAAGATCTGATGTTAATGTTTTGGCTTCGTGGGTTGTAACTTTGCCGAAAGAAGTCAAAGAAAAAGATCAAAAAAAGTTTTTTAATTATGTTAATGAATTTTTAACGCAAAAATATGGAAAAGATAATATTATTTCTAGCGATGTTCATTTTGACGAGACAACGCCGCATATTCATTTTTGCTTTGTTCCCGTTGTGCCAAATAAAAAGAAAAACGCAACAAAAGATTATAAGGTTTCGGCAAAAGAATTATTAAATAAAACGCATTTGCAGCAGTTCCATGATGATCTTAATTACTATATATCGAACAAATTAGGATATGAAAGCGGCATATTAAACGGCGCAACAACGCAAAATAAAAGTATTAAAGAAATGAAACGAGAAGAAATCAATAAATTATCACGAATAATAGAAAAAGAGCCAGAAATAAAAAAAGGTATTTTTAGCAAAAATGAAACAGTAAAAATACCAGTTGACGAATACGAAATATTAAAAAAGAAAACGCAAGATTATATAAATAGCCAAAATGCTAAATTCCTAAATGATTTATTAGCCGAAAATGAACGATTAAAAAAAGAAAAGGCAAAAATACGCGATGATGCGCAAAACGCCATAAATGAAGCTCAGGCAAAAGCAGATAAAGCGATTGCGGAAGCGCAAGAAAAAGCCACCGCGCAGATAGAAGCGGCAAAAGCCGCTACTGAGCATGAGATCATGGAAATGAAGGCGTGTATACGCGTGTATGACGATGTGTATCCAAAGGCGAAAGCGCGCATAAAGCGACTGGAAAACGAAAACGCCACTATGAAGCAGATGATCCAAAGCCGCGGGCGCGGTCGCTGACCTTCCACCCTGTCGAGAAGATGCCAGGTCACAGGCAGAAGATCCGCACCTTGCCGCCGTGGAACGCGGCACGCACCATGTATATATATTTATAGATAAAGTGGGGGGTGGGGGTTGCCCTTGGGGGGGGCTACTACGACCCCCCCCAAGGGGTGACTTGTGACTTGTGAACGCCGTTTTTTCTGTTTATTCATATACACTTATTTGAAAGTGTGATCTAAGTCGTGTATAATCTGCGATAAATTGTTAGATATTTCTAGAATTTTCTACAATTTTTCTTGAAATCCGAAAAAAAACCGCCTATAATTCAATTAACATAGATGTTAGATATTTTTGCGGATTGTCTATATATTTATGTAGGTTTTTAATATTTTTTGGGAAAAGTTTTTATGTCAAAAGTAGATGAGAATTTGAGCGAGGCGGCGAAACCGCGCCGGCGCGAGCAGGTCGGCATAACGCTGACCGAAGCCACAAAAAAGCGGCTTGAAAAGGTTTGCGAAATAACGGGAATGAACAAATCTTCTGCAATTTCTCTGTGCATAAATACATATGCATTTGAGAAATTGAACATTAAGGACGATGTGAAAGGTTAAAAAAAAAGCACGGTCACCGCCGTGCTAGATATATGAAAAATCAAAATAAATTATATGAAAAAACAAACAAAGATCAATACAAATACCGAAGAAAAAGCCAAAACGGACGATAAAAAATCGAAATGGACGGCAATCTTATATCCAGAAAGTTTGCCAGAAGATTGGCAAGAAATATTAAAAATGACGGGGTTGCGTTGCGCTGTATCACCACTGCACGATCGCGATTTTACGGCAATCGGCGAGCCAAAAAAGCCGCATTATCATTTAATTTTGTGCTACCCAGGTCCGACCACATATAAATGCGTTTGCAGAATAACGCACGAAAAATTATGCGGATCTATGCCGCAAGAAATTGAAGATGTTCGCGGATTGTATCGGTATTTTACGCACAAAGATGATGCCAACAAGGCGCAATATGATGAAAATGATATTAAAGTTTTTAATGGTTTTAATATCAACGATTTTACCGAATTAACAAAAAGTGAAATTGACGAAATCAAAAATAGGATTGTGCGATTTATTCGCGAGAAAAGCATAACAGAATATGCAGATCTGATAGATATTTTTCAAGATGAAAATATGAAATCAGAGTTTATTGTTGCGGCTTCTAATACCATCTTTTTTACAAAATACATCGCAAGCCGCCGCCATTCAAAAATGACGCCGGGCGGCAAAATGCTTGCGGATTTTCGGGAGAAAAATAATGAAAACGAATAAAAGTATAAAAGAAATATCATTTGATTTGGATTTGTTTGCGCTCGCGATGTCTGCGGCTTCGGGCGAAAATATCATGATTA
>JAKSUQ010000060.1 GCA_024408855.1 bacterium | reverse complement strand
ACAAGTATTATAACATTATTTTTATATTAAAAAAGTATTAAGTTAGATAAGTGACTTCTTTTTTAAATAATTTATTAGTTGTTCCATTGCTTTCGCTCTATGCGAATATTTATTTTTAATTTCTTCAGGAGCAGTTCCAAAACATTGCTTTGCTTCTTCTGAATAAAAAATTGGATCATAACCAAAACCGCCCTTGCCTTCTGGTTTATCTAATATTTTTCCTGGGCAAATTCCTTTAAAAACTACTGGATTTTTTTCAACATTTAACAAGGTAATTACACAAGTGAAAAATGCAGATTTATCGGAAAATCCCCGTAATTTCTCGATTAATTTTGGATTTGCATATTTATTTCCGCCACAAGAATCAGCGAATCTCGAAGAATGAATTCCAGGAAAATTATCTAAGGCGACAACGTTAAGTCCTGAGTCGTCTGCAATAACTGGCATTTTTGTAAATTCAGCTAATGCCTTTGCTTTGATTAATGAGTTGGCCTCGTATGTTTCCCCATTTTCATCTGGGTTAACATTAATACCAAGTTCTTTTGGAGAATGAACTTTTACCTCATAACCAGAAAACATTTCTTGGTATTCATGAATTTTGTGAGGATTATTTGAAGCGACAAGTAAATTGAACATAATTAAAATCTAATCTGAAATCCTGTATTTGATAATACAAGATAAACAATGTATAACGCGATAAGAATTGTGGCAAATGAATAAATGATAATACGTGACTTTATATCATTTTTAAAATGCTTTGATCGTATAAATAATATTGAAAATAATGAAATTAGAAGAGCAAAAGCTGTTCCAATAATTAACATGAATGATTGCGCATCATATTGGAATAAAGTTCCTTCTGCTTTGAATGATAATGCATCAGCAATTGAAAGAATAATGATGTTAAATACACAACTTCCAAAAATATCTCCATAAGCGGCATCAAAATTTTTCTTTTTAAATAATGAAATTGTTGCAGTAACTTCTGGCAAAGATGTTGCAACACCAAGGAAAAGTGATCCTCCAAATGTTGCGCCAAATCCAAATCCGTATTCTTCACTAACAACTTTGTCTGTTACTAAAGTAACAAAAATTGATGCAGCTATAAGTAGTACAGAACAAATAGCAAATAAAATCCAGATTTGTTTTACAGTAAGTTTTGAGTCAGTTTCTTCTTTTTCTTTTTCCTCTGTTTTCGGAGTTTTCCAAATTGAAATGAAATAAATTAGAACAATAACAAGAGACATTGGATTGAAGTATCCGATTGTCCAACCAAATTTGTCAAAGACAAAGGCCGCTACAGTAACTGCTATTATCATAAGTGCGGTAAAGAAAATAGTGAAGTAATGTTGTTTTCCGACTTTTCCTTCAGTTAATTTTTTAAAGAATAGGAAGTAAACGACACCAAAAATTATGATGTCAAAGAAATCGCTCCCCATAATATTGCCTAAAACTAGCTTGTTATTGCCGAGGCCAATAGTTCCTGTTAATGATGTGAAAAGTTCAGGTAGTGAAGTAACTGCTGCAAGCATAATTCCGCCTAATAAAGCGCCGGATAATTTTGTTTTTTTGTCTAATAAATCAACATAATTTGAAAGTTTTATAGCAAGAAATACAACAACTATTGCTAATGCAAAGTAGGTTAATAACCAAAGAAAAGGTGTCATAAATTAAATCTCCATTACATAATTTGCTAAATTTTGAAACGCTTGTTTATCAAATGGTGAGGTAAGGCCGGAATTTGTCCATTTTTCTTCCGCAGAAGTGTCTGAGGAATCTAAACAAAATTCAATATATGTATTTTTAGCCTTGCTAAGATCCATTGTGTTAAATTGCATTGCTTCAAGCGAACTTGTGCCATATGAAATGTAATAGCACGAGGAGCAAATACAAGGATACATCCAATAATATGGATTGTATTTAAGTCCTAAATTAGTGTACTCTTCGTTTAAGCTTAAGACATAGTCTTTCAATTCTTCTTTTGTGAGTGTTTTTTTATTGAAAGCAAAGTTTTCTACTTCAATGATATAAGCAAAATTTGCAAGATAGGCAATGTTGTCAATAATTTTTATATCGCCAAGTTGTTTCATAAATTTGTTGTTGTAATTATTTTTTAAATAATTCAAAAATAAGAATTCATTCGCTTGTGAATGTGTTTCTAAAATATCATAAGAATAATTGAAAGCATTCTTATTATTAGTTAATGCAAAATAATGACCAAATTCATGTAAAACTGAAGAAACATCTTGATTTGCCGCTGAATAAAAGACAACTTGATCAGGTAAAGATGGTTCGCAAGATACAAAAGCAGTTCCTAACGAATCTTCAGAACTCGAAAAACAATAATAACCATTACGCCATAGATGGTTGTATGTTTTTTTATACAATCTCCCCATAAAATCAGCGTATGAATCCATCAATCCTGAAGCCGGATTTCCTGTTTTATTAAAAACTTCTTCCTTAATTTTTTTAGCATTTAAAAAGTCTAATGAATCCTCATATTCAAGGGTTGTGGATTTATTACTTAAATCAACATTTTTAAACGCTGCTTTAAAGTTTTTAGCGAATTCTAGACCTTGTTCTGGAGAATAGTCTCTTGAATAAATTTCTTTGTATGCATAATCCAAATAATTATCGTAGTTATTTAGTTTTGCGTATTCATTTGCTAATGCAACATATTCTGGATATTTCTCAATTGCTTCTTCAAAAAGCAAACTTTTATTTTTCATATTAAGTGAATAAAATTCGGAATAGGAATCAGAAATTTTGGTCATTTGATTTTCAATAATAGCTAATTCTTTATTTTTTTCACTTT
>JAKSUQ010000006.1 GCA_024408855.1 bacterium | reverse complement strand
CAACTTACAAATACTCAACTTGATACAATTATTGAGAATATGAATAACATGATTGCACATCAGGAGCAACAAACTACGTGTATGTATAATATCCTTAACGAATTGGGTATGTTGAATCAGTATAATGAAGACGTAAAAGCTCTTATAGAAGAATTGTTGGTTGAAGTCCAAGCCGGACATCTTACATTGGAAGAATTGCTCAACCAGATGAATCAGCTTGATGCTAATGTGGCTCTTGGATTTGTAAATGTATTGAATGCAATGCAAAACTTGTCTCCTACTTCACATGAGCATTTGGTACACTTGTTAGAACAGATTCTTGCTAAAATAACTGAAGGAAACAACAATAATAATGCTAATGCTGCAGAAATACTGGCTGCTTTACAAAATCTGTCCGGTCAAATTGGAAACTTGAATACGAATGTACAAACAGGTATATTTAACATTCTTGCAGCAATAGCCGGATTGAATGGCGGTATTGAAGAATTGAAGCCAATCTTGAATGCAATTTTAACTATGATTAATACAATGGATCAAAATCAACAACAAGCATATGTTGATCAAATGGAAGTGTTAACTACGATTATGCAAAATCAAACAGAAGGCTTACATTTCCTTGAAATAATAATTGGTAATCAGAATGTACAAATTAATCAATTAACTCAAATAATCACTTTATTAAATTCAATAAAGGCTAAATGCGACCAAATTAATGTAAAATTTGATGATGTTCTTGCAATATTAAATGAAATCCAATGTGATGATTGTTGTGAAACTATTATCATATTACTTCAAGAATTACTTAACCACGAAGGCATCATTGATGATCCATTCTGGGAAAATCCGGACTCAAATGTCTATGGTTTGTTCCATCCGTAATTTTCAAACAAAAAAACTCGAAAGAGGTGCCGGAAACGGCACCTCTTTTAGTATTTAAATATTTATATCTTGTTATTTTATTTAATTAAATAACGAATTTTGTTTATTATATAATGGAGTTATGATTGAACGATATTCAAGAGAAAATATGAAGCGGATATGGGATTTGCAGTCTAAGTTCGACAAATATTTGGAAGTCGAACTCGCTGTTTGCGAAGCATATAACAAATTGGGTAAAATTCCTGATGAAAACTTGGCGGAAATAAAATCTAAAGCAAAATTTTCTCTCGAAAACATTGATGCTATTGAGCAGGAAGTTAAGCATGATGTTATAGCGTTCCTTACGGATGTTAATAATTCGGTCGGAAAAGAAAATGCCAAATATTTTCATATGGGCTTAACAAGTTCGGATGTTATTGATACCGCTTTCGCTCTCCAAATAAAAGACTCCTCTGAAATAATTCTTGCTGACATTGATGAATTGCTTCAGGAATTGAAGAGAATGGCTTTTGATAACAAGAATACTTTGTGCATAGGACGTTCACACGGTGTGCATGCGGAAGTGATGACTTTCGGTTTTAAACTTTTAAATTGGTATGATGAATTATCTCGGGCAAAAAAAGCATTTTTAAGTGTGCTTTCTGATATATCAGTCGGGCAAATTTCAGGCCCGGTTGGCACATACAGTAATCTGCCAACTGAGGTTGAGAAATATACTTGTGATATCTTAGGACTAAAACCTGCTAAAATTTCAACACAAATTATTTCCAGAGACAGGCATGCCAGATTTATTTCCGAACTGGCATTAATTGCATCTCTTATCGAAAAATATGCAACCGAAATTAGGCATTTGCAAAAAACTGAAGTAAGAGAACTCGAGGAGGGCTTTGGGGTAAATCAAAAAGGTTCTTCTGCTATGCCGCACAAAAAAAATCCGGTACTTTGCGAAAATCTCTGCGGTTTATCAAGAGTCGTAAGGTCCAATATGCTTACTGCTTTTGAAAATATTAATCTCTGGCATGAACGTGATATTTCGCATAGTTCTGCGGAAAGAATAATTTTCCCCGATACCCTGATTTTAATTGATTTTATGTTGCATAGATTTATAGAAATCATTAAAAACATTGTAATAAACAAAAATAATATGCTCAAAAATACTGAGCTTTATGGCGGTGTAATTTATTCTCAAAAAGTTATGCTTAAACTTATTGAAAAAGGTTATACAAGAGAACAAGCATATAAAATCGTTCAAAATCACGCTCTTAATGCGCTTAACGGAGTTAATTTCAGAGAAAATTTGCTAAAAGATACTGATATTACCTCTAAGCTGACAGTCAATGAACTTGATGAATGCTTTGACTCGGCTGTCTATATTCAAAACATAGATAAAATTTTTGCTCGTTTTTAATGGTAAATTTCTTATTATTTATTTCCTGTAATCTTATGTTTATTTTTTTTAACATATATTGTAAACTTTTGTAACAATATTATATACATTTGAAATAATAGATAAATATTTTACTTTATATATATGTAAGAACAAATGGTGAGATAAGATGGCAATAGCAAATTTACATCAAACACTTTTATTTTGTACAACTGAAAAAAATGACTTGTTGAATGAAATTGAACATTTGACTACTCAAAAAAGTTTTATGCTCGATGTAGCTGCAAATGACAGTCGTTTATTAACTGCGGAAAAAAGTGCATTAAACAGTAAATTTAGAAAAATATTTGAAAATAGTGAAGAGTATCAAGAAGACTATCAATCTTATACCGAAATTCCTGAATTTGAAGTAGCGTTAGATAAAATTTTGGCTGAAATAACCGAACATCAACAAGAAACGGCAATGGCTGAAACCGTTTTTGATGAACAAATTACAACTTGTGATACTGAAATAAAAGAGATAGAAGCATATGAAGAATCTTTTAAATCACAGCTTACATCTAATATCAGCAAAGACTTTAATTTAAGTTTAGGCGGCTAATAAATAAATACCTATAAGGGCAAACAATATAAGCGAAATATTATAGTGTAGGAATGTAGGAATACAAGTATCAAAAATATGATTATGTTGTCCGTCTGCATTTAATCCTGAGGTTGGACCAAGAGTAGTATCAGATGCAGGAGAACCGGCATCACCTAAGGCAGCAGCTGCTGACAAAAGCATTGCGATTTGTGCGGTATTAAACCCTGATTTTAAACAAACAGGTACAAATAAAACTGCTAATATAGGAATTGTTCCAAATGATGTGCCTATTCCTATTGTTATAAATAAGCCTAAAATCAACATAATCAAAGCGATTACGAGCATATTATCAGGTAGTATCGCAATTACAGAATTTACCAAACCGTCAATAGAGCCAGTTGCTTTTAAAACGGATGCAAATCCTGCTGCAACAAGCATAACAAATGCTATGTATCCCATTAAATATACTCCCTCGTTCATCATGTTATCCATCTTATTTTTTGGTATTATTTTTGTGGTAAAAATTATTCCTAAACCAACTAAAGCACCCAATGGGAGGGAATGAGTGATTACCTGAACAACAAATGTTAAAATTGCCGCTATTGATATTATAATTACAGACCGTTTAGAACATTCTGTTTCTGATATTTTTGTAATCGGAGTATTCAATAATTCTTGGTTTTTATATATGCGAGGCTTTCTGTATGATATAAATATCGCAAACATTAATCCAAATACCATTGCAAATCCCAAAATAAGCGTATATTTCCAAACGTCTTCTCTTGCAATCACTGCTCCGTTTTGTATCATATTGTCTGCAATAAGATTTTGGAATATTAAACCAAAGCCTACCGGAATTGTAATATAAGGCATTTTTAACCCAAATGCCAGGACACACGATACTGCACGACGGTCTATTTTTAACTTATTCATTGTCTTTAATAATGGCGGGATTATAATAGGAATAAACGCAATGTGAATAGGTATAATGTTTTGGGAAGCCATTGCCACTAATACTAAAATTGTAAACAAAATATATTTTTTGTTATTCACAACTTTTTCAAATTTTTCCGCAAATTTCCCCGTTATTCCGGAATGAGCCATTGTTGCAGCAAAAGCTCCTAATAATATATAGCTTAAAGCCGTCTCAGAATTGTTTCCCATGCCGGATATAAAAACATTCATAATTTCAGTAATATTCATTTTCGCAAGCAAACCTGCTATAACTGTTGAAAAGAATATTGCTAACAAAACATTAATATTCTTAACGCATAAAATACAAAGCAAAAGGATTGAAATAGCAGCAGGGTTAAGCAATAAATCCATTATTTTACTTCTTCCGCCTGCAAAAATTCTATTAAATCATTAGCCGTTTCTTTTTGCAAAGCCTCAGGCATGAGTTTTAAGTACTCAAATGATTCTGCAATTTTTTGATCATTATCATACCAACGTCTTAGTACAAAATTAAATGCTTCAGCAAGAATACTGCCCGATAAATCAATTCCGTTCTCTTTAGATTTATTAACTATTAATTCGGCACACTTATATTGTGTTATTATATTGGCATTACGCATTAAACTTACCGCTAAACTTACTGTGGGATCAATATCGTACCAACGCTTATACATTATACACTTTCTCCTTTTTGTTTACCTGTAAATTCAGAAAGGATATTTGCCCGTTTCTCATTGTCATTTGTTCTTAAAAGTATAGTCTTATCCTTTGAAGTACATCCTTTTTGAATTATAACACCAGATTTTGGAATTTTAAACCTCTTTGACAAAAATTCCTGTACTGCAATATTTGCTTTATTTTCAATTGGCTGAGCTGTTATTTTTAATTTCACAAATCCATCTTCAAGTGTTATACTACTTTTTGAAGAATTTGGTATAACTTTAATATTTATAACAATTCCGTCAGCAGTTTCTCGTATCATATTTTCTGAAAAACCATAACATATTCGTGTTTAAATATATAAAAACCACCTGCTAAAGCCCGATATCTCCATAGATTTGCAGTTTTGCCTTTAGCTCTTTCATTTCCTTGCATGTCCTTTATAATAATAGCCTTTGTTATAAATCCAACTTTGTTCATACGAGCCATGCATTCAAACCCCAAAGGTATGTGTTGTGAATTAGCGTACTTATCACCGATTATAAGGCATGCAAATCTGCCTTTTTCAAGTAAATCATATCCATTTTGAGCAACTTTTTCAAATAAATTATAAAACTCTTCAGTAGATGCACAGTTGGACAAATCTTCTTTTCTGTCGGAAAATTTGATAATATCATCATAAGGCGGATGCAACATTAATAATTGAGCTTTTTTTTCGCCCATAACTTCCAAGCGTCCGATAACTTTGTCCTTTATTTCATCGCTTGCAGAATCTCCGCAAATTATATTTACGTCTGTTACTAATTGTTTTGGGGTAAATTTTTCAGACACCGACTTTACAAGCTCATCTTTAAGCTCGACTCCAATACACCGTCTTTTCATATTAACAGCTTCTATTCCGGATGTACCTGAACCGAAAAACATATCAAGCACTACATCGTTGCTTTTTGTGTAACGTTCATATATTTGTTGAGCGATTTGGGGTATATAATTGCCATGATACTCATTGGAATGCCCACCTTCTTTTAGTCTTGACGGAAATTCCCATAAAGTATCAGTTTTAACATGATCATAATTTTTCCACTGTTTTAAGTTGATATCACTGTATGAGGTCGTTTTAATTGAATTCTTATCAACTACTTTTAAATCAGCTGCTGATCTTGATTTCTTTTCTTTTAAATTTGTTCTTGTCATATAATTACCTACAAAACTCAATCTCTATCTTAGTTTATAAGATATGTTAAGATTTGTAATCAAATGAATAGATGATATTGAATTAATATTGATTTATCAATATAAAAACCCGAGTCAAGTGTATCAACTCGGGTTTTATATTATAAGCATATTTTAAAATTATTCTTTTAAAAATGTTTCATAATTTCTTGCAAGCAAATGTGTTCTTACTTGATTAATTAAGTCTAAAGCAACTCCGACCATGATTATTAATGATGTTGCTCCAATTCCTTGTAAGGTTGTTATTTTTGTAACATAGCTCGCAAAAGCAGGTACCAACGCAATTAACCCTAATGCCAAAGCACCGATGAAAGTTGTCTTGGTGAGAATTTTATCTAATGCTTCTGCCGTAGGCCTTCCGGGTTTAATACCTGGAATTGAAGAACCATATTTTTTGAGGTTATCAGCAATTTCTTTAGGCTGCATATTAGGCATAATTGATGCATAAAAGAAAGTTAGTGCTACAATCATCAGAAAATATATTACATAATACGTAATACCGCTCGGATTAAAGATTTTATTCAATAATAAAACCAAATCTTGCATATGACCGGCCGGTAAATTCGCCTGTCCTACCAGACTTAATATCGTGGACGGGAATAACAATATTGCTATAGCGAATATTATTGGCATTACACCACCCGGATTAAGTTTGAACGGAATAAAAGTATTAACTCCGCCATAAACTTTATTTCCAACTTGTCTCTTAGGGTTAACTATAATTACCTTACGAACGGCTTCTTGCATAATTACAATGAATACCATTGTTACAAAAAAGATGGTTAATAAAAGTGCTAATCCCCACATAAGTGCGGTATCATTAGAAACCATTTGTGCTGTCCTTGAAGAATAAAGCGGAATTCCGGATAAAATACCTACAAATATTATTAAGGAACCTCCGTTTCCAATTCCTTTTTCGGTAATTAACTCTGATAACCACATTACCAATACAGAGCCAGCAGTCAATGTTATTATAGATGAAATATAAAACATTGAATGATTAAGTCCTGACGTGATAGACCCCGGCAAATGCGATAAATATGCCATAAAAATCGCAGATTGAAAGATTGCTAATACAACGGTAAATAACCTTGTATATTGTGATAGCTTTCTTCTGCCGGCTTCTCCGTCTTCTTTTTGTAATTTTTCAAGTGCCGGAATAATAACAGCCATTAATTGCATAATAATAGAGGATGTTATATAAGGTCCGATACCAAGTGCAAATATGGAAACTTTACCCAAAGCGCCACCGGTAAACAAATCCAAAAATCCGAGGATGTTGTTACCTGAAGCAATTCGGGAAAAGACTCCGTTGTCTATACCAAATATAGGCAAATGAATACCAAAACGAAACGCAATTAACATAAGAAAAGTAAAAATTAACTTTTCTTTCAAACCTGATGCATTCCACATTGACATCAAATCTGCCGTAGTCGGTATTCTCATTCCTGTTGCCATTATACTAATTCAACCTTTCCGCCTGCTGCTTCAATTTTTTCTTTTGCTGATGGTGTAACATAATTAGCTTTAACGGTTACAGCATTTTTGATTTCACCATTACCTAAAATTCTCAAACCATCGCAATTAGGACGAACCTTTTTCATTTCAATTAAAGCTGCCAAAGTTACTTCTTTTAAACCGAATGAATCAAGTTTGCCTACGTTAACTTCTGCATATTCTCTTGAATTAATAATTTGAAATCCTTTTAATTTAGGAAGTCTTCTGTAAGCAGGCATTTGTCCGCCTTCGAAACCTCTTTTTGAGGATCTGCCTGAGCGTTGGCCTTCACCGTTATTACCTCTGCAAGATGTTTTTCCGTGTCCTGAAGAACGACCTCTGCCGACTCTTTTTGATTTTGAAGTTGCACCTTCAGCCGGTACTAAATCTTCTAACGTTATTTTTTCTGACATAATTTTAATCCTTTACTTTTAATATCTATTCACAAATTTCAACCAAATGAGAAACCTTTTTTACCATTCCCATAATAACCGCACTTTCGTTGTGTTCTACAACTTGGTTAAGTTTTTTTAGCCCCAAAGATTGAACAACTTTGCGTTGAGCTTCGGAACATCCGATTAAACTTCTAACAAGTTTTATTTTAATTTTTGCTTCTTTTGTCTTTGCCATTTTCTTACCTTTCATAAAAGAATTTGTATTTTTATTATTTCATTTCAATTAACAACTGAAATAGCCGATCAGTTTAATAATTCAGCCATTGTTAATCCGCGTTTTTTAGCAACATCACTAAATGGTTTTAATGATTTAAGAGCTTCTAATGTTGCATTAGCAGCGTTCAAAGGAGATTTTGAACCTAAAGATTTTGAAAGAATATTTTCAATACCCGCAAGTTCAAGAACTGAACGAACGGCACCGCCGGCTATAATACCTGTACCTTGAGAGGCCGGTCTTAACATAACTTTTCCGGCTCCAGAACGACCTGTTATAGGGTGAGGAATTGTTGTTTTAAAGATAGGAACGGTAATAAGATTTTTTCTGCCGTCTGCAATAGCTTTTTGGATTGCAATAATAACTTCTGATGCTTTAGCACAACCAACACCTACTTGTCCCTTTTGGTTTCCTACGATAACGATAGCTCTAAAACTAAGTTTTTTACCACCTTTAACAACCTTGGTAACACGACGGATTTGAACAACTTGTTCTTTCCACTCGGACTCAGGTTTTACTTCTTGAGTTTCAACTTTTTTCTTTCTTGAACGTTGTTTTTTTGCAGGAAGCTCAGTTACAACTTCTTCTGTTTCTTCAGCAACTGCACTGTCCAAATTGGTTTCAGTTTCAACTGCTTCATCAATTTGATTTTCAATTTTTTCTTCTTCTGACATGTTAAACCTTTCTTGTTTTTCTAACATATTGTACGCTTTACAAAATATTTTTTAACAACTAAATACCAAAAACAAACAACGCATTCTCTGCGTACTAAAGATATTTAATTGTGGGTTTTTCTGACAGTTATATATTATTATAAACAAAAAAATAATGCAAGTTTTTAATTATTAAATATCAACATCAGCCATCATGTCGATTAAAGTATCTATCGTATTTTGCATATTTACGCTGTCCGAAGTTCTTTGTTGTAAGAATTCATTGATTCGTGGCATCATTTCAATGGCCACATCAAGTTTAGGATTTGAGCCTTGCTGATACATACCGACATCAATCAAGTCTTTATTTTCTCTGTACATAGCTAAAATCTTGCGTAATTTAGCAGCCGCTTGCTTGTGTTCAGAAGTAGTAATTGCACTCATAAGTCTCGAAATACTGCCCAAAACATCTATTGCAGGATAGTGGTTTGCCTCAGCAACCTTTCTTGAAAGAAAAATGTGTCCGTCTGTAATACCACGAACAGTATCAACAATAGGGTCATTAATATCATCACCCTCCATTAAAACAGTGTAAAATGCTGTAATCGAACCTTTTGGACTATTGCCGGCTCTTTCTAATGCTTTTTGCAACCATGAAAATATTGATGGCGGATAGCCTTTCATGGTTGGCGGTTCTCCGATTGATAATCCTACTTCTCTGCCTGCCATTGCACAACGGGTGATTGTATCTGTCATTAAAAATACTTTCTTCCCTTTATCTCTAAAATACTCGCAAACAGCGGTGGCTGAAAGCAAACATTTTTGTCTGATTAGTGGCGGTTGGTCTCCAGTTGAACAAACGATAACAGATTTTTTCATTCCCTCCGGACCGAGCGCGTCTTCAACAAATTCCTTAACCTCTCTGCCACGTTCTCCTATTAGAGCAACAACGTTGACATCTGCATCAGAGTTTCTTGCAATCATACCCAAAAGGGTACTTTTTCCGACTCCTGAACCAGCAAACAATCCCATACGCTGCCCGCAACCGAATGTCATACAAGAATCTATTGCTCTTACTCCGGTAGAAAACATTTCTGTAATAATAGGTCTTTCAAAAGGCCCTGGTGGCGGACCCTCAACATTTCTCCACATTGCTCCCTCGGTGTTAAGAGGCTTTCCGTCAATTGGTTCTCCCATGGGATTTATAAGTCTGCCGAGCAGAAAGTCCCCGACCGGAATTGTAATCGGTTTTCCTGTTGTTTGTACCAAGCTGCCTTGACCGATTCCGGCTCCGTCGTAAAGAAGCAATAGTTGAGCGGTATCACCTTTAAAGGCTACGACTTCCGCCGGCTTCTTTTCGCCGGTTGCGGCTTCAATATAACAAAGGTCTCCGATTTTTAATCCTGGAAGTTTAACTTCAACTGTTAAGCCCAATAATTTAGATACGCTACCCTTATACTGGTACAATTCCACATTGTTCATTCGATTGCGTACTTTACATTTAAGCTCATCTAAATAATTTTGATCTACACCGTCCATAAACAAATTGTACCATATTGAGTGTGTTATTCAAAGAACTTTACATAACTGTAAAATATAATTTGACTAACCAGTACTGTTAAACTACAATATCACTATCAATTTGTAGGAGTAGATATATGGTAACAAAAGTTAAAAAGGTCTTATTTGATCCGGGTTTTGGTCCGTATATAATGGCGTTTCAAGGTTCGTTGGAATATTTGTACGGAGATATTAATCGTTTTAGAAATTTATCTCAAAAAAAGATGAAGTTTATGCAATATCATAATAAAATTCTTGAGTTGTTTTACAATAACATTGGGTTTTATACAGGTTGTCTTTTATGGGCGTCTTATATTAAATCATTGCCTGAATCAGAACTTGAAGGTAATTATTGTTTAGGCAAAACTTTTAATGAAGATACTGACAAAGCGGAAACGCAATATTTGCTAAAATTTGTAGAACTTTTTCCTAAGGATATGAAGTATTATCTCTCAAAAAAGTTTGAATTCGATAAGAAATTTGAAACATTACTTAAAACATATGAGGAGTTTTCTCTGATAAATAAAGGTTTTTGCGAAACAAAAACTACGGCTGATTTATTACTGCCCAATAATGTTAAAACCGAAAACCAAACAGATTTTAAAGAACTCGTTGAAAATGCAATTTCAAAAAAGGATTTAAGTATTCTGGCAGAAAACATAACTGATGTTATTGAGTTTTAACGTGTCTTAACATTTTTGTAAAAATAGGTCAAATGAATTATACAAACAAATAATTCTCCAATGTTTACTATTGGTGGAGTGTATAAGTTTTAATTATAGACTGATTTTTTTATAATTATTGTAGTTGTCATTGTTATGTTGTATTATAAACACAAAAAAAAAAGCTTGAGCGTGCTAACTCAAGCGGAAAAGGGAAAAGGGATTAATAATTATCATAAAAATTGTCGTAACAATAAAGGTTATTAATTAAACTCCATTGTTGTTATTTTTAATTAATTACTCCGATTAACTGAATATATTAAATGTTTTTTCAATATTATCATTTTTAACGGTTTTGATAGAGTCCATTTCGGTTTTAATTGCGTTTCTTTCTGTATCAATTTTAGCTAATTCGTTATCGTATTTTTGTTCTTTTTTATCGATTAACTTCATATCGTGTTCATATTTTGCTTCTGCTTTTGCTAAAGCGGTTTTATCTATTTGTGTCGTTGTGGTAAATGCAAGACCTGGAGATGCACTAACGCTTACTCCGTTCAATGAGTATTCACGGTTTTCTTGTTTTAAGTCGTAAATTGTAAATTCTCCACATTCAATCATAGCTTGCAACCAATCTCCATTTGTAGTAGCTGCACCTACGTTGGCACTGTTATAATCATTTATAGAGATGCATTGTCCTCCGCAAAGTTGAATTGCATTGAAAATGTTGACGTAATAATTGAATAATTCTTCATCCCAATCCTCAGCTGGTTCTCCGGTGCCGTTATTATATATTTCAGCACCATATACGTCAAATACATAGGCTTCTAATGCACGGAGTGCATCAATATATTTTTCTTCATCTTCATCATTAAGCCCTTGAGGTACGTTAAATAAGTTTGGCAGATTTCCTCCAAGAGTGGTTAAGCACTCGAGTTTTTGAGCTAAAGACCTGTCATTTTCCAAGTGGTTACTAATAGTCTGAATTACATAACGTCTATAATCACTTACAAGAGGACGCACTGCGCCCGAAACCCTATTAGGGGTTGGAGAACCTGCTCCACGTACCGGTCCGTTTAATGTGCCAAGAGACATCATATACAATGCAAATGCATAAGCATCATTAGAATTCATGGATGTTTGTATGAAGTCATTGTATCCGTCGAAAATTTCTTGTTCAACAATTAACTCACCTTGTCTGTTCACAAGCATATAATTAGCATTGTGTGCTAAATGCATTCTGTTACTTGAAAATAAATTATCAAAGTTAGCAGGAATATCACTTCTTACACCTGCGTTATCAACAAATGTTGCAGTGAAAGTTGTATCCTCTAATGCTTTTTGGTATTCAGCGTAAACTTCATCAGACTGGTTCCCAAGCAGCACTTTGGCGTTCTGTATGCGTTGTGCACGCAGTTCTATGTCATGCATTCTTGCAGTAATAGCAAGAAGCCTTGATTGTGAGGCTGACATTCCCATTTTCGCTGTTCCTTTAATTTGTCCTTTTCGTGTCATGGTTAACGACATATTTCTTGAAAACTTTAATGTTTTTAATAATTTTGTTACAATTCTTTACATTATAAGGCTAAAACGCATTTATAGTAAGAAAATTTAGATATTAAAAAATATTATTAAATTATGATAAAAGCTATTTTGTGAATAAATTCCTATTGAAAACAATGAAGTATTTTCACATATATTAAATAAAAAATTTGTTTGTGTTATTATTCGATAGAGAGGTTTTGTGATGAAAATTACAGGAATCAGAGAAGGCTTTTTAAAAATTGAATCCGAAAAATGCTGTGAAGTATCCTCGTTTTTAAAAATAGACGGACTGGATAAAAGTTTTATTGCCCAAATAATGCAACGTAAAATCAGCGGAACCGGATATGTTTTGTATGCTAAAATACTTTTTCTATACATGGATGGATTGTTATGTGAGTACGATAAAACCATACCGGATGATGATGCTGAAGTAACTGAATTTTCAATTTCTAATATATGCAAAACTTTCAACACCAAAGACTCTTTATTTATAGGTAAATTCGCTCAAGAGGATGTGGATATCAAAATTGATAAAATCTTTTTTGATAATAAAACTCTTGTTTCTGTGGATTCCCCTAAATTAACCAACATTATTGCATCTAATTTGTTCAAGCAATTCTCATTGAAAGAAAATGTGATTATTGTAGATACACTTGGTATAATTGACGGAACAAAATATGTTGCAGGAAATGATTTCAAGCTTCCTCTCAATACTGACTCTTTAAAATTTATGTATTCAGACTGCCTTAATGATGCAACTCAAGACAGTAAAAATCTTATTAAAGAGATATTTCAAGATTTGTCCGAATACTCTGAAACGGTAGATTTTTTGCCGTTCGATGCCCTTAAAACGATTGTTGATGATATGGTTGATAATAATCATATATTTAAACTTCTTGTATTAAAAAATAAATTAGAAAAATTTAAAAAATCTGGGTATTTTGCGTCAAATGTTAAAGATGCAGAAAATTTAAAAAGGATTATTTCTTCCGGTAATGTAATTCTTGATTTGTCAAAGTTAGATTCGATATTTCAAAACAGGTATCTGAATGTTATATATTCGGAACTTGCAAAATTACAAAAAAATATTCGTGTTGTAGTTCTTGTTTCCAACTATGTAAACAAACAAAACCTTAAAACAATCATGATGAATGAGCTTATTTCATCAGTGTTTATAACTCATTCAAACTTTAAATACATTAACGAAATTAAACAATATTTTACGAATTATATTATTGAGCCTACTTTGGTGAATAAAAATACGTTTGAACTTTATTCGCTGTTTTTGAGCTCAACAGAACCTGGATACTTCCTTGTTGTTGGTGAGGGTACAAATTATATTCCGATTATTACAAAACCTGTTTTGTACGCACTTTCTGCTGAAGAAGAATATTACATTAGTAAAACAAAACAACAGCCGGATAAGGTTTTGGATGAGATAAGTAATAATGTCGAAATATATGAAAGTTTTTCGGACAATCAAAAAGTAACTGAAGCAAATCCGACAGATGGAATTTTGTCAGATGTAGTTGATAATTTGACCATTGATAATGCAGAAGCAGTCATAACTGAAAAATCTGATAAAATGATAGATGAAATTTCTCAAGAAATTGAGAGTGTAGATGAAAATTCGGTTAATGAGAATTTATTTGATAATGACGATGAACTTGAGGATGGTATAACGCAAGAAAAAGCCGAAATATTTGAAAATCCTGTCAGTGAAATGCTCAGGGATGAATATTCCGAAAATCAATCAGATGACTCTGAAAGCTTGATTGAAGTCGAAGAAATTATGACTTCGCAAGAAACAGATGAAGTTCCTTTGTCTGAAACAGAATCAGTTATATCTAAGCAAGATGAAGTTAGTATAAATGAAGATTATCCGACTGTTGTTGACACAACACCGATTGAAGATCTTTCGGAAGCGGTTGGCGAAGATATTTTAGTCGGTGAAGCTGAAAAAACTCTTGAAGAACAAGAAGATGAAATAGAAATTCCGGATAGTTTATCTGAAGATATTGAAGAAATTACTTTAAATCATGAATATGCTGAGGAAAAACTTGAGCAACAATATGATGAAAATGATTTGAGTATAGAAATTTTAGAAGAAAATGATGAACAGGAATTTATATCTAAAGATAGTGTTATCGAGGATCTTGAAGAAATTACCGAACTTGACCCGAATGATTTTCAGGATGGGGATACAATTGTAGAAATGGATGATGTTGATATTTCAATATTGGACGAACAAACCATAGAACAAAATATCTCTGAAGATGTTGACACACTGTATACAACAATAAAAGATGATACAATTTCAGATTCTGACTTAGATTTTATTGATCAGCTTAATGAAATTGGATTGGAAGATCCGCTAAACAGTGATTCTGATAACGACACACTTTCGGAATTTATAAATGATGGTGAAGATAACAGAGAAATCTTGGACTTTAATGATTCTGATGACGAGCAGGATTCTTTTTTACAACCGATTGAAGAAATCTCTGATGACTCAAATGATGAGAACAAAGGCTTAGTAACAAAAAAAGCAACTACATCAACTGTTCCTATGTACGATGCGGAAATTCCTGATGAGGACAAAGTTCAATCGGATTACATAGAACAAGGTGATACAGTAGTGCATGCTAAATACGGTTCAGGTATTGTTGAGAAAATGATTAAATACGGAAATAAAAATCTTTATTCTATAAATTTTGATAAAGTCGGCAGACGACTTTTGGATCCGACTCTAACTGAACTTAAAAAAGCATAATTAATGACCTTGGCTTATAATTGGGGCTTTACAATTAATTATGTTAATATTACAATACTTATACTCACAATCCTCAGTGATAATTTGATAGCGGAAGTCATTAATCCTAAGTCAAATTGCAATTGAAAGGAAATAAAAATGGCAAACATTAAATCAGCAAAAAAAAGAGTTCTTATTGCAGAAGCAAACAGACAAAGAAATGTTGCTTTCAAGACTTCTATCAAAACGGCTGTTAAAAAAGCATTAGCTTTGGCAACTGAGTCTGATAAAGAAGCTTTGGCAGCAGCAATATCTAATGTCTATAAATTATGCGACAAGGCTGTTTCAAAAGGTATTTTGCACAAAAATACAGCTGCAAGAAAGAAATCAAGACTTGTTCTTGCTATTAAAAAGTTAGAAAAATAACTTTTATACGAGGAATTAAAATGGTCGGTAACTGTTGATAAATTACCGACCATTTTTTATATTTATTACGAATAATAAAAGGTGCAAGTTGTATGTATGCTTACATCTTTTTATAAACCTATTCTTTAACCTTTGATGCAATTATTGTAGCTGATATCAAACAAATAGCCCCAACTACAAATGTATATTCCCAGTGATAATTGACCAACCCGTCTTGTACACTGAAAATACATTTATTTATGAACCAAGATACAAGCGTGCAAACAAATACTTGAGGTCCTGCAATAAAAATATTAAATATTCCCATTACAGAGCCTTCAGTCCCAGCTTTTATGTATTTTGAAAGCATTGCAAACGGTAATGCACAAATACTCGCCCAACCGATACCTGACAATCCCATCAGGCAAGCTACAATAATCGGATTTGTTGTTATTGCCATTCCCAAGAATGCAAATGCCATTGATAACATTGATACAATATGTACTTTCTTATTACCGATATTACCGGAAATTATGCCAATAGGGATAGCAAACAGAAAACATACCAAGTTAAATATTGCAAAGCATACAGAAGAAAAATTCGTTCCGCTAAGCACTTTATTTGCATATTCAAATTTGATTGTGTCTGCAACTCCCGATAAATCAGGGACTCCAAAAACTGTATGTACCGCATATTGTGTAAAATATATCATCATGCACATAGTTCCTATCCAAGTAAAGAACTGCATCCAACATATTTTGCCTACTTCCGGAGATAATGCAAAAAATTCCTTTAGGGATTTTATAAAATCAAATTTTTCGGATTTTGATTCTTCATCAGAAACAAGTTTTCTTTCTTTTATAAAGGTACAAGTCCAAATCATACCTAATGTGAAAGCAACAGCAGCCATTACAAATTGAGCAGGAATAGACATTTGATAATTAAATGCCCATTTTAAAAATGGTGCGGTAGCGGCTGCTACGACTGAACCTAAGCCAATGGCAAGGCTGATATATGAATTTGCAAGAGCATGCTGTTCTTGAGGAACAACATCAGGAACCAATGCTCTGTATGGACCTTGTGCAATATTAACGCAAGCATCTAAAATCCATATCATAATAGCCGCAAAGAATAGTGCCGATAATGCAGGCATTGAAATATGAAGATAACTGCCTATTGAAGAAACAATTTGAGCAGAATTAGGCAGTGCAATTAATGCTATTGCAGAAAGCAATGCTCCTCCAAGCAAATACGGACGGCGTCTGCCGAATGACAATCTTGTTTTATCGCTCAAAGCTCCGACTATCGGTTGAACAACCATGCCGGTAAAAGGTCCGGCCAGCCATATTAACCCGAATAAAAACGGTGATGCCCCGAGACTTTCGGTTACAGGCCCCGACAAAATGATTCTCATTTGCCAAGCAAACTGTAATCCAAAAAATCCAATAGCAAAACTTATGAATTTTGCAATAGTAAATTTTTTTAAAGCATTTTCTTCCATACGATATTCTCTCCAAGTTTTCTATAATCCAAATCTTTATCTTAATACATTTTAATTATCTCATCAATACCTTGTTTTGCGATATTAAATAGCTCAATCATTTTTTCATATTCATAAGGCTCACCCTCTGTTGTTGTTTGGAAGTCAACAATTTTACCGCTTTTTGTAAGAACCACATTCGAATCAGCTTGGGCATTTGAGTCTTCAAGGTAATTTAAGTCCAATTTTATTTCTCCATCTACAATTCCTATTGAAATTGCAGCTATTGGCTCTATAATCGGGCTTTCTGCTAAGTCGCCGTTTTCAATAAGCTTTTCAATTGCATCTTTTAGTGCCAAATAGCCTCCGCAAATGCTTGCAGTCCTTGTCCCTCCATCGGCTTGTATAACATCAGCATCTATTGTTATAGTCAATTTAGGCATTTTATGTAAATCAACACAAGCACGTAAACTTCTTCCGATTAGACGTTGAATTTCGTGAGTTCTTCCGGAAACTTTATCTCTTTCACGCTTGCATCTTGTGTTGGTTGCGGAAGGAAGCAATGAATATTCTGCCGTTACCCACCCTCTTTCATCATCATCAGACATCCATTTGGGTTTCTTTAAGTCAGCACTTGCTGTTACGATTACTTTCGTATCACCAAATTCTACAAGAACAGAGCCAAGTGCGTGTTTTGTAAAATTGTGAGTAAAGTTAATATTGCGAAGCTGATTATTCTCTCTGTTATCTAATCTCATATCACATATCCTCCGTTTCTTAATTCTATCATAAAACCAAATATTAAGAAAAAATAAATATTAGTAATATCTCTTAATTGAAAACATATAATTATAATATATAATATTTGTGAGGAGGAAATAATGGAAAACCCGTTTAAAAAGAATGTTGAATTAAAACAAGATACAACTGAAGAAACAGAAGTTAACAATGAATCTGAAATTAGTGGTGAAGTAGCAGGTGCTAATGATGAATCGAAGATAGAAGAAGTTGTTAATGACGTAGAAAATGAAGAACATAGTCAAAAAAATGAATGGCAGGGAAAATACGAAGCATTAAATAATCAATACATAAGGCTCGCTGCCGATTTTGATAATTTTAGAAAACGTCAGGTACAGGAAAGAGAAAACATGCTCAAGTATGGTGCCGAAAACACAATTAAAAACTTTTTGGAAGTTATTGATAATTTCGACAGAGGTTTAAGTGCAATAGAAACAATGGATGATTGCGAAAAATTAAAAGAATGTTATAAATTAGCATATAAAAATTTTCAGGAAAGTTTAACAAAAGTAGGATTGGAAACTATTAAATCTATCGGTGAAGAATTTGATCCAAATATGCATGAAGCTGTTATGCAGACTCCTACTGATGAATATAAAGAAAATACGATTATTGCAGAATTGCAAAAAGGATATTTGCTTGGTGATAAGGTTATTCGACCGGCATTGGTAAATGTAGCAGCTGCAAAATAAAATATGGACAAAGAATAGTGGAATATAATTATGGCAGATTATTATGAAATATTAGGCGTTGATAAAAATGCAACAAAAGATGAGATAAAAAGTGCTTTCAGAAAGATGGCAAGACAATGGCACCCGGATATAAACAAAGCTCCTGAAGCGGAAGCTAAATTTAAGGAATTGGGAAAAGCCTATGAAACACTAATGGATGATGATAAAAGAGCAACTTATGATCGCTTTGGTGAGGATGGATTACAGAATGCAGGCTTTAATACACAAGGTCCTTTTGCAAACGGCTTTGGCGATTTGGAAGAAATTTTTAATTCATTCTTTGGTGGCGGTTTTGGTTTCGGTGGTTCAAGAAATCGTGATCCAAATGCTCCTGAACGTGGCGACGATTTGAGATTGGATATTGAAATCGAATTTGAAGAAGCTGCTTTTGGAATAACGAGAGAAGTTAAAATAGATCACTTAGAAATCTGTGAGTCCTGCAAAGGGAGTGGTGCAAAAGAGGGTACAAAACCTCAACCATGTCCTCATTGTAACGGCAGAGGAAGCATACAACAAACAACAAGAACCGTTTTAGGTCAGTTTACGCAGATTGTTGCGTGTCCGCATTGCCACGGCAAAGGAACAATTATTACTGAACCATGCCAGGTTTGCAAAGGTCATGGGAAAAAAGAAGTTGAAAAAAAATTGGAAGTAAAAATCCCTGCCGGAGTTGATACGGGCTCTAAAATGCGTCTTTCGCATGAGGGGGATGCAGGAAACAATGGAGGTGTTTCCGGTGATTTATATATTGTAATTCACGTTAAGCCTTCCAAATACTACAAAAGAGATGGAATAAATGTTTATACAAAATTAGAAATTTCTCCTGCACAAGCAGTTTTGGGTGATACTGTTTCTGTAAAGACTCTTGATGGCGACAAGGATATAACAATACCTGCTGGAATACAGACCGGCGAAGTTGTTAAAATAAAAAATGCAGGTATCCCGAATTTATCAAGACCGTCTATGCGCGGTGAACATATTGTTGTAGTAACTGTGAAAACTCCGTCGCATATATCAAATGAAGAAAAAGCATTGTATCAAAAACTTTATAATATACAGCTTGAAAGGCAATCAAAAAGCTCTGTAAAAGAAAGAATAAAAGAAGTTTTTAAATAGTCTTGGTTATGGTAAAATTAATGCAATGGAATATTTTTTGGAGAAATTTCGTGCGTAAATTTTTGTTACTTTTAGGAATTTTATTAATGTCAGGATTGTCTGTTTTTGCTGCAAACGTTCCTGATGAAGTTGTAACTTATATTAAAAGAACGGTGCCGGAATCATATATAAGATTTGACGGTGTAGTGATATTGCCGGATAATACGGTTTATTTACCGCTATTTCCGTCATTGTTTTCCGATATTACAAATTTAAAAATCAAATCATCAATACCTGCCGGCATGGGACTTGAACAAGAGCCGGATGTAGTCATTTTTAATAATGACTTTGTGTTACTAAAGGTTATAAATACGACAGACGGTCATAAAACGATTTTGCCTATGGCACAACCTCCTTTACAAGTTAGAACCGGACTGCTTCCGCAAGATATGCTTGTTCCGAGCGGCCTTGTTATTCCTGAAAATCTTAAAGGAATTGTAGGAAATTTGAAAATTGATACTAATAATGCGGATGTTATTAAGCAAACATCAAAAGAGAGTTTTGAAGAATTTTTGACCGAGAATGAAATTGCAAAAAACCAAGAAGTTTTACCTCAGTTTAAAAATAAAATAATGTTCGTAACAACAAATTATTCAAAAAATATTCAAATAGTTGAGCCTGCCAAAGCACTGCCATTATATTCTTTAGCTCAAAAATCAATTCCTGTTAATATTGAATGTGTTGATAACGGAAGATTTTTGTTAGTAACTTCGTATGAAAGACCTTTCCTTGATATAATTTCAGTAGCTGACTCCAGATTTATAAAACAGATTAATCTGGAAACTTGTCCAGAAGAAATTGTAATTGATGAGATTAATAATAAGGCTTATGTAACAGCACCTAAGGATTCTTTGATTTTTGTAATTGATTTGAAAACAATGTCTGTAATTCAAAAAATCAGAGTTAACGGGTATTGTGAAAAATTATTGCTTGCAGATGGCAAAATGTTTTATGCAGATAAAATGAAAGATAATATTTGGTCAATTGAACCGGATAATCAATATTTATTGAAAAATGTAGGAAAGTTTCCTAATGTTTCGGCAATGGCATATTCAGACGGTAACTTGTATATAGCAAGTCGCACCAAAAGCCGTGTTGCTGTTGTAAATTATAATGATTTATCTTTGACGAGAGAGTTTACAACGTCAAATAAACCTGTTGCAATGTTTTTATACTGTAATATTCTTTATATTTTAGGTGCTCAAAATAATATGCTAACAATGCTTGATGCAACAACAGGAAATGTTATAAATACAACTGAGCTTAATACAGGCGGTTTTTCTACACGAATTAACCAGATTGAACAGACTGATCTCGGGTTAATAACTGATATAAAGAGTAATATGTATACAATATTTAACTTAAATACCGGAAAAATTTTAAAAACTTATAAATTAAATATTCCAATTAAAGATATTAAAATTACAAATAAAGTCAGGTTGTTTGAGTAAGCAGAAAAATTATGAAATTTTATACAGATATTGTTACAAAAAACAAAATGAGTGAGTTGGAGAAAACGCAAAAAGACTTTTGGAATATTTCTCCGGAAACAGGTTGTTTGATAAATATGTTTATTAAAATGATAAACGCAAAGTCTGCATTGGAGATAGGAACTTCAAACGGTTATTCCGGCATATGGATAGCAAAAGCATTAAAACAAACGGGCGGAAAACTCACAACAATTGAATATTATGAAAAGCGACAAAAAATGGCGATTGAAAACTTTAAGCTGTGTCAGGTTTTTGACATTATTCGTCCATTACAAGGGGATGCTTGTTCAATAATTGAAGCTTTTTCTCAAGATGAGAAGTTTGATTTTGTATTTATTGATGCAAATAAAAGCGAATATATAAAATATTTTAATTTAGTAAAAAAGCATCTTGCCGATAAAGCACTCATAATAGCTGATAATATAACATCACACCCTCAAAAAGTTCAGAGTTTTATTGATGCTGTTGATGCAGATAATGACTTTCAGTACGAAATTATTGAAATTGGCGGGGGCTTTTTAATAGCATACAAGATTTAATAATCTACCCTGCCCCTTGCTTTCAGGTACTCTCGGATTTTATTTAATGAAAATTGAATTATTCTTGTAATTCTTGACGGAGATAAACCAACTGTTACAGCAATATCTTTAGCTTGCATATTCCTGTAAAAACGATATTCCACAACTGTTCTTTCTTTTTGAGGTAATTGTGCAATCGCTTGTTTTATTAGTTTGCTCATTTCTATGATTTCAGCTTTTTCATCCGGCATAGCTGACGGATCTTTTACGAAATCAAAAGGTGATGCATTTTCTGATGCCATAGCTGCCAATCCATCAATCGAAAGAATAGTTTCATAAACAGCTTCTCTTACCTTTGCCGGAGAGAGTGCAAACCCCATATCATCAGTTTCTTCATAATTTGATGAAGAAGCATCTCCGTTTGAATCATAAGAATCAATTTCATCCTGTGATTTGTGTTTTAGGGTATACCATTTATAACGGTGTCTGAGTTCGTTACGGATAGCCCATCTAACAGCAGTACCAATATACGCTTCCTTATAGTTTGCTAATTGTTCTTCCGTTTTGCCTTTCAAAAGCATTTGCACTGCAATAACGCCGATACTTACCAATTCCTCATATTCAATCATATGATTAGGGATTCTTCGGTGTTCAATTTTTGCAATTTTTTGCACAATACCAATATATTGGGTTACTAAAGTTCTCTCTTCCATAATTTTTATCTAAACTAACCTTATTCTATATTACCTTGATTTTGATTATTTTTCAAGCCATATACAAATAGTAATATTTCTGCAACTGCTTTATATAATTCCGGTGGAATTTGTTGGTTCAAATCAACCATACGAAAAAGGGCACGTGCAACCGGAGCATTATCTATAACGGGAACATTATGGTCAATAGCAATTTGAATAATTTTTTTTGCAATTAACTCAGTTCCTTTTGCGGTTAAAGTCGGTGATTGCATTGTTTCGGCATCATACTTTAATGCACAAGCCACATGGGTCGGATTTCTTACAACAAAATCTGCATCCGGGACAGAATCCATTGCTCCTCGCTGAAGCATTTGCATACGCCTTTGTCGTAGGGCAGCCTTAACGTGCGGATCACCTTCGGAGTTTTTATATTCATCTTTAATTTCTTTAAAAGACATTTTTTGGTCTTTTAAAAACTTCCATTTTGTTACTCCATAATCTGCGGCAGCAATTATCAAAAATGCAATGCATGCTTTATAAATAAACTCAACAATTAATTTCCCAAATTCAATCATTATTGCAAAATTGTTATCAATAGAAGCTAACATCAGAATCGTTGGTAAATGGTCCTTATATACAGACCAGCCGACAAGTCCCAATATAAAAACTTTCATTATGTTTTTACCTAATTCAAACAATGTTTTTACCTGAAATAGGTTTTTAAAATATTTTGTAGGATTTAATTTATCTAATTTAGGAACTAAAGGTGCTGTTGCGACAAGTGGTCCTACTTGCATAAAGTCTCCTAAAATTGCAATAAAAGCTGCTAATGCTAATATTGAACCGATAATCAAAGCTCCGGGTATAATTGAAACTGTCAATAAATATGTTATTCCCACTTGTTCTAATGTATGATTCGGAATTTGTTCATATAGCGTTCTAAATAATCCCAAAATTGCTTGCCATATAATTGGCGACATCATATAAATAAAAGAAAACATTACTAACAAGGATAGTGCCGTTGATACGTCTTTAGATTTAACGACCTGCCCTTCTTTTCGTGCTCTCTCTAATTTTTGAGGAGTGGCATCAAATTGTTTATCTTCATCACCCATAGGCTATATCTCTTATTTGATAATTATCTCACGACTTCGTGTTTTATTTGTATTTTTCGGTTGGACTTTATTATATAATAGCATAAAATCAAACTTTAAAGTATAATAGTCAAGAAGGAGTTTATCGTGTAATGAAAAATATAATTTTGAACATATTGGTTTTGCTTATTTCTATAAGTATCGGCTATTATAGTTTAACTGAATTAACAAATATATATTCGGATATTGGAATTTTTCTTTCGGGCTTTTTGTTTTGTTTATTTATAATGAAAATAAAATTAAATGCAAAAAATGATAAAATTAATTCATTTAAAAGAGAACTTGAAAAAGAGTCAATATGTGAAAATAATGCTACATCAAGGGTAAAGGTTTTAGAATCAAAGATTGAAGTTCTTGAAAAAGCATTGGAAAATGCATTAAAAAAATAAAAAAGTATAATTTTTTAAAATTACAATGTGCTGAAATGAAATGCAAAAACAGTATCTGCAAATAATTCCATTAAATTGTTGATTGCACTCGGTCAAAAATTATTGTAGAATATTTTTATTAGTATAAGGAGAGTTCTATGACAGACATAAAAAAGATATTAAGTTATGTGCCAACAGTAATTGAGTCATCTTCTCGAGGAGAAAAGTCTTTTGATATTTTTTCGAGATTATTAAGAGAGAGAATTATTTTTCTTGGCAGTGAAATTGATGATGACGTTGCAAACTCCGTAGTTGCACAACTTTTACTTTTAGATAGCGAAAATCCTGAAAAAGATATTATGTTGTATATAAATTCCCCTGGGGGTGTAATTACAGCAGGTATGGCAATTTATGATACAATGAACTTAATTAAAGCTGATGTACAGACAATTTGTCTTGGCGAAGCAGCTTCTATGGGTGCATTTTTATTGTCAGCAGGTACAAAAGGAAAAAGAATGGCCTTGCCGAGTGCAAGAATTATGATTCACCAACCTTTAGGTGGTGCAAAAGGTCAAGCAACAGACATTGAATTGGAAGCTAAAGAAATTATGAGAATGAAAGATATGTTAATCAGTATAATGGCGGAAAATTCAGGTCAACCTGTCGAAAAGGTTAAAGAAGACTGCGAAAGAGACCATTATTTGTCAGCTGCAGAAGCAGTAGAGTATGGATTAATAGATAAAGTCGTAACTTCTGCATCTTAAAATATTAAAATTAGTTATCTATAAAAAAATGAGCCAATATTTATTGACTCATTTTTTTTAATTTGTTTTAATGCACTATATAGCTTTTTGAATTTTACCTGCTCTTAAGCATGATGTGCATACAGTAACTTTTTTAATTTGACCATTAACATTTGCTCTTACTTCTTGCAAATTTGGTTGTTGTCTGTTTGGTATTTGCTTATGAGAGAATGTTAATTTCGTTGATTTTAATGCCGATTTTCCGCATATTTCACAATGTTTAGCCATAACTATTTTTCCTTCTTTCTACCAGTGTAATCTTAGTGTACATTAAAGCATTTTATTTTACAAGTATTTGTGTTAAGTCTTTGTAACATATTTGAATTAATAATCATTTTGAACATAATCGTCATCATCTTTTAGTGAAGATAAGTCTTCAGAATAAGTTGAATCAAAATCTTCCGGTAAATATTCGCTATCCGGCCATACAGTTGTATCATCAAATCTGCATGCATTTAAATTTGCAGACATTGAAAAATCAGAATCAGATAAGTCAGCCTCACGAACGATTGCACCGGCCATATCAGCATCACTAAAATTGCAATAACTGACTGTTGAATAACTAAAATCTGCACCATTCAAGAGAGAGTCATTAAATATACACTCTGTCAGGTTTGAACGGTTAAAATCAACTGACGTCATATCGCATCCGATAAATTTAATTTCTGTTAATTGTGAATCGGCAAAAGATGATGATGTCAAATCAATATTATCAAAAATTGCACCGGAAATCGAAAGATTTGAAAAATCACACTCTGTCATATCAGCAGAATTTCCACGTACCGCTTGATTAAATTCTTTTATATCATTATTTATTAACAAATTCACTAATTCTTCTTTTGATGGCATAACCAAAATCTCCTATTTAATCAAATCTATTTGCATAGCTAACAAAACTGCCTGCGTTCTGTTAGAAACTTTTAATTTTTTGAAAATACTGTTTAGGTGTGTTTTAACCGTAACATCACGAACGCACAACTTATCAGCTATTTCTTGGTTGCTTGCACCTTTTGCAACATAGCTTAAAACTTCTTTTTCTTTAGGTGTAAGTATTTCAATGTTAACATTTTTGTTTATAGTTATTTCTTTTTGAACATTAGCTTCACTTTGCCAGTTCGATCGTCTTAAAACTGCTTCAATTCTTGCTAAAAGGTTTGGTAATATAAAAGGCTTTACGATATAATCATCTGCGCCGATTTTTAATCCTGAGACGACTTTTTGTTCTTCGCTAACGGCAGTTATCATAATTACAGGAATTCTTCCGATTTTTTTATTTTTTCGTATCGCTTTTAAAGTATCCCATCCATCCATGTTTGGCATCATAACATCAAGCAGTATCAAATCATAATGAGAATTTTCATCATCAAGCATTTTTAGAGCTTCCAATCCGTCTTCTGCAACTTTTACCTCATAACCATACATAGGAAGAGCTTCTTTTAAGAACTTCGGATTATCGTCCACTACCAATATTGATGCTATACCGTTCATTAATTTACCAATCTTTCTTTTAATGCTTTCAAAGCTGCTTGTAGTCTGTCGTCGACTTCTAATTTTTGTAATATATTTGCGACATGGGCTTTTGTTGTATTAATACTTACAAATAACTGATTAGCAATTTCATTATTGCTGTATCCTTCTGTGATTAATTTTAATATTTGAATTTCCCTACTCGTAAGTCCGTAATCTTTCCCACTTGAACAAACATCTTTTGTTTCTGATTTAGATGCAGCATCTAAAACAATATGAGCGATACTTGGATCAAACCATGAAGCTCCGTCAATAACCGATTGGACAACTTCTACAAGCCGTTTCGGATTAATTTCTTTCGAGCAATAAGCATTCGCACCGGCTTTTAAAGAATTTATAACTTCTTGCGTATCATTATGAGAGGTAAGCATTACAACTTTTGTTTCAATATTGTTATTTTTTATCTCTCTTGTAGCTTCAATGCCATTCATACCGGGCAATCCTAAATCCATAATGACCAAAGAAATATCGTGATCTTTTATAATACTTATTGCTGTTTCTGCTGATTCTGCTTCAAAAATATCCCCAATAAAATCGCACCCCTCAAATGTGGTCTTTAAACCAAATCGTGTTAGTTCGTGATCTTCAACTATAAGGATATTACTTTTCATAAACATTTTGCCTTAAATTTGAAATACTCTTTTCATAATCTGAATTAAGTTTATTACATTTTGCCAAGGAATTGTCAGCTCCATTATAATCACCCTTTGCCCTAAGTACCTGACTTAAATAATAATAGTATTTAAAATTATTTTCGTCAATATAATACGAATTATTCAAGTACGTTTCAGCCATGGAGTAATTGTTATCAACTATTGCTAATCTTGCCAATTCAAGCCAAATATTTGTATTTGTTAAGTCTACTGAAACTATTGCCGGTAAATAATCGTATGATTTCTGTGGAAAAGTTGCCGCAGCACCCATTAATACATCTTTGTCATAGAATTGTTTATTTAAAAGTTTTTCATATATTTTTTTTGATTTTTTTTCTTTTTCCATAGCTAAATAAGTTTTGGCAATACCAACTGACGGTAAAGTAGATTTAGAAAGTTTTTTTGCATTTTTATAATATTTTAATGCCTCGTTATATTTATTTTCATAATAACTTAAATCTGCCATTGTCAACGATGCCAAATAATTTTTATTATCGTCTTTGTATGCTCTTTGGGTAAATTCGGTTGCTTTGACCATATCATCATTTTCGTAATATATTCGACCCAACAATGCAAAAATATTCGGTGCAAAATCTTTTGCAGGTATAATTGCAGATTGAAGAACTTTTGTGGCTAAAAGACTTTTGTCCTGCAAATGATAATAATATGACAAATGATAATCTTTTACAGCAGGTTCTTTTTCAACTTTATATTTTACATATTCCTCTGTTGCTTTCACTTTATCTTGAAATTCGCAAGTATAAAATTCTGATTTATTAATTTTTGCAACAACTTTCAAGGCTTGTTTTGCTTTGCCGGCATCAGCCAAAATTCTTGCTTTTAATATTTTATAATTAACATTTTCGCTATTTTCTGTAATTGCCATGTTAATGTATTTTAATGCTTTATTAAGGTTGTTTGATTTATAATATCCAAGAGATATTAGGTAATTCTTGTAATCACTTTCATTTGCTTGCACGCTGTTTAACAACTCAGAAGTTGTTTCCATTGCCAAATTATTATATACAATTCCTGCATATGCATCTGCCAAATATAAAATATCCTTTTCATTTAGCATACCGGACGGATAATAAAATTTTCTGACCTCTTTTACATAATTTTTGGTATATAAATTGTTATCTAATCTTCTAATTAAATCCTCTGACAAATCAAAAAATCCGAACTCAGACATTTTCATTGCATATCCCATAAATACGTAATCATCATGAGATGTTTTTGAAATTAAATCTTCAAAATCCTGATGAGAGGCAATGACATTCCCTTGTAAGAATCGGTTTTCTGCTGATATCAGTTTTGTTTTGATAAAATTATCCTTTACAAGCATATCTAAATTAGCAATATCGGCTTCCGCTTTTAATTGTACCGGAGATGATATATCATCAGTTGCGTTAGTTTGATGTATGCTTAAAAAACAAACCAGCGATATTAATATAAAAATTTTTAAAACTCTATTCATTATCTAAATCCACACCTACGTAATACTTATTAAAAATTTTCAATAATAAATTACTGCAATGATTTATTATTGAATAATACAAATCAAGTAAATTGTACTTACACAATACAATTTTATCATCCTCTATAAAATCGGTTTCTATGTTTTCTGTCAGGAATACTTCTACTATCTTGTCAAGTTTAATTGATAAAAATTTATCTACAACTAAAGGATCAAAATGTGAACCGGAACCTTCAAGTATAATATTTATAACTTTTTCAATGGGCATTTTATCACGATAGTGTCTTTTTGATGTAATTGCATCAAAAACGTCAGAAACAGCCAAAATTCTTCCGCCAAAAGGAATATCGCAGCCTTTTAAACCTCTGTAATATCCTGTTCCATCATACTTTTCATGATGCGAGCAAGCGATTTCCGTAATTTCATCAAATTCTGCAGACATACGGATTTTTGTAAGAATGTTATGCGTAATTTCAACGTGTTCCTGTATATGGCTATATTCTTCTGGAGTTAATTTCCCTTCTTTTTGTAAAATGCAATCTTTTATTCCGATTTTACCTATATCATGTAATGCTGCAGCTTTTTCTAAAATATTAATATCTTTTTTTTCTAATCCAAATTCATTAGCAATTAGGGAAGCGTACATTTTTACCCTTGTTGAATGACCAGATGTAATCTTATCTCTTGCATCAATAGAAGATGCCAAAGTTTCAATAAAGCTGTCAAACAATAGTCTTTGTTCTTCCAATAATTTACGCTGTTTTTCGAATAATTGGGCATTCTCCAATGATATACCGGCACTCGACGCAATTGCTATAAGTAAATCTTCATCATCAATGGAAAAGGTTTCATCAAATTTATTAAGAACCTGAAATACTCCGATAATTTCTTGATTAAAGTTTTTTATAGGCATACACAGAATTGTTTTTGTTCTGTATCCGGTTTTTTTATCAATATCAGGATTAAAACGTTCATCTTTATAGGCATCTTTAATATTTACGGTTTCACCCGTCTTGACGACATGTCCCGCTAAACCTTTATCTGCCGGTACACGCAATTCTTTAAAATCGTCTAACCCAGTTGCGACTTTAGAATATAGTTCGTTATGTTCTCTGTCATACAGATAAACGGTGCATCTGTCAGCATTTAAAGCTATTTTTGTTTCTTCAGCTATTGTACGAATTAAAACATCGATATTTTTTTCGGCAGCAACAGCTTGACCAATCTTAACCAAAGCTATTAGCGGATCTTTGACCGGTGCATGGGTGCTCAAATGAGTAATAGGCGGACATTGAAAAATTCCGGCAATCTTTTCAAAGAAATTTGTTTTTTGATTTTTCATTGCAAGTTTTCTTGCATTATTATAGTTTATAGAATACAGGGAGCTGTTTTTTTCCGAAAAACTTATATATCCTAAAACCAATTCATGCAATATACACGTTATGCAATCCTCTGTTCGTTCGGAAAGAAATTGAGCATCATTCATGAATTGATAATAATCATCAAATTGTTTCTTTTTAAATGCGCCGAGAGCTAACAAACTAAAGCATATTGCAGAATCATCCTGATAAATTTCTTTATGCTTAATTATGCGGTTCTTTGCTTCTTCATAAGAACCGTTGAAAATTTCGTCCGCCGATTCACATACAAAATTCTCCAGCGACATAAAACCTCTCTGCACATTATACTCTTTCTTATATAATATAATAAAACGGACAAAACGACAAGCCTTTTAGGTGCTTTAGTATATAAATCTTAAATATTATTACAATCTGTCATATATCAAACCAATTAAAGATTTTATATATGATATTTTGTAAAAATTATACAAGATAATCCAATATGGCACCGCCGATTTCTTCGGTCGGATCAAAACCTGCATTTTCTATCGGTTCAATTGAATCTCTTATTAACATTTTTATCAAAGGCCCGAAAGCATCAGGAATTTTTGTCTTTCTGTAAATTCCGGCAAGATAAGTTTGTATGTTGGGAGATTTTGTATTGTTGTATGCAGACAAAACCGGATACAAATTTGTAATTTTTTCTTTGTCAACTCCGTTATCCAACATTCGGTTTAAGATATATAAATTTTCAACAACATCATCTTCCGAAGAGGGATTTTCCAATGCAACTTTTACGTTAGCAATTTCATTTTCACCTCTGGATATTTTTTTTTCTGTATCAGTGTCAAAAATGCAATAATTTCTGTGTTGTGTCGGATACGATACTACCATTAAATATTTCCTTTTGTAGAATTATTGTACCATAAACATGTAATACAGAAATCCTCCGGTTAATGCCGGTACAAAAGGCAGATAGTTTAGGCTATTTTCTCGTTTTAATCCCATTAGGACTGCTCGTATTAAAAACACTGAAATAAGAAGTACAACTCCTAACAAATAATAATTTTCGCCAATTAACTTATAAGCTATGATGCTTAAAAAGAAAAGAAGTGAAAATATGCAGGAAGATTTATCACCTGATTTGTACCTGTTATACAAAAAAACAGGAAAAACAAAAATCATTGAAACAAACAAGCTATATATAAATGTCTGAAAAATTCCGTTCAGTCCGACTACGGATCCAATTGCACCAAATACATAAGTGTCGGCTTCGCCCATTGCACGTTGTTTTACAAAAATATAGCCTAATCTTGCAATGATTTCTATAAGTAAAGCTCCTACAATAAGACCGCTTAAAGAGTTTAAAGCTCCGCTTATGCCGGATGATATAAAGCCGTATAGCACGCCAAGAATTCCCATAAGTATTGCAATTCTACACTCTACGATTTTTTCTTTAATATCTGTTGCTGTCATTATTATTAAGCAAGAAACCCAGACTAAGACAAAAAGAGTTTTTACTGTTATTCCGAATTTTACATATGAAACGGCAAATAAAAGCATTGTAAAAAATTCAATAATAGGATATTGCAAACTGATTTTTTCTTTACAAAAATAGCATTTCCCCCTTAATAAGATATATGAAAGTAATGGTATGTTGTGCCAAAAATACAGCTTATGATTGCACTTGGGGCATTTAGACGGCGGGAAAATTATACTTTCTCCGCTCAAAGTTCTTAATATAACAACATTATAAAAACTGCCTAAGCACAATCCTATAAGGCATACCCAAAATAAAAGGTAGTTATATAAAGTTAAATCGAAATTAAAATTGCTCATTATACACTATCCTTTTTGAGATTTCCTTTTTTAAGTTCCCTATTTTCGGATTCGTCAATTATCATTGATGACATTACATCAAAAGCCTGTTTCATACGTCTTGTAACAGACATAGGTGAAATAACAAGTGCATTTGCAATTTCTTTTTTTGTCATATCCTGATTATAATACATATCAACCAAAAGACGTTCTTCATTCGGCAATTTATTTATGGCATTTTCAAATATAATTTTTGCATCTTTGTACTCGTCTTTGATTTTGTAATCTCCATCAGGTAAAATTTCTTCAAAGCTCAGCTTATCATTGTTAGCAAAGCACATTTCATCCAGTGATACAATAGTCCTGCGTCTATCAACTTGCAATGCCATGTCAACAGCGTTTGTTGATGTTTGTAAGGCAGAAGCAACTTCATCACTCGTCAGGTTGTTGATTTCTTCAGGAGTTAAATCTTTAGTAAAATTGTTAATACGAATAGTTAATTCCTGAATATACCTTGGCACACGAATAGTATTCAGTTTGTCCCGTAAATAGTGTTTCATTTCACTGATAATCAAGTATGTTGCATATGCCCTAAAATTATCGTTTTTCTCATTTGAATAATTGTCAATTGCTTTTAAAAGACCTATAAAACCTGCTTGCTCCATGTCTTCAACAGGGTCGTAGGCACGTCTTGCAATCCTGCGTGCAATTTTTTTTACAACAGGTATCATCTTACCGACTATTTTAGTCTTTAAGGCATCTCTTTCATTATCGTTTTCTGAAATCTGATATGCACTAATCCATTCGGTAATTATTTCATATGAATCATCTCTAAGATTTTCAGGCAAAGCTAATCACTCCGATTATATAAAGCTATGATAGCATAATACATTCAGTTAATCAAATTAATTCAGATAAAATACAATATTAATCAAAAAATCCGCTAATAACATATACAAAGTAGATAATATGGAAGCTCTTGTTGTAGACAGTCCAACATCCTTTGCTCCTCCGTTTGTTTCATATCCCTGTGTGGCACAAACTAACGCTATCAGAATTCCGAAAACAAATGCTTTAAACAGACTTATATAAATATCTTTTGTATTAAGCCATAGCCAAACCGAATTCATATATCTTGCGGGGTGTAATCCTATTGTATAGTATGCAACAAGCATTCCTCCTAATATTCCGGTAAATTCAGCTATCAAAACTACCATAGGTACTGTTATTGCTGAAGCAACGAGTCTTGGAGCAAAGTAATATCCTATCGGGTCAATTTTGAGCATTTTTATTGCATCAACTTGGGATGTAACTTGCATATTTGCAATTTCAGCACAAATTGCAGTGCCGGCTCTTGCTCCGATTGCTAAGGCAACAAATCCGGGGGCAATTTCTCTTATCATAACAATAGCTATTGAACCTCCAACATAAGTTTCTGCCCCTGTCATCAAAAATTGTTTAGAAACTTGTATAGCAATAACAGCTGCCGATACAAAGACTATAACAAGTGAGATTATCAATGAATCATAGCTAATTGCGACAGCTTGAGAGATTACAGTTTTTAACCGAGTACTTCCACCCAAAGTATATTTTATTGTTAAATATAAATTTTTTACACATTTACCAAAAAAATCTATCATTAAAACGTTTCCTATTAAAACTTACACTCTGCCGTACATGTCTTCGTAGCGGATTATATCTTCCTCTATAAGTAAATCACCCTTTTGGACTTCAATTATTTTTAAGACATCTTCGTATGGATTTTGTAAAGAGTGAATTGCTTGAACGGCTATATCAACGCTATGTCCAGGACTTAGGATGAGATCTTTGCCTTCTAATACAACTTTTGCTTTTCCTTCTAAAACAACCCAATGTTCGCTTCTGTGGTTATGGGATTGAACAGAAAGTTTTTGTCCCGGATTTACTTGTATCATTTTTGTCAAAAATCCTTTTCCTTCCGCTAAAACAGTATAATATCCCCAAGGTCTGTAAACGGTTTTATGTACCAAATGAGTATTGTCATGCTGTTTTTTTAATGTATCAAATATTTTTTTTACATCTTGGGTTTTATCGACCTTGCAGGCTAATATTGCATCTTCTGTTTCAACCAGAATAGTATCTTCAAGTCCAACAGTTGCAACCAATTTTGAGGATGAATAAACAAATGAGTTTTTTGAACCTTCATCAAGTACATGTCCTATTTTTACATTTCCGTCTTCATCTTTTTTACTTACATCATAGATAGATTTCCAACTGCCTAAATCATTCCAGTCGCTTTTTAATTCTACTAAAGCAATTTTGTTCGACTTTTCCATAACGGCATAATCGATAGAAGTTGAAGGCATTTTGTCAAATTCTGTAAACGGAATTTCATCGGATTTTGAAAAATCAAAATTTGATAATTTTTCGTAAATTTCAGGTGAACATTTTTTAACTTCTTCTAAAAGGACGGAAGGTTTGAACATGAAAATACCGCTATTCCAATAATAATTATTTTTCTTTAAATATTCTTTAGCTGTTACGATATCAGGTTTTTCAGTAAATTTGTCAACTGCAAAACCGTTTTCAATATCTTTCTCGGTTGTACTAATATAACCATATCCGGTTTCGGCGTATAGCGGTTTTATGCCGAAAGTAACAATGAAACCGCGATTTGCAATTTTTTCTCCTTGTTTAACGGTTTCTATAAAAGATAATGTATCTTTTATCATGTGGTCAGACGGAACAACAAGAACTACGTCATCTTTACCGAAAACCTCTTTTATGTACTTTGTTCCTAAAACTATTGCAGGAGCAGTATTTTTTGAAATAGGTTCAGATAATACCAATGGGTTTCTTGTGATTGCGGATAATTGGTATTTTACGTTTGATAAATGTTTTACTCCGGTCATGCTTATAATGTTTTCAGGAGATATATATTCTTTTAATCTCAAAAATGTCGATTGAAGTAAACTTTCGGAGTTTTGAATATTTAAAAGCTGTTTAGGATACAATTCTCTGGACAAAGGCCATAACCTGCTTCCGGAACCGCCTGCCAAAATCAATCCGTACATAAAACCTCCTTATAAATTTAAACGTAACTTTCAGTTCCGCCAAACTGCATATCATATAATAACCTGTATTGTCCGTTGTGATGAGCCATTAATTCCTCATGAGTACCCGTTTCAACGAGCTCTCCGTCATTAATTACTGCAATTCTGTCTGCATTCTTAATTGTAGACAATCTGTGTGCAATTATAAAAACAGTCCGATCTTTCATCAGATTGTCCATAGCTCTTTGAACAATAGCTTCCGATTCGTTATCCAAGGCTGAAGTTGCTTCATCCAATATTACTATCGGAGCATTTCTTATCATTGCTCTTGCAATTGCTATTCTCTGACGTTGCCCTCCGGATAAAGTCATTCCTCTTTCTCCTAACAGGGTGTTTGAGCCATCCGGTAAATCTGCAATAAGTTCTTCCAAATGTGCAAGTTTTATTACGTCATTGAAATCATTTTCTGTCGCATCAGGATTTCCCATCATTATATTTTCTTTGATTGTTCCAGTGAATAAGAAATTATCTTGAAATACCATAGAAATATTTTTTCTGAGGGAACTTAATGTCATTTCTCTTATATCAGTCCCATCAATTTTTATACTGCCGGATTTGATGTCGTAAAACCTTGGAATAAGATTTACTATTGTGGATTTACCGCCACCTGAATTTCCGACAATAGCAATGGTTTCTCCTTTGTTTACATAAAGGTTGAAATTCTTTATAACAGGACAATTTTTTTCGTATTCAAAATTTACATTTTCAAAAGATATGCCATTATTAAAACTATTTAGTGTAACGGCATTTTCTGAATTTTGTATTAATGGTTTTAATTCAAATAGTTCAAATACACGGCTTAAAGCTACAAAAATATTTTGAATATTTGTTAATGTAGTTCCTAATGTTTTTACCGGCTTGTATAGTAAAAGTAAGGATGTAACAAAAGATGCAAAAGAGCCGGCAGTCATTATTTCATTTTTTATTAAGTAAGTGCCGAAACCTAAGACTGCAGCTATTCCGAATGATGCAATTAAATACATTAACGGGGACATCCACGCACTTCTTTTAACTAAGGACATATTTACGTTAAATGAATTTTTAATTTGTTCATTAAAATATTTTTCCTGTCTGTTTTGAAGTTCGTATGCCGAAATAACTTTGTTGCCGGAATATGTTTCATTAATACTTGTAGTCATATTCCCGCCAATAACCATATTTTTGTTAGAAGCGGATTTAATTCTTTTTCTGATTAGTGCAACCGGAACAAATGCTACGCAAAGAACTATGATACCGATTAAAGCTAATTGCCATGAACTGTACAACATAACTGCAATCAAACCTAATGCACCAAATATACTTGTAGTTATAGTTTTGATTTGGTCAATAATACCTGTAGAGGCACTTACGGGGTCTTGCATATACCTTGATATTATAATTCCGGAAGGGTTTATGTCATAAAATTGTGTATGCATACTTATAAGATTGTGAAATAACTCTGATTTTATATCATTTGTAATTCTTTGACTTGTCCAGGTCGAGATGTATGTGTTCAAATAGCGCAAAAGTCCTTGAATACCTGCAAACAAAATTACACCGACCGGTAATATAACAGCCATTTGAATGCCGGTTATGACAAAGTCATGCCCCGAAATCGCGAACTCCAATACCTTGTCGCCTACGACATAGTCCAAGTATGGTTTTAAAGCAAATGCTGTTACACCGTCCATTAATCCCAAAGGAACAGCGACAAGAAATCCTAAGAATATTCTGAACAGATAAGGTTTTAGATACGGGAAAATTTTTTTTAATAGATATTTGTATTGAAAAGCTGTTTTAGAATTTGTACCCTGTAATTTGTAAACCGACTCAGTCATTTAACTCCATACTCCTTATATATCCTTAAAATTTATACTTTTAGTACAGTCTACCACAAACATAGGATTTTTTCTTCATTTGTACAAGTATTTTTGTTATACTTAATATGTGGAAAACATGGTTAGGATTTTTAAGCATACTTATACATACAAAGTAGGGAAGATTTTTGCCGAGCAACTGTACGAATTTATATCTACTGTCGGTGAAGTAATGACCTATGGAATTGAAATGCTCAAATGCCTTAAAAATTTTAATACAAGATTTAAGGATATAATGGAGCAAGCCTCAAGGTTTGGAGTTTCATCGTTGCCTATAACGCTTACCATAGTGGAAATGACGTCCATTATTATTGCTATGCAAGTTGCCGAAGAAATGGTAAAGCATGGGGGCGGAAATTTTGTCGGCATGCTTATAGCCGTTCTTACCGTTAGGGAAGAGGGTGCAATAATGGCAGGGTTTGCGATAATTTCAATGATTGGTTCGTCAATGGCATCAGAAATAGCGACAATGAAAGTTACAGACCAAATTGATGCTCTAAGAGTTTTAAATGTAAATCCTGTACAATATTTGTTTACTCCGAGAGTTATAGCAGGAACAATAATGATGCCTTTTGTAGTAACGATTGCTTCTCTTTTCGGGATTGTAGGCGGAGCAATAGCTTCAAATATAACATCAGAGTTATCATATAAAGCATATTTTGATTCTGTTTGGTTTGGTCTAAATATGCATGACATCAACGTTTGTTTGCTTAAATCTCTCTGTTTTGGTTTTGCTATTTCTATGATAAGTTGTGCATCAGGCATGAGTGCAAAAGACGGAGCAAAAGGGGTCGGAACAGCTACAACAAAGGCTGTTGTATGGTCATTTGTAAGTATAGTTATCATAGACTTAATTTTTGCGGCAGCATTCTTTTATTAAGAGGTTAAGATGGGTATAGAAGTTAAAAATTTAGTAAAAACATTTGATGATAAAAAAATTATTGAGGACATCTCTTTTAAAGTTGATGACGGTAAAATTCTTTCTATTGTCGGATTTAGCGGTTCGGGTAAAAGTACGGTTTTAAAGCTGATTGCAGGATTGCTTGAGAAAGACTCAGGAGAAATTATAACAACTGGCGGTGAAGTAGCAATGGTTTTCCAGTATTCAGCTCTATTTGATTCATTGAATGTTTTTGACAATATTTCTTTTGCATTGCAGGAAAGAAAAGAATTGAGAAACAAATATACAAAAAAAGAGTTAAGAAAAATTGTTGCAGAAAAGCTTGAACTTGTGGGACTTTCTGGAATTGAAGAAAAATTTCCGTCTGAGCTTTCAGGTGGCATGCAAAAACGTGTTAGTTTTGCAAGAGCAATCGTAACAGAACCAAAGATAATCCTATATGACGAACCAACTGCCGGTCTTGATCCTATATCGTCGACATTGATTGAAGACTATATTGTGCGTCTTAAAAATGAAACTCATGCCGCATCAATTGTTGTTACACATCAAATGTCAACGATTAAGAGGACGTCAGATAGTATTGTGATGTTATATAATGGAAAAATAGTTTTTGAGGGAACTCCGGATGAACTGTGTGCAGAAAATACAGAATATACAAAACAATTTGTCAATGCTGCCATAGAGGGTCCGATGAAAATGAAATAAAGAGGTTATAATGAAACTTTCATCAACATTTAAAGTAGGAATATTATCACTCATATCACTCGCAATTCTTTTGTTTACGATATTGTGGGTTAAAGGAAGATCGTTTTCTTCTGCTGAACGTATAGAAGTACATTTTAAGGATGTGAACGGTATGCGTCCTGGCTCCGGAGTGCAAATGATGGGGTTAAGAGTAGGACAAGTTGAGGAAATAACTCCGGTTATGGAGGGTGAATCAAGCTATGTGAAGCTGAAGTTTGTAATTACGGAACCAAATATTTCAATTCCGAAAGCTTCTTTGTTAACAATTCAACAATCGGGTTTGATAGGTGAACAGTTTTTGGAAATAACTCCTCCGAAAATTAATTCGGTATATCTTCCTGTAACAGGAGAACTTTTGATTTCTGATGATTCTGATGTTGAAATATTGCTTGACGGTAAATATTATAACGTAGGAAAAGTTAAAAAATCGCAAATCATGTCAACTCAAACAGTTCCTGAATCTGTTCGAGAGTTTATTAAAACAAGTTATGCTTATAGAGTAGATTATTGTATAAATCTTCCTGGGTTAATAATTCCAATGTTTATGACAGGTCAAGTTGTAACTTCAGATGGAATTAAAAAATTGCGTATTACACCCCTTGACAAAACTCCGTTGCCGTATCCTCATCAAACATCACCATATACAGTAGTAGAACCTATGAGAATATCAGATTTTATGGATTTGCAATATAAAGCGGCAGAATCTTTAACTGAAACAAATCGTGCCGTTAACGAATTGTTGAATGATTCTGTGATTGCGGATATAACAAAAACTATTTCCAATGTAAGAACATTAACTGCTCAAGCTACAACGACTCTTGAAAAAGCGGAAAAACTTATTGATACATCAAAGAATGACCTTGATGCTATGCTTTGGATGTTGTCAGATGCAACAAATAATTTTAACAAGCTTGCCGTCAACATTAACGGTATTGTTGCGGATGAAAAATTCAAGCCTACAATGTATGAAACAGCTGAAGCGATTACAAAAATATCAAATAGCTTATCACCTGTAATAGGATCTGTTGATGCAAAAGAATTTGCGGAAGATCTTAACGGTTTAATGAATAATTTGAATGAAATTTCATCCTCTGTTAATAGCATGACTAAAGATGAAAATCTCAAAAAGAAAATTGTTACATCTGTCGACAATTTAAATCTTGCAATGTGTGAAGTTTCTAATGCACTTGAAACAATAAACGGCTCAACCGGAAATCAAGAGAACTTAAAAAACATTATGAAAGATACTACCATAACAATTTCTAATCTCAAAAAGTTCTCTGAAAAGTTGAACAAAAGATTCTTGCTATTTAGATTAATGTTTTAAAAACAACAGAATTAGTAATGAATATGAAGTTCTTCCATAACTTCTTTTTCGAGGTCGTTAGTACCAACGTTAATTTTTATATTATCACAAGATCTAAACTTGCGTTGATGAAGATGTAACTTGGGTAATTTGTTTGTAAATGATTTCGTTTTTGTAAAAATCGGTAAAATTCGCATATTTAATTCCTTTAGCTAATGTGTAATTGTGTCGACTATACTTAAATTTAAGCACCAATATACAAAAAATTCCAGATTGTAAATTTTTAATCATAAAAATTTTACATATTATTGTATGAATGTTTTATTCCTGATATACTGATTTAACTTATTTGAGGGGATTTATGGCAGCTACTTATACAAAAAATAAAAAAAATGAGGCTGAGCTTTCTGAATTGATGCCGCAAAATATAGATGCTGAGGAAGCAATATTAGGTGCTATTTTAGTAAGCCCTAATTGTTTGAATAAAGTTGCGGAAATTCTTAAGCCGGAGTCATTCTATAAAACTGCTCACCGCTACATATATGATGCTATGCTACAGTTGTATGGGAACGGAACAAAGATTGATATAGTTTCTGTATCTGATGTTTTGAATATGACTCAAAAACTTGAACTTGTCGGTGGAAGAGCGTTTATTAATGATTTGTGTTATAGAACTATAACTACAACGAATGTGGAATATTATGCAAAGATAGTTCAGGAGAAAGCAATTAAACGTTCCTTAATCAATGCAGGTTCTGAAATTATTGCATCAGGATATGACCTTAACCCTGTCGAAGAATCTTTAGATATAGCTGAAAGGTTAATTTTTGATATAAATTCACAAAAAAATACGACAGCCGTAAGTGCTATTCGCGATATTGTGTTTGATACGTATTCAAAGTTAGAAGAACGTGCAAAAAATAAAGGTCAATTAACAGGTGTTTCTTCCGGATTTTATGATTTGGATAATACCTACACAAATGGCTTGCAAAAATCAGATTTAATAATTCTTGCAGCAAGACCTGCTATGGGAAAAACTTCTTTTGCACTTAATATAGCACAAAATGTTGCTCTCAGGGCAAACGTTCCGGTTGCAATATTTTCATTAGAAATGTCTAAGGATCAACTTACAACAAGACTTTTGGGTGCAGAAGCCGAAGTTGATGCACAAAGGATTAAAACAGGTGATTTGACAACAAAAGATTGGGAAAAAATGGCTTCAGCAATGGATAAATTCTCTCAATCAAAGATTTATATTGATGATACAGCCGGAATAACAATTACTGACATAAGAGCAAAATGCAGAAGATTAGCCATGTCCGAAAAGGACTTAGGGTTGATAGTTATAGACTATTTGCAACTTATAGAAGGTACCGGCAGAGAAGATAGGTTACAGCAGATTTCTGGTATATCAAGGGGATTGAAAATTCTTGCCAAAGACTTGAATGTTCCAATAATTGCACTTTCTCAGCTTTCTCGTGCTGTTGAGGGAAGAAATGATAAGCGTCCACAGCTTTCTGACCTGAGAGATTCAGGTTCAATTGAACAAGATGCAGATATTGTAATGTTTATTTATCGTGATGATTATTATAAGAGTGCTGCCGACGAGGAAGAAATGGCTGAAAAAGCTATGAATAAAGGTGAGGCTGAAATCATAATAGCGAAAAACAGAAACGGCCCGACCGGGAGTGTGAAATTGTTGTTCCAAAACAATATTACAAAGTTTAAAAATCCTATAAGAACTGATACTTTTTAAGGTGTAACGTATGTCATATATAGAGATATTTTTGTTAGCACTTGCCCTCTCGGTTGATGCTTGTATTGTATCTTTTTCGTATGGGATTTTAGGTGTTAAACATCCAAAAAGAGAAAAATATTTGCTTAGTGTTTTTACAGGTATTTTTCAAGGTGTGATGCCTATATTTGGATATTTTTTAACAGGATTTGTAATTGATTTTATAAGTCCTGTAGCAAAATTTCTTGTATTTTTGATTTTTGCTTGGCTTGGAATAAAATTTATAACTGAATCCTTTGAAAAGAAACAGGATAAAATAATTTGTCTTGATATAAAACATCTTTTGTTAATAGGAATTGCAACAAGTATTGATGCTTTTTCGGCAGGAATTTCTTTAAAAGTTTTTGGTAATTTTATTTTAAAACCTGCCTGTTTGATAGGGTTAATTACATTTATTAATTCACAACTTGGATTTAGTATAGGTATGAAGTTTAAAAATATTCCAATTAATTTTGCTCAAATTGTTTCCGGAATTATACTGATTGCATTGGGAATAAAATCTTTGTTTTGATCTTTAAATTAAAAATATATTAAGAATTTTAAAAGCGTGGAATAAAATATATATTTGTGATAAACTCATGGATGTATATACGTTGGAGTGAATTCTTGGCAGTTTTGTCTAATATATATAAAAATTTCATATTATTTATATTAATATTTGGCTTTTGTTCATTAGCAATGCCTGTTTTTGCTGTTGAAGAAATGACAGAACAGCAAATCATGGAAGAAGATTTGGATGACGAAGCAAAAACTGGTGATTATTATGTCAGTGATATTGAAATCCTTGGGGCAAACATCATTAAGCCGGAATACATTCTCAAAAAAATAAAACTTCAAAAAGGTGATTTGTATGATAAAGAACTCATGCAACAAGACCTCAAAACTATATATAAAATGGGATATTTTACTGAAAGAATGAAAGCAATTCCGATTAAGAATTCTGACGGAAATATTTCTCTCAAAATAGTTTTGGAAGAAAATGTGCCGATAACGGACTTTTCTATTGAGGGTAATACAGTTATTGCAACAGAAGAACTTATGCAGTACCTTTTACCGTTAAAAGGTAAGCCTCAAAATATTGCGGATATAAATGCTGCTATAGAGAAAATCAATGCTTGTTATTTTTCAAAAGGATATATTCTTTCTAAAATTGACTCGGTGTATGACGATCCAGATGGCATGTTGAATTTGTTTGTAACTGAGGGAAAAATTGATAAAATTCTTATTAGCGGAAATGAAAAGACTAAAGAATATGTAATTGAACGTAATATTATGACAGAGCCTGGTAGTGTCTATAATGAAAATATTGTAAAACAAGATTTGGTAAGATTGTACTCTACACAAGCATTCAAAGATGTTAATCGTACAATCGAAATTTCTGACAATGATCCTGAAAAATACAATTTAACTATTGAATTAAAGGAACAAAGAACGGCTTCCGTATCAGTGGGCGGAGGTCTTGACTCTGCTACCGGTGCATTTGGGTCTGTCGGTATTTCTGATAATAATTTCAGGGGAAGAAACCAGAGAATATCACTTTCAGGAATGGTTGGTTCCGGTATATTGATGAGTGATGCTTCAATTAAAGATCATATGAATTATCAAGCCGAATTGAGCTTCTTTGAACCGCAATTTTTAAATTCTGATAATTCGCTTATGAGCAAGATTTATTACAGAGATTTAGGAAGTTATCAAATACCTCTTGCCATGGAGCGTAGAGTTGGAGTAGAAGCTACTCTTGCTCACAGACTGAAGTTTAATCCAAAATTATCAACAACCTTGACGACAGGCATTGAACATATTCATTTGGAAGAAGGCGGATATAATTCAATAAAAAATCTTTATGAGAAAAACGGATTTAATATTGCAGACCGTGCAAAAGAGCTTGAAGGTGGCTTGTTCTTTAAAGTTGCTCCGGGGTTTGCTTATGATTCAAGGGATACAATGCTTAATCCAAGACATGGTGTGTTAGCATCAGCAAGATATGAAGAAGCCTTTGGACTTGATGGTTTTGGTAAAACCAATGGCAGAGTTATCGGTATGGTGAAAAAATACATTCCGATAGCAAAGAAGTCATCATTAACTTTGTCAACCAGAGGCGGTGTAAAAATACATGGATCTGATATGCCTGAGATTATGGCATTCAGGCTTGGCGGTCCGTATACTGTCAGAGGTTATAAAGTTAATGGTGTAGGTACAGGTACATCATTCATTATGGGTTCAGCAGAATTGGCGACTCCATTGCCTTTTGTGGATAGGTTAAAAGTTAATTTCTTACAGAATTTAAGACTTACTTTCTGGGTTGATGCCGGAAAAGTATTCAATCCGACAGTTGCAAGTTATTTGTATGACAGACCAATACAGGCAATTACGGCAGGTGTCGGTTTAAAGATAAATATTCCTGGAGTAGGTCCGTTGTCGGTTGATTATGGTATTCCGCTAACAAATCCGGGGTCATACGGTTCAAAGAATGGCTATTTCACATTCGGTGCCGGTGATATGATGTACTAATTATGACTTATATAGGAGAATTATTATGAAAAATTTGAAATCAGTATTATTATTTGCAACACTTTTATTATTTACAAGTGCAGTAAATGCAGGTGGTGTAGGTTACATTGATTATGTAAAAGTTATTGATAATTATGATTTTGCTCAAAGAGTAACAAAGGAAGTTGATGCAAAAGGATTGGAAATGCAACAATACCTTGTTGATAAAGAGAAAGAATACAAATCACTTGATACTCCTCTTAAAAAACAATCTTTTGAACAAAAAACAGCTGAAGAATTCAGAATAAAAGAGGAAGCATATGCATCTTTGAAAGCTAAACGTGAGCAAGAAGTTTATAACAAAATACGAGAAGCTGCAAAAAGCGTTATGGTAGAACAAAAACTTGATGCAATTATGGATCAAAGGGGTGTTTTTGTTGGTGGTATGGATATTACAGATTTAGTTATAAACAAATTAAGAAATGTGAAGTAATTTATGAGAATAGTTGATATTATTGAGAAGAAGAAAAAGGGACTTCCTAATACCCAAGAAGAAATTCAATATTTAATTAAGTCGTTGATAGAGGGAACTGTACCTGATTATCAAGTTTCAGCTTGGCTTATGGCTGTATACTTTAAAGGACTCTCCAAAGAAGAAACGGTATGGTTAACTGATGAAATGGTAAAATCCGGGGATACTATTGATTTTGGGTGTTTGGCTGATTCAATTGTTGATAAACATTCGACGGGTGGTGTTGGGGATAAGGTTACTATTACGCTTATACCTCTTTTGGCTGCTGCCGGCGTGCCGATTGCTAAATTATCCGGCAGAGGTTTGGGACATACAGGCGGAACTATTGATAAACTTGAATCTATTCCCGGATTTAATACAGGATTAACTGTTGAGGAGCTGATTGAACAAGTAAAAAAAATAAATGTTGCAATTGGAGCTCAAACCAAAAGTTTGACTCCTGCTGACGGGAAATTGTATGCGTTACGTGATGTTACGGCAACAGTTGACAGTATGCCTCTTATAGCAGCTTCGATTGTTTCAAAAAAAATAGCTTCAGGAGCAAAAAATATCATTTTGGATGTCAAATATGGTTCCGGTGCTTTTATGAAAACGCCGGAGGATGCAATAAGTTTGTCAAAGCTGATGGTTAATGTAGGAAAGAAATTAAATCGCTCAATTACCGCAGTTATTACGTCGATGGAAGAACCCTTGGGACGAGCGGTAGGTAATGCTTTGGAAATTATAGAGTCGATTGAATTTTTAAAAGGAAAGATTACGGCAGGTGATGTTGCTGATTTAACGTATTCATTTGCAGCTATTGCTCTCATGCAATTAGGTTTGTATAATGATGAAAGTTCTGCTATAGAGTTCCTAAAGGGACTTATTAATAACGGAAAAGCTATTGAAAAATTAAGAGAGCTTATTGTAGCACAAGGCGGAGAGCCGGATATAATTGAAAATTATGATAAATTTGATTTGCCTGAATTTAAGGTTGAATGTAAGGCTAAAAAATCAGGTTTTGTGCAAAAAATAGATGCATACAAGATTGCATATGCTTGCAAACTATTAGGAGCCGGCAGGGATAAAAAAACGGATCCGATAGATTACAGTGTTGGTATATATTTGAATAAAAAGAGCGGTGAGCCTGTAAACAACGGTGATATTCTTTATACAATTTATTCAAATGATGAAGAAAAAACAAAACTGGCTCAAAGATATTGTGAGGAAGCGTTTTCTATTAGTAAGGATAAAACTGTAAATAATAATATGATATATAAAATTATAAATGCGGAAGAGGATTAGTATGTTTAATAAAAAAATGCAATATGTAATTAAATCAGTCCCAACAGATGATAAGCAGGCCTTGGAGGATTTACTTAACACAATGTCTGATGATGGATGGGAACTATATACCATGCATGAAATTGAAACAGAAAATTCAATTGATTTTAATTGTATATTTGCAAAAGAGAAGCAGGAATGTGATGATGCGGATTTAGATGACATTGTGAGTGTGCAAAGTTTTAAATACAGAATGGAAAAAATGCTTGCAGCACCTGCAAGTCCGTATGAATCATGCAAAGAAATTCAATTAAAGATTACTAATCAAAAAGAAAAAATTAAAAACATAAAATCTCAGCTCGAAAGTGATAATCTTTCCGGAGATAATAAAAATCAGTTAAACAACCAAATGTCAGTAGAGTTGAAACAGTTGGAAACATTGAAACAAACCCTTGTAAACGAAATTTCTCCGGAAATGATGTATTCAAGCATAAAAGAGGAAAAATTTACAATTAACCTATCGGATGAAATCCTTGATATGGTGTCTGAGGATAATCCTGATAACTTGCTTGCGGAAACGGTTAAAGTTCGTCAACATTTAACAGACACATTAGGGTATGTAATTCCGCATATTCATTTCCATAACAGCGATAGCTTAAATCAAAATGAAATCAGTATTTGTATACATGATATTGAAGTATTTAGAACTCTTATTTTTCCTAATTACAGGGTTTATTGCAAAGATGAGTTAAACGGATACAAAATTCAAGGTGATGATATAGTAATAACAGATGATTTATCCGGTAAAAAATTAGTATGGATACAGGAAGAAAAGGTGAAAGATTTCTGGCAAAGAGGACTTTCAGCTTCCGAATATATAGGTAAAATTATTGAAGAAATTTCTATTAGGGAAGTTTCAGATATTATGGATTATAATGATGTTAACAGTTATGTTGAGATTGTTTTGAAAAGTAATTCATTCTTGGTTGATAATTTAATTCCGAACTTTTTAACAGCATCCGATTTAAAATATTTGTTGTCTTGTCTTATAAGAGAACGGGTTTCTGTAAAAAATATTGTGTATCTTTTTGAAAAAATAAACGATTATGCAAATGAACCTACCAAAGAAGACTTGTTAGACAAGGTACGTCTTGCTTTTTCGAAACTTATAATCAAGGATCTTGCGAAAGATGATGTTCTGAAAGTCATGGAATTTTCTGATGAAACTTTAGACATAATAGGAAATTTCTTTAATCAGGAAGATGATGGTGAAACTGTAATAAGGATTGATGCGAACGACGTTGAAGAAATTGCAGAAAAAATTAATAAAATTGCCAAATCAAAGAAGTTGGATAATCCCGTAATTACTGTTCCAATGGAATTGAGGCACATGACATTTGTGATTTTGTCTGAATTCGTCAAAAATATCACAGTTATTGCAAATGAGGAACTTGCTACTAATTGTAATGTTAAATTTATAGGAAAAATTTAGCGATACTGTATAAAACTCTTGATTACGTTTTTTGTTTGAATTACGATTAATACCGTAAGTATTATTTTTACTTGTAAGAAGGAGAATATTATGGTAAAAGTAGCAATTAACGGATTCGGAAGAATCGGTAGAAACACATTGAGAGCAGCAATCAGAGAAGGTATCTTTAACGAAATCGATTATGTTGCAATTAATGACCCTGGTTTAAAACCTGAAGATGCGGCTCGTATTTTCAAATATGACTCAGTTATGGGTAGATTTGACGGTACAGTAGAGGCTTATGATGAAGGTATCATTGTTAACGGAAAGAAAATTAAATTCTTTGCTGAAAAAGATCCGTCTGTATTACCTTGGAAAGATTTAGGTGTAGAAGTTGTTGTTGAATCAACAGGTTTCTTTACAGATGGTGAAAAAGCTAAGGCTCATATCGCAGCAGGTGCTAAAAAGGTTATTATCTCAGCTCCTGCAACTAACGAGGATATTACCATTGTTCTCGGTGTTAACGATAAAGAATATGATACAAACAAGCATAACGTAATTTCTATGGCTTCTTGTACAACAAACTGCTTAGCTCCAGTTGCTAAGGTTATTGATGAAAAATTCGGTATTGTAAAAGGTTTGATGACAACAGTTCACTCATACACAGGCGATCAAAGAATTTTGGATGCAGGGCATAAAGATCCACGTCGTGCAAGAGCAGGTGCTTTGAACATTGTTCCTACTAAAACAGGTGCAGCAAAGGCTGTTGCATTGGTATTACCTCAATTAAAAGGTAAATTGGACGGTTTCGCTATGAGAGTTCCTACTCCGGACGTTTCATTAGTAGACGTTGTATTCGAAGTAGCCAAAGATGTTACTGTTGAAGAAGTTAATGCAGCTCTTAAAGCAGGTGCTGACGGTCATGTATTATGCTACACTGAAGAACCGTTAGTATCTTCTGACTATGTAGGTACTTCACAATCTTCAACTGTTGACGGTTTATTAACTCGTGTAATGGGCGGAAACCAAGTTAAGATTATTTCTTGGTACGATAATGAAATGGGTTATTCTACAAGATTGGCTGAAACAACTAAGATGGTTGCTTCTAAATTATAATTTTTATAGTTTAACTAAGATTATGCGGTAGTTAGATTTTCTGGCTACCGCATTTTTATCCTGTGTTTATTTAACAACACTTGGGTTAATTCTGCCTATTTTTTAACACTAATATTAGTATAAAAACGAATAAATATATTTTTTGCTATTTTTAACTTGAAGAAATATCTTTATTCTATATAATCAAACATACAATGAGTATTACAGATAAATCCCAAAAATGTTTAGAATATGATAAAGTTTTAAACGAATTGTCCTGCTTTGCAAAAACAGCACAATCCAAAGAGATGTGTCTTAATTTAACTCCTTATGTTAAAAGTGAGGATATTGAGTTTGAACTTATTTGTACAAGAGAAGCCAAATTTATTCTTGATAATGCAAAAGACATTCCTGTTGATAATATAGAAAATTTCGAGCATTTAAAGTTAAAAAATGAATATTTTAAAGAGGAAGAATTGATAAATATCGCAAAATCAATGCGAACTTTTCGACTTGTCAGAAATTTTTTAAAAGAAAATTTGTCATATGAAACCAATCTAAGCTCAATTTCAAATGAATTATATTCAAATAAAGCCTTTGAAGATGGCATTTTTGATTTATTTGATGAAAATTATACAATAAAAAAGAATGCAAATCCGGAATTATATGGGCTTTACTCTTCTTTACAGGATACTGAAAATTCATTAAAACAAAAAGTACAGCAATTAATAAATTCTTCGGATTTTCAATCACATTTGCAAGAAAATATTTATACTTTAAGAGATGAAAGAATAGTATTTCAAGTTAAGGCATCAGAAAAAAGTAAAGTTCCAGGTATTGTGCATGATGTATCAGCAACAAATAAGACTTTTTATATTGAGCCTGCGCAAATTGTTCCTTTGAACAATAAAATTCGTGAACTGAAGTTTAAGATATATGCGGAAGTTATAAGAATACTTACTGAAGTTTCCAGAGCAGTAAGAAAAGAATTGCCATTCCTGATTCAATCTGAACAACGATTGGCAAAGATTGATCTTATATTTGCAAAAGCAAGGTATGCGGTTAAAACAAATTCAATAGAGCCTGAAATTAATAAAGACAGATTTATAAAAATTGATCTTATGCGTCATCCTCTTTTGATTGGTAGAATTGAAAATATTGTTGAAAATGATTTTTTAATTGGTAAAGATTATAAATCAATAATTATTACCGGTTCCAATACCGGAGGTAAAACAGTTACTTTAAAAACTGTCGGTTTGTTTATTCTTATGATGAAATCAGGAATGTTTTTGCCATGTGCAGAAGCTCATATATACCCATATGATACTGTATTAGCGGATATTGGAGATGAACAGAATATTTTGCAAAATTTATCAACATTTTCTTCTCATATGAAAAATGTGATTAAAATATTAGAGCTTGCAAATAATGACTCATTTGTACTTATTGATGAACTTTGTGCCGGCACTGACCCTCAAGAGGGTGCAATATTAGCGGAAGTTATTTTGAAAGAGCTTGCTAAAAAAGAAGCAACGTCAATAATTACAACTCATTATGGAGAACTTAAAACTCTGGAATATACAAACCCATATTTCAAAAACGCGAGTGTAGAATTTAATTCCGAAACGCTTCGACCTACATATAAATTAATAATAGGCATCCCCGGAATGAGTAATGCAATTACTATTTCTTCAAACTTAGGTTTAAAAGAAGATTTGGTGTGGAGTGCCAAGGAGTTATTGATTACTCGCAGAGATAATACCGGTTTAGCTATTGAAAAATTGCAAGATACACAATTACAACTGGATAATAATCTTAAAGAAGCTGAAAAACGTAACGCTCAAGCCGAAGATTTGAAATTGTATTACGAAAAAGAGCTTGGCAAGCATATAAAGGAAAAGAAAAAAACATTAAAAAATCTTCAATCAAAATTTGAAACTGAAATCAATTCGGCAAAAGACGAAATTAAGGATATATTAAAAGAATTAAGAGAAGAAAAATCTGAAAAAGTAGCAAGACGCTCTTATCAAAGGCTTGCAAAAATAGAACAAGTCTTTAGAAATGATTTAACTTCAAATGAAGAATCAGAGATTTATAGAGAACCGAATTGGGATAGTATTAATGTAAACGATAAATTGATGATTAAAGAGCTAAATCAAGCAGTTACTGTTTTGACGTTGCCTGATAAAAATAACTGCCTGTTTATTAGAATGGGTATGATTAAAACTAAAATAAAGAAAGACAGACTCGCAATTTTTGATGAAAAACTTGCGAAAACGACCAATCTCCCTAAATTTTCAAAAGAGACTTTTGTTTTAAAAAAGTATAATATAACAAACACATTAGATTTACGTGGAACAAGAGTAGAAGAAGGTTTGGATAAGTTAGAAAAATATCTCGATACCGCAAGTTTAGCGAATCTTTCGCCTGTATACATAATTCACGGTCATGGAACCGGAGCATTAAAATCTGCAGTAAGAGATTTTGTATCAACTTCACCGTATGTTGCAAAATACAGAATTGGTGAAGATGCCGAAGGTGGCGATGGGGTTTGTGTTATAGATATTAAATAATATAATATTAAAAATCTTTAAATTGATATAAAGATTTTATAAGGAAAAGCGGATTTCGGGAAAATATGTTCTATAATGTATACATTAAAAGATTATAGAAGGAGATTTTGTAATGACATCAGTTGAAGAAATTCTTTGTAAATTAGATACCGCAGATAATGTAACTAAGAATAAACTTGAAAATATACTTGTTGATAAAGGCGAAAGTGTTATTCCGGAATTAATTGACAAACTTCAAGTTGTAAAAGGTGTTAAACGTGGTGTTGTTGCTATGTCGCTGATAAGACTTGGAGAAGATTCTGTTAAATATTTAAAAGAGGCTGCTACTGCAAATAAAGATTTCGAATGGGTTGCGAGATATTTAATTTCTGAAATCCAAGGTATTGCTGCTTAAGGTTGAAGCATTGCCCGATAATAAATTGAAAGTTACTATATATACTGATGGTGCGTGTAGCGGGAATCCCGGTATCGGCGGTTATGGCACAATACTTGTATTTGAAGATTCAAAAGGTAACTTGCATGAAAAAGAGCTATCTGAGGGGTATTTACAAACAACAAATAATCAGATGGAGTTAATGGCTGTAATTTCAGGATTAGAAGCTCTTAAAACATCTTGTGATGTTACAATATATTCTGACAGTAAGTATGTCGTAGATGCTATAAACAATAAATGGCTTGAAAACTGGGTTAAGAAGAACTGGAAAACTGCTGATAAAAAGCCGGTAAAGAATATTGAATTATGGCAAAAATATATAGAAGTTTCACAAAAACATTCAATTGAATTTATATGGGTAAAAGGTCATGCCGGTCATGCTTATAATGAAAGATGTGATAACTTAGCTGTTAGTGCCTGTAAAAAAGAAAACTTAAAACCCCATCTTCTTTAGAGCTTTTTTAAGTCTTGTAAGTTTGTTTAAATTTGTGCCCAATCCGCATAACAGCATTACTGATTTTTCGTTTGCTCTTTCGTCTTCAATACCGAATTTGTTATAAAGGAGTTTTGAAAGCTCATATCCGCTCATTCCGTCTTTCATAATTAAAATCTTTGTAACATCATCATTTAATTTTGGGATGCATAGTTCTTGAATATTATTTATTAAATTTGCAATAGCTTTTTCCCCTTTTGTTGAATTAAGATAATTAATATTTTCTTCTATTGTAGCTAACATAGGATATGATGGCGATGTCGTATTAAATTTTGCTAAATATTTAGTCGGGTCATTGTCGTTTGAATGTATAATTGCAGTCGGATTAATGCCACCGGCGGTTTTATGCAATGACTGTATTGTATAATCAGCATATTTAACAGCAGAAGTCGGTAATAAATCTGAAAACGGATACAATGCTCCGTGTGCCTCATCAACAATTAATTTTACAGACTTTTTCTTGCAAATATTTGAAATAGCCTTAATATCAATAGCAAACCCCTCATACGTAGGCGAGGTTATTATAATTCCGTCAGGCATATATTTTTCAATTATGTTTTTAATATCGTTATCTGTAAGTTGCCTGTATACACCCAAATTATGGTCAAATGGCATTTGGTATTCAATAATTTCACATCCTGCTAGCTCAGCTCCGTTTTTATGGCATGGGTGAGCTTTATCCCATATCAAAATCTTTTTCACATTGGAAGCTAAGATTGCGCCAATTACTCCGCTTGTTGAGCCGTTTGTTAAAAATTTTGTATATTTTGTTCCGTAGATTAAAGCTGCTTTTTTTTCAGCTTCAATAAGTGCGACTTGTGGGTTGTATGTGTCAGTTTCAGAAATATCTGATTTGTACCATTGCAAAAATTTATGGTACAAGCACAATCTACCACTGTGGCTTGGTGTTGTAAATAATGTTTTATTTGTTTTCTTTTTTATTAATGAACTCAAACTCATATGATAATTGTACCACAAATAATAAGTGTATATCAAACATTATAAAAATAGCCCAAAAGTATTATAACACAAGGGTTGTGAAATTATAAAGTGTATGATATAATGTTAGTGGGAGCAAATGCAAACTGTTTTTGAGAATAGTAATAACTCCTGAAAAAATAATTCAATGTGAATATGCAGGATATGAAAATTCTCGTAAAATCACGACTCCAAGAGTGTTACTAACCCCACACCACTCTCTAATAAAAAAGGTATCCTATCACAAGCAATAGGTGAGAAAATGGATACGCTAATTTTAACAAGAGTAAATGTCGAAAAAGTTGCAACGAGTGCAACAAGCATAGCACTTGCTATATTTATGCTTGTTAGCCAATCCTTTATATTTGCAAGTGGAATAGGTTTAACTAATCATAAAAAAGAGGATATTTCCGTATTAACGGAAATGTTATCAAATCAACTTGAAAGTGAAGAAGAATTTAATAATGAACTTTCCTCAAAATATAGTAAAGGTGTAATTACAGATATTGACAGAGGAATAAAACATATAAAATTATTGAGATATTACAATGGTCGTCCTGTTAGAATAAATGTTGTAGAGATTTCAAGAGAAGTTAATCCAAACTTGACAGTAGAACCGGCAATAGCATCATCAACATTAGCAGGAAGAACAAAAATTTCTGCGATTGCACAAAGAGAAAATGCCATAGTGGCAATAAACGGAGGATATTTTAAGCCTCAAACGGGAGTTCCTTTAGGTACTTTAATGATTAACGGTAAGATATATACAGGACCAATTTATGACAGAGTTGCAATAGGATTTTTTGATAACAACTATGAAATTGCCAGAGTAAAATTAAAAGCTATACTAAAGACGAATATCGGAGAATTAAAAATTGATAATATTAACCAACCTCGTATGTTATCGACTAATGTTCTCGTTTATACTCCGGATTGGGGGGTATCATCTCCGCCGTCACCAAAATATGGAAAACAGATTGTTATAGAAAACGGGAAATTGGTTAATTATACAAGCAGTTCAAATGTAATACCGCAAAACGGATACGTTATTGTTGGTCCTGAAAAGGAATTAAATAAAGTTGTTGAGGCGAAGAAGTTTAATCTTGATATTAGTATTAATCCTGAATGGAAAGGGGTAAACCACATAATAAGCGGAGGTCCATATTTGGTCAAAAATAATGAAGTATATGTTGATATGACTGATCAAAAACTTGCATCTATCGGAGGAAGAAACCCAAGGACAGCAATTGGATATACTGAAAATAATCACTTAATAATGATTACCGTCGACGGTAGAGAAAATGCTTCAATCGGTTTAACATTATTTGAATTGGCAAATTTAATGAAAGAGCTTGGTTGTGTCAATGCAATAAACTTAGACGGCGGTGGTTCAACAGTAATGTACATTAACGGGAAAATTGTAAATCAACCCGCTATGAAAGGCGGGATACCGCTTTCACACACTTTAACCATATCGAATAAAAAACTGTCGTAAGTAAATTATATAAGGGAACGCAGTTCGGGTTTAAAAATTACTTTTAGCCCCGATTGCGTTTTTGTATTTGTAGTATTTTCAACTTGTAACTTGTTCTTGTTTTTTTGAATGTAAAGGGCAAATTGTAACTGTGCCTTAAAGTTTTCAAAAAATCTGCCGTTAATGTATTTGTTGTGATAGTAAGTTGAAAAGGAGCTATAAATGGCAGACAATTTTGAAGTAAAATTAAATGGATAATTTGCCTCAGAGTATTGATTTCAAATCATTGGGTAGTAATTCCCAAAAGATTTTATCGGTATTTGATAGTAATGGGGACGAACAATTAGCAAAAAATGAATTAAAAAATGCTTTGTTATTCTTTGCAAAAGAAGAAAAGAAAATATGCGGAGATAAAGCAAACGGTCATATTGACGATACCGAATTTGAAATGATGGTACGAAATTCAAAGTTCGCCAATATTAAATTACCTGATGGGGGGCATGTGCTAAGCGGTACATTGAGTGGTGCATTTAAAGATTTAACAAGTGCTATATATTCTAATAAATTAATAAATGATTATAAATCAGGTAAAATAAGTGATGTAGAAATTTTAATTAAGGTATATCATGATAAAGTGCCTGGTTCTGAACGTCTAATGTCAGAATTAGGTATTCGTGAATTTAGTTCTGTCGAAAACCATTTTTTTCTGTATCGGAAAATTTTTATAAGGTGGAGATCAACGGAGAATTTTTCCCGACCGGTGGGTATAGTTATAATTTTAAGGGTTGGGATCATTTTTTTAATTATTCTGAAAATGTAGAGGTATTAATAATTGATGACAATCACGAAGATAATAAGGGCAAAAAAGAAATTTATCTTAACGGTGCCTTTTTCGCATACATAGAGGTTGATCCTGATACTGGGAAGTTAAATAGAACAGGTGTTAACCTTATAGAAAAGTATAATCGGGATCGGTATCTGGATCAAGAAAGAGGAATATATAATTTCCGTTTTATTAATGACAGCCCACTCTTTTATAAAAATTTTGTAGGTTTATTGGGTAATTATGTTATTACTGGAGCTGGAGATGATTGGATTGATTGTAAAAAAATGGACTTTGTTATAGATCAATCGGAATTGAAGAAAATACTGAAAAAAGATATACAAGAAACTCAAAAATGGTCTATGCAAAAAATACAGGATAATTGCATAAAAGCTGTGCAAGAACACTCTCTCCAATCTGTAAATGATGATACAAGTGAAATGGTACCCGTAGGTGTTAATTTTAAAGCAAAAGCAGAAGCTGAGGCAGAACTTGAAACAAGATATAAATCCGAAAAAGAAGATTAACTTTACATGGTTAATAAGTGTTTTCCGTATAAAATAATACCGACAGCAACGCTTGCAAGGGTAGAAAACATTACTGCTCCGGCTGAGATATCTTTTGCCATTCCGACTAATTTTGAATATTTGTTGTGATAAACAGCATCTAATGTAAATTCAATAGCCGTATTAAACATTTCCGCAACAATTACCAATGCTATTGCAAACAAAACTATACAAAACTCAACAGATGAAAAATTAAATACATAAGCTAATACAAGTGCAATTATTGACATAATAAAATGTACCCGCATATTATTTTCACTTTTTATTACCAAACGCATACCTTTGCGTGCATTTTTGAATGTTCTTTTTAAACCTTGCGATTTATATTTTGTCATAATTTATTTGCTCCAATGCTTTCCTTTGTTCTCCTATAACAAAATTGTATTCTTCTTCATCTCTGTGGTCAAATCCTAAAAGGTGCATAAGTCCATGGCTTATTAAAAAATACAATTCTTGTTCCCTGTTTTTTGCAAAGCTAACGTCTTTATTTGTTAAATCTTCAACCTTATCCATTGCAATAACGATTTCGCCTAAATTTATATCATTATCAAAGACAAATCTGTTTTCATCATCAGCAAATATAGCAAAAGTTATAATATCAGCCGGTTTATCTTTATCCCGATAATCACGATTGAGTTCGTGAGTTTTGTTTGAATCTGTAAATAAAATATCTAAAGTCAAAGAATTATACTTATATCCATTTAAACAAGATTTTGCAGATAATTCTTGCAGATAATACCTTAATAATTTTCGGGTATTTTTTATAATTTTTTTTTCATCAGGCTTCCAGTTAGAAAAAATATTTTCCGTAAAAATATTAATTGTTGTCATTCTTTTTGCTTTCAAGTTCTTTGATTTTGGAGTCCAAATCCGAATCCAAAACCGGCAAAACGGAATTAGCTACGTTAGCACTATGGTTATTTGCCTTATTTTTGTCCAATTCACGCACAAGCTCGTCATGGTATTTAATTCTCTTATGGTGCATACCACGTAACATTCTTGAAAAAGTTTCCGCAATAGTTTTCAAATCTTTCAAAGTTAGCGGTGAATCTGATAATTGTTCGTCATTAAGACGCTCTTTAATTATCTTGTTTATTATTTCGTCTATTTCTTCGCTTGACGGATTTTTAGCTGCTCTCACTGCAGATTCTACTGCATCGGCAATCATTAAAATTGCTGTTTCTTTCATATTAGGTTTTGGTCCGGCATATCTGAACTGTTCTTCGTTTACGTTATCAGCCCCTTCTTCTTTTAATGCTTCGTTATAAAAATAACTTACAAGGCTTGTTCCGTGATGCTGAATAATAAAATTGCTGATTATTTGCGGAAGATGATATTCCTTTGCCAATTCAAGACCGTCTTTAGGGTGTGCGGTTATGAGCATTTTGCTAAATCTTGGAGTGCAAGACTTATGCGGATTTTCAATTCCGTAAAAAGATTGATTTTCAACGAAAAACATAGGTCTTAATAATTTACCTATATCATGATACATCGCACCAACTCTTGCCAATATAGGATTTGCTTCTATTGCCTCAGCCGCAGCTTCAGCAAGTTGTGATACAATTAGGCTGTGATTGTAAGTTCCGGGAGCATCTTGAAGTAATCTTTTTAAGAGTTTACTGTCAGCTAATTCCGCTAATCCGTACGGAGTCATTACTCCGAATAAGTTTTCAATTATCGGTAAAGCTCCAAGCAATAATATACCGCTTATTATAAAACAGTTAAATATTATATATCCCAAATCCTGTATTATCATTTGATTATCTATACTCATCATATTACTTTCTATGAAATAAATTCCTCCGACAATAAAAATTCCGACTAATGCAATCTTAACACTTATTAAAAGCATGTCTGAACGTTTTGAAAATTTTAATTTTGCAACTGATGTCATAACAACAGTATTTAACAACAAAAATGATACGATAATTTCAGGACTGTAATGCATTCCCATTGATAACATTCCTAATAGTATTGAGGAAACGAAAAATGCGTTTCTTGGGGTTGTAAATATTGATATCAATATTGTATATGCAGGAAACGGCATTATGTACGGAGAAAATCCCGTTGGCAATATTGCTGCAATCATAGCCATAAGCATTGTTAATGTGCCAATAATGGTCATATGCCGTGCATTATAGTATTGTTTCTCAAAATTTCTTTCATAAATAATAAATATAAAGGTAAACAGTACAACTAAGAGATATATGCCGGCTAATCCTTGAAAGTTCACTTCCAAAATATTGTATCCGGCCTCACGCAAAGCATCACTTTTTAATTTTGTAACAGGTTCACCCTCAAATACGATTTTTTGACCTTGCTTAAATACTACTTCATAAGGCTTTACTGAGTTTTGAGCATTCTTTTTTGCTATTTCTGTTGCAAATTCGTCTACAACAAGATTTGGGACTATGACTTGATGTAGAAGAGTTACAATATGTGATTTTTGATTATATGGTGCTGTTACAGGAATATGTTTTTTTATAATATTTTTTACATTATTACTTTCAAAATCATGGGCTGAAATTCCTGTATTAAGGACTCCGCTTAGCGTTAGTTTAGCTCTGTCAAATAAAGAATTAAGTTCTGTTGTGCTTGTACTAAGCAAATAATCCGTAAAATTCCACTCAGGTGTTTCATCAAATAACATCTTTATTTCGTCTGTTTTGACAGCATTTGATGCATCTTTTTCTTTGATTTTAATTATGGATTTTTGCAAAGTATCCAAACTTGAAACAATAAAATCATCCTCCGCTTGAGTTAAAATAGGTTCTACTGCTTGTGCCACCTCTTTTTTATGAAGTTCTGTTTTTCGTGTATCAATAACCTTAATATCACGTTGAGCAATAATATCACGCTTGCTGATACCGTTCTCGATTACTTTTTGAAAAAAGTAATTTTGCGAAGATATTGCAGACGTCATAAAGAATGTAAAGAATATAAAAAGTACTGCATTTCTGAATTTCTTAGACAAAATAAAATCAATAAGCTTTTTCATACATTAACCTCAATAGTTCTCCCTCTTTTTTACTACAAAACCGCATTTTGTACAAGCCAATACATCTCCGGTACTATCCACAGGCATAAATTGGTGTCGACAATTTTGTGCTTCATCAATTTCTTTAAAATTTGGCTTTTTCAATTTAATTTCTTTAACTTGCCTTTTATTTAACCATTTTATAAATACTTCTATTATATACATAGCATTTATCTATATTTTAAATCCGCATGGCAAAAAGTAGCTTAATTTGTTTATTTCAAGCTGTCCTATATTCTCAGTAATAACAGAAATTTCTTCATCTCCTTGGAATTCATACATAACCTGTCTGCACGCACCGCAAGGATAGCAAGAATCTGCATTCGGCGAATATATTGCGACAGCAAGAAGTTCTCGTTTACCATCTGAAACTGCTTTAAATATTGCACATCTTTCAGCACAAATTGTCATTCCAAATGACGAATTTTCAATATTACAACCCTCATAAATTTCACCGTCAGAAGTTAATACAGCTGCACCTACGGCAAATCTTGAAAATGGTGAATACGAATTCTGTGAAGCTGCTTTAGCCCTATCCATTAGTAATTTATAATCAATTTCCATATCCTAATAGTAATATACTTTTAAGAAAATAAATCGGCTGATTGATTGATATTATACGTTACCGGTCGAACTATTCCTGTCATCTTCGAGTTGCTTTAGTTGTTTTGCATCAACTTTTTCATCTACTGCATAGTTTGTCATCCGTGGAACATCAATATCAACATTAATATTAGCATCTACCATTTCTAATTCAGATTTTTCAAATTCCTTAATTTTACCGTCTTCAAATTTGACAGCAACTGTATTATTAAGGAATTGTATGTAACAAACTTTACCTAATCCGCTTGATGTCATAACAGTAGAACCAACGGGTGGCATACCTTTTGCCGCTTCTATGTAATTTTGATATTCATATGTTAGGCAACACAACAATCTTCCACAGGTTCCGGATATCTTTGATGGTGTAATCGGCATACCTTGGTCTTTTGCCAGTTTAACGTTTATGGATTCAAATTTTCTCAAATGTGATGCACAACAGAAAGTTTTCCCGCACATACCGCATCCGTCCATAATTGAAGATTCATCCCGAACTCCTATGTGTCTTAAATCTATTCTTATACGTTTGAAAGTTTGTGTTAAATCTTTAAGTAATTCTCTGAAATCTACTCTTTCCGGAGCCGTATAATAGAAGGTTATCTTGCCTTTATCAAAGGTTATTCTGCATTGAACTAAGTTCATTGTCAAATTGTGCTTTTTAACCAATTCTTTGCATTTGAAAAAAGAAGTAATTTCCTCTTTTTTTATATCTTCATAGATCATCATGTCCTCTTGAGTCATAATTCTTATAAAATCAAATGCTTTTGGAGTTTTTTCATTTTTTTCAAATAATGCTGCAATTTCTTGATTAACCAAAAACGCTTTCAAAACTTCTTCCCCTTTTTCAGTACGGGCAAGAATTAATCTTTCATTTATATCAAGCTCATCCGGTACCTTATTTAGTGGTACAAATACGTTTTTAAGATAATTAACCGCATACTTTATCATAATTTTCTTCCTTTTTGAGCTTTCTGTTCATTAATTTAGATAAAACTTCTTGCGGAGTAATATCGGTATATACAGCATCATGAATTGCTTCTGAAACAGGAACTTCGACCCCTAATTTCTTTGCAAGTTCGCAAACAGCTTTAGAAGTTTTAACGCCCTCTGCAACAGAACCTAATTCGTTTAAAATATCGTCGATTTTCTTTCCTTGTCCCAACATTGCACCGACGGTGTAGTTTCTCGACATAGGGCTGGAGCAGGTTGCAATCAAATCTCCAATTCCTGACAGACCATACAAAGTGGACGGGTTTGCTCCAAGTTTAACACTTAATCTGACTATTTCAGCCATTCCTCTTGTTAAAAGGCTTCCTAAGCAATTATCACCTAATTGCATTTCGTGAGCAAAACCTGAAGCAATAGCAATTACGTTTTTTAAACTTCCGCCCAATTCAACGCCAATTACGTCATTATTAGTGTACAAACGAAATTTATTAGGTACATTGCATGTCTGTTGAACAAATTCTGCGACTTTCAAATCTTCACATGCAACAGAAGCAGCCGTAGGCTTGCCCATAAGAACTTCTTTTGCAAGTGTTGGTCCTGAAAGAATTACGACTTTTTGTTCCGGCAAGACATCTTTTATTACTTCAGACATTCTCATTAATGTTCCCAATTCCAGTCCTTTGGAAGCGTTAACGAGAGGTGTGTTTGGGTTTAATCCGGCAACTTTTAACTGTTCACATACTGATCTAACGCCGGCAGTTGCGACAACAGAAAGCACGATATCAGCATTATTTATGGCTGATTTTAAATCTGAAGTTACTACAACTCTTTTATCAAGTTGAACTTCCAACGGTTTTGAACAATGTTTGTTTAAAATTAAATCATCATTCAAGTCGCATTCTCGGCCCCAAACATATATATCATCAAAATTATTATTCATTAGCCAAGCTAAAGTTAATCCCCAGCATCCGGCACCTAAAACAGTAAGTTTCATAAGCATACTCCTCCAATTATCTGATTATACCATAAATGTTATACAATGAACAAACAACATATTATTCCATATCCGAGTTTTGTAACGATTTCTTAATAATCATTAAAGTTTTTGTGATATATGTCGTTAATTATACAAGTATGAGAGATTAATGTATGGTTAAATTTAATATTTTTAATATTGGAAACAAAGATTTGGTAAGTAGTGGTTTAAATTTAGAAAAAAACAATACTTATTCCGGAGTTGAAAATAATTACAATAAAAGTATCTTTGGTAATGATAACGAAGCTTCGTTATTAACTATTGATAAACAAAAATTAGAAAAGCTGAAGTCAATATGCAGAAACCTCATTGAATCCGGAGAATTGAATCAAAAAGCATTAGAGAGAATAGATACTCTTGATGAATATGATTTATCATATTTATTGAAATTAGACGAAGATAGCATGAAACGTGCTTGTAAACTTTTATTTGTAGAAAAAAGAAAAAAACAACTAAATGTATCTGATATAACTAATTTGTCATTATTGCCTGATGAAAAATTTGAAAAAATTAAAAAATTTCTTTTTATAGAAAATAGAATGATTCAGTTTAACGGTAATGAAATTTTGACTTTAGTAAATTTTTCAGAGGATGAATTAAAAAAAGCTGAGCCACTTTTGACCATCCCAGGTAGAGGAAGATTTCAATTTACTGATCTTGAAATTGCAAAATTAGTTACATTGCAAGAGGAAGAACTTGAAAAGATAAAACCGCTTTTATATGTTGAAGACAGGTATGTTCAGTTTGATGCTGATAATATTGTTGAATTGGTAAAGCTACCGCCACAACTCTTTGACAGAGCTCTTAAAGCACTTGCGGATGACGTAAATGTCGAAATAAATGGGAAAAATTCAGAATTGAGGATAAGAAAGGAAAATGTTGAACATACAATAGATATAGCTAAAAAAATTGACCATTATATAACATATGGTAACTATAAGGATACGAATATACCTCAAAATGAAGACGTATTGTATTATGACGAACAAGGTAATATTATAAAAACTTTACGAATAGATGTAGGAAACCTTCCTGAAATACCTGATATTTCAATAACACGTGCGGATGGAACAACTATACCTATTCAGTGGAGTACAGTAAATCAAACAACAGGTGAAATTAATGCTGAAAGGCATTATATTTCACCAAACGGAGTAACGACTGATTATGAATATACTGAAAGTGAAAATTTAAAAATAATTGATTATACAATAGTAGATAAAGACTCAAATGTATTGTTAGACAGACATTTGACTTTTGAAAAAATATCTGATAATGAGTATATTTCTTCAATAAACGGTTATATATATAAATCAATCTTTAAAGATAATATATTAACGGTAATTGATATAAAATCAAACGAAATTAATGAGGTAGATTTATCAGAAATTTGTGAGCTTGAAGATAATGAAATTATTGATGTAATAAAAAATACTCCTGCAAATCTTTTAATGCATTTAGGTAAAATACCAATCAATATTGAAAGAGATCCGTTTTATTTCGATAGTGGTAAATTAGAGAATAGTGATGGCTTAAGTATTAAACTCGGGACTCTAACTTATATAAATCGTTGGTTTTCTGATTTTCTTGCAATATTTATTCATGAATTTGGACATTATTTGGACTTCAATATAGATGACAATAGTTGCTCGAATATATCAGGAGTATTGGATAGTGATAATACCATAAACAGAACTTTCCGAAAGGAATATGAGCGTTTTAAACAATGTACGAGTGAACATCAACAGGAATGTATAAGTTATTTTACCGAATATAATTTGGCTGATGATGAAAGAGTTGCCGAAACTACGATGATACTAAACGCAGGTTTACCGGCATATTTAGCTAATATGAGAGTATCATATTTTATGGAATATTTTCCTGAAACAATAGCCGAAATTTCGAAAGCTATTGATGTACAACAAGAAAAATTGCAAAATTATTAGTGTATTATTGTACAATAAGGTTTTTTGCAAAGTTTAGCGACTCATCTGTTATATTCCCTGATGCAAGTTCTGCTAAGCCTTTCAATCTATTTTCACCCTCTAAATTATAAATGCGGACTGATGTCTGTTCACCCTGTGTTTTTTTGACATAAAGGTGCTTGTCGGCTTTTGATGCAATTATAGCTTGATGAGTTATCATTATAATTTGCATGTATTTTGCAAGTTCTTTTACTTCATCTGCAACTGCTTGAGAGGTTTTTCCGGAAATTCCTGTATCAATTTCGTCAAATATAATTGTATCAACGCTATCTGCTTGAGCAAAAATTGATTTTATTGCCAGCATAATTCTTGAAATTTCTCCGCCAGATGCAACTTTTGCAATAGGTTTCAATGCTTCTGAAACATTTGTGGAAATCAAAAACTCAACTTTATCATATCCGTTTTGCGATAATTCAGTTTGCTCAATGCCTATTTCAAATCTGACTTTCGGAAGTTCTAATTTTTCTAATTTTTCAACAATAAGTGCCGATAAAATTTCGCTTTGTTTTTTTCGCTCGCTTGAAATCATCCCTGCAAGACGAGTTAATTCTTCCTTGTGGAAGTTTATTTTTGTTTGTAGTAATTCAATATTTTGGGTTGAAAATTCTATACTGTCTAATTCTGTTTGCAATTCGTTTCCTGTTTGTATAACTTTTTCGAGTGTTCCGCCATATTTGTGTTTTAATTTGTCTAAAATAAACAAGCGTTCTTGTATTTCATCAATCCTTGCAGAGTTATTTTCCATTGATGAGGAATAATCTCGCAAGGTAGAAGAAAGAGTCTTTAATCTGTCAATTATATCAGCGAATTCCTCTTCGGAGCTTGCAAGCGATGTATCCAGTCCGGCTGCTTTTGATAACAGACTTTTAACTTCATATAATGCTCCAGTAATTGAGCTGTCATCTCCGTAAATTGTCCAATAGGAGCTCCCGGTTAGTTCTTTAAGTTTTTCAGAATTTTCCAATACGGCAAGTTCGTTGCTTAAATCATTATCTTCGTTAATTGCAATAATATTTGCTGATTGAATTTCGTTAATTTGGAATTTTAAAAATTCAATTTGATCCTCTGTTTTTTGTGAAGAATTTTGGGCTGCAGATAGTTCTGCGCAAAGTTCTTTGTAAACCTTGTATTTTCCCTTATATTCGTTAAGGGTTGCACTCTTTATATAACTATCAAGTAATTCTATATGATATTTAGGCTGTAAAAGCGAATATGTTTGATGTTGCGAATGAATGTCTAAAAACATTTCCCGAAAGATTTTTAAAAATTCCTGATTTATCATACACCCGTTAATCTTCGATCTGGATACGTTTTGTGAAATTTCTCTCGTAAGAATTATTTCATTACCGTTATTATCAATTCCGTATTTTTCAAAAAGTGCATTAATGTCGTGTTTTGTGTTTAAAAGGGTGAGTTCAATAACTGCTTTATCATCATATCGACCAATAACTTCTTTTCCAATTTTTGCTCCGAATGCAACATCTATGGCACTTATTAATATACTTTTGCCGGCACCGGTTTCTCCTGTGATTATGTTTAAACCTTTTGAAGGTTCAAGTTCAAGTTCTTCTATCAAAATGTAATTTTTTATATAAATTTTTTCAAGCATTGTTGATTATTCTTTGTCCTCATATTCATCATCAATTTCTTCGTTATTTTCGTCGTATTCTTCCGAATTATCAATTTCCTCTAATTCCGGCGGGGGAACTATGTCTATATTAGCAGTAATTCTTAGCCTTTTAAATTCTTTCTCGACTATTTCCTGCGAATAAGTAAGGGAGAGTGAGTTTTCCAATGCTAACGATAAATGTTTTGCATATTCGTCTTTATTCCCCATATATTTGTATACTTGTGCAAGTATGTAATATAGATCTCCGTTTGCTTCATAATTTTCCAGTCGGTCATGTAATATAGTCAGAATACTTTCAAGGTCATTATCTTTGATTGAAAGTTTAGTTAGCAGTTTGTAGGCTTCAATATCTTGCTTGTTGTATTCTATGGTCAAGAGCAGATTAGATTTTGCTTCATCCATATTTCCGTTTTCATATGCTATTGAAGCTAAGTTAAAATAAGCCCAACTGTAATCAGGTGAAATTTCCAAAACTTTTTGATAACACTTGATTGCAAAATTTGTAAGTCCGTTTTTTTTATAAATATTTCCCATATAGAAGTGTGCAAATATGTCTTTAGGATTATATTTTACAGCTTGTTCAAAATTGTCGAGGGCTGTATTTAATTCCTCTTTATGGAAATAGCAAAGTCCCAAGTTAAAATAACAATTTCCGTCTTCCGGATCTGTTTTTAAGACTTCTTTAAATGCTGAAATTGCCTCATCCCAACTTTCTAATGAAACAAGAACTTCTCCCAAATTATAATAAAAATCGGGTTGAGTGGATAATGAAACAGCTTTCTTGTATGCACTTTCTGCCGATACAAAATCTTTCATTTTTTCGCTGACTATTCCTATATTGTAAGCCAAATCGGCATCATCAGGAAAATATTTCTCTAAATATTTCAAATTCGCAAGAGCTTCTTCGTTGAAGCCCTCGTTTAAAAGTTCGACAGAAAGTTCTCGTCTGATTTGAAAGTTTGACGGATCTTTTTGCAAAACTTCCTGTAAATTTTCTATCTTTGACCCCATATGAGGATTATACCAAAATTTATAATTATAGTCCACTTAATCTTCTGCCGATTTTTCAGTATTACGGAAGAAAACCTTTATCCGGAAATGTTAACTCAGGTTGATATTCGTAAAATAAGCTGTATTCTTCATCTATGCCGAGTTGTTTAACAATATCTTTGTTGTATTGTTTTGCTATATTGTATGTTTTTACGTTTTTTATTCTTTCGTTGTCATATTCTTCTGCTTTTCTATTCAATTCATTTATTGCTTGATCTTGTTCTAATGTATATTCAGTTTGTCCGGCTTTTACGGCATCATTATATATTTTCTCAATTTCGTCGTAACATTCATTCCTTTTTATTGCATTTAGTAAAATATTATCAGATATTTGACGTAAGTCATAAAGATTAAGTCCTTTTTTTGTTGCATTAATCATGACATTTAGTGCATTATTGTATATCATTACGGCAGCATTAAATATAGTTCTTGCAATATCTTTCTGTTTGGTTTTTCTTTCAAGATAGTTTTGAATTAAATCTTGTTGTGTTTTTTCACAAATATATTGCCCGTCGGATGTTCTTATTTGGCTTGCTAATGCAAGTTCTTGCGTAGTTTTATTTAAAAGTGGAACATACTTTCTTGCAACTTTTACTGATTTTCCTGATACACAATCTGTAAATTTTATTGTAGATATTGGTTGCATAATTTATAATCTTTCTTATTTCTTTTTATTAGTCAAATGCTTTTTCCGGAAAACTTTCATCTTCTTTGGGGTTATATTCATAAAATAATGAATATGCGTAATATACATCTGCCTTTTTTGTTACTTCCTGATTATATTTTTTACATCTTTCAAGTTTATCTATATACCTAATTCGTTTTGCCTCTAATCTGTTGAATTTTTTAACTAATTTATTGTATCGATCTAATTGTTCTTGCGTATATTCACTTTGGTTTGTATTTATTGCTTCTTGCGTTATTTTGTCAATTTCCTTATTGCATACTTCTCTTTCAACTGCTGTATCAATTATTATTTTAGCTATCGGAGTTAGATTAATCACCTTTAGTCCGTTTTTAATAGATTCAGAAAGAATGGACAATGCTCTCATACAAGTAGAGTATGCATAGTGCATAATCGGCTCAGTACGATTTTTATTATTATTTGTTTTTCTTGAAAGATAGTTAGATATTTTTTTTAATTGATCAAGGCTTGCAATTTGCGGGAATTTGTCTGTACTGTCTACGGTAAAGACATACTCTTGTATTGTTTTTATCAACAAAGACCTATCATTATTTTTTTTTACTTTTGTTAATACTTCCTGTCCCGCTAATTTATCTGCAACTGGAGGAAACGCAATAGGTATCGACGGTAAGTATGTTGGTAATACAATATGGGGCATAAAAATCTCCTTTATATGTCAATCTGATAGTACAAAATCCGTAAATTATTTTTTTTGCTATTTAAAATATCGTTTTTTTAAATTTTGTTGTATAATACGGACACTATGACAAATTTTTTGGTTAGCGGTGTTAAGGAAAATAAATCAAACGGTACGGTTTTAAAGAAAAACAAGAATTTTATATGTGCCGGAGCTTTGGTGGAAACATTAGTAGAGTTGAATACTGATACTATATTTGGATATCCCGGAGCTTCAGTATTAAGCATTTATAATGAATTATCGCATGTTGAAAGTATTAAACATGTGCTTGTAAGACATGAACAAGCAGCTGTTCACGCAGCCGAGGGTTATGCAAGAGCCGGCGGTAAAACAGGGGTGGTACTTGTTACATCCGGTCCCGGGTTTACAAATACATTAACAGGCTTAGCAAATGCTTATGCAGATTCAACACCGTTGGTCGTGTTTGCCGGTGATGTTACAAAAAGCAACAATAAAGGAAAAATATTCCAAAAAGTTGATATTCCATCAATGGCAAAGAATTGCACGAAAAAAATCTTTACAATAACTTCAAAAGATGATATTAAACAGGTAACTAAAGAGGCTTTTGAAGTAGCTAATTCAGGAGGCAAAGGGCCGGTCCTTGTTGTTATTCCGAGAAATATCCTTGAAAGTAAATATTCTCCAAAGATAAGCAAGAATATACATATAAAGAAAAAACTTCCTTTAAAAGATTCGGATTTGGATAAAGCAATTAAATTGCTGTTTGGTGCAAAAAATCCTTTAATATTGATAGGCGGAGGAGCCGTTGGTGCATCTTCAAACATAAAAAAATTAGTTTCAAAAACTAAAATTCCTGTCATATCAACTCTTATGGGAATTGGTTCTTTTCCGTCGAGTGATAAAAATTATCTTGGAATGATTGGAATTAACGGTTCTTATTTGGCAAATACAGCTCTCAATAATTCTGATTTTATATTGGCTTTAGGTGTAAGTTTTTCAGATCGTTCAACTTGTCGGAAAATTGATTTTGGCAAAAAAGCAAAGATTACAAGTGTTAATTTAAAGCAGATATATAGGAATTTCGATTTGGAAATAACTTCGGATGTTAATCTTTTCTTAGAGGGTTTGTTATACAAATTGTCCAATGTACCAAAATATGATTCATGGCATTCTGCTATTAGACTTTTGAAAGAGGAATACAAAGAAATTGAAAATGACTCTGGTTATTTACATTCATCATTTGTGCTCAAAACGATTTATGAATATACAAAAAACTATGATCCTGTTGTAGTAACAGATGTTGGACAGCATCAAATGGTTACGACACAATATTTTCATTTTAATAAACCTAAAAAATTTATAACGTCCGGCGGTCTTGGTACAATGGGGTTTGGTTTGCCTGCATCAATCGGAGCACAGTTATCAAAGCCCGATTCCTTGGTTTTAAATATTACAGGCGACGGTTCTTTTCAGATGAATTTGCAAGAGCTTGCAACCTGCCGAGAACACGCAATTCCTGTAAAAATTATTATAATGAATAACGGTTATCTTGGAATGGTAAGGCAACTTCAAGATAAAATTTATAATAACAGGTATCAAGTTGAGATGATAAACCCTGATTTTACAAAAATTGCGGAAGCATATGACTTGTTTGCAATCAGAGTAGTTTCAAAAGATGCATTGGTCCCTGCATTAGAACAGGCAATTTCTCATAAAGGAACTGCTATTGTTGATATTGCAATTGATTCAGATGAAGAAATTTAAAAAAAGATGAGGAGGTTCTAATATGGCTCAAAATCCGGCTACAATAATGGAGTGTTCAAGAGTTTTTGCATTGCCAACCACATTGTTTTCTTGGCTTGTAATTTTTGTATATTCTTGGATTAATTTCGGAAATATATTATTTGGTATAGTAGCTTTATTTGGAATGATATTTGCCCATTTGGGAACAAACCTTTTAGATGATTATTTTGATTACAAATCTTTAATTAAGTCAGTAAATTTTGATAAGGCGGAGTATTTAAAAAACTCACAAAAGACAAAATGTCGCTATTTAGTCAACGGTGTAATGAAAGAATCTGATGTACTTCTTTTAATTGCGATATACTATGGATTAGCTTTATTAATAGGCGGATTTTTATGGTTTAAGTGCGGTAACGGAGTTTTTTATTACACTCTTATCGCTTGCGTTGTTTTGATTTTGTATCCGTTTATATCAAGAATTTGTTTGTCGGAAGTTGCTGTTGCTGTTGCTTATGGACCGATATTGTTTGGCGGTATGTTTTACGTTATGACGGGAACATGTTCAAATGAAGTGTTTTGGCTTATGTTGCCATCTACAATTATGACAGTAGTGTTATTGTATATTCATACACTAATGGACTACGGATTTGATACAAATGAGGGTAAATGCACGCTTGCGAACAGATTTGACTCGCAACTTGATGCTTTAGTTGTGTTGAAGATTTTACTCATTTTAGCCTATGTTTCGGTTGTGTTACTGTGCATTTTGGATATTTTTGATTGGCAAGTATTATTGGTATTCCTTACAATACCGCTTTCGTGCGATCTGTATAAGTCTTTAAAAGTGTTTTCATGTAATCCGGCAGAGCGACCTGTTCATAAATGGTATCATTATCCTATGGAACATATGAAATATTTTGAAGATAGAGATGAAGATTCATTTATGATACGAATTTATCAGGCAAGAAATTTGATGATGTATTTTTCTTTGATTTTTGTAATAGGAATTTATCTTTCATTAGCAATTTAGGATATATTATGTACGAAAGATTAAAATTTTGCCTTGCGAGAGAGTCTTTGAGATATTTGGTAAAGACTTATAATATCAATAAAATTTATATTCCATATTATCTCTGTAATGTAATAAGACATACTCTTATGCAAGAAAATTGTAAACCTATTTTTTATCATATTGATAGTGTTTTTATGCCTAATATTGAATTTAAGAAAGATGAGTACATTTTGTATCCTAACTATTTTGGAATTTGTGATCGTAACGTAGAAATTCTTGAACAAAAATATCCAAAGTTAATTGTTGACAATGCTCATTCATATTATTCTTCACCAAAGGGTTTTGCCTGCTTTAATTCTGAAAGAAAATTTAGAAATGTTGTTTCAGGCTCTGACTTATGGATAAAAAAAGAGGGAGTATCTCAAAAAGACAAGATGTCTTTTAAAATACTCCCAAAAGAAAGATTTATGAAATTTTGTTTTTATCATGAAAAGTATTCGGATGTAAATCTTTTAAAGATAGATTTAAAATCTGTTTCTTCTCCTTTTTGTTATCCTTATTTGGCAAGTGATGATATGACTGCTGATTTAACCGTATCAGAGCTTGAGAAAAATGGGTTAAGGATATATCGTTATTGGGATAATTTGCCTAAAAGTTATAATGAATATAAATTTTACAGACGACTTGTTCCAATTCCACTTTTACCTTAATCTCCAATAATATTCGACGAGATAGCTGATTGCATCAAAAGGATGCTCTAAAAACTTAGCTTCTCTGTTTGATTTAATTTTGGTATGTGTTGGGACATCTACAATGCTTGTCCCTTCTTTGAAAGACAAATTGTAAATGTTATATAGTATCCATCTGCATTTTCTTGGATCAATAAAAAGATGCCTTTCATTTTTTGAATTTTTCACCCTTGCATTAAAAGCTGAAATTCTGCTTAATACAGGCGGATTGTAATCTCTTAACTTGAACTTGAAATTTTTGTACCCGTGAGATATCAAGGCATTTTTTATAATAGCATAATTCGTGTATTCGCTCTGCGTGCTTCTGTTATCTCCTGATGCATCTCCGTTAATTATAATCTCTGATTTATGTTTTGGGTAACGTTTTAAAAATTCATCAATGCATTGTTGTGTAGTAGTTTTTTCTATAACAATTTCATCAAAGAAGTAGACATTTTCGCTGTCTTTATGTGCAACAGCCCAACACATAGGGTCAACATTAAAATCACAAGTTAGATGTAGCGGTAATTCCGGATTATAATGGAGTTTTAGTTTGTTTTTATCATCAAATCCTTTAACGACCAATCCCGAAGAATAATCTCCAAATTCTCCCAATACATTTATTTTGTAGTATTCTTCATCAAAACATTCTTTCATTGATTGAATAAAATGTTTCGGCAAATAAATATTATTTGTTGTCGGTGCGATTATTAATCTGTAATTTTCTTTCGAATTTTCAATAAATCGTTTCCAAATCCAGCCTTTGTCGGGTTGCGGATTTGTGTGTCCAAATAATCTGTATCGAAAATCTATCCAGTTTTTGCCTCTGTATGTATTTCTTAATCTGCCTAATAATTGTTTAAATGAAGAATCTGTAATTTGAGAGGCTTCTTCAATTTCAGCCCAATGCAGGTTTAAAGATTTAAATTTCTCCGGATCTTCAAGTGATGAAAATAATATTTCTGAATTATTTGAAAATGTAATAATTTTATCAACCTTATTGTAATTGTAATCTTTTCCCTCAATAAATCCAAAATTTTCTAAATGTTCCAAATAGTTAACTAAGGTTGTTTTTCTTACAAGTTCGTATTCTTTAGCTCCAACTAATCCACGACAACCGGCATATTTAATGGCAAGTAATATTCCTAAAAGTGAACCGCACCAAGTTTTACCACTTCCATAACCGCCTTGGTAAATAGCAACATCAAGTGCATTAGAATGAGGAATTTCTATAAATTCACGCTGTTTATCTAATAATTTGTATTTTACCATATTAAAAATTATCCTTTTTTGTCCCAACGACAGAATAATTTCTGAAAAATATCGACCGAATTTTTCATTATTAATCTGTTAAATACACATACATCAGATACCTTAAGTAGTGATTCAAAGACAGTAGAAGAAAATTTTCTGTCATTGTTTATGTAATTGTGGTTTTCACAGAGTACATCATGGATAAGTGTAGGAATTAAAAAATCATTATCTGTCGGACTTCCTATTAATCTCCAAAATATTCTCGGAATTGAAGCTCCGTCATAACAATATCCTTTAGGAATTTCAAACGAATATGTTATATTTTTTATTTTATCTGTTAAGTCTACTTTTAAGTTTTCTTTATTAATAAAAGGATATTTTTTTTTTGATTTTTTTAATTCTTTTGTATCTGACGGTAATGCATAACGTATTCCAATTTGTGGTATTTGATTGAATTTTATATCAATATTATTGTCAGAATACCATTCAATCATCATTTTCCCTTTCCTTTATTAATAAATAATGAGTCTAATTCCTGACTTGTATAGCCTAATGCCTCGCCCAACTGTCCGATTAAAGGATTGCCCCTAAAATAATCATTGGCATAATCAAACTCAATCTTTGCTTCTTCGCTTGTCAGCATTGCTCTTATTTGTTCTGGAGTAATTTGTTTATCCCTGTAAATAGCAAGGAATACTTCACGTTTTGTAAGTGATAACATGTTCAATGCTTCACGTTCCTGTTGTGCAATTTCTTCTTCCGTATACCCCCAAGCCTGTAAAGCCGTTTCGGTTTCTCTGATTTCATAACCGTTACGGTGGTTTTGCTGAACAATAAAGTTCGTTCTTTGTTGTTCTTCAAAAGGTTTTTGTAATTCTGCTTTTATTTCCATATTAATATTCCCCCTCTGCTAAATAACCACAAGTTTTCCAGTAATAAGCGGTAATATAAGTCTTATTATCTTTATTTATTA
>JAKSUQ010000059.1 GCA_024408855.1 bacterium | reverse complement strand
ATCAATAAAATTCGCTGCAAAGGTACATAAAAAAAATGATTCCCGCAAATTTTTTTACTTAAAACCTCCATTTACCCACAAATTTTTTAACCAAAAATCTCCTTTTACCCCAAAATTAAACACATCGTAGGATAATAGATAGGCGATTTTTTTATCTCATAATTCTTAGCCACAAGGGCACGATTATTTCAAAATTCTTAATTCAAAATTACATTTTTTTTTGCTTATTCCAAAAATTCTTTGTAACTTTGCAGTCGCAAAGTGCTTGGAGCACTTCAAAATAATTAAGTTCTGGGGTCTGTATTAATGAATTATGATGCAGAGAAACAATCTCTTCGTGTGTTGGTGGCTGATGATGGGATGGGTATTCGTCAATCATTGTCACAATATCCTAAATACTTTTTTTAGAAGTGCATACCAATAATGACGGCTATCCAACGCCGTTATTTATCTTTGCAAACGAAATAATAACGAATATATAAGGAAAAAAAGTCAAATTAACCCCTCCCGCAGGGCATGACCAACTATCATTTTGTTACCTTGCGATAAACGACCAATAAACGAACGATAAACGAACGATGAACGAACGGTGCCACTTGGCATCGTTTTTTACTTTTTGTCCTAAACAGTAGCAAATTGATAGCAAATGGTATTTTTATTTGCATATATGAAAAAATAATTGTACCTTTGCAATTCTAAAAATAGATGCATTATGAAACATATTTTTATTGTCGTATTAGTTGCTTTTATTCCTTTTAAGGCTTTTGCACAGGATTATATCCAACAACCCTCATCTACTACCCCTATACAACGTACTTTCTTTGGTTGTGAATTGGGAGAATTTACGTACTCACAAGCTAAGCATACCTTGAAAAAAAAGGGTATAAAATGTTATACCGTTAATATAGAAGGAGAACTGACACTTGTGTGTGAAAATATTACATTTGGTGGGAATATATGGGATGTTGCAATGATGTCATTTCAAAATAATAAATTCCTTAAAATAGTATTTATCGCTCAAGAAACAGACTCATATAATGATTTGATGTTTTCATTATACTCTCGTTTTGTCAATGTTATATCAAGCAAGTATCCGTCTCTACTTATGAAAACTTTACAACAAAATTCATTCTCTGATGACGCTAAAGTTTATTGGCAAGATGAAAATACAAGCATCATCTTAGAGTATTTGCAGGAAAATAGTCATACAAGAGATTGTATATTAGGATATGCTGATAATAAATTGAGTAATGAAATCCTGCAATTAAATATGAACGATTTATAGCAAGATATTTACACATAAATAGATGTTTGTATGATTTCGAACAATGAATATTAAACGTTGTACTTATCGCTACGCATATAATCAAGATAAAAAATTGATTGATATTTATTCCCTGACAAAAGAAGAACGGGATATTTCAATATTTGTGTGTTTAGGTTGTGGTAAACCGATGCAGGCTGTACTTGGAAAACAGCGACAGTATTTTCGTCATATACATATTGAAGATGATGCAACATGTAATGGTGAAACTTATTTACATTTATTGGCAAAGTATAAAATAAAGGAACTTTTTGATACAAGAGATAATTTTGAAATTGGATTTTGCCAAACAAAACGTTGTACCCAATACGACAATTGTCCATTTCAAAACGAAGATTCGTGTCAGCAAAAAGAATGTTATGTGGTGTATGATCTTAAAATATTGTACGATACCTGCGAATTAGAAAAATGTATTGATGGTAAATGTGCAGACATTCTAATATCTAGCAGTAAATTGCCTAAACGAAAACCTGTATTAATTGAGATTTTTGTTTCACATGTTTGTGATGCTGAAAAGTTATCAACTGGGTTAAAAATTATTGAAATACCCATAAGAAACGAAAGGGATGTTGAGCATCTATTGGAGAATCTGCAACATGCGGAAATAACGGATATTAACAAAAAAAGAAAAAATCGTTCTCAAGTTGTTTTATTTAATTTCAAAGACATATGCAACGGGGCAGAAAGAGATTTTGCACGGGATTTAAAAAGATTTTATGTAACAAAAGATGGAGAAATTCATTACGAAAATAATACTGCTAACTGCCTTTTTTGGAACAAAAGAATACATCCAGAAGCAATTGCGGAGTATGTATGTGACATTTTCTCTCATATGGCTATTGATTGTTTTATCAACATTTTTTTATATTTAAATGGGATACCATGTAAAAAGAGTTGTAAGGATTGTAGATATTTTAATAATGACAAGCATTTTCGTTGTTGTAACTTACATAAAAAATATAGCACACCGGAGCATCCCCAAATGGGAGATGCAAATCAATGTAAATATTTTATGTACGAATCATATTTAATAAAGGAAGTCGAAGATACTATACGTAAAAGGGACTTTAAGTACCAAAAACTCTAAACCTCCTAAAAAAAGTATGGAGAGTGTCGGTCGCCCCTCGACTAAAAGACCTGTCAAATTTGGCGACCTGCCACTGTCTGAACCGTTTAACCAGCACAAGAGCGAAGGCAGTAAAGTGCAGAAACGTTTAGTGTATGCAGATGAAATAATCCGAAACGCTTATTAATCTTTTGCGGGGCAAAAAACAATTCGTTCTCTGCTCCGCATTCTTCTCCAACCCTTCTTGCAGCGTCGGACAAAAATGTAAAGTAATTTGCCACAAAAATGTAAAATAATTTACCGCAAAAGTGTAAAATAATTTGCATAAGTCATTTTTTTTTATAATTTTGCAGCGTTTTAAAAAACATACTAATATGGAGTATTTAGAAAGAATAGCAGATAAACATTTGCAGACTCGGTTACAAGCAATGGGA
>JAKSUQ010000058.1 GCA_024408855.1 bacterium | reverse complement strand
TTCAACAACAACACCGGTTTTGTCATTAACAATTTTGTAAGAACCGTCTCTGGCAGTAATTTTTGTAAAACTGCCACATTCATCACCAAATTCACATTTTACAACTTTTGAAAGGTCACTATGGTAACGGCTAGTTTTAGACGTAACATTATAAGTCCCGTCAGGTAATTTTTCTTCAATAATAAGTCCGTTAATTTTGTCACTGTATTTACGATAAGTCCCGTCAGGTAATTTTTCTTCAATAATAAGTCCGTTAATTTTGTCACTGTATTTACGATAAGTCCCGTTGGATAAACATTCCTCTTTCAAGTTGCCGTTTTTAAATGTATATTTTGTATCTTCAACCATTAAATCACCGTTATAAGGTTTTCCTTTAACTTTAGCCTGTTTCGTTCCATCAACAAATTCCAAGTATACAGGAGTACCTTTTATATACGACATAGCCCAATTTTTACTCATCTTCAATGATTCAGGAATAGCTTTAAAAGTTTGTCCGATTTTTTGGAAAATATTAGCACCTTTTTCAACGTGAGCGGATTTTACCCCTGCCTGTTCAGCTTTTGCCAATGCTTTTTCTGCGGAAACAGCGGACATTACGCTTGTTGTTACTCCCATTCCCACAGTTTCAAGTGCCTGTTTTGCTTCACTGTCAGTTTTTGCGGTTATTGCTTTATATGTTCCGACCCCTACCATACCAACACCTGTTGCCAAACCAATTGCAGTTAAAACAGGTAATATAGCACCACCCGTTAACACGGTTAAGCCTGCGCATACACCAATTGTGGCAACCGTCGCTATCGGATGTTTTACCATTGCTTTTGGAATACCACCGATTAAACCTTTTGCCAAACTTGTTATTCCTTCTTTGAATGACAGTTTGCCGTCATCTTTTCCGTCAGTGGAAATTTTATCGACATCATACCACCATCTTTGGAGTCCGTTCATATCTAATGCTTCGTTTATATCTTTGGCATCAATACCTTTTGCAGATGCTTCTTGGGCAAAAATAGTATATTCTTTTCGTTTTAACTTCCCGTCATTATTCTTATCTGCACTCTTCGCAATTTCTCTCAAATCGGCATTTTTAATGCTTGAAATTTCTACTCCTGCCATTTCTTCTTTTCCTTTCCCGTTTTATACTCAATATTTCTTATGTATATATTAAGTATTTTTATGAAGAAAAATTGCTTTTTTTGTTAAGAAATGTTAATGAGTAAATGAGTAAATGAAAAAATGAAATCACACGATAAACTTATAATCTTTTATATCCGGCAGTTCAATAACTTTTAAGGTGTTGAATTCTCCGTTATTTAGAAGTACTTTGATATAATTTCTTGTAAGTCCTTTATACAAGTATAAATAGACAGTTAAAATTGAACAAGTCGGACAATGAAATTGAAAAGTTTAATTTTGTGTTTAATTAAGTCGGAAGTTGTTCAATTCTATCTGTCAGACAGTTCAAATTGAAAAGATAATTTGTTCAATTCTCTCTGATAATTTTTAAAAAATAAAAGGAATAAAAATTAAATTTTTGTTAAAAGTTGAAAAAATTTACCCCTAAAAATACATCATAATAAAAGTATGTTGTATTTTTAAACCAAACTTAATACTAAAAAGACTACATGAAAATAGTTTAAAAAAGATATCAATATTAATTTTATAATAACAATTTAAATTTTTTCCGAAATATTTAAAAAATAAAATCAAACTATTATTGACTTTGAGACGAGAAATGTTAAGTTTTATTAAATTAGAACGGCGAAAAACATTCTCTGGGAATTAGTTATATGTAAGCAACATAAAACAAAATAGGAGACAAAATTATGATTAACGCAATTCCAATGTTAAATTTATTCAAATTATCAAATGTACAAGCTTTATCAACAGTTAATACAAAATCAGTATCAAGACCTGTAGAAGAAAAAACATTACTTCCAAAAACAAGTACTCAAATGAATGTTAAAGAAATGGCAGCAGCTATTAAGGATTCTGAAATTCATAATACTGTAGTTCCTACTCGTGAAGAAATCGAGAGCAGATTTTTAAGTGGTGAGCTTGATCCGAGAAAATTTGTACCTGGTGAAATTGTTACTTTAAAAATCCAAGGTACTGAATATAAAGTAAAAATTAACGAAAAAGGTGAATTTGTAACAAAAGTTCAGGGCAGAGATGACAGTATTCGCATATATTTAGGTAAAAACAAAAAAGGTGAAGATTGCGTTTGCTATGATTTTCGCAGAAAACATACAGAATGTAATATTTACTCTACACTTTCTGTAAAAAGGACATACGAAAAATATGAAAAATACAATCAATATTTCGCTAACGAGAATGCTTAGTATCTAATTAAATACTTGTAAGTCTGTGGTAGGTGGGTTGTGTCTTGACGCAACATTTTAAAAACCCTGACGCATGGGCAATGAGTACACAATAAAAGTTTTGTTGTATTTGATTAGGATTTGTCAAACTCTGAGTTTAAAAAAATATGCGTGATAATGAGGGTGAGAACCCATTTGAGGGTTCGAGCGCGAACGAGCTGAGGCTGGTATATTTTAACCGGACTTTTGGTCGGAAACTATTTGTGTCATTTTTAGGTACAAAGTGCCGAAGAATCCGACTTTTGCCGATTTAAACAGTCAAAAATTTTTTTGATTTCAAATGTCCGAAATGTCCAATTTTAGTCCTCAAAAGTCTGTCAAAAATCCTTAAATTATCCTGATTGGGCATTGCCTTGCTTCTGCTCACTCTCCAAGCTGTCAATTCAACAAAACTGATTAAAATTATAAATAAATTAACGTTTCGTTACATTTAAGCAATGGTGGATTCAAGAAGCAATCGCAACACTTAAAGATTGAAGTTTTTGTTTTGGACT
>JAKSUQ010000057.1 GCA_024408855.1 bacterium | reverse complement strand
GTCTGCCCAAAATGCGGTAAAGAAGTCGAATACGAGGACTAACAATGAAAAAATTTGGTAAGGTTTGTTTAGGTATTCTTTATTGGATCTGGCAACTTACTTGGGGTGGATTAATGACTATCCCCGGCCTTTTGATTACTGCGTTCTGTATTGTGTTTTTAAAAGGTAAGCCTCATAGAAACGGTTTCTCTTACATAGTCGAAATTGGTGGCAACTGGGGTGGTTTAGAATTAGGAGCTGTTGCATTATGTGGTCATTATTATATAAATGACTTTGAATGGTTTGAGCATACTAGAAGACATGAGTTCGGTCATTCTATACAGCAATTAATTTTTGGACCATTGCAATTATTTATTGTCACCATTCCTAGTGCATGTAGATATTGGTATGCCATTTTTGTTCCTGAATATCGAGACAATGATTGGTATGATTCAATTTGGTTTGAAAACACGGCGACAAAGTGGGGGACTATCTGGGTAGACTGGATAGAATCAGAAAATGTGGACAATTAAAGATTCTGGGCCAGAGACAATTAAAACTATTGAAATTTCTGCCGGGGAAGGAATAACCCTTGATGATCGTCTCGACACCTTTGTTACCAAAGCTGAATTCGATAGTAAAATCGCCGCGAAAACATCATTAGGAGATGGAACAGGTAGAACTATTTGTGTATCTGAATTAATAGATTCCCAATATAGAATTGCTACTTTAGAAGCAGAAAATTCAGATCTCAAAACCCGAATTAATTATTTAGATACCATGGTACGCGAATTGATGGTCAAAACCTCACCTACTGAACCAATGGTCAAAACAAAAGGAGAATAATTATGGACGACAAACAAACACCTGTAGTTATTACAAAATATACAGCATTAGATATCAAAAAGGTTTTCTTTCAATATCAAAACGCTTGTAAATCAAAACAAGATGCTCAGCTTATGAAAAAATGTTGCGCACATATTATTCAAGTGTTGGGATTACAAGAAGGAAAAACTTATAGCTCTATTGCTCATAAGGAGTAATTATGCTTAGACGACCATTAGATCTCATTGCGATTATAGCCTCAATGCTGTGGGCCGTATTTGGAGTTTTAGCCATACTTTTTGCGATTATGGAAATGACAGGAATTCTATCCTCAATTCCCTTCTTTATAACAGCGGGAATGCATGTATTTTGTTTTTTAACTGTATATATAGCTATATTTACAGATATGGCGTTAGAAAAAAAAGAGGAACGAAAAAATGCGAAATTACATGGTAAAAAATAAATTTTATATCGATACTTGCGACGAAGGGGTCGTAAAAGAGCGTGATGGTAGAATTAAAATGTTTGATGACTATGACGAAGCGTTGGATTATGCGATATTTGAGCAATTGCATTGTTATAAAATTCATCCTGAAACTGATTTAGATAAATAAAATAGGATCCTTATTATGACAAAGAAAGCTCAATATGTAATTACATTTAACGTTCCTGGTTCTGAACCAAGAGAACGTGTAGGATATTTAGGTCCTATTGAAAACATGCTTCCTGAAGGATGCTGGCTTCCAACTAATAACCTTAGCGAAGCTATGGTATTCACAGACTATGTTCAAGCATGGACAATAGCTGCTATTATCAATCAAACGGCAATTAATCATCCAGAAGATCAATGCGACTATGCGTTGGTCGAGGAGTTATATAATTAGGTTTATCCATGTAGTAATACATGCTTAATAAAGGAGGACATATCAATATGTGTCTTAGAAAAATCTTTGGCAGAAAGCCAGCAAAGAAACCAGTTGTTAAAGAAACAGCTCCAGTCGTTGCTGAAACAAAGCCAGTAGCAAAGAAACCAGCAGCAAAGAAAACAACTTCTACTGCTAAGAAAACTTCAGCTACTAAGAAAACCACAAAGAAATAAGTTGTGGATCAAAGAAGCCATGTGCAAACATGGTTTTTCTTTTTTTTACTTGCTTTTATTTATAAACCCCAATATAATATTAAGTATATGAGTAGAAATAAACATTTTACCGAACAAGAAGTAAAAGAAGCAGCTCGTCTATATGAAGATGAATTATTCAGCATTCAAGCCACTGCTAGAGTTTTTCATTCTAGTGCAGGTGTATTGGAAAAATATTTTAAAAAATATAACATACACATTCGCACTAAAGAGGAAAATACTATTATACGTATGCAAAAAAGTAAAATAACTAATTTAAAGATATTTGGAGTGGATAATTGTTCAAAAAATGCAGAAATAAAAAAGAAAAAACAAGAAACGGTTTTAAAGCATTATGGTGTAGATAGTCCATTGAAAAGTGAAGTTATTAAATCGAAGATACGAAAAACAAATCTTCAAAAATATGGTCATGTTAATACTTTTCAAAATTATAAAGGTCCAAATCCTTTTTCAATTTCAGAAGTGCAAGAAAAATCACGCGCCACTTTATTAGATAAATATGGTGTAGACAATCCTCAAAAAAGTGAGGCCATAAGAGAAAAAACAAGGGCAACATGTGTAAAAAAATATGGAGTAGAAAATTACGCCCAATCAGCTGAGTATATGGAAAAAGCTCGTAAAACTGATCTTGAAAAATATGGGGTTGAAAATCACATTACTAAAATGAGAAAACATGTGCAATATCTGTACGATGAAATATTTTTTGATTCAAAATGGGAACTTTGTTTCTATATTTACCACGTAGAGCACGGCAATATGATTATTAGAGAACCCTGTAAATTTGAGTATAGTTTTAATGGCATTAAACATTATTTTCATCCTGATTTTTTGGTCAATGGGAAATTAATAGAAATTAAAAGTGATTATCTATTTAAGCAAATGTTAGTTCCGAACACAAAAGAAAACGTCAAATATCAAATCTGTCTTGATAAAGGGATAGAAATTTTATTAGGTCAAAATTGCGAAAGATTCATTAAATATTGCGAAGATAAAAATGGAAAAAATTTTGAGAAACAGTACAAATATTATAAAAATCGATATGATACTAAAGGAGGTGGTGCCCATGTCTAGATTCTTATTTCTTGACATAGATCGGACGGAGTAGTAAATTCCGAAGAAACAGGTAAAAACCGCAACGGCCCGCGTTGTAATGGTATTATAGGTATTGAGCATCATCTCGCTCAAAGAGTCAAAGATATTGTTGATGCAACTGGCGCCGTGATTGTT
>JAKSUQ010000056.1 GCA_024408855.1 bacterium | reverse complement strand
TTCTGTACGTCAAACAGATGCTCTCCCAGCTGAGCTAAACATCCATAGCTGGTTTATTTTCGTGGTGCCGTCGGAGAGAATCGAACTCCCGACCTACTGATTACGAGACAGTTGCTCTACCGACTGAGCTACGACGGCAAGGGCGACAATTATAATAGTTTATTAATGTTCATATTTCAAGAGTTATTTTAAATTTTAGTCAACTCTAAAATGCATGTCGCTTATAGTGTAGTTTGAAGAATCAAATGTTTTTGTTTTATTATTCCTTAGATAATCTGCAAGAATATCGCGATAATACAAAGGTTCGCCTGCACCATTTTTCAATATCTTTATATTGCTTGCTTTTGGAAAATAATCGTATTCTCTTCTTTCGTTTTGATGCAAGCCAATATAATCAATTATCGCAATGCGATAGGTATTTTTTGGACTTAAATGTAAAGAAGTATTTTCTCTATATGAACAACATGAAAGAATAGAACCAACAGCGGTAGAACCTGTAATGTCCATTAAAACTATCTGATTATCAAATGGAAAACATTTGTACAAATCTGTATAAAGCATTTCGCTTTTTTCAAAAGGAGCTCTAGGCAGATTACACACAGCAAAGCCAATTTCTTCTCCATTTGAAACTGCCGAATTAAATATAGCTTCACTCATCAAATTTCCTAAAGCTTCTTCGCTCCAAGAATTTACAAAATTAGAACTTAAAACTTCGTTTCCTATGCTTTGAATTGAATCTAAATATTCATCCACCATTGTTTCAATTTCAGAATCAATTGTTGAATAATGAGCACGTAAATAATGTGCGTTGTAAGAGTTAACTCTTGTGTCGCTATCAACAATTTTATCTAAAGCAAAATCGTATTTTAAACTTATTTTTCCAACAGTTTCACCATTTGCATCCCATTGTGCAAAAACAACTCCATTTTCAACATCTTTACTTTTTGAATGAGAATGTCCGTTAAGCACTAAATCAACATATCTTTTACCAGAAACTTTTGAAATATCTGTTAATCCATAACCGAGGTTATTTGAAGCATAATCATGAATACTTGCGATAACAACGTCACATTGTTTTTCGACCCTTAAAAAATCGGAAACTTCCTTAATTTTTTCATTCTGATTGCTAAAAGCAATATCAGAAACTAATTGTGAAGAAATAGAAGTAAGTTCGCTATCGCCAATAACACCAACAACACCTATTTTTAGCCCGTTTTCCACTGTAAAAATAGCATAATCTTTACCAAATTGTTCTTGCTGCTCGTTGCCCATTTTTCCATCTTTGTAGTTATAAATATTTGCACCAAGAGTAGGAATATAAAAATCATTATTTGTCGTCTCACAAAGTGCTTTTAATCTTTCCGTGCCCCAATCAAAATCGTGATTTCCAATTGTTCTTAAAGCAATACCAGACTTATAAAAAGCTTTTTGAACAATATAGCCGTAGTCATGATTTGATTCTAATGATCCTTGCCAAGTATCGCCTTGATCAAAAATTAATGTGTTTTCATTACTACTTTCAGTTTTGAAATACGTAGCTAGACGTTTTAAACCTGCTTCTGAATTAGTTTCATTTACTGCACCATGAAAATCATTAAATGCTATGATGTTAATACTTCCGGTTCCTTTAGTTGGTTTTTTAATTTCGTTTTTATTTTTTGACAATTCAAAACCATTATATTTTTCACCATTAACTAATTTACCGTAAAAATTGCCGAAATTTCCGGTTATTTCTTGATTATTTTCGTTTGGATCTTTATGAAAAATTCGATCTACAAAGTCACAACCGCATAAAAGCAACGAGGTTACAAATACAAGACTCCAATATTTCTTTTTCATAATTAATAGGTATTTTTTAGGTAAACCTAATTCTTTAATATTTTAACTAATAAAAAGTATGCTTTCAAAATTAAATTTAAAATCCGCCATATAAATTACAATTAATAAAATTAATGTTTACATTTATTTTATTATATATTAATATATAAGAGAGGTTATTTTTTATGGTACTAAATAATATTGATGAAAAAATTCTAAGGTTAGCAAAACAAGCTGATAAAGATTTGGAAAATATTTATTCAAAGATTGATGAAATTTGCCTAAAGAATTCTAACAAAATTTTGTCAGCTTTTATTGAAAACAAAGTTTCATATACAGATTTTGCAGATATTAACGGTTATGGAAATTACGACACTGGTAGAGATAAACTTGAAAAAATCTTTGCAACAGTGCTTGGAACTGAAGACGCACTTGTTAGACCACAAATAATGAGTGGCACAAACGCATTATATTTAACTTTTACAGCACTTTTGAAACATGGTGACACTTTAATTTCAATCTCTGGCGCTCCTTATGATTCTTTACAAGAAATGGTTGGAATTATTGGAAAATCTTCCCAATCACTTAAATCATTAGGCGTTAAGTATGAGCAAATTGATCTAATAAATAATGAGTTTGATACAATAAAAATAATTGAAAGATTAAGAAAAGAAGATGTTAAAGTTGTCGAAATACAACGTTCTAGAGGTTATTCTTCAAGAAAATCTTTAACAATATCTCAAATTGAAAATATTATTGCAGAAATTCGAAAAGTTAATAACAAAGTTATTATTATGATAGATAACTGCTATGGTGAACTCGTTGAAGAAAGAGAACCTGGACACGTTGGAGCAGACATTGTTGTTGGTTCATTAATGAAAAATTTAGGTGGCGGAGTTGCCTCAACTGGCGGTTATGTTGCTGGTAAATCGGATTTAATTCAAATGGTCGCAGAACGCTTAACCGCTCCAGGAATTGGGAAAGATTTAGGTGCAAACTTTAATCAAAATAACCAATTTTTCAAAGGAATCTTTATGGCGCCAAATGCAGTTAAATCTGCATTAAAAACAGCCATTTTCTCATCATACATGCTTGAAAAATTAGGATTTGATAAAGTTTCTCCAAAATATAACGAGCCTAGAACAGACATAATTCAAACTGTTGAACTTAAAACAAAAGATAATTTAGTTAAATTTGCTCAAGGACTTCAAGAATCCTCACCAATTGACTCGTTTGTTCACGTATTACCTGCACCAATGCCAGGTTATCCATTTGATGAAGTTATGGCAGCTGGAGCCTTCACTCAAGGCTCTACAATTGAGTTAAGCGCTGATGCACCAGTTATTGAGCCTTATACACTTTATATGCAAGGCGGTTTAACCCAAGAATACGGAAAACTAGGAATAATGCTTGCGTTGTCAAAAATGACAAAAAAATAAACCACCTTGTGGTGGTTTTTTCATTTGGCTAACAAGCTCACAATTATTTTAATAATCATTTCTATTTCTTCAGGCTTAGATTCCGCTGTTAATA
>JAKSUQ010000055.1 GCA_024408855.1 bacterium | reverse complement strand
AGCTTTAACACAATTAACGGTCAGATTTGGAAAAGCAAAAATTAACGGGCTGTCAGACGTTTTGAGCTGCATAACTGCCCACGGAACGCAATTTCGATGCGGCAGAGGATTTTACAACAATGTAATAAAAAGTAAAAGGCAGGGTTTTCGCCCTGCCTTTATTATTTGCGTATATCGTCTTTTTTGGCATTAGTCATTAAACTAAACTGCGGCTGCCCACTCGGTAGGTTATCCCTATATGCAACAAAAGGAAAAACGATAAGATGCAATACGACCTTATCGTCATGTATTTCAACCTTTTCAATTAGTTTGTCAAATAGAGATTTTATAATATGTGGGTCTGTGCTTTCGGCATCTGCTAAAAGCTGCTTGAGGTAATTTTCAATTGTTTCAATGCTTATTTCAGTTTCTTCAATATCGTCATATTGCTCTAATGTAGAATTGATTTGCAATATTTCTGCTTTGTAATCTTCAAGCAATTCAACGGTTGCTTGTAGCTGGATGTTGTCTTGTTTTACTTCACTTTCAATTTTGCTTTTTTCCGCTGCCTTTACATACGCAAACAATTCATTTTTCCGTTTTATAAGCTGTACTCTTTCTTTGTCAATGCTGGCTGGTGTATCGCCTGTTTGCTCAAATATATATGCTGCAACCTCTTTTATTTTTTCGGGGTTTAATATATGCTTTCTGATTTGCTCAAGACAGTAATTTTCAAGAAAGTCTTTCCGTATGTTGAGCAGGTCGCAGGTATTACGCCCTTTTTTGTTGCTGCAATGGTAATATGAATAGCTCCAATTTTCTTTGCGCTTGCTGCCCTTGTAAACGCCTGTTAAATGTGCGCCACATTTAGCGCATACGGCTTTACCTGTGAGCGCATACAGCCGTTTTGTTTGTCGGGGAATAACAGGGTTATTTTCTTTATAATCGGCATGACGGCGTTGTACAGTTTCCCACAGCCGTTTTTCAATAATTGCTGGCACAGCGTCTTCAAGATAAATTTTTTCATAACCTCTTATTTTATAATCCCGTATGCCAATGTAAAAAGGATTGCGCAATATGCGGCAGATCGTTTGAAAGCCTAAAATCTTGCCTTTGCGCCCACGCACATTTTTACGTTTCATTGTCTGCTGAATATAATTTAAAGAGAAATTAAGAGCATACAAGTCAAAAATTTCTTGCACAATTTTTGCTTCTTCTTCGTTTACTTTAAATTTCTTTCGCTGTTTTCCCCTTGTCAATTCCCCTGTTTCATAAACCTCATAACCAAAAGGGACATAACCGCCTAAATAATAGCCCTGTCTTGCTGCAACGTCCATTCCTGACCTTACGTGCGCAGCGGTAACGTCACTCGATAATTCGTGCATTGCAAACAGGTTTGTTGCACCGTACTTGCCGTGCGGCGTTGACATATCAATAGGCTCAATAACGCTTTCAAGGCAAACGCCGTGATTTTCCATAAGCTCATAATTGTAATTTAGTGCATCACGGGTATTACGGAAAGACCGTGAAAAGCTGAAAACAATAATGCGGTCAAATTTACCCTTGCCAGCGTCAACAACCATTTGCTCAAGTGCTTCACGCCCTGCTGTTTTCTTGGCGGTTTTTGCTTCGTCAATGTAGATTTTTACGAATTTATAACCTTTGCTTTCAAGATAGCGCAAGCACTCTGTTTTTTGATATTCGATTGAATAACTATCAACCTGCTTGTGTGACGAAAAACGAATATAAACAGCAGCCCTTATTATTTTGCTGCCTGTGTTCCGTATGTTTTCATATTCAATGCTCATTTTTCTTTTCCCCTTTCATGTCTAAATACAGGTGCATGAAGTCAATGTATAATTGCTCTTTTACTTGCGGAGAAACATCATTGCTTTCAAAAACTTCTTTTGCCCTGTGTAAAAGGTTTTCTGCTTCGTCTTTTGGCTTAACTTCAAAATAATCAAGCCCGACATTAAATATTTTGCAAAATTTTTGCAGGTCTTTTAAATGCGGTGTGCGTTTGCCCAGCTCATAGTTTGAAATGGTTGAGCGAGTTATATTAACCTTTTCGGCTAATTCCTGTTGTGACATAACTTTTCTTTTTCGCAGCTTTCGCAGTTTTTTGCCAATCATTTTAGACATTTTTCAACTTCCTTTCCTTGTAAAGTTTATCTTGACAATAGGCAACGTGCAACAGATATGCACCATTTTGTGCAATTTGCGTAATAAATGCAACCGTTTTTGTGTAATGTAACAAATGTTAAGCAAGTTGTCAAAATAGTGTTGCAATTCGTTGCGCTTTGTTTTACACTTTATTATGAAAGGGGGCAATTATTGCGAGAAGTTGAACGGCTAAAAACCGTTGAAGCTGAAATGACAGAGCTTATTGTGAAGTTAGTCACGGGAGAAATTACAAAGGGGCTGACGATTGGAGAAACAAAAAAGCTAATTGTTTTCTTGTATGATTTGCGTCAAGATATACGGCATCAAATAGCAGATAAATAAAAATAATAGCGAAACCCTGCGGAAACTAAATATTTCCGCTTTTTTGTGTGAGGATAAATGTAAGCGTTTGCATTTATACATAATATGTGTGACAAATTGCGACAAAAAGGAATAAAAGTGTTTCATTTTGTCAACAATGAAAGCGAGGTGAAAAAAGTGCGCAAAAATTTGAAGTTATTTCGCATCAAGACGGAGCTATCACAGGCGCAAATGAGTGAAAAGCTGGGTTGCAGCCGTGCAACCTACAATGCTATTGAGAACGGCATACGGTGCGGCAATATGAGCTTTTGGCACAAGCTGCAAGATGTTTTCGAACTGCCCGACAGCGAAATGTGGGGTTTGATGCAGAATGAATAAGCCGAGAAAAACGGAATTGATTTTCGTTAAAGCTGAAAAGCCGATTGACCTTAAACCGCTTGTGACCTTAATAGCCCAAAAAATAAAAAATGAGGGGTTTTCAAATGAGCGAAAAAAAGTTTAAGGACATTTTAAAGCGTATGGACAAAATCATTAAAGAGAACGAGCCAAAACACAAGCATATTGAGCGCATGAAAGCTGCACTCGATAAGGCTGATAAAAGAAAGGGAAATTAACACATGAATAACGAAGTCGAGATTATAGGCAACGACATTGTTGACCTTACTGCAAGACCACAGAGCAACGGCGGCGGTTTGCTTGACGCAAATACCGACAATATTTTAATGCTTGCCGACAAAGCCGACAGGTACATTGACGCAATGAACAGAATTATGGACGCTGCCCTTAAAATCACAAACGAGCTTGATTGGGTGCTTATAGGCGGCAAACCGTATTTACAGGAAAGCGGCGCAACAAAGGTTGCAAGGCTTTTCGGCATTTCAATTCAGCTTATGGGCAAGCCCGAAGTTGAATTTGACGCAGACGGTTATCGCACTTACACCTATAAAGGTCGTTTTATGCTGGGCGATCAGTTTATTGAGTGCGAGGGCAGCCGTGGCATGAAAGAGGACTTTTTTGCAAAGCAGGGCAAAGACAAACCGCTTAAAAAGCCCGATGAAATTGACGAGCGTGA
>JAKSUQ010000054.1 GCA_024408855.1 bacterium | reverse complement strand
GTAGGGTGGGCAGAAGCGAAGCAATGCCCACGCGGACAATTCTAAAAAACGTACAGAAATCCGCTCTCCCTCGTAGAGGTATTAGTAAATGTTTACCCCTTTCCACCTTTTTTGTGTAAAATTTCCGACTAATTTCAAAACGGACATGGCAGAAAAAATCACTTTATCCGTAAATGGAATTTACAACCCCGAAACGACGGCATTATCTGCCTTAAAACCCAACTTCCCGAAAAAATCGTTTTACCCGTCAAGTCCCAATAAAGTCCGATTCAGGGAAAGGGTTGACGGATAAAATGACTTTTTCCGACAGGTCAAACCCACACAACAAGCCAATGTAAATTAACACTCGATTTGATGATTATTAACAGTTGGTTTGAGAATTTTGAACAGAGAGTTTGAGAAAAATTTTTAAACATGTGACAAAATTTTTTTTTACTAGTTTTATGTATAGTACTAGTACTATTCTATTTTGGGTATAAAATGCTCTCTTGTAATAAATTTGTAAATTCAAATAAATATAACAACAACGTTACATTTAAAAATGTATCTGCGTTTAATACTGTTGCAAATATTGAATCAAATATCTTGCTTAATAAAGGTATAACGGATTTAGGAGGTTTTGTAATTCCTCAAGCAATTATGTCAAATAACAGGGACGAATCTATTGAAAGAGTATTTAAGTCCGCACTTTATTTTTTAATGACCTTTGTTTCACCATTTGTATTACTACCGTTAATTAATAAAAAAGCACTATCTCATTACAATATTACAAAAAGTTTTAATAATAACGAAAAAAGAATATTGGAAGTATCTAAAAAATACCTAACAAAAGATAAAGAGTACTTAGAAAAAGGTATTAAGGAAAAATCAAAAGAATTATTTGGAACTGAAGATGGTTTTAATTCGGTTTTAGAACGCTATCAAAATGATACAGAAAAATTGAGAAAAGATTTAATAAATGCTCATACAACAGTGCATTTTACCGACTTTTTGACAACAAATCTTATGGTCGCATCTATTCCATGGCTTGGTAATCTTTTAACAAAATATAGAACAAATCGTTCCGGATACTCAGGAACATACAAAATGGCGGATGAAGATTTTACAAAAATCGCAGCACATAAGCATGATAAGACTAAAAAATTAAGACAAGCCGCAACATTAACACTTGCAATTTTGCCATCACTTATTTTGCCTCCTCTTATAAAAAAAGGAATGAAATCCGGAACAAACAGTTCAAATAAATTAATTAAATGGTTTAATCAAAATGCAGACAAGTTTGATTATAAAAATGCAATATATATGAGCCGTCTTACAGCACTTACAATGTGGTTAACAAGTGACTATTTCCCTTATCAACTGGCATGCAGAGACAAATATGAATATAGAGATTGCTTAATTAGGGGTACAAGTATAGGTCTGATATTCTGGGGTGGCGATTTGCTTTTGAAACGATTATTTGCAAAAGGTTCGGATAAAATATTTAAGACCAACATTATGGATAAAACAAACAATAAGCCTTTTACGATATCTGAGTTGAAGAATTATAAGAATATTGATGCTTTAAAAAATCTTTCAGAGAAAACAATAAAGAAAACTCAAAGAGCATCTGTTGGACTATATGTTCTTAATTTGGCAACAATTATGGGGATATTGGGTTTTGGTTTGCCTGCTTTTTTAAATAAGATTTTGAAAAAAAGCGTTGAGAAAGATAAAAATAACCTTTGATAAAATTGTGTGAAGTTGGTAGTAAATAGGACGGGTTTTAACCCGTCAAAAATAAAATTAAAATATGTGTCGGGCTAAAGCCCGACCTATTTTTTGAACAAAATTTTCAAATTACCTATTTTTGTCCTTTTTTGTGATTTAGATTTTGTTGGTATTAGAGGCAAATATTTACCCCTTCAAAAGACTTTTTGCGGACATTTTTGTTACCGAAATCGGACATTTCGGACTTTTTAATCATGCAATTTCCGACCTTATAAAATTAGCAAAAGCTAGATTGCTTCGGGCTTTCACCCTCACAATGACACAAAATACTACCGACCAAATGTCCTGTTAAAAGGTAGAAACATTAGATATAGAGCCTAATGTAAAATGACAGTCGGTTTGAGATGTTCGAGCAGATTATTTGAGAATTGCTATAATATACAAAATTATTTCTTTTGTGTTAAGATTAATACGCACATAATCGGAGTATGCAGTATGAGTAATAAATCATATTTAGAGCAATCTTTTTCCATAATGTTTCCTGATAAAATGCCAACAGGATATATTAATGATGTTTTATATTGGGGAAATGTACCTCGCACAGAATTATATAAGACATTACCTGACGGGACTCCTGAAATGCAGATGATGGATATAGATTTTGGTGATATCTGTTCTTTAAACTGCCCTCATTGCTTTCGTCGTGATGACCGTAATGACATAATTAAAAATCCGTTATCTGATGAGCAAATTATTGATTATATTCGTCAAGGTAAAGAATTGGGTGTAAAATCGGTTAAAATATTAGGGCGTGGAGAACCGTTTCAAAATCCCGAATTTTTGAAGTTTTTACGCACAATGACAGAAATGGATATAGGTGTTGGTATTTTTACAAAAGGTACTGTGCTTGGTGATGATAAAATGGCAGCATACTATAATGAAAAATATGGTATCAAATCTGCACGTGATTTAGCGAGCGCAATAAAAGAGTTGAAAACCGCTGTTTATTTGAATTTTATGAGTTTTAATGATGAAATATCATACAAAATGGTTGGTAATGTTTCAGGATATATTGAAAAAAGAAATCAGGCATTACGCAATTTAGTGGACACGAAATTCAATGAGTTTGTAACTGAAATTCCAACTCGTTTGGCACTCGTATGTGCTCCATATACTCCTGAAACAGTTGGTGAACTCTTTGATATTTATAAATTTGCACATGAACGTAACATGTATTGTGTTGCTTGTCCGACGACATTATCTGGCAAAGGAATAGATACATTTGACAAACAACAAAAATCAGGACATTATACTGATTTCATAAGTAAAACAGTAGAAGAGTATGCCAAAATATACGAATATGCAATTAATAAAGGAATAATGAGTTTGGAAGATTTTATACATGATGGCCCACATGTATACCCTGGTGCACATCCATGTAATCAAACGATGGCAGGATTTTATTTACAATTGTCCGGTCAGGTAAATTGGTGTCCCGGACGTGTAGAATCTGACACTTTATGCACAAATGATATTCGCAATTATCAAAATTTAAAAGAATGTTGGATAAAATCTCCGGCTTGCAGAAGGGCAAAACAATACACAAATGAAACAGGTCCTTTTAATTGCGGATGTATTGCTCGTGATAAAAGATCTTTACCAAATGATTTTTATGAGCAAGTAAAAAATTTAACTCTGCAAAAATTGAATGTCACAATAAGTTAACATTTTAAGTGTAAATATAAGGACAAAAAGTGCAAATGAGAGGACATTATTGTTACAAAAATCGGACATTCCGGACTTTTTAATCATGCAATTTCCGACCTTATAAAATTAGCAAAAGCTAGATTGCTTCGGGCTTTCACCCTCACAATGACACAAAATACTACCGACCAAATGTCCTGTTAAAAGGTAGAAACATTAGATATAGAGCCTAATATAGTATTTAAGGCTGTT
>JAKSUQ010000053.1 GCA_024408855.1 bacterium | reverse complement strand
GAAGAGCTTTTACCACTTGAGCAAGAAAGCGATTTAATTGAAGATTTTGAGGGAATTAGTACATTAATTGAAGATGGTATAGTTTCTGAGCTTCAAGCTGAAACAAATACGGAATCTGATACAAAATCAATTAACTATAATATTCCTGATTACAGTTATTTTGAATATAAACAGTCAGATCTGCAAGAAGAATTTGATGAAAACTTGTATTCTGATATAATAGCATTAGATAGCAAACATCCTGAAATGCAGATAATTTCTATATGTAAACTCAAATATCATGAATCAAAATCTGTGGGCGAAATTGCGGAAATTTTAGGATTATCAAAGGATGATGTAATAAATTCGCTCAATGAAATTTTGTATTTAGTTAAGGATTAATAGAGCATATGCTTTGTCCAAGGTGTAAAAGTGAAATTGAAGACAAATCTTTAAAATGTTCGGTATGTGGCTCAAAGGTTGGCACATTCTGCAAGGATTGCGGAGCTTATAATCCTATAACAAACACAAATTGTACAAATTGCAGTAAACAATTGTTGAGAATTTGTGATAATTGCGGAGCAGCAAATATGCCTGAAGTTACTTCTTGCCGAAAATGCGGAATGAACTTTGATATAGAAACTACTAAACCAAATATAACGGAGCCACCGGTATATCAACCGAAACTTAATTCTCAACAAAAAGTAAAATTACAGCTTATTGAAGGACTTAAATCTCCGGAAATTAAAGTAATTACAGTTTCCGGTGAAAGTGGAATCGGGAAAAGTCTTGTCTTACAAAGTGTTATGAATGACATTGACTCTAAAAGTATTGTATGGCTCCATGGTACTTGTACACAAATTACCCAATTATCTCCACTTGGCTACTTTCAAGATATGCTACTTGGATTTTTTAACGTAAATAATTTTTGTCCTGATACTTTGCAATTAAAGAAACATTCAATAAAATTCTTTAAGCAGGATTTCCCGTCATTGAACAATGGTGAAATATTAGATTTGTTGAATTTGTTATATCCTGAAAACACTGATAAATATGAACATATATATTTTAATAAAGCAAAAACGATAGTAATTCTTAAAAAAATTATATCTACCATTGCTGAAAAAATGAAAATTATATTTATAGTTGACAAATCTGAATATATTGATGGAATGTCGATTGATTTGTTTAGAGAAATTTTAAAAGACGAAGCTGTTTATAAACGGTGCAAAATAGTATCTGTGACGTCAAGTGTAAAACCGGGAATGGGCACTTTTGTTTCGGATAGTCTTACTGCTAACAATTATTTAGATTTGGCGATTGCACCGTTTACCAATCTCCAAACTGAAGAATTTTTAAAACAACTGACTGGTAAGAAGTATAATACTGATTTTGTAGGTTTTGTTAATAAAGTTTCAAACGGAATACCTGCAAATATTGAACAAATTACTTTATTCAAAAAAGATATTGCAAGAGCTAATTTAAAAGATTTAAAATGCAGTACAATGACATCAATTGTAGAGACTCGGCTTAATATACTTAAACAAGAGGACTGGAAAGCATACAGATTTTTGATTGCAGCATCTGTTTTGGGCATAAAGTTTTATCCGTTAATATTAGAAAGTTTTGATAATTTAGCTTCACAAGGTTTTGATACTATGCTTGAAACTCTTGTCGGCAGAGGATTTATAAAACAAGTTAACAGTCTTTCTTTTGAATTTAAGACTGAAGAACTTTGGAAAACAGTAGCAACACATGCGAAAGAAGAACAGTGCTTTGATGAAATATTAAACACATTGTTTGAAATTCTTAATATGTACAAACATTCTTCGTTGGCATTGTTAGGTTACATTTTACAAAAAACGAATAATTATGATAAAGCATTTGATGTGTGGACTTTATTAATGAAACAAGCATCTTACATTGGTGATATAGGACTTTATATAATTGTTCAAAGGCAATCTCTAAAACTTATAGAAAATAAAAATTCAGCTTTTTATAAAAAAGTTAAGAAGAATATATCTACAAGAGTTGGCAAATTGTTAGAACCAATTGACCATGTTCTCTCTTTTGAATATTTGCAAAATGCAATTATGTTGATTGATGATTGGGAAGATGCAGCCCATATTGAACTTTTGGGGTATATAGCTTCCTGTTCAATGAAAATGGGGAATTATTTTGGTACTATTGAATGTATAGAAAAAGTAATTAGCAAATTACCTGAAAATATGGTGTTTGAACGGAATTTAGTACGCTCAAAAACTGCAAGACCACTTTTGTTAACCGGTAATTACGGACAATTAGTTAATCTTATTGAAACAGAACTGCTAAATGAAATAGAACCTGTTTTAAACAAAGGTCGGGATACTTCTGTAATAAAAATCAAAGATTTATTTTATAATTGGCTTGATTTGTATTTTTGCCTTGCAGAAGCTCTCGTTTTGCAGGGTAACAATAGAGCCTTTGATGTTATCCAAACTATATATGAGGTTTTTGAAAAAAATAAAACTATTGAGCCTGAGATTATATGCCAAGCAAATCTTTTGTTGGCTTTAGCAAATACTTTAAAAGGGAATATAGTCGACTCTAATAAAATTCTTAATGATATTTTGAAAGAATTTCAGTTGGATAGTATGAAACCGCAAACAGTTTCTCGTTGGAATTTTATTGATATTTTAAATAAATTTTTTGTAAAAGACTATGAAGTTTTAAAATCGGAATTATTTGAGGTTGTAACATATGCCAATAATATAAACGATAATTTTACGAAGAATATACTAAAAACACTATTAGCACACATTCTTTATGAAAGTGGTCAATCTAAAAAAGCATTGGAAATCTTGGATGAGCAAGTTACATATTTTGCTAAGGAAAAGATTTCAACAGGAGTCTTGCTTTCTTGGTATTTAATAGCCAAAAACAAGTTAGCTTCTAATTTTACGGTTTACGCCTTAGATATTGCAACTAAAGCTCTTGATATAGCACAAGGCCCTAATATTAATAATTATTATTTTGTAGCTTTATTCAATATGCTTATTGGTGAAATTTATATTTCAAAACAGGATTTTGAGTCGGCGAAGGTTTATCTTGAAAAATCTATTTTCGTCGCTAAACAATTCGGACTTGAATATATTTTGGTACAAACTTATTTAAAATGTGCACATTTATATAGGGAATTGGCACTTCCAAAAACGAACTCAAGGTTAACATACATAAAACAAGCATTAAAAATGTATCAAATAGCGAAAAATATTGATATAGTAAAAAATCAACCTGCATTGCAAAAAATCATTAAAGAAGATTTGAATATATTAATATCTTTTTGTAAATTAAACAGGATTATTTTGAAGAATAAGGCTTCTGATTAGATTATGTATAGCCTTCAGGATTGCCGGAATAATCTTCAACCGCAACAGCTTCATCAGTTTCTTCTTCAAAATTGTTTGCTGATTTATAAGCCAATACACGTTTATTAATTTCATCAATTACAAGCGGGCCGGACAAAACTTTTATTACTTCTCCATTTGTATCAAGAATTTTTAATCTTGGTATTTCTACACCTTGCGGAGTTTTAAAACCCATTAATACCATCGGACCGTATTCACCAAAACCGTCCTTTATTTTAAAATAAATTTCTTTTAAATTTTCATTATCAAGACAGGCTAACGCAACATTGTTACAAGTTTCTCTTTGCATCCAATCTTGAACCGTAATAGTTTCGTCTAATAGCTCTTGTATTTGTTCTTTAGGTGCATATATTTTTTTAAAAAAAGGATCACCGCCTTTACCAATAGCAGCCGGACCTTTAGGTTTAGGAACAGAATAATTATATTTCTGTTCATCTATAACCTTGTTACCGCTGTTGCTTTCCGGTTGAGTATTGTTTCCTCCGTTATTCACAGCTTCATTCTTAATTTCATTTTCTGTATTTTTTTCGTCAGCCATTAAACTTACTCCTTATAGCTTTATTAACGGCATAATTTTTAAAAACTTTAGATATTAAGAAAAAATATTTACAAATATTAATATTTCAGATTTGGTGGATTCAAGAAGCAATCGCAACACTATTAAGTTGAAAAACTTCATTAGGAGT
>JAKSUQ010000052.1 GCA_024408855.1 bacterium | reverse complement strand
AATCTCTCGCATATCGACAATGAATCTCTCGCATATCGACAATGAATCTCTCGCACAAAACGGCTTTGTAATGTATATATAAAATAATAAGAAATATATAGAAATATCTAAAGAAAGTACATACGGCGCCGCCGATGATTTCTTTCGGAGAGAATATTTTTATATTTTTTGTTTCGCGCCCTCTGTTCCGTTCTAACGAATCTTTCTGTTGTATAGGCTATCCGTCTATTGGTTATTCGTAAAGATTCGTTAGAACGGCGTGAGCGGCTCTTATTTTTTGCACGATTTTGGAGCGGCTCTTATTGAATTTTGAAAGTTATCATCATTTTATTTAATTCTTCAAATTTGCGCTTTTCTTTCTCCGCGTCAATATATTTCTGTTTTGCTAACTCTAATAATTTTGCGGCGTTTAATTCTTCTTCTCTATGTTTTGCGCGCTCTATAATTTCTTTACTTCTTCTACGCTTATATTCTATATAATTTTCCGCCGCGCTCTTTCCATTAGTTAAAAACTCTATTTTTTCTTCCATACTCTACAACTCTTATGCCCTCTTTCGTTAAAATTTCCGTATCGTGGATTACAGTAAATCAACACCGTGGTTTACTGTAAATCCACTCATTTGGTTTACGATAAATACTCCCGTGGTTTATATTATCTTTTCATTTGGTTTACGCCAAATAAACAAATAATATAATAATACAAGATAGTATATTCTATATTACAATATATTACAGATTCCAAAAGAAACGATAGTTTACGATTGTAACGGAATTTCACGGAAATCATAATATAGATTATTCTTATCTGTCGGTATTAAATATCTTTTTTCTATCAATTCTTTTTTAGCGCTCTTGTATGCCGTTTCCGCACAATTCGCCCATTCCATAAAATGCGCTCTTGACAATGCGAATCTATATCCGTCTTGATTGCTTGCACAATATAACCATAATTTGAAAGACTATGATTTTACTAAATCCGCCGCCGCTCTTTCCATTGCCTATAAATTGATAATACAATAGGGATTCTCTTTATCTGTTGGCGCTTTTTTTACTGTTATAACTCTTTGATTAAACGATATTTTCATAACTTCTGCAATCTATGTAATTTAGTATGTAATGAGCGCGGCAATACTTCCAAATTATCAAGATTGTTATTTTCTCTGTTTTTGTCTTTGTGATGAACAATATTTTTAGATTTGAGCGGCATACCCAAAAACGCAATAGCAACTAATCTATGTATTCTATATTCCTTGTAACCAATAGATATAACTCTATATCCGCTCTATTTATACGGAGATAATATTTTATATCTCTTTCCCGTCAATGATAAGATTCTTCCCTTGTTAGATATAAAATAGCGGCTATCTATTCCGCATAATTCGCGCCATTCTTCCCCGTGTTCGGGATAATACTATACTAACTTATCAAGTATTCCGTTTTCTCTCATTGTCTTTTATCCTCTGCTTTCACTTCTAAAATTGATAGAATATCTTCTAATTTGTTTTTTCTATCTTCCGAAAAATAATAAGCGCCGTTCAACCAACTGTAAAAACTCTTTGTTGGCATTTCCATATATTCCGCGATTTCTTTGTATTTGATTCCCTCTCGCGCTTTCAATAGTCTTGTACGCATTTGTAATTCTGTATCTCTCGATAACAATTAAATCACTCCATTCTATTTTTGTTTGAACATTGGAAAAATACTATCGGAATCCCGAAAAAAAATGCCGCCCTATTGCTAATTATCCAATAGAGCGGATTTTTATATTATCGGAATACTTGATAATTTTTTCCCGTTCATAATTATTTGAAAATTCGGATAGTAAAATTATAACAATTCACCCAAAAGCGCGCGGATAAATAGGGGCGTATGTTTCGGGCGTAAACATTAAACGCGCCGCTATTCCGTTCTTGCGTGATTCCATAACAATCTATATCCGTAATTCATACTTAAATTTTACCATAAAATTTTTTTAGAATCAAAGAACGGAGCATTATTCGCTCCGTTCTTTTAACTCCCGTTTGTACTTGTAAAAAGTATTCCGCGATAAACCCGTGAATTTCATCATTTCGGAATCTGTCAACGCGCCGCCGAAATCTTGACTATGTTTAAGAATCTCAATTTTAGCGGCTTTCGCTTTCTTTGTTTCAACTGTCTTTCCGCTCTCTCTCCCTATCTGTTTTCCATTCAATCGCGCCGTTTCCATTCCCTCTCGCGTTCTCTGTCTTAAATCCGCTACTTCTTTTTCGGATTGAATAAACGCGAGTTTAATCTGTTCACGCGCCAACTCCAACAGATACCGATTGATTCCGTCTAAAATCATATCCACGGCGCCGCCCGTCATTGGTATTCCGCTCTTTAGCGCGCTCTTGTATGTTTCCGTATTTATGAGCGGCTCTTTCAAAAAAACTAACTCCACGCCGCGCCGAAATAAATCATCATACATTTGGAATCCCTCTGTTGCATTTCTGCTCATACGGGAAACGGAATCAAATACAATCGTATCTCCGCGCTTTACTACTTTGTTTAACTTATTCCATTCGGGGCGGTTGTTTGTTGTGCCCGTAAACGATTCTTGAATAATCGTGCCATTTGGATAAATGGATTTTAGATTTCTTATTTGCCGCTCTATGCTCTGCTTGTTTGTGCTGATTCTTGCATACAAATATACCATTGCTTTACCACTGCTTTCTATTTTAGTATGTATATTAGGGAACGCCTAAATTCATACTGATATATTAAACCATAAACCGCAATTTGTCAATACTTTTAATACTGAATCAAATTAGGTTTATTTTGGTACACTTGACAAATAGAATATACTTGTTTATACTGTGATATATCAATTCATAGAGAGGTGATAGAAAATGCTTGATTTGTTGAAAGAAACTCCCGAAAAGAAAAGCGATTTGCAAAAGGATAATATGTTGGCTTTTATGCAAAACAAATCCAAAGAGGAAAAAGAATGGTTTAAGGAATTGTTTTTGAATAACAAAAAGCAGAAAACCAATAACTTGAAAAATGGTGAAACAGTTATGGGTTACGATTACACGATTATCCGTGAAGAATTTGCAATAAAGTATTTCCCCAAAATTAGCGCCGCACATAAAAAAGAAGAGAAAAAAGCAAAAGCAAAAGCAAAGAAACAAGAAGATTTTGAATCGAAATTGATGAATCTGTAAAGAAAGAACGCCCCATTATTCGGGGCGTTCTTCTTCTTTCCTAAAAAACAATCTCTTTAAGAGCGGGATTTTCTTTCCATTATTCGCGCTCTGTAATTGTAATATTTGGGCATTTCTCGCAATCTCTTGCGCGTTCTCTGCTAACTTCATTAGTTTATTTTCTAATTCTGTAATTTGGGCGCGCAATTCCTTGTTTGCTTGTTGCGTTTCGCTTATTGTATCTTCCAAATGGTTGAGATAATTTTTTGAAATTGTTATATAATATGTTGAATCTTTTGGTTGTATCGGTTGATTTTCGGTTTTTTCCGTTGATTCTTTTGGTTGATTTTCGGTTTCATTCGTTAAATTATATGTTTCATAATATTGCAACGCCGATTTTTCAACAAAAGATTTTCCGCCGCGCTTTACTGAATACTTCTGTAATTTGCCCGTGTTGATTGCTTTGTAAATTGCCGCTTGACTAACTTTCGCGGCGGTTGCAAATTCTTTAACTGTCAACAAATCTCGCATACTAAATCCCTCTATTCCATTCTTCAAATACGCGATTCACGATTTCCCGTGATTTTTTCACGCGATTATCTATTTCTTCATCGGGCGGAAATTCAAATCCGAATTTGAAAACAAGATATTTTATACTTCTTCCCTCTTTGATTCTCCGAAATGATAGTTGAATATTAGAGTTTTCATTGATTCCGTTTATCGCGTATTCAATAACATACTTGATAAAATCTCCCGTATTCGCGTATTTATCTTTACAGTTGAAATAATCGCGTAAATAATCTATTGAAAACAATATTTCATCTTCATCTAATTTAATAAGAGTTTGTTTTGTGCTTTCTTCCCGTGTGATTCCGCTATTCTTCCAACTTATTAAAATCTCATACAATCGAATTGAATAGGCTGTTGGTAATTCTATAATACTCCCGTATTCATACGCCGTAAATAACTGTTTTAATCCCAATAGATACGGCTTTAGATTCTCGCTCAATCTAAATTCAAAAAACCCGTCTTTGTATTCCGCATAGTCTATCCAATGTAAAATCTTAAAATTCGGGTTTCCTTGTTTATCTACTGTTCCGTCACGGATATATATATTTTTTTTCATTAAATCGCGCGCTAAATATTTCATTTCATTATAGATATTTTGCGCGCTGATTCCGAAATATTTTGCCAACTCGGAAACGCCGCAACGATATGTTTTGAAATCGGCGCTTTCTTTCAATACTTGCGAAATTGCTAATCTTACTAATTTAGATTCAAGTAGAGATAATTCGTCTTGTTTACTTCTAACTAATTCATTCGCTTGCACAACAAGATATTCTCGGTTATATTTCATTTCTTTTGAATCCAATAGAATCACCCCAAAAAACAGTTTAATTCTATTGCGAATTTTTGTCAACTCATTTCGCATTTACGCAATGATTTTCTCGCATATCGAAAACAAGACGGATTCCGCGTTTCCGTCTGTTGTGTTCCAATCATTGGAGCGGAACAAGGGATTGTATTTTCGGTTGACAATGAATCTCTCGCATATCGACAATGAATCTCTCGCATATCGACAATGAATC
>JAKSUQ010000051.1 GCA_024408855.1 bacterium | reverse complement strand
AAAATTTTCTTCAGGGAACAATAAAGTGCCCATGTCGTGTGTAAGGAATTGAACATCAATTCCAATAAAAACGTTGTCTCCTAAAGTTACTAACCAAGGCTCTGTTGAAAATATTCCTGCTTTTCTATTGTAAAAAACAACATTATCGCTTTTGAATTTCACACCTTGTTTTTTATAAAATTTTAATGGATTTTTGCGACAAGAAATTTTGTTAATCAATATTTTTATCGGATTCATATTTTTAGTTTAAAACTTATTTAAATAAATTTCAATTTATTTTAAAGGAAGAACCCATAACACAATTAATAATACTGAAATTAGAAGTCCTAAAGGTATTGAAACACCTAAAATTATTTTTGTCTTCTTAACTTCTTTAGGATCCTTGTCGTGATCAGAAACAACGAACAATAATTCTCTTTGTTTTTTCTCTTCATTAGTAACTTTTGTTAGAAGTGATCCAATAATTAATGCCACAATACTTACCGCTAAACCGATAAAGAAAGGGTCTAAATAAATTGGAACCGAAATATTGCCGACTGCAAAAACTATTTTTAAAACTGCACTTACAACGAATCCTGACAACATACTGGCAAAAGCACTGGCTTTTGTAACGCGTTTACTCCAAACACTTGCAAGAGCAGCTGGCAACCACGAACAAGCAACAACCTCCCCACCTACATATGTAATAAAAAAATTGCAGAAGGTTCCATAGGCATAATGTAAGAATAATTAAGGCCATCCAAGAATAATAAAACGACCAATTAGTACTTTTTATTCTCTTTTGGTTTAATCAAGTCGTTCGTAATATTTGAGCCAACTAATGAAAGAAAAGTAGTTGCAGATGATATACCAAAGGCAAAAACTCCAGATAAAATAATACCAAGAATTGCTGGCATAACATTTATTGATGCCCAAATTAAAGCTTCTGACGGCGAAACTTTTCCGAGTGATTTTCACAAAAGCTAAATTTAAACATCAAAAATTCAATACTAACACGTTTTTATAAAACAACACTTGATTTAATACATATGTATTTGTCTTTAATTGTTGAATATCTACTCAATTGTATATAAAAGTCATCAAAACAAACACCAGTGCAAAAATGAATCTTAAAAAATAGGTAGAACCCAAAGAACAACGAAAATTATAGCTAAAACAAAACCGCTTGCAATCCCACCGATTAGGAATTTTTTTGTCTTTTTAATCTCTTTTTTATCTTTTTCGCATTCCGGTATAATAAACAATTTCTCTCTGAAAGCAATCTCTTCTTTTGTTGGTCCTTTACTAAACACTGTAATCAAAACAATAACCAGAATGTTTGCAACCAAGGCAATGAAGAATGGGTCTAGATATATTGGCAATGTAACTTTTGCAATTAGTGTATACATTTTTAATGAGAAGTTAACAACAAAACCAGTAAGCATTCCAAAGAAGGCTGCTTTTTTTGTAACTTTTTTGCTCCAGATTGAGGCAATTGCAACTGGTAAGTATGCGGCAGCAATCATTGTTGTGCCAAATTGCATAATCCAGAAAATTTGTGGAGGATTCCATACAGCTAAAATGGTAATGATAATGGATACACCTAAAATAACCAGTCTAGAAATTAGCAAACTCTTTTTTTGGTCTTTGATTTCTAAAACATCGTTTGTTGCCGAGCTTCCAATTAATGACAAGAATGTAGTTGCGCTAGACATACCTGCAGCAATAATTCCAGTTAATAGTAAAACACCAAAAACCAATGGCATCATGTTCTGTGCAGCCCAAATAATTGCCTGAGATGATGATGCAAGTTCAGGATTAACATTACGAATAAAGACACCAGCAATCAGAACAACAAATTGAACAACAAGAACAACACCAGCTGCACCAATAGTGGATCTAACAACGGTTTGTTCATTCTTTGCCATTAAATAACGGCTTGCTTGCCATGGTCCAACCATAGTAACACCCAACCATGAAATTCCTGCAAAAATTGCCCAAATTGTATTTTCAACTGGGTTTTTGTAAAGATAATTATCTCCGCCACCCCAATTTAAGATTCCTGGCACATCTTCATTAGCAGTAACATTTTTTAATGCTGCAAACCAACCACCAGAATTATGCGCAATAATGCCAACACAAACAATTGAAACGATTGTGAAGAACATAAACATAATTGTATCAGTTATTAAAACACCCTTGCTACCAGCAAGAATTGTAATAACTGTAAATACACACATAGCAATAACAATACACCAAATGTAATCAATATGAGTCACTTGTTCCATTACTGTGCCAATTCCTTGCATACAAGAAAGCAAGTAAACAGACATTGATAAAATTGCAACAACAGTAGCTAAAATGTGAAGTGGTCTTGAATTAAATCTTTTTCCAAAAAATTGTGGAATCGTGTAGACTTCGCTTCTTCTTAAATATTTTCCAAAAAGAACAGAGCCAACGATGTATCCAACAACTAATATTCCACAAATAATTAATACAGGTGCAAAACCGCCATCAAAAGCTTCCGCAAGATCACCAGTATAAGCGCCCGTACCCAAGAATGAAGCAATTAATGACCCTGTAATCAATAGTGTTGGGGCATTTCTTCCAGCAACATAAAAGTCATTAGCGTTTTTAACTTTTTTACCAACAATAAAACTAATAATTAGGTAAACTGCTAAAGAGATAATTATACCAATTAAATATGGATTCATTATTTTGTCTCCTTTCTTTCTGTTTCAATTTGTTTTTCTTCTTTCGAAACAAAAATTAATGCAATTAAAGAACCGACAGATGTTAGTAATCCTAAAACGATAGCTACAACAAACTCCATAATTAAAATGTTCCTTTCTTCTTAATTTGATTACTTATATTAAAATACGTGATAAATCTTTCAAAATACACTAAAGTGTATGTTGAGTAATCTTTTTCACTTTTTGTCATATATATACTCCAAATTACCCAATAAAAATAATTTATACATGCGCAATTAATGATGTGATAAATCTCTGATAATTCAGGAGCTCTTTGGTAAAACTCAGTCAATCCACGAATAACGTTTTCCTTTTTATATGGGAGGAATGTAAATGTTTTACAAATATCAAAGCCAGCATCACCATCGGCAGCAAACTCCCAATCAATTAGTTCAACATGGTCGTTCGCAATAAGTAAATTAGGAATATCAATATCATTATGGTTTAAAGAAATTGGCCAATTGTCTAACGCAAGTTCCTTGTAAATCAAAGAAGCTTTTTCAATTAGGCTTTGTAGCATTGAATCTGCAGAAGGATCTAATTCAATAATTTTTTTAGACAAAATAATCGCTTCCTTATAATAATCAAATTGTTTACCAACTTTAAAAGTTGTCTTGTGCAATTTTCTTAACACCTCACATAATTGCTTTATGTGTTTAATGTTCTCTGGATCATAAGTCTCAGTTGTTTCGATAAACTTTGAAACCTTCCAGCCAGTATTGTCGTCTAAGTAAACTAAAGAATGATCGATTCCAAGTTTACTCGCATATTCATTTGCTAATTTTTCAATTTTTCTATCATGAATTTTCGATGAAACTACTCCAGGAAATCTATAACAATATTTCTTTCCTTTAACTTCAAATAAGAATGTTGTATTCGACAATCCACCATTAACTTTCGTTATTTTTGAAATATCAGAAACCTGACAATTTAGTGTTCTACAAATATTATTTACTAATTCGATATTGTTTTCTTTTAAATAATCAGGAGAATATGCCCTTAAATCCTCAAGAGAATCAAATTCATAAATGATACCATTAGGATATTTTTTAATATACATGTGTAAATCTTTAAGATTTTCACAATAAATCCATTCCCAATAATAATTTTCAATTCCTGGTCTACCAAAATAGTCAGTTAGATATTTTTTAAACTTATTAGAAAAGTCTTTATCAAAAAAGACATGGCCAAACATCACCCACATATTCTCTGCAGGCTTAACAGTATCAATGATTAAACCATTTGAATCAGTGATTAATCCTCTTTCATAATTCAATTCTTTAATATGCACGGATGAATAAAAAGCTTTATATTCATATGTATTAAAAACGTTTTCTTTAAAATAATTGTCTGCACATACAATGTAGGAATTTTTTAAATATTGTTTAACACAATTAATTGAACTATGTGTATTTTTAATTCTAAATTCGTTATTAACAACTAACTTAACATTAAATTTATCTTGCAAATACAAGAATTTTTCCATCATATATCCAACAACGATAATAATCTCTTGAATGCCTTTTTCTCTTAACTGTCTAATGATTCTTTCAATCATTATCTCACCATTAACTCTTATGAGTGACTTAGGAATCTCATATGAAACTGGAGCAAATCTTGTTGACATTCCAGCAGCAAGAACTATTGCATTATCAACTTTAAACTTTTCTAGATAATCTATACCATGTTTAGTTACTTTTAGATCCTTGATAAGACCTTTTTCTTCTAAAGATTTCAAAGTATAGTTAGTTTTTCCTAATGAAAAATTAAAAATGGATGATATTTTCCTTTGATTTAGGTTTTTATTATCTTTAAGATAAATCAATAAATCGAATTCGTTTTTAGTAATTTCTTTGTTCAACATAGGCAAAATTTTACTATTACATTGAACAAAAATCAACATTTTAAGCAAATATAATTAACCACTAAAGGAGATAATATCTAATAATTAAAATAAAAGGAACCTTAAGGTTCCTAATATAATAAGCCATATACTCTAGTTATGCAACCAATCTTATATTTCTCTATAGTGTCTCTCTTCTATACATAAATACAATTTAAAAATAATATTTATTCATTTATAGTAAAGCATCTATTTTAAGGGGCACTTTTTTGAATTCTTGTATAATATCTTGCAAATGTCGTCTTTTACTTCACCTTTAGCGTCAAAAATCATTCCGTTGTCGTTTTCATCAAATCTACGTATTTTATTTTTATATTGCACTAAATGTTCGCGTCTTGGATGCTTATATTTCTTGTTGTGACCTGCA
>JAKSUQ010000050.1 GCA_024408855.1 bacterium | reverse complement strand
CCATAGTGACCTTTCAAAAGTTGTAAAATGTGAATTTGGTGATGAATGTGGCAGTTTTACAAAAATTACTGCCAGAGACGGTTCTTACAAAATTGTTAATGACAAAACCGGTGTTGTTGTTGAACAAAAATTAATTGAAGGTAATAAAGCAAGTATATATAATAAAAATGGTGAATTAGTAGGAGCTATCGAGGGTAATACAACAAAATACTACGAAAGTGGTGAATTAGTAAAAGCAAAAAAGATTATAGGTAAGGGGATTATTGAAGAATATCGCATTGAAAATGGTAAAATGGTTTTAGAAGAAAAGCTATTACCTGATGGAACCAAATATAGTTATACCAAAGATGGTGTTTTGAAATATGCTTATGATCCGGGACATGAAAAATATACATATTATAATGCTGATGGAAGTGTAGATTACGTTACTTATAAAACGCATTATACTTCTTCAAGCAGTTCATCGAGTTCTTCAAGCAGTTCATCGAGCAGTTCGTCCTCTGACTGGAGAGCCGCCATAAATAGAGAGCATAAAGGCAGTGGAACTGTTTCACTTTGGTTTGATGACTATGAAGAGATATCCTATTGCAGGATGATGGGTATACCTTACACTGTTAGTCACTAAGCATAAATCTCGGTATTTCGTACAAGGTATCACCACACTAATTTTATCGGAAATAATGAAAATTATAATATGATAGGTATAAATAGACAGTTAAAATTGAACAAGTCGGACAATGAAATTGAAAAGTTTAATTTTGTGTTTAATTAAGTCGGAAGTTGTTCAATTCTATCTGTCAGACAGTTCAAATTGAAAAGATAATTTGTTCAATTCTCTCTGATAATTTTTAAATGTCCTATTAAAACCCACTATTAAAACCCACCCAACTGCAAAAGAATTTATTAATAAATATAATCACAAAAGTCCTCAGGTTGGCTCCGAACCTTCAAAGTTTTAAAACCTTTGCTATGTCACTATTCATAGTAACTCTCTTTTGTAATAAGTCAAGTCTTGTGTCAAACAATAATACAGTACGTTTCAGACACATTTTTTAGCATATGTTGAAAACGAGCCGACCGCAAAATTAAAATAAAAAACTTCCCATTAGTTTAAAAATGTGCTAATATATAAAATGTAATTATGCAAAAAGAAACAAATCTAAACCAAATATTACAAAAAATACCACACGGATCTGTGGTAACTTCGGTTTGGCTAAATAAACAAGGGATATCCAGTAGTTTAATTCATGCATACAAGAAAAATAATTGGTTTAAATCATTTGGTACAGGAGCATATTTCAAGCTAAATGATAATATTGAATTAAATGGTGCATTATATGCTGTACAAACTCAATTAAATTTAAGTTTTCATATTGGAGGGGTATCTGCCTTATCTATACATGGAATAAATCATAATATTAGTTTTAGCAGAAAAACATATATTTATTGTTTGCGCGGAGAAAAACTACCTCATTGGTTCAAAGAAAAATATAAAGATAATACTGAAATAATTAAAACAACTATTTTACCTAAAGATATTGGATTAGAAAATCATAACGATAAAGATTTTTCAACAAAAATTTCTACAAAAGAAAGAGCATTATTGGAAATGATATATTTAACACCTAACAAAAATAGTTTAAACGAAGTTTATCAATTAATGGAATCAATGCCGGTATTAAAACCTAAGTTGTTACAGGATTTGTTAGAAAATTGTTCAAGTATAAAAGTAAAACGAGTTTTTCTATATATTGCAGAGAAATTAAACTATCCTTGGTTTAAAAAATTAGATATATCCAAAATTGATTTGGGAAAAGGAAAGCGGACAATTGAAAAAGGTGGTAAATTAAATAAAAAATACAATATTGTTATTGGGAATATAGAAGAAATATGATAAAACAAGAATATCTAAATCAGGTTAGTTTATTGGTAGAGGTTTTGCCTTATATTGCACACGAAAAATGTTTTGCACTAAAAGGTGGAACGGCAATCAATATGTTTTATCAGAATTTACCAAGATTATCTGTAGATATAGATTTAACTTATATTGAATTTTGTACAAGAAACGAAGCATATAAAAATATTAATGATGCATTGGATAGAATAAATAAAAATCTTAATTCTGTCGGATATAAATCTTTTATTCGTGGTGACTCGGAAAAGAAAATTTTATGTTCAAACGAAAAATCTACAATAAAAATTGAGCCAAATTATAATGCTCGTGGCTGCATTATTCCACCACAAGAATTATCAATTTGCAGTAGAGCAGAAGGTTTATTCGGGTATGTGGACTGTAACGTATTATCAAAAGCGGAAACTTATGGCGGTAAAATATCTGCAGCATTAAACAGGCAGCACCCAAGAGATTTATTTGATATTTATCAATTATTTGAGCAAAATAAACTTGATGATGAAATAATAAAAGGTTTTGTTGTAATGCTTTTGTCTGCGCCAAGACCAATATATGAGCTCTTAAATCCAAACATTTTAGACCAAGAAAATGTTTTTGCATCAGAATTTCTAGGCATGACAGATATAGAATATACTTACAAGCAACATACTGAAACACTAAAACAGTTAATTGATTTTGTTCAAAATAAGATAAAATCTAATTACAAAGATTTGCTTCTTAATTTTGCATCTTTGAATATAGATTTAAAATGTGTCGATATTCCCAATTTTGATAAGTTACCTGCTATAAGATGGAAAATACAGAATTTAGAAAAATTAAAAAACATAAATCCTGAAAAATTTGAAAAAGAACACCAAGAATTAAAGAAAATTCTTGACTGAAATCGGTAATTTTGAGTGAAATGTTGAAAAATATGGGGAAATTTTTGCGTGCAGAAATATGCTAATTTTACCTAAATTCAAACACAAAGATTAATATTAATGGTAAAGATGTATATATTGCAGGAGTAGAAGATAAAACAACAAGAACTCCTGATATTTATAAAGCTCTTTATTCAACTAAAAACCCTGTGATACTTTTATCTCATTCGCCTGATGTATTTCCAAAAGTTCCAAAAGAAGTAAATTTAACTCTCTCTGGACACGTACACGGCGGACAAGTTAGATTACCTTTAATCGGTGCATTAATTGTCCCATCAAAATATAGGGATAAATATTCTCAAGGTTTGATTGAAGAAAAAGGAAAACAAATGATTGTTACAAAAGGAATAGGTAACAGCATTTTGAATGTTAGATTTAACTGTGTTCCTGAAATTGTTGTAATAGAGTTTGAATAATTGCGGAAATTTTAGATAAATTAGTAAAATCAAAATTCTAAATAGTGTACATTTATGCAATCTTGCAAATTTAAGTTATAATTGTTTCAGGAGTTGAACTGTCAAGGATTTCTTGACAATTTGAAAAAAGGAGAGAATTATGCCATATATTGAAGCAAAATTGAGTATTAAATTAGACGAAAATCAAAAAAACGAATTACAAGCAAAGTTAGCGCAGGCTGTATCTTCTGCTTTTTCAAAACCTAACGCATACATTATGACTAATATTGAAGATGAAAAATCTTTGTATATGGGTGGCGCAAAAATTGAAAAAGGTGCATATATTGCAGTTCGTGCATTAGGCTCTGTTATAAAACCATCTTGTCAAAATGCAACAAGAGAAATTTGTGCAACATTAACAAACGACTACGGCTTAAACGGCTCACAAATTTACATTACCTATCACCCTGTAGATATGTGGGGCTGGAATGGAACAATGTTTTAGTATTTTAGATAAATTAGCAAAATTAAAATTCAGAGGCAGATTTAAACTTCGAGCAAAAGAACTTGAATACATCAAGGACAAAGGACTTGATAAGATTCGTTCTCATGCCTGCGATTTTATTCGGAACAGAGTTGCTCCGGCAGAACCTGCAAACGACGGCAAACAAACCCCAATGCGAGGACACCCTGTTTTTATCGCCCAACACGCCACCGCTTGTTGCTGCCGAGGCTGCATAGAAAAATGGCATCATTTTCCAAAAGGTGTTGAACTAACCAAAGAACAGCAAAAATATTTAGTATCCATAATTATGGAATGGATAAATAGACAAATGAATTCAAACCCTGTTTTATAACCGTTTAAAATATGTTCAAATCCATGTTTATGATAGTAATGATTTAGCCTTGAAATCTTCGGAGAAAAGAGTTATAATATCCGTATAATACTCGGAGAATAATATGCAATACATCTATCAAAATACTGATTGGCACAAGTTTACATGGTGCGTAGAAAAAGTACAGAATTTGTTATTAGAAATTAAGAAGTCTCAAGGTTATTTGCTTGGGAAAATGGATGCATTGGGTTTTGAAATCAAAAATAATGCTACCTTGCAAATTTTGACAGAAAATATTATCAAATCTTCCGAAATCGAGGGAGAAATTTTGGACAAAACATCTGTTCGTTCATCTATTGCAAGAAGGCTTGGAATTGATATCGGCGGAGAAGTTTATTCATCAAGAAACATTGACGGTATTGTTGAAATGATGCTTGATGCAACACAAAATTTCAACGAAATAATCTCAAAAGACAGGTTAGTTGGTTGGCACGCAGCATTATTCCCAACAGGTTATAGTGGTATTTATAAAATTACAGTTGGAAATTACAGAAATGATGAACTTGGACCGATGAGAGTTGTTTCCGGATATGAAGGCAAAGAAAAAATACATTACGAAGCACCGGAGGCAAATGTTTTAGATAAAGAAATGAACGATTTGATTGAATACATCAATAAAGCTGATGACGTTGACTTGTTGATAAAAGCCGGAATTGTTCACTTGTGGTTTGTTATACTTCACCCGTTTGATGATGGAAACGGTCGTATTGCAAGAGCTTTAACAGATATGTTGCTTGCAAGAAGTGATGAAAATCAATTCAGATTTTATTCTATGTCAAGTCAAATTCAAAAAAACAGAAAAAGTTATTATGATGTTTTGGAGCAAACTCAAAAAGGTTCAATGGATATTACAAATTGGCTTGTTTGGTTTTTAGAAAATTTATTAAATGCGATTAAATCAAGCGACGAGATTTTAAAAGATGTCTTGAAGCGTGCAGAATTTTGGAATAAAAATTCGCAAGTAATTTTTAACGAAAGACAAAAGAAAGTTTTGAACAGATTTATGGATGATTTCAAGGGTAATCTTACGACTACAAAATGGGCAAAGATGTGCAACTGCTCTCAAGACACTGCAACTATTGATATTAAAGATTTGATTTCTAAAAAAATATTGAAAAAAGTCGGTGACGGTAGAAATAC
>JAKSUQ010000005.1 GCA_024408855.1 bacterium | reverse complement strand
GTTAAGCATATCCTCTTTTGTTATATTGTGATAATTCATATGTCTTTTCCCGTATATATTAATTTACAAAAAAATTTACAAATACTCACTACTTTTTTTATTGTACACTCAAATCTTTTTTTATACAAAATTTTACAAAATATTAAAGATTTTTCTCATAAGTAAATAAAGCAGCTATGCATAATATAGATTAAATCTATATAACATTAAGTTTTGTAAATACAAGTTTTTCAATTTATTGCTTAAACACAGACATTTTTAAATTTTATCGTAAAAATAAAATGGCAATTATCGATTTGATAATTATTTAAATAATATAGAGGATATTAATTTAAAAAAATGGGAGTAAACATTATGAAAAAAACATTAAAAATGACGTTAGCTTTAAGCGTAGCAGTATTATTCACAGTTATGAGCGTAAACGCCTCAACTTTTGAGACTACAGATTGGGAAAATAATTCTGAATTTGAATTGTATAGTCCTAATACCACTGAATTTACACAAAAAGAAATTGTAAGAATAACACCGTCAAGAATAAGCAATTTAGTTGCTAAATTATTAAAACGAAACCAAGACTGCGTGGCAGAAGATATGTTATTGGAAAGTTATATGCTTGGAGTTTCTGCAAATTTCGACGACGATAATTGGACAATAGGCTATGAAGGCGAATTTATTGATAGAATATAATAACTAAAAGTAAAAAACAAACAAGTTCTAAACCTATAATGGTTTTAGAACTTGTTTGTTTTCATAACACATTTTCAACAAAGTTATATACAATTCCTAATTTTTCATCATTTTCTTTTATATTATTTATTTTTTCAATGACATGGTTATAGATTTCCCTATTAGACCGCAAGCTTGAAAATTTAAAAATTTCGTAAAGTTCAACTCCTAAAGTCTGAGCAAATTTTTCCAATGTACCCAATGTCATAAATCCACGACCGGTTTCTATATAACTAAACGAAGTAGTAGCAATATTAATTGCTTCTGCAAGCTTCTCTTGACTAATACCTTGTTGCAATCTTAAGAAACGAATTCTTTTCCCTAATTTTATATTAATTTCCGATTTCACAGCTCCACCTCATTTAAATTATATTTTTTTTAAACTAATGGAACAAATATATAAAACTTACACAACAATAGATTTAACATATTGACAACATAGATTTAATCAAATATACTATACCAGTAACCATTATTAACGAGTGAACATTACAAAATATGAAAAAGTATGAAAAAGCAGAAAGGAGAAAAAGAGAATGAAGAGCTTTATCATGAAAGGACTTTGCGCAATAGCATTATGTGCATTTGCAGTACCTGCGTTTGCTTATGATTGGGTGCAAATCGGTGCTGGACATTACATTGACGCTTCAAGTATCCGTCCAGCAAGCAACTACGGAACATACACAATGCTTACCAAATATGTTGCGAGCGGAGATCCATTAGAAGTTATTAACGGCAGAGATGTATGGACAATAAGAACTAACTCATTTGTAGATTGTACAACTAATTTTGCAAAAACCGTATCATACACTGCGTACGATAAAAATGGTCGTGTTGTTACAACAGGAAGAAATGTTGGAAAACATTGGTATGATATAAACAACCCTGGCTCAAGAGCTTATGAATCATACTCATTTGTATGTACTGACAGATATTTGAGACAACATCCTAATTATGCAGATTTATGGTATTACTAAACCGATTTTGAATATTTGACAAAATAAAAAACATGCTGAAGTATATAGGACTACCTAAAAAGTGCTTCAGCATGTTTTTTATTACACCCTCACGATTATCATGATTTAACAGAAAATATTTTTGTGATATAAAAGAAATATGATTAGGCAACGAAAATGTGTCGGTTGTGGCGAAATGCATCAACAGAACACCATGATAAAATTAACAAAGGATTACAAAACGGGAGAAATTCTCGTTAATCCGAATTCGTTAACATTTGGCAGATCCGCATATCTTTGTTATAATCAAAATTGTATTAGTAACGCATTAAAAAAAAACAAGTTAAATAATGCACTGAAAACTTGTAAAGATTTGAAAGGAATATTGGATGAACAGTTTAAGAGTTAGTGAATTAGCAAAAGAGCTTAATCTAACCAGCAAAGAGGTTATAGAAAAATTTGCGGAAATTTCCATAATGGTTAAGTCGCACTCAAATACTGTTACATCTGACCAGATTAACAAATTGAAAGAACATTTGGGGGTTGCGACAAAGAAATCCGCTCCTAAAAAAGCATTTATTGTAAAAAAATCCAAAACTCCGACACAAGAACCGGAAGTCATAAAAAAAACCAACCCTGAACCCGTAAAAATAGAAAGGGTAGAAAGAATTGAAAGAGTTCCAAAAATAGAACGAGTTGAACGTGCTAAAATTGAAGAACCTGTAAAAAAAATTGATAAAACTAAAAAAGCAAACCAGACAGAGAAAATCGAAGCTCCAAAGCCTGCAAATAAGCCTGTTTTAAAAATCGAACGAACAAAAATTGAATATCCTAAAAATCAATCAAGGATAGAAATAGTTCGCAAAGCTCCGCAAAAACCTGTAAATAATGAAAACACAAAAGACCATCAAAGACAATCCGGTGATAAAAAATCTTTCAATAATAAAAATAATGACAAAAAACTTGTAGAACGCCGAATTATTCCTCAAGAAATATACGAAGGCAAAGGACAATCAAAAAAGAAAAGCGATAACAAACGCAGAGAAAAAGATTTTAATATGAAAAAAGAAGATCAAGAAATGATCTCTTTAGAAAAAGCAGCTGCACAAAAACACAAAAAACGTTCACATAAAGAAGAAGAATTGGAAGCAGTAACTCAAATAGTTGTTAACCAACCAATGACAATAAGCGAACTGGCTGACAAAATTCGTAAGGCACCATCAGAAATAGTTAAGTTTTTAATGTTCCAAGGAATCATGGCTACCGTAAACCAGCTCATTGATGTTGAAACGATTAAAAAAGTATGTGAAGAATATGAGCTTGAAGTTTTGGAAGAAGATTTAGATGCTTATATAGAAGAAGAACTTGAAAAAGAACAAAAACAGAAGGCATTAACGGAAGTAGATAAAAAGTTACTAAAAAAACGTGCTCCTGTTGTTTCGATTATGGGACATGTTGACCACGGTAAAACTACATTGCTCGACAGCATAAGAGCCTCTAAGCACAAAATCGTCGCAACCGAAGTCGGAGGAATAACTCAGTCAATCGGTGCATACACGGTTTATCTTGATAATAAACAAGAAAAAAAGATAGTTTTTGTTGATACCCCCGGGCACGAAGCATTTACCGAAATGCGTGCAAGAGGTGCAAAAGCCACAGATATTGCAATTCTTGTTGTTGCAGCTGATGACGGAATAATGCCTCAAACAATAGAAGCTATTCACCACGCAAGAGCTGCAGAAGTACCTATAATAGTAGCTGTTAACAAATGCGACAAACCGGGAGCAAATCCTGATAAGGTATTACAACAACTTACCGAGCATGAACTTGTACCTGAGGCTTGGGGTGGAGATACCATAACAGTAAAGGTTTCGGCATTAATGGGCGACGGTATTGATGAACTCCTTGAATACATTCTACTTGTAGCTGAAGTTCAAGATTTGAAAGCTAATCCGAAAGCAGAAGCAACCGGTGTAGTTATAGAAGCTAACTTAGATAAAGGAAAAGGTCCTGTTGCAACACTGCTTGTACAAAACGGTACATTAAGAGCAGGTAATTGCGTTGTAGTAGGAACAGCTTGCGGCAGAGTAAGAGCATTACTTTCGGATTCTGGCGAAAGAATACAAAAAGCTGAACCATCAACCCCTGTTGAAATTTTAGGTTTAACAGAAGTTCCGGTTGCGGGCGATTATTTTGAAGTTGTTAAAAATGAAAAAGAAATGAAAGCTATTGTTGATAAACGTAAGGAAAAAGAACGCAACAAACGCCTTGATGCAATGCTTCCGGCTCATATGAGAAAAGAATCCGGAGCGACAGAGGATGACATTCCTCATTTGAATTTAATCATTAAAGCAAATACTCACGGTGCAGCAGAAGCTGTATCTCAAGCTATTGCCCAAATGGAATCAAAAGAAATTGTTACAAAAATCATTCATGTCGGAGTCGGTGATATATCTGAAGCGGATGTTATGCTCGCTTCAGCTTCAAATGCATTAATCTTAGGATTTACTGTTAAAGAAGATGCCAATGCTCTTGCAGCAGCTGAAAGAGAGGGTGTTTCTATTAAGAAATATGATATCATTTATCAAATTTTGGAAGATATTGAACACACAATGATTTCTCTGCTTTCACCTGAAATCAAAGAAATCGTAACCGGTGAAGCCGAAATCAGACAAATCTTTACTATCGGCAAGATTACAAAAATTGCCGGCTGCTATATTACAAGCGGTAAAATTAACAGAAATGATACTGCAACAATATACAGGGACGGCGTTGAAATCTTTAGGGGTTCGGTTGATCAACTCAAAAGATTTAAAGATGATGTAAAAGAAGTTGCACAAGGTTTTGAATGCGGTATTTCTTTTGTTAAATTTAATGATATAGCCGAGGGTGATACAATCAAATTTACAACCACAAAAGAAATTGAAAAAACAGAGTTGGAATAAAGTTTTGTTAATTAGAGAAAAGCGATTAATTATAGGCTAATTAACCGCTTTCAATTTTTTGTTTTAGAAATGTAAAGATTTTAAACAAAATTGACAAGTTTTTGATACAATAGAAGAAATGTCAAGATTATTACATTGGGCGAAATAGAGGGAACCGATTATGAAAAAACTATGGATGTTAATGACTACAATGCTTATGACCTTGCAATCAGTCAATGCCATGAGCGTAGACGAATTTATTGACAAGCATATCGCACCTGTTTGCGACAGGATTGCAGATGTTGTCTTTTTCCCTGTATCGATTTGCGGTGCAACTATTCCTATCGTTATCTTCTGGATACTTTTTGCAGGTATATTTTTTACAATATATTTCAAAGGGATTGCGTTTTGGGGATTTAAGCATGCAGTAGACAACATTACATCAAAACCGGACAAAAGTCATGAAGGATGCGGTGAAGTCAGTTCTTTTCAAGCATTAGCAACAGCCTTGTCCGGTACCATTGGTATCGGTAGTATTGCAGGTGTTGCATTATCTATTTCAATCGGCGGGCCTGGAGCAGCTTTTTGGATTTTTCTCGGTGCAATATTAGGTATGTCAATCAAATTTATGGAGGCAACCTTGGCTGTTAAATACAGAAGGTTTAACCTTGATGGTTCCGTATCAGGAGGTCCTATGCATTATATTGCACACGGACTTACTCGCAAAAAAATGCGTAACTTCGGACAAACTTTAGCTGTAATTTATGCTGTCCTTTGTATCGGTGGCGGAATTACTGGCGGAAATATGATTCAAATTAACCAAACAGCACACCAAATAGTATTTATTACAGGTAATGAACACAGCATTTTTCATGGCTTTACTTGGATAATCGGACTTGTTGTTGCAGTCCTTATCGGCATGGTTGTTGTTGGCGGTATAAAAAGTATAGCTAAGGTTACTACAATTTTAACCCCTACAATGTGTATTATGTACATTGTTTCCGGATTAATTGTTATTTTGGCAAATTTTACAAATATACCACATGCAATTATGCTTATGTTGCGTGAAGCATTCCATCCGACCGCTGTTGCCGGTGGAGTTTTTGGAACAATAATTATAGGATTAAGACGTTCTGTTCAATCTAACGAAGCAGGTACAGGTGCAGCTGCAATCGTTTATGCAACAGCTCAATCAAAAGAACCTGTCTCGCAAGGATTTGTTGCTTTATTAGAAACATTTCTAACAGGTGTACTTTGTATGTTTACATCTTGTGCAATAGTATTTTCCGGAGCTTGCGTACAAGCAATGCCGGAGCCTATGGGGATAGAACTTGCTTCAAATGCTTTTAAATCAGTTATTCCGTTCTTCCCGATAATTCTTTCAATTATCGCAGTTATGTTTGCACTCTCGACCCTGATATCATGGGCTTATTACGGTCAAAAGGCTTGGACATTTCTTTTAGGAGAAGGCAGAAAAAGGGTTTTGTTCTTTAATGTTATGTACTGTATTTTTATCATAATCGGTTCTGCAATGAATGTATCCTCAATTCTGTACATTACAGATGCAATGATGATTTCAATGTGTATTCCGAACCTGATTGTTCTTTATATTCTTGCACCTGAAATCAAACGGGACTTAAAAGATTATTTAGAACGCAAAAATATGAATTTTATAAAATTATGATTTATTTAGATGCAGGAACAACATATTCAAAAATAATTACTGATAAAAACTCCTATGGAGAGGAGTTTTTTCAGTTTAAAAAAGATAATTTATATTACTATATAATTTCATCTAATATTATAAAATCATTAAATATTATTCCAGACTCGTCTTGCGGTCATATGTTTGATGCTAATGAAAACGAAATTATAGCATTAGCTTGCGGTGCTAAAAAACAAAATATTGATCTTGATGCGACTGTTTTAGATTTGGGTAGTCGTGATGCAAAATGGATAAGATTTAAAGATGGAAAATTCCAAGATATGGACTGGAATACTTCTTGTGCAAGCTCAACCGGCGCGACAGTTGAAATGCTTTTAAAATTTTATAATGTTTCAGCAGAAAATTTAAACTTCAACACCGAAAAATATGCAGTTACTTGCGGAATATTCGGTATGGAAAAAATTATGGACTCAATTTCCAACGGAGAAAAACCTGCAGATGCTATTTCAAAGTTTGTACACGGAATAGCCTACAATGCGTGGAATTTTGCAAAACGACCTCAAAAAATCTATTTATCTGGAGGATTTTGCCAAAATGAGTGTTTTGTAGAATCTTTAAAAAAATATTGCAAAGTTGTTACTTTAGGCAGATTTGTTCTGTGTGAAGGTTTGATAAATTAATCTTACAATCAAAAATACATTCTTGTAAATATAATATTGTATTGGTATAATGTTTCGTGTCGGTAAATTGATTATAGAATTTTCAATTTTTAATAAGGAGGAGTTATGAAAAAAGTTTTAAGTATTATGGCATTAATTGCTATTTTAGGATTTTTATCACCGGTAAACGCAGCAACTGAAGGTACTCCCGGAAAAATTTCAGGAAGATCAGTCGGAGCAGCGGCACTATCGCTTATTATATGGCCAGGTATAGGTCAGGTAGTTAATGACAATCCTTATGATAAAAATATTACTCACGCTTTATTAGGTTTGACAGGTGTTTTTAGATTTTGGTCCTGTTATGATGCTCTCGTTGATAGAACAGGTGGTGTTTGGCACAACAGGATATAGTTATATTGTAATAAAAAAGGAGAGAATAAAATGGTTCAACCGTTTAGCGCACAACAAAAAACAAGAACTGCGGTAATCATGTTTCTAAAAGGTTCCGCAACCCCTGTTGTTATGTACTTTGATAATCCGCAGGCAATATATTCAGAGTTAAAACAACTCATGAAAAGTCCGACTCCGGTTCTTGTTGAAAAAGAACCGATTGGTCCTATAAAAAAAATATGCTTTGTTTCTACTCAAATAGCAGGTCTTTTGTTGCAGGAAGAACCTTATGCATAAAATACTTATCGAAGATATTGAAAAAGAACCTCATAAAATTTATCATTGCGTTTTTGATGAATATATTGATGAACTTGATTGCAATATCAGTGCCGTCTTGGATTTGAAGATACAAGGCGAATACATTTCCGTAGTCGGTAACGCTAAAGGTAAAATTCCACTCATTTGCGACAGGTGCTTAAATCAATTTGAATACGATTTAAATATCAATATTGAAGAAATTTATGCCAAAAACTCTCTGTATGAAGAATATTCGCAAGAGGTAGAATTAAAGCAGGGACAGTTTATTACCGACCTTAACGGTGAAAAGGAAATAGATATTTATGACTTATTGTATCAATCTGTAATATTATCTTTACCAAATAAAAAGGTTTGTGGTATAAATTGTAAAGAGGGAATGTTTGTATCTGATGAAGAAACAAAAGTTCACGACAGCAGAATGGATATTTTCAAGACTATTAAGGTCGAAAGAAAAGATTAATCCCAATTTACAAACATTCAGACTTATCAGACAGTAGAATCAGAAAGGTATAGGAAAATGGCAGTACCAAAGAAAAGAACAGGACACAGTGCTCAAGGTAAAAGAAGATCAAATTGGAAGGCTACGAAGCCTACCACAACAAAATGCCCTAATTGCGGTGCAGTTGTATTAGCTCACACTGTTTGCACAGCATGCGGACAATACAAAGGTAAAGTAGTTTCAAGAAAATCTGAAGGTTTTGTTGAAGCTGAAGTAAAAGAAGCTAAAAAAGCTCCTAAAAAAACAGCTAAGAAATCTACAAAAGTTGCAAAAGTTGAAGAAAAAGCAGAAGAAGTAACTGCTGAAGTTGTAGAAGAAGTTAAAGAAGAAGCAAAAGTCGAAGAAAAGACTGAAGAATAAGAGGGACGAATGACAAGAATAGCAGTTGATGCAATGGGAGGCGACAACGCACCATTCGAGATAGTTGCCGGTGCAGTTTGGGCTGCCGCAGAATACGGTGTAGCAATCGAACTTGTAGGCAAACAGGACAGAATAGAGCAATGCTTAGATACAATTCAATATGAGGGTTTTTTGTCTGATTGCGGAAAAGCAGGAAGAAAAAAACGTATCAGAGTTGATGTAAAATCTTTAGATATCAAGATAACTCACGCATCTGAAATTATCGAAATGGGTGAAGCTCCTGGACAAGCTATTCGTAAAAAGAAAAATTCCTCAATAGTTTTAACGGTAAATTCGGTTGCAACAGGTAGCTCAGAAGCTCTTGTTGCAGCAGGTTCTACCGGTGCAGCTATGGCATCAAGCTTATTTGGATTAGGCAGAATTCCGGGAATAGACAGACCTGCCATCGCAGTTACTCTTCCTACAATGAAAAAACCAATAGTCATTATCGACGGTGGTGCTAACAGTAATTGCACACCTCAAATGCTTAAACAATTCGCAAGCATGGGAAGAATATTTTCTAAGAATGTATTGGGAATTGAAAACCCGAGAGTCGGAGTTTTAAATATAGGTGAAGAAGCCGGTAAAGGTAACGAGCTCGCTCAACAAACCTATAATCTGTTAGAGGAAGAAAAAGATAAATTTAACTTTATGGGCAATGTTGAAGGTCGTGAATTATTCCTCAATGTTTGTGATGTCGTTGTCTGCGACGGTTTTGCGGGTAATGTTGTATTAAAAGTTACAGAAGGCACATCCTCACTTTTATTCAAAATGATTAAGAGTGAATTCAAATCTGATTTCTTGGGTATGCTCATCGGATGTCTGGCAAAACCTTTTATGAAAAGAATTTACGGCAGAATTAACTATGAAGAGTTTGGTGGTTGCTTACTTTTGGGAGTTAAAGGTATTTCAGTAATCGCTCATGGCAGAAGTAAAGCATACGCTATTAAAAACGCTGTCAGAGTCGCAAAAGAAGCTGTTGAAACTTGTGTTAATAAGAAAATTGCCGAAAGTATTGCATAAAATTAAAAATTAAGAGTGTTTTTATGGTAACAAAAATTGCATTTTTATTTCCGGGACAGGGTTCACAATTTGTTGGAATGGGAAAAGACATATATCACAATTACAATGTAAGTAAAGACATTTATGATAAAGCCGGAGAGTATCTTGGTCGTGATATTACTAAATTGTGCTTTGAAAGCACAGCAGAAAATTTGAAACAAACAATTAATGCTCAACTTGCAATTGTTACAACTTCCATAGCTTTGTTAGAAGCATTTAGGGCAAACTGCGGAATATTTCCAAGTTTTGTTGCAGGACACAGTTTGGGCGAATATTCTGCTATATACTCAGCAGATGTCATGGATTTGAACACAACTTTAAAAGTTGTGCAAAAACGTTCAGAACTGATGAATACCGTTAACAAAGGTAAAATGGCTGCTGTTATCGGTGCAAACCCCGAGCTTTTAGAAAAAGCTTTAGCCGAAGGGGAAAAAGTTGGCTACATTGCTATCGCAAATTATAACAGCCCTGAACAAGTAGTTATAACTGGGGACGATAACGCTATAAAATGTTCAAGCGAATATCTCACAAATAATGGTGCAAGAAAAGTAATACCACTTGCTACTTCCGGAGCTTTCCACTCAGATTATTTAAAAGATGTAAGTATCGAATTTGAAAATTATATCTCAGGTATTAACATAAATGACGCAAAAACTCCCGTCATCACAAATGTAGATGCTCAGATTACCACTCAAAAAGAAGATTTTAGGAAAAAAATGCCAAGACAAATGTACTCATCTGTATATTGGACACAAACTATAAAAAATATGATTAATAATGGAGTAGATACTTTTGTAGAAATAGGGGCCGGCAGAGTTCTTGCAGGATTGAACAAAAAAATTGCACCAGAATTACCTGTTTATAACGTTTATGACAAAAGTTCTTTGGAATATACCCTTAAAGACTTAAATAAAGAAATTGCAAAAGTTTAAATAAGGAGATAAATAATGACTGAAAAGAAAATAGCATTAATTACCGGTGCAACCCAAGGCATAGGATTGTGTACCGCAAAAACACTTGCAGCTGCAGGTTGCGACATAATTGTTAACGGAATTTGTGATATTACAGAAGCACAATCCGCACTTGATGAAATAAAGGCTTGCGGTGCAAATGTTTCTTATTATAGATTTGATGTATCAAATGACAGTACAGTTAATGATGCAGTTGATAGGATGATTGCAGAACATGGTAAAATTGATGTGTTAATCAACAATGCAGGCATAACAAAAGATGGACTTTTTGTAAGAATGGATGCCGAACAATGGGAAAAAGTTATAAATATCAATCTTTCCGGAGTTTATTATGTAACTCATGCCGTAATTAAGCACATGATGAAAGCTCGCCAAGGTTCAATAGTAAGTATGTCAAGCGTTGTAGGAATACATGGTAATGCAGGACAAGCTAACTATTCCGCATCAAAGGCTGGTTTAATCGGACTAACAAAATCATTAGCCAAAGAGTTTGGTTCAAGAAATATTCGTGTTAATGCTGTTGCTCCGGGATTTATTCAAACATCAATGACAGCCGGCTTGGGAAATACAGAAGAATATTTAAAACTCATTCCTCTCAGAAGAATGGGAACTCCTGAAGATGTTGCAAAAGTCGTTAAATTTTTAGCCTTAGATGCAGATTATGTAACAGGTCAAGTACTTGAAATATCGGGCGGTATGATTATATAAAATTGAAAAAATTAAACAAAAATACGGATGAGTTCTCATTCATTCGTTTTTTGTTTAGATAGTGAAAGCGGTAATTCAATTGAATTACCGCAAAATTATGTGTGTGTATCATAGTATTATAAATCTTTTATTAAGCAACTGCATTCAAAGCAGTTTCTGCTGATTGGCTGTTCCTATCATTAGCAATAAGACTAAAAGTTCTGTATAATTTATAACCTATTGCAACAATCGGATTTGCATTTATAGAATCGGCTTTGCTCGCTAACTCTTGATTTCTTTTGAATTTAACAAGAGCATTTTGATCTCTTAACATAAGGATTGCATCATTTGATTGCATTTCCATTGACAACGTATTCTCTCTAAAAGATATATTATTTATTTTGTTTATTTGCATATTTATCACCTCCGTGATTTGATTTTAATTAAGTGTTTTATCTACACTTCATCTAACAATTTTATTATGTATCATAATATTTTTTTTGTCAAGTATTTTATTAAAATATGCACAGTCGTATTAAAATGTTGCAAATATTGATTTACAGATAAAGTGCCCAAAGTACACTTAATAACATGGCTTTGGCTGTTAGCTAACAAGCATGTTGTTAAAATAAAAATATTAAGATTAATTAATCTGTTTTCACTCAAACTTAATATGTGGTATCATTGTAAGGTAAGGGGAATTTATGAAACATAGCAACAGAGCAAATAAAAACAAACTTTTTGCTGACAGACTTTTAAGACTTCAATATATATTCATTTTTATCATAAGTGTCTTTATTATTTATCTTTTTTGTATACAAATCCTTGATACAAGACATTGTAGAATAAAAGCAAAAAAACAAAGGCGAGCATATTCTTTTGTAATGCGTGGTAATATTTATGACAGAAACGGAATTAAGCTGGCAACAGACACTATTTACTATGATATTTTCGCAAGAAAAGCCGATTTCGTTCATTCAGAAGAAGAATTAGCCAAAATGCTTGCTCCGATTTTAAAAGTCTCCCAAGCAGAACTTACAAAAAAACTTAAACAAAACAACCAAATGATATTAATACAAAAGAATGTAAGTCGCCAAGTTAGGGATGAAATCGCAAAATTAAATCTCAGAGAAATTCCTATGGATAAAAAGAGCATAAGAACATATCCTCAAGGGACAATGGCTTCGCATGTATTAGGATATTACAATTTTGATGCTGATATAGCTTCCGGAGTTGAACAAACCGCAAAAGATAAGTTGGAAAGCGTTACGAAAGGAGAAGATTATGAAGTTACCCCAAGAGGAAACATAATCTATAAAATTACAACGGATCCCGTTGCAGTAACAACGCCTCGTAAGGGAAAAGATGTTACTCTTACTATTGATGCACCAGTTCAGCACGTTTGCGAAAAAGCATTGATGACTACAATACAAAAATTTAAGGCATTCAGAGGCACTGCAATAGTAATGAATCCTAAAAACGGAGAAATTTTAGCCTATGCGGTTTATCCATACTTTGACCCTAATAACTTCAAATCCGCAACAAGTTTTCAAACTAAAAACTGGACTTTAACAGATGTTTATCCTCCGGGCTCTACATTCAAAACAATAACTGTTGCATCAGCAATGGAATTGGGTAAAATTAACAGATATACAAAAATTAATGATACCGGTAAAATAAAAGTAGGTTGGTGGCCAATTAAAAACTATGACTATGCAACTCATCCAAATCCAGGATTAATTGATTTAGTGTACTTATTTGAACATTCAAGTAATGTTGCTTCCGTTTTAGTCGCTCAAATGATGAATAAATACGAATACTACGGAATGTTGAAAAAATTCGGATTTGGCGAAAAAACCGGAATTGATTTACCGGGAGAATCAGTCGGTATTTTAAAACAGCCTGAAAAATGGGACAGTGCCGATCATGCTTCAATGGGATACGGCTACGGTTCTTCTGTTACAGCAATTCAAATGATTTCAGCAGTTTCTGCCATAGCAAACGGTGGTGTAAGAGTTACTCCACACGTTATTAAGTATCCACCGGAAGAAGAAGCTATAAAAGTAAAACGCGTACAAGTCATGACACCTGAACATGCAAAAGTTGTAACCGAGCTTCTTACTGAGAGTATTAATCACGGAAAATCAGTTATTAAATCTGATTCATATAATATTGCAGCAAAAACCGGTACATCAATTAAACCAATTGAAAATGGCGTTGGATATACAAATAAACTGTACACATCTATTGTCGGTTATTTGCCATCAAGTGATCCGCAAGTCATTATCTATGTCGTAATAGACTCGGCACAAGGCGGAGAAATATGGGGTAACACTGTCGCAGCTCCAATATTTAAAGAAATATCTACACAAGTTGCACGTATTTTAAATTTACAACCGGACAAATATTAATAATAGGGGAATTAGTGATGAGATTAAGAAATTTGTTGGATGAAATAAGTTATATAGAATTAGTAAATTGCGAAGATTTATCAATTGATATTGAGGGGATTTCGTATAATTCAAAAAAGAGTTGTCCGAATGATATTTTTGTTTGCTTAACAGGAGAACATGTTGACGGACATGAGTATGCGGAAGAAGCCATTTCGAACGGAGTTACCATTTGTGTAGTAGAGAGAATTTTGAATATTGACATTCCTCAAATTGTAGTTGAATCAACAGAAGATGCACTTGCTCAAATTTCGAACACATTATATGTTAATCCTTCAAAAAGATTAAATGTAATCGGAGTAACCGGTACTAACGGTAAAACTACCGTTACACATCTTATTCAAAAATTGTATGAGGCTTTTGACGATTCATGTGCTTTAATCGGTACATTAGGATACAAATTTAAAAGTGAAAATGAAGAATATCACGATATTGGTCATACAACTCCGCAAGCTCCGGAATTACAAAAGCTAATGTATCATATTAGAGAAAAAGGAATGCAAAATGTTGTAATGGAAGTTTCATCTCATTCCATTGCACAACATAGAGTCGCTTATGTTGACTATAAGGGGGCAGTATTTACAAATCTTACTCAAGATCACTTAGATTTCCATATTACAATGGAAAACTATTTTAGAACAAAAGCTCGTTTATTTGAAGACTTGGTTGTGGGTGATTTTGCAGTAATAAATTCTGATGATGAGTATGGTAAACAACTCACAAAAATGGTTTCGCAAGATGTAAACCTTATTACATACGGTACAAATAATGATGCAACCATTATGGCAAAAGATATTAAACTCAATGAAAATGGCGCAAGATTTATCTGTTGTGTTGACGGGAGTGAATACAATGTAAAGCTTATTATGAACGGAATGTTTTCTGTATACAATATTCTTGCTGCAATAGCAACTGCAAAAGCGGTAGGCTTCGATATTAAAAAATCTATTGAGGCATTAGAAAAAATTTCCGGTGTCGCAGGTCGTTTTGAAATGGTTGTAGAAAAACCTGCAGTAATCGTAGATTATGCACACACACCTGATGGTTTGAAAAACGTACTAAAGGCAGCAAGACAAATTACTCCGGAAAATGCAAAATTAATATGCATTTTTGGTTGCGGAGGGGACAGAGATACAACAAAACGCCCGAAAATGGGTAGCATTGCCGAACAACTTGCGGATAAAATTATTGTAACGAGTGATAATCCTCGTTCAGAAGACCCGCAACAAATTATAACAGATATCCTTGCGGGATTTAAAAGCGTAAATAATGTTATAGTTGAACCTGACAGAGAATTAGCTATAAAAGAAGCATACAAAATCGCTAATGCAAATGATGTTGTACTGATTGCAGGGAAAGGTCATGAAGATTATCAAATCTTTGCAACAGAAACAATACATTTTGATGACAGAGAAAAAGCTAAAGCAATTTTTATCGGAGATTAGAACGTGAATATAAAAACTCCTTTAATTATTGAACAACACTTTCACGGTGCATTCGGGATTGATTTCAATACAGCCGATACGAATGAAATCCTTATATTAGCGGATAAATTATTAAAATACGGAATTGGCGGATTTTTTCCAACTCTTGTTACAGATAGTGTTGATAATATTAAAAGACAAATTAATGTTATAAAGAAGGCTTCCGAATTATGTAATCGAATTTTGGGAATACATTTGGAGGGTATTTTTATTAATCCCGAAAAAAAGGGTATCCACAATCCGGAATACTTTATGAGCCTTACAAAAAATAATTACAAACTCATTGAAGATAATTTTATCAAAATTATTACCTTAGCTCCGGAATTAGATGAAGGATTGATAGAATATTTAAAAAACAAAAATATAAAAATACAGGCAGGACATTGTGTAGGAGAAGATTTAAACAATGTTTGCGGAACAACCCACACATTTAATGCTATGTCCGGAATTAGCCATAAATCAAATTCGACCTCTTTAAGTGCTTTGACTGATGACAGATTGTATTCTGAGATTATAGCGGATGGCATTCACGTTTGCGATAAAGCATTAAAACTGTTTTTTAAATCCAAACCAGATAATAAAGTAATTTTAGTAAGCGATTCTTTGCCAATAACTCATAGCGAAATAAAAGAAACCACCTTTGCCGGATATAAAATATTTTACGATGGCGCAAGAGCAACGTCATCGGACAATACTCTTGCCGGAAGTACGGTTCTTTTACCGGAAATAATCCAAAGATTAGGAAAAATAGGAATGTTTAATCCGCAATTTATAAATAACGTATATGAATATCATTCAATTACACCAAACGGTGAAATTGAATGGGATGAAAATTGGAATATTAAGAAAATACAGTACGAAGGGCATGAAATCTTATGACTTGTTTTTTTAGAAATCAACATGATGCCCTATACAATGCAACAAAACCGTATCAATATGTTGGCGGAGAATTTTTATCAGCTAATAAAAGTTTTGACAATGCAAGTATTCGATTTGCTTTCGCATTTCCGGACAAATATGAAGTCGGAATAAGTAACCTCGGAGTAAGAATAATCTATGACAGAGTAAATTCAGTTGAACGTTTTATGGCTGACAGGGCTTATGCTCCTGAACCCGATTTTAAACCGGAATTTTTATATGGTGTTGAATCAAAAAGAGCCTTAAAAGACTTTGATGGAATCGGATTTTCTTTACAGTATGAACTTTCATATCCGACTGTTTTAAAAATGTTGGAAATGTCAGGAATATCAATAAAAAATTCCGAAAGAAAAGAAGATGACCCGATTATATTTGCCGGAGGACCTTGCTCTTTCAATCCTCTGCCAATGAGTGATTTTATTGATGTTTTTACAATCGGCGACGGCGAAGAAATGATGGTTGAAGTATGTGAAATCCTTGAAAAAACTAAAAATTTAACCAGAAAAGAACGTATTAAGCAACTTTCTAAAATTGATGGATGTTGGGCAAAAGGATATAATTCAAAAGTTAACAAACGAATATCGCAAATTCCTGTTGAATATGCACCTAAAAATTATCCTATTCCGTTTTCAAATTCAGTACACGACAGAGCTATTGTAGAAATTAGACGTGGTTGCGGCAGAATGTGCAGATTTTGCCAACCCGGACATGTAACGTTACCTATTCGAGAACGAAAAGCAGAGGACATAATAAAAATAGTTAAAAATCTTGTTGAAAATACAGGATATGATGAGTATTCACTACTTTCATTATCCTCAAACGATTACAAGAATATTAATGAAGTCATAAAAGAATTGGCAGTAGATTTTAATCAACATAAAATTTCCGTATCACTTCCAAGTCAAAGAATTGACGGATTTAATCTTGAATTGGCAGAATTAACACAAAGCGTAAGAAAGAGCGGAATGACACTTGCTCCGGAAGCCGGCAGTCAAAGACTTAGAAATGTGATTAAGAAAAACATTTCAGAAGAACAAATTGCAAATTCAGCATTAACATTGTACGAAAACGGCTGGTCTAAAATAAAATTTTATTTAATTGCCGGATTGCCGACAGAAACATTTGAAGACATAGATGAAACAGTAATTATGCTTGAAAAAATCAAAAATGGTGTAAGACGTATTAAAAAAGAAAAAAATTTGAATTACGGCTTGGAAATAACCTGTACACTCTCAATTTTTGTTCCAAAACCGTTTACACCGTTCCAATGGTGTCCGCAAATGAGTCTTGATGAAGTTAGTAAACATATTGATTATTTAAAAGAAAAAACAAAACACATCAAAGGTTTGAAAATAAATTACCACGAAAAATTTGTATCGCAAATAGAAGCGGTGCTTACAAGAGGGGATGACTCATTATGCCAATATATTGAAAAACTTTATAAAAAAGGATGTTACTTGGATGCTTGGGGAGAGTTTTTTGATAAAAATATATGGCGAGAAACTGCTTTAGAATGTGGCTTCGACCTTAGCGAAAAAGCTGAAAAGAAGTATCTACTTGAAGAAACTTTGCCATGGGATTTTATAAATGTAGGAATTGAAAAAAATTGGCTTGTAAATGAATATAAAACGGCATTCCAACAGGATTGCGAGTTTAATCTTCAACCAACCTGCGAACACAAGTGCGTTCAATGCGGAGTTTGCAAAAATTTGAACACAAAAAAAGTTTTAGCACCTCAATGGACTGCCTCTGAAAAAGCACAAAATATAATTAAAGAAGCACAACACATTGACCCTGCAAATGCCCATCCTAACCCAAATATACCTGTTTACAGATATAGATTAAAAATCACTAAAAAAGGACTTTTAAAATATTTCTCACACTTAGATTGGCAAAATACATTCCATAAAGTTTTAGCGAGAACAGGATTGAGAATGGCTTATACCCTTGGCTATAACCCTACAATGAAAGTATCTATGGGAATAGCTCTCCCACTATTTGCCGAAAGCGAAGGTGAACTTGTCGATATAGAAATTTTGGATAAAATACCTTGTAATGAATTAGTTGAAACACTTAATTCCAAACTGCCAGATGGTGCACAAGTTATCGACATAAAAGAAATAGAACGTTATGCCACACCTGTTGAGATTGAAGCTCAATGGGCAGAGTATAAAATTACACCTTACATAAAATCAAATGAAAAAACTCTTTACAATTTTGATAAATTTCTGTATGATGTAGAAAAAGTTTTATCTATGTCAGAGATTTTATTGACAAAGAAAAACAAAAAAGGTTTAGAAAAAACAACAGACATAAAAAACTCTATCGGTTCACATAGGTTTGAAAACGGAAGTCTGTTTATATATCTTAAAACAGGTCAAGGATCACAAACTCCTGCCCTTAGAGCTGACAGCCTTATGCAGTTAGTTGATAATGAAAGGATTTTTGAAATAACCCGCACGCGTTTCCTTGACGAGAAATTGAGAGAATTATAGCAATAAAGGATTTAAAAATATGAAAGAATTAAATGTTACAAACAAAATCATTATAGCTGAAAGAGATAATATTGCAGCTGTATTAGAAAACGGCAGGGTTTCAGAATTTTATGTACACCGTGGTGAAATAATATTAGGTGATGTTTATTTGGCAGAAGTAGAAAACGTACTTCCAAGTATCGAAGCCGCATTTGTAAATGTCGGTTCCGACAAAATGGGATTTCTTCATGCCCAAGATATCACCGGAAAAGGAGCTTTGCAAGATAAAGTTAAACCAAAACAAAAAATTGTTGTTCAAGTTGTAAAAGAACCAACCGGACACAAAGGTCCTCGTGTTACTACTGAAATTTCACTTCCAGGAAGATTTTTAGTACTTATGCCAAATGAAACAGGTATTAATGTAAGTAAAAAAATCACTTCAGCAAAAGAAAGAGCAAGACTCAAATCTGTTGTTAATTTAATCAAACCTGTCGGAGTCGGAATTATTGTCAGAACAGAAGCTGAAGGACAAACCGAAGCTGATATCCAAGAAGATTTAGAAATTTTATTGGAAAAGTGGAATAATATAGTTACTTCAGCGGAAAGCATGACACCTCCGAATTTGTTGTACAGAGATCAAGATTTGCTATACAGAGTAATCAGAGAGGCATGCAACGAAGATACGCAAGAAATCATTGTTGATACAGGTTTTGCATTAAACAGAGTCCAAAATCTGCTACAAAATTGGCATATGAATAAAAATATCAACGTAACTCTTTACAAGGGTTCCGAACCACTTTTGGTTGCAATGGATATTCACAAAGAAATTAAGTCCGCACTTCAAATGAAAGTCAATTTGCCGTCAGGCGGTTATTTGTTCATTCAAACAACCGAAGCTCTCACTGTAATTGACGTTAATAGCGGTAAGTTCACCAATTCAGCCACTCAGGATGAAACTATCTTAAAAACGAATATTGAAGCAGTACATGAAATTGCACGCCAATTAAGACTTCGTAATATCGGCGGCATGATTATCATTGACTTTATTGATATGTCGAGTCGTGCTGATAAACTTGCAATGATGGAAGAATTGGAACTTGCGACAGAAATTGATAAGGCAAAACCGCAAGTTGGTCAACTTTCTGATTTAGGACTTGTTGAAATGACAAGACACCGTCAAGGACAGGCAATTAGTGAAATTTTTGCAAAACGCTGTCCGCATTGCCAAGGTAACGGCTATATTATGGAAGATATTAAGTTCGCATCAGCAACTGCTGAGGGTGAATACAGAGCCAAAGCTGCGAAACTGAGATTACCTATGGGCAGTAAGAAAAATAACAAATTTAACAATCAACAAAATCAAAATAAACCACAACAAGAAATAAAAGAACAAGAATTTGTACAGGAAGAAAAACAGGAAATAAAACTTAATCCGTCCGTACAAGCACAAGAAGAAATTCGGGAAATTGAAACCGAAAAAACAGAAACGAAAAAGAGAAATTCAAGAAACGGAAAATTTAACACAAAGAAAATCAAGCAAGAAAGTGCCGATAAAAATCTTGCACAAACCGTTATTGACGAAAATTCTCAAATAGCTCCTGTTTTACCGGAAATAAAATCTCAAGAAACAGAACAACCTGTCGTTCAAGAAGAAAATTCGGAAATAAAACCTGAAGAACCGGAAAAAAAAGGACGTTCAAGAAGACCAAACAGAAATACACAAAAGAAAACTAAAACAACGAAAAAAACTACAAAAAGTGAAGTGAAAGAAAATGAAAAATAGACTGCTTTTAATTATTACTACGATATTTATATCTGTAATAACAGCTTATGGCTTACCTGAAAATATCGAGAACAATGGCTATGTACCTGTATCGGCTGAACAAACCAATATAGCCGATACAAATTCAGAGCAGAATGTTGCCAATAACGTTACAGAGGAAGTTAATGAAATAAAACCTGATGAACAGATTGCAGAGAATAATTCACAAGCAATCAATCAAATTCCTTTCAAAAAACCAATGAGCAAGAAAAAAATTCTTAAAAAGTTTGTACTATCAATGTTTTGTGTCTTATTTGCCGCATTAATTTTGTACGCAATACTTTCAGTATATCAAAATATTCATAAAAATATTAATAATCAAATCAAAACTTTTGAAGGAGAAACACCATTAAAAACTCCTGAAAATATTGAAGAAGCGGTAAAAACATTTTTAGATAAAACAAAGTGGACATAGATTTTAATGCGTGAATTTGATTTTTATATAGTTCCAACACCTATCGGAAACATTCAAGATATAACATTAAGAGCTGTTGAAATATTAAAAATGGTTGATATTATTGCATGCGAAGATACTCGCACCACACAAAAACTGCTCAATCATTATGATATAAAGACAAAATGTATTTCTTATCATAAATATAACGAACAAGAAAGGGTCGAATTTTTCTTAAACGAATTAAAAAACGGAAAGAAAATTGCACTCGTATCTGATGCCGGAACTCCAATGATATGCGATCCCGGAACAGTAATATTAAAGGCATTGCTGGAAAACGGATACAAAGTTACATCACTTCCCGGAGCAAGCGCGGTTATTACATTTTTGTCCCAAATCCCACGTAAAACAGAAGAATTTACATTTATAGGATTTCTTCCAAAAACAGAAAGCCAAATAAAATCAACTGTTGAACGTTTCCGTGAGCATAATGCCGTGTTTTACGAATCGCCAGAACGCATTTTAAAAACTTTAAAAACAATTAAGCAAATTAGAGGCGATATCCGAATTTCCCTCGGTCGTGAACTATCCAAACTTTTTGAAGAAGTTATAACAGATAAAATATCAAACGTACTGGAACATTACAAATCTGAAATCAAAGGAGAAATTGTTTGTATGCTCTATGCGGATGAAGCTACTCCGGATTTTGATATGATAAGCGAAATTAAAAAACTCAAATCAAAAGGATATAAGGACAAAGATATTTCCGTTATATTATCAACTTTGCACGATTACAATAAAAACGAAGTTTATAAAAAGAGTCTGGAAACAAAATAAAAACGGCTTCAATGAACTGAAACCGTTTTTTATCGCATTATAAATCAATTACATTTCCAAATTCATTTGAGAGAATTGGATAATTTTATTCTTTCCTCTATGTTTCGCATTATACAAAGCATGCTCTGCATATCTGATGACTGTATTGGCATCTTCATCAACATCAGCCATACAAGGATAAGTAGAAATTCCGCCTGATACAGTTATTCTGTGAGCTTCTTCCTCTCCTGCCGGTATAAATTCCATTTTTTCGACTTCACGTCTAAATCTTTCCCCGAACAAGAATGCATTTTCTTCCGTTGTATTCGGAAGCACCAATAAAAATTCTTCGTCGCCGTATCTTGTTAAAATATCTTCTTTTCTAAGCATTGCATCAAGTTTATTTGCAATATTTTTAAGTAAAATATCGCCCCATTCATAACCGTACATATCGTTTACAACTTTGAAAAAGTCTATATCAAACAATATGCACGAAAGTTTTGTTCCGTAACGTTTTGAGCGGGAAATTTCTTCTTCAAGTCTTTCCTGAAGATATTTTCTGTTATGCAAACCTGTTAATTCATCAGTCGTGCTGACTTTTTCCAATAAATCTTTAGCCGCTTTTATTTTCAATAAAGCATTTGTACGAACGATTAATTCATCTTTGTTCAGCGGATTTTCGATAAAATCAAAACCATCTGCCCTAACTGTAAAATCACGTCTTGCAGAACCGATAAAAAGTATTGGGCAAGGGAATTTGTTAGTCATTAAAGCATCCGTTGCCAAATTAATATCAGTAATTATTATTAAAGACGGATTTACTACTGCATAGTCCTTTATTTGATTAATATCTACCGTTCTTACTTCCGCTTCGTCAATTTCCGCCAAAATCGCTTCGATTTGTGGCATTGGCTTTGTTGAATAAATTACAATATTACTCATAAAACTTTCCTCATCTTCCTTTTTAAAAAGAGCGAACATAGTTGTTCATTCTTTTAATATACACTATATTCGTACAAATATGCAAGCACATTATAAATATTTATAAAAAAATCATTACTTTCCAAGCACAACTAAAACAGGTGTTCATAAATCACGAACACCTGTTTTAGTTTTTGGGAAAATTAACATTTTTCCGCATCCACGTTTTTATCTTATATTTACCAAACCTTATACAAGAGCTTTTGATTTTTCAAGGCAATCAATAAGAGTTGATGCTACCGTTTTTTGTTCTTCAAGAGTCAGTTCTGGGAACATAGGAAGCGAGATTACCAACTCTGTATTCTTTTCGGTAATCGGAAGCATGCCTTTTGAAAATCCTAAGTGAGCATGAACTTTTTGCAAATGCAAAGGTACAGGGTAATAAAGCATTGCACCAATCCCTGCTTCTTGAAGCATTTTGTGAATATTATCTCTGTTAGGAATTTTTACCGTATATTGATGATAAACGCAATATGTATCACTCAATTCCTTTGGAGTTTGAATATCAGAATGACCTGCAAACAATTCATTATATGTATGTGCATGTTCTCTGCGTGCAGTATTCCACTCATCAATATAGTTTAATTTAATTCTCAAAATGGCTGCTTGAATTTCATCCAAACGTGAATTTACACCGATTTCATCATGGTAGTATCTTACAGCACCGCCGTGATTTCTCAATGCAACTATTCTGTTCTTCAAGTTTTCGCTGTTCACGGTAATCAAACCGCCATCACCCATACCGCCTAAATTCTTTGTCGGATAGAAACTGTAACATCCGATATCACCGAACGTACCAACTTTTTTACCTTTATATTCAGCACCGATTGCTTGACAACAATCTTCAATAACATACAAATTATGACGTTTTGCGATATCCATAATCATATCCATATCGCATGGCTGACCGTACAAATGTACAGGGATGATTGCCTTTGTTCTCGGAGTAATCAATGCTTCTATCTTGCTCGGATCAATGTTAAATGTATCTGCATCAATATCAGCAAAGACAGGGTTAGCACCAACAATGCCGATTGCTTCAGTTGTAGCAACAAACGTAAATGCTGTTGTTATAACTTCATCACCGGCACCTATATCCAAAGCTCTCAATGCAAGGTGCAAAGCATCTGTACCTGAGTTCAAAGCAACAGTATAATTGCAGCCTATATATTTTGCAAGTTCGCTCTCAAGAGCTTTGCAGTTTGGTCCCAAGATGTATTGTCCTGAACGCAAAACTTCACAAACGGCTTTTTCTACTTCACTTCCAATCTTTGCATATTGTCTTTTTGAATCCAAAATAGGTATCATAATTCTTCCTCCTCTATTATTCCTAAATAAAACTATACTTATAGTTTAACATATTATTACTAAGCCTTAATATAATCTTTATTTAAGTAAATAATTCCCGTTAGAATTTGCGAAAAAGTTAAAACCACACAAAATCATTGAGAAGCAAAACCTCTCCTCCAAACTACTGATTTTTAAAGAATTTTCTCATTCATATATATGATTTTCAGACTTAGAACGAGAGAATTTTTCGGTTCGTAATATATAATGTAAATGGCAGATAATAGAGAGTAAACAGTCGTAAACTTGACTTTTTACAAACCGTTATTAAGAACAGAATACATAAAAAAACATAATAGGAGATACCAATATGGGTATGGCAGCTTCTCAAGCCAGATATTTGGCTCTGGTGGCAAGAAAAACTAATTGTGAATATGAAGGACAACAGATTAATCAGGCAAGAACAGCCTTGTCAAATCAGAGTGCCAATCTTTTTAATCAAATGCTCGGATTACAGGTTCCTGTACCTCCAAGCACACTTGACTATACAAAAGTTCAATACTCATACAGCGACGGTATAAATTCATCCGTAATCGCCGAATGGCAGCAATTAGGGCCTCAAAGCGAAAATTATAACTATGTTGTTACCCATTATTACTACACAGACAGGTACACCGGCTCAATGAAATTGCTCTCTGACCCGCAAGTACAGTTTGATGAAGATGCAGTTCACACTAATTTTGGAGAAATAAAGAATAACAAAGAGGCTATTGATCTAGCACGATCAGCATACGAAGGTGCCTTAGCAGACCTTAGAAATATTGAAAACTATTCGAATGACCAATACACACCATCTCTACCTTTTGATTCAGACACTGATGGCAATTATGGAGACTACAAAAGTTTTACCAATTTAGACGATACTGATAAAGATGTGCTGCGTAGGGCATACAATACGCTTGTACGAAATGGTGCTCTTGACAGTGGTGTTTCATTAAATGATTTATATTTTGACCCTATTAATTTAAACTTTATATTAATGTCTGATATTACTGAATATAATGAAAACCGTATTACTGAAATTCCGTTGTACAATACAGATAATATTGATAGTATAAGTCAAACGTTGCATGAGGAAATCAATAATAAAGAAACCGCACTAAATGAAGCAATTCAAGCATATAACGATTTAAATCACCCAACCCATGTAGGCAACTGTCGTTTGACACCGTTAGCAGAATTAAATAATGCTCAGTTGGCTGAAATTCAACAAGTCATTCAAGACCTTGAAGAACAAGGAATTACTTCTAACATTTCAAGCTGTTTTGATGTCAACGGCAATTATATCGGCGGTATATATCAATTCAAGCTAAACGGAATAACTTATTATACAACCTTTGAGGATCTTGACGCATCCTATTCGAGCGGAACAGGACCAAACAATATTGACGGACAAATCAAGCTGCCATACTACAACGCAACTTATGTTCAAACTAAAATCGAAAAAACAGAAAACGCATTGGTAGAAACAGACGGTAGCGGAAGATTTACTTCAATTAGGTTTGAAGATGACTCGGTTACATACACCCTTAATATGGAAACAGTTACGGATGATGTCGCTTATCAAGATGCAATGAATGAATATACATACCTGAATGCTAAGTATGACAAAACTATTCAGGACATAAATGCAAAAACCTCAATCATTCAGCAGGAAGATGTACAGTTGGAATTGCGATTAAAACAATTAGACACCGAACAAAAAGCATTATCAACAGAAATTGATGCAGTTTCGAAAGTCGTAGGCGATAACATTGAAAAATCGTTCAAGACATTCGGCGGTTAATATAATTGACATAATCAAAATAATTATTAAAATAATCAACAAAAAAGAAAGGATAAATAAGTAAAAAAGCATATAAAAATAAACCTTATTTACTTATTAACTAAAAAAATGGCTTACAAAAATGACGGATATCTCGTAATAGCAAACAAATACGGCTCAGCTTCATCTGATGCCAAAGCTATGTTATACGAAACATATGACCGGTTAAGAGATTTAACCGTTTCCGGCTCAGCTTCTTCGGGAACTGGTTTTGAGAGTGCAGGAAGTTTCTTATACCAATTAGCAAGCCTTTTTGCACCGTCAGCATTTATGACAACTTTGGGCGGAACAACCGCAATGAATATTCCGGGAACATCTTATTGGTCGCCATATACAGGAGGTACAGGCGGACTTAACGGAACATACTCGTCTTTCGGAGTTAACAGTTTAGGCAACTATTCAGGATTTCCAAGCGGTTATGCTGCAAGTTTGAGCGGTTACAGGACAGGACTCGGCGGATTTGCAACCGGTGGTGCCGCAAGTATCGGAAATTATTTATTCGGATACGGAAGCTCTAACGGAACTCCGACAGGTTTTGCTTCAGGAATAGGAAGTATTGCTGATATCGCAAGCACAGCTGCATACGGCATTGGTACAGCCAACGGATACGGTATCGGGGCTTCAAATATATTAATGCCTCTTGCCGGAATTGTTTCCGGTTGGGGCGGAATTATGACTGCCGCAGCTCCTTATTTGGGAGAATTTGGTCTGCCGGCTGTCGTTATGGGAAATTTAATGCAGGGAACAACATCTGCCGCACTTTCAGCATATCAATCTGTTTCCGCAAACGTACTCTCAAATGCCGATACCATACTTTCTCAAAAAGTCGCGAATATTGAAACAGTTTGCAAAATGCTTGATACCCAAAGTGATGTTGTTAAGAAAATGCTTAAAGATGATTTGGAAGGCAAGAGCAAAGAAATTCAAGATTTATAGGTTCTTAATAAAAATTGAACCCTTAAGGAATAAGGAAAAATGCAAGGACGTACTTTTTTTAGAACAATGTTTGAAAAATTATTCGTTGACAACGTTATTTGTCGAACTGTCAACAGTTTTGTAAAATTTTGTAATGAACAATACTATTTTTCTAATAAAGAATTAAAGTTTTCAGAATTTGTGCCGTTAGATAAAAATGTAACAGAAAACGATTACAAAAACAAATTTATTTTTAACAGTTCAATTCGTAGTGAGGCAATTATTAAATAACATGTTAAATTTTGTAACAAAAAAGAATAAATATAAGCAATTATGGGCACCAACATGTTTTATAATATGTGTAGACTCATTTCGTGTAGGAGAAAAAATCTATGCGTGAGGAGATACAAGACAGCATACATAAATTAATGAATTTCTTGAATTTTGCTCGTGCATTCTTTGTACGAAAAAATCCGATAAAAGCATTATTTGAAAGTTTGTTGGCAAGCCTAAAGGACATGTTGACCATCAGGCAAAAGTTGAAAATGGCAAAGTACCGTGTTACTTATCATCAACATCAGCTTTACAAAATGGAAAACTTGATTGCCGAAAACAATGAACATACATTCCTGAAAGGCAAAAATCTCAACGAAACAAGATAAATCGGAAGGATTGTGTTATGGGATTAATAACTGCAAGTTACAGAATGATGTATTTAACAGCATACAAGTTCACCTTGGAAACAAAAATCCAGTGGATTGCAACAGCAAAAATGGAATTGGTCGCATCCTCTGACGAAGTACTCGGACTTGGCAATGATTTGGATCCCGAAAATCCTGCGGTTAAACAGTTAGAAGCAAGACGAGATAAGTTGAGCGTTCTGGAAAAGAAATTAGATATTCAGATGCAAGAATATCAAAACAGGTTACAAATGGTTGAAGCAGAACTTCAATCATGCCAAAAAGCTGTTTCTGACTCTATCCAAAGCTCATTCTCGTATTAACAAATGGTGTAAGAAAAGATAGTTAAATACAATAAGGTGCAATGTAATGCACCTTTTGTTTTAGCGATATTTTATTGTAATATATTTTTATGGTTATGACATATGAAGAAACAATAAAAAAACTTACATCAAGCAGAATGTTTCGTATTAGACCTGAATTGAACAGAATTGCCGACATAATGGACTTGTTTGGTAATCCGCAGAATAATCTAAAATATATTCATGTTGCCGGCACTAACGGCAAGGGTTCAGTGTGTGCAATTATAAGTTCCATTTTGTGCGAGCAAGGTTACAAAGTCGGGCTATACACAAGTCCTCATATATTCGATTACACCGAAAGAATAAAAATCTGCGGAAAAGATATCTCAAAACAAGATTTTACTGAATATTTTCAGGAAGTAAATGAAACCGCTTTACAAAATAATATTAATCTCACAGAATTTGAAATGCTTACAGCAATTATGTTTCTTTATTTTCAAAGGAATTCAGTCAAATACGTCGTTTTGGAAACCGGCATGGGCGGCAGATTTGATGCAACAAATATAATCAAAGAGAATATTTGCAGTATAATCACAAAAATTGATCTTGATCATACAGACAGGCTTGGAACAACTCTTGAACAAATAGCTTTTGAAAAAGCCGGTATTATTAAGCAAAATTGTCCTTTGGTTACATCAATGAAGTATCAGGCAATTACAGATACTGTCAGAAAGTTATCTTCCGCAATATTTAACCCGCCCGCCAAAATTGAAAAAATATACACAAATTATTTGGCACTAAAAGGATTGCATCAGGAAGAAAATCTCAAATTGGCACTCTGCACCATTAATCAATTTTTTCCTGAAATAGCAAACGAAAAAATATTAAACGGTCTTAAAAAAGTATCTCATCCGTTTAGATTTCAATATTTTGAAGATAAAAAATTAATCATAGATGCTTCCCATAATCCAAATGGAATTGAGGCATTAAGAAAAAATCTTGATTTATTTTATCCGAACGAAAAAAGAAGATTTGTATTCGGATGTTTGAAACGAAAAAACTACAAAAAAATGATAGAAATTCTTTTTAAAAAAGATGACGAAATATACTTCAATGAATTTGATTACCCTGATAGTTGCACTTATGATGAATTGGCAAAAAACTGTCCGTACAAAGCCCTAAAGTTTTCATCTGATACAAAATTATCAACCGATAAATTAAACATAATTTGTGGTTCATTTTATATGCTTAATAAAATAGACTTTATATCCGAATATTTTACAAACAACCGCTAACTTTATAACAAGCACACCAATGCGATTTGCACTTTTCTTCCAATTTGGGCGACTCAATATCACATAAACCGGCTTCAGCATATTGACATCTTGGATGAAACTTGCACCCGTCAATTTTCTCATTCAAACTCGGAGGAATTCCGGAAATAACCTTTAATACAGCCCCTGTATTTGCAGACGGTAAAGAGTTTAAAAGTGCCATGGAATAAGGATGCTTAACATTTGATAAAAATTCTTTCGCATCAGCTTTTTCAACAACATGACCTGCATACATAACTGTTACCGTATCTGCATAATTACTTATTAACGCCAAATCATGCGAAATGAGTATGACCGTTACATTCAATTCTCTTTGAATTTCTAAAATTAAATCCATAATCTGTTTTTGTATAGTTACATCTAATGCCGTCGTGGGTTCATCAGCAATAATAAGCTCAGAATTTCCGAGCAAAGCCATTGCAATAAGCACGCGTTGCTTCATACCGCCTGACAATTCATGCGGATATGATTTTAAAATATTTTCAATATTAGGAATTTTTACTAATGCCAAAACTTCTTTTACTTTCCTTAAAGCATGCCTTTTGTTAACTTTTATATGAGCTTGAACAGCTTCAACAAGTTGGTTTTCTATTGTATATAAAGGGTTTAATGACGTCATAGGATCTTGCGGAATAAGAGATATTCTGTTCCCACGCAAATTCCTCATTTCAGAGGCTTTATATTCCAAAACATTTTCACCGCTAAAAAGTATCTCACCGCTTTTGATATAAGCAGTTTTGGGAATTAATCCCAATACTGACATAACCGTCATAGTTTTACCGCATCCTGATTCGCCGACAATAGCATGAACTTTCCCTTTTTCGAAAGACAAATTTAGGTCATACAAAGCCTGATACTCTTGTTTATCACCTTTGAAGAAAAGATTTAGATTTTTTATCTCCAATAAATTATCCATAAAATTATATTAAAACATATTCTCAAAAAAGTGAATAAGCATAAAATCCGATTTGATTATTCAATCGGGCACTCTTTCAATACAGTAAATACAACAGGTTCTCCGCCCCTACTTTTCGTAATGTCAATAATTTTATAATAATGTGGCGATGCCTTAGCTGACGGTGTAGAAATATTATACATTCCGTTTGCATAGCCTTCCCAGTTTGTATTAAAATGTCCGGATATTATTGAAATTACATTCGGATAATTTTTCAACATTGATAAATATTCATCACGCTTATACGTTTCATACGCTTTGATTTTATATTCCGGAACAGGAGGATATGCTAAAGGGAAATGCTGTAACAATACTACTTTTCTCTTTTTTTCTTTTTTTAAAATATTTTTGATTTCATTGAGCGTTTCCTGTCTATAATATCCTGTCGTTCCGGGAATAAACTCTTTTGCACCATTTGCAATAATAAATCTATATCCGTTTTTTGTAAAAGTATAATTCGGAGATTTTTGCGAATAAGAACCATCAACCGATTTGATTATCTTATAATATTCTTCTTTCGACAATTTATTCACTTTGAAAACATCCTTATCACCCAATACAAGATAATAAGGGCATTTTAAGGATTTGAGTTGTTTTATTAAACTTTCAAGTATTGCAGGATTTGCCTTACTAATATTATCACCACTAAACACAACAAAATTAATATTTTTTTCTTTATTAATATTTTTCAAAATTTCATTCAAAACCTTTTCTGACTCAGAATTATCTGAAGAATAGTTTAAATCAGCAACTTGAACAAATCTTATATCTTGTGCACCAACGACGGTTACACATAAGAAAAATAACATTAAAAAAAATAAAAAACGCTTAATCATAATACCCCTGCTCTGTTATAACCGAAAACTTTCTGCCACGTTCCATTACATCATGTTTAACATATTTGTTCAAATATTCAAAATCATTATTTTTCATAACTACTATACTTTTTTTATCTTTTAAATATTTATATAATGTATCAATATCCTTATCTTTGATGGAAATAATTTTTCTATCATTAGAATAATACAACAAGCAATACCTTCTTCCCATTCCGTATGTTACAATATCCATATTCTCCGCTTTTGCCATTTGAGCATATTTAATCAAATCATTCTCCCCAAATTTGTAATCTATGGAAAATGCCTTTGGAGCAAAAAAACCGGAAAGTGCAATCATATAAACAACATATGTTATAAATAAACTCGTTTTATTATTTACAAATTTAACCGCTAAAACTCCGGATACCATAAAGATTAAGGCTACAATTATTTGCAAATCAAATATATCAACATAGACCTGTTCCGGTAAATATAATTTTGCAAAAATTGAAGCAACTCCTCCAATAAATATCAAGCAACCAAATATTTTCGCAAAAATACGAAACCATTTTGAAATATTTTCTTCAAGCCAATACTTAGCAAGAATTACCGCAACAAACGGATAAATCGGTAAAATATATGTAATCAGCTTTGTACCGGAAGACGTAAAAAACAAAAAGGTAAATAACGCTCCTATCGTACATAAAGCAACAAATTTCCCTTCATTATCCAATGTATTATAAGAAATATATTTTAATTTTTTCCATTTATCCGCAAACATTGAAACAAATGAAAATATCCAAGGGAAAAAGCCCCAAATTATCACTATCATATAGTAATAAAAAGGGCGTTCTCTGTTAATAACATCCGAACCAGTAAATCTTGCGAAATGATGTTTCATTATATATTCGTTCCAGAAAAGCGGATTATGAATTTTACACATCAAAATATGCCAAGGTAAAACTGTTAATAAAAATATTCCGAACCCAACCAGTAAATACTGCGGTTTAAAATATTCTTTAAACTTCTTTGAATAAATTCCTGCAAAAAACATTACACCGAAAGGAACTGCTACTCCGGGAATACCCTTTGCCATTACTGCTAACCCTGAAAACAAATAAAACAACCACCAAAAATATTTTTTATTTTTATCTTTAGCAAAAAATGTATAAAATCCGGAAAATATTGATATTGTAATACATGAAGTTAATAACATATCGAGCATGCTTATTTTAGCAAAAATAATAAACTCAAGAGTTGTAGCTAATATAAGTGCTGACATTATACCAAACTTTTTTGAAACAATTTTTGTTCCGGCTAAATATACGGCAAATACAGTGCATATTGCCTGCAAAGCTATCGGTATTCTTGCCGTAAATTCACTCACATGCCTAAATATCGCAAATGATATGCTTTCCAACCAAAAATAAAGCGGAGGCTTCTCAAAAAAATAATCTCCGTTTAAATACAAAGTAAAAAACTCTTTATCGGCAAACATTTTTCTTGCCATATCAACATATCTTGTTTCATCAACATCCAATAATTTATAAGCCCATAGATTGTGAAAAAACAAAAAATAAATACCGACAAACACCGATAAAATACAAAAAATTTTCTTGTTCTTGATAAAAAAAGATTTCAAACTATAACTCCTCAGCAATAATATATTGCGGTCTGCCTTTAACTTCAGTAAGAATTTGTCCTATATATTCCCCAATAATTCCGATACATAGAATTTGTAAGCCTGATATAAAAGTTATCCATATTTTGAAAAAAGTTATATCAAAAATAAGATTTACTTTTAAAATTTGCTCGAAAAAAATCAAAGCCGCTACAATAAATGAAATCATGGAAATTGAAATCCCAATAAAAAACACTAGTCTGAGCGGATATGTACTAAAAGCAACAATACCTGACATTGCAAGAGCAAACAAAGACATGAATGAAAACTTGCTTTGCCCGTGTTCTCTCGGTTTCACATCAAAATTAACATACTTTGTTTTTAATCCCAATTCGTGGAATAATCCACGCAAAAATATATTTCTTTCGGTATAATAACCAATAATACCAAGAGTTTTTTTGCTTATAAGTCTATATTCCGAATGATTTGGTTTTATCCGCACTCCAAGCCAGTTAATAAACGTATAGAAAAAACTTGAAAAGATTTTCTTAATAAATCCGTCTGTTTTTCTGTCGTTTCTGACACCTGCAACTATGTCACATCCTTCTTCATAATATTTGACAAATTCCTCTATCTTATTAACATCTTGTTGCAAATCAGCATCAATAGTGAGAACAGCATCCGCACCACGTTTCCTAACTTCGTTGAGTCCTGCCAGAATAGCAGATTGATTACCATAATTGGTAGTAAATTTTACCCCTTTAATATTAATTTTTCTGATTTGAGAAGCTGTTGTTATAATTTCCCAAGAATTATCACGACTTCCGTCATCTACAAAGAACAAATAACTTTCTTCAGAAATTTTCTTTTCCGCAATAAGCCTCAAGATAACTTGTTCTAAAGTATCCAATGTATATGGCAAAACTTCTTGTTCATTATAGCAAGGTATAACAACAGCTAATTTTGTACTCTCCATAAAAATCCTTTCCAAGATACAAATCATTATAAAATAATCTGCTGTAAATAGCCAGAAAATTTTTTATATTTTACTATTTCCCATGCGGGTGAGCTGAGTCGTATACTTCACGCAGATGTTTCATAGATATATGTGTATAAATTTGCGTATTAGAAATTCCGGCATGACCAAGCAACTCTTGCACAACCCTCAAATCTGCGCCGTTTTCTATGAGTTTGGTTGCAAAACTATGCCGGAAAACATGGGGTGTTACCTTCTTTGGCAGCTCAATTTTTTGCACGACTTCATTAATTACTGTTCTAATTGTTTTATTTTGTAATCTAAACCCCGTTTTATTGATAAACAGAGGAGAATTTTCATCTGTTTCCGCTGTATTATAATCAGGTGCAATCAAATTCCTTGCAGTTTTGATATATTGAGTAAGGTAATTTTTAGCTCTGTCAGACACTAAAACTATTCTCTCTTTTGCCCCCTTACCAAAAACTCTTATCTCATTTTCTTCTAAATTCAAATCCCCGAAATTGAGATTGCTCAATTCAGAAATTCTCATTCCCGTTGCCCATAAAAGTTCAATAATAACTCTGTTTCTAAAACCTGCCGGAGTATCAATTTTTACATTATTCAAAATTTTCTCGACTTCATAAGGCGTCAAAAACTTAGGCAAAGGTTTTGGTCTTTTCGGTGCTGACAATGAGATGGACGGATTATTTTCAATATATCTGTCTCTCAATAAATATTTGTAAAAAGTCCTTATTGCTGCTACTTTTCGTGCAATTGTTGTTTTTTTATACTCAAATCTTTGTATAAAATGCAAATATTCACGTAATTTATTATACTCGACATCAAGACAACTCAATCCGTTAAGCCACAAAAGAAAACTGATTATATCAGAACAATATGCCGTAATCGTATGGCTTGAAAAGTTCTTTTCAACACTTAAATAGGTTTTGAAATTTTCAAGATATAATTTTTCTTTCTCGTCCAAAATATAAGCCTCAACAAAGTTATAAATTTACATTTAATAAGAATTATTATACAATATTCTGTATTAAGTTAGAAGTGAAATTTTATGAATATATTTAAAACCTTTGAGACTTTCTTAAAAGAACCGATAAGCATTTTAAAAAATAATATCGTACAGATTGTAAATTTGCAAGCCGATAACATTTTTGCTCAAAAATCTTCTTGTGAAGCATCTTTGCTGAAAGATGGCACGCAAATTACTGTTGTTAACAACGATAGATTGTATAATCTTCTTTCTTTAGTTACATACAAAGCCAAAATGAAACATAAAGCGGAAGACAAACAAGAGGTTTAATCACAATGACGACAAAATCTCTAAATGCAAAATTTATAATAAGTGCAGAAAAACTTTCACAATGTCCCGAGTTCTCTATTCCGGAATTTCCATTGTTAGGACGTTCAAATGTCGGGAAATCTTCTTTTATAAATGCATTGGCTAATAATAAAAAACTCGCTAAAACATCTAATACCCCAGGGAAAACAAGATTGATAAATTTCTTCAACTTCGCAAATGAATTTACCATTGCTGATTTACCGGGATACGGTTATGCAAAAGTTTCAAAAGAAGCTCAAGCAAAATGGCAAAGATATCTTGAAGAATATCTTTTAAAACGGACTCAAATCAAATGTTTAATACAATTTATTGATGCAAGACATGAAATTCAAAAAAATGATTTTCAAATGAGAGAATGGGTTAATTCTCAAAAATTACCGATAATAACCGTTGTTACAAAAATTGATTGCATTTCAAGGGGCAGTATACAAAAAGTGCTTAATGATATAAAAAAACAACTTGGAGGAGATGTTTTGCCGTTTAGTGCAGAAGACAGATTTTATTGTGATAAAACCATTGAATATTTGTTAAATTTATGCAAATAATTTTTAAGTGAGGATGTATCGTGCTAAAACCTGATTTAAAAACAGACCCAAATCAAATATCATTAACAGGAGTAAGAGCGATTGCTTTGCTTGGACTTTTAATTCTTGCACCTCGTTCTTTGGATGAAATTCGGGAGTCTTTTCTTAAAATGGGACTTATTGACGAAACTCATTCAAATGATATTCTGCGAATTGACCTAAATACGATTAAAGCAATAGGTTGCGAAGTATCTCGTGCTTGTGCAAAAACCAATTACAAATACGTTTTGACCAAACATCCGTTTGCATTAGATATCGGGAAAAATGAGATAAAAATTTTAAAAAAATTGTACGATAAAATTAAAATAACAGCCTCAATAGAACAACTGGTAAATTTAGATACTTTATTCAAAAAACTCACACAACTTATCTGTGATGATGAAGTTAAAGAATCTATTTTAGGAATTTCCATTTTAAAACATTACAACATAGATGAAGTAATGAGTTTGTATAATGATTGCAAAAAAAGACGAACCGTAAAACTAATTTATAAAAAAACTGCTGACTCTGAAATCGAAAAAGATATTGCTATGCAGCAAATGATATTAAAGAACGACAGATTATATATTTACGGTTACGACTTAAACAAAAATATACAAACAGTTTTGAACATAAAAAGAATCAAAACAATACTTACAAGAAGCATTTGTTCGGCAAATATCAATCCTGTTTATTATAAAGTTAAATTTTCAATAAAAGAAGATATACCTGACGGATTGGAACAACGGGAAACATTAACGCAAAATGAAAACGGAGAAAAGATTGTAACCGGCGAATATTATAACGAATTTTTTGCAATGCAAAGAGTGCTTTCACTCGGTTCTAACTGCACTGTACTTGAACCTCTTGGTTTTAGGAAATCTGTTATTCAAAAACTCAAAGAAATGAGGAAAATATATGAATAACAAAAAATCTGCAGTGAAAAAAAATATTTCCTCTTTGCAAGTTTTAAAAACCTTTAAGTTACTTATGACCGGCAACTACAATATGCATGAACTTGTCGGGTTGCTGAATGACAACGACATGGGACTTTGTTTTAATACAGGTGCTATAAGTAAATACATCAATACTTGCAGATATTGCGGAATAAATATAATAAAAAATAACAACAAATACATCATTGCAGGACTTCCGTTCGGAGTTGAATTTACAGATACCGATCTTGATACATTATTAACACTTCAACTCGCATCATATCAGATTTTGTCAGGAAAGGATATGAAAATTTTTAAGCAATTTTTAGGTTTGTTAGACAAATACACAAACCGAGATATTGTAAAAATTGACAAATCAACTACCGACCTTACCCGAACAGTTTTTGAAAAAGCCATAAGCGACAAGCGTAAAATTCGTATAAGATTTCGAACTTCTCCACCAATAGAGTGTATTCCGATTGATTTGGTTCTTAATAACGGTAAAATATTTTTTAATGTTTATTACAACAACAAAGAAAAACTTATTTCATCATCAAACGTCTTTTATGTCGAGGTTTTGAATGACAAATTTTTACCCATGAATATGGATAATACCGTTATTTTTAAAATAAAAGGCGAATTAATAAAGAGATATCATCTTCGAGAGCATGAAAATATAATTGAATACAACATTCCGGAATTTATCACAATTGCAAATCGAGGTGAGAAAAAAGAATTGTTGCTTACAAGACTCCTTAAATATGATACTTTGTGTGAAATAATAAGCCCGAAATCATATAGAGAAGAAATGAAGCAAATTATAAACGACACATTATCTAATTACGGAGAATAAGATATGTTTTTGGCAGTTGATATAGGGAATACAAGCACGGCTTTTGGAATTTTTGATAAAAATGTTCTTAAAAAAACTTTTAGGTGTAATTCGGACAAAAATTTATCCGCAAACGATTATGAAAAATCCATAAAACAGGAATTATGCGAATATCAAATAACAGACTGCTTAATATCTTCCGTAAATAAAGAAGTTGAAAATGCTATCAAAACAGGAATAAGAAACATAATTGACAAAGAACCGTTACTCATACTTCCTACCGGAAAAGCAGATATGAAAATTCTGACTGATTTTCCTGAAACGGTCGGAGCGGACAGACTTGCAAATGCATATTACGCAAAAAAATTTAACCTGCCTGCAATAGTAATTGATATAGGGACAGCAATAACTTTTGATGTTGTATCAAAAGACGGGGATTTTGTCGGCGGTGTAATTATGCCTGGATTGGACATGCAGCTTAAAGCCCTAAATCTTTGTACATCAAAACTTCCTAAGATTGAATTAAAAAAATCTAAAAAAGCAATCGGGAATACGACAGAAAGTTGTATTTTATCCGGAGTTATTCGTGGTACAGCATCAGCTATTGACGGGTTGATTGCACAAAGCGAAAATGAACTCAAAAACGAAGCAACAATTATCCTCACAGGTGGACAATATCCTTTTATCATTGAATATCTTAAAAACAGAATTGACATTACAGACAGAGATGTAACACTTAAAGGTATCTGCGACATATACAATTCTCAAGTATTTTTATAATTTTTTTGTTTATAGAGGATGCGAAAAAATTGACATTTTTTTGGATTTTTCCGCATTTTCTATAAGCGTTCTCTTACTTTTTGCGTGAATTTAACCGCTCCTTGATAATTCAAATGGTCGCCGTCCATAAAATCTTCTTGCTTAAAATCAAGGTCATCATATAAATTTATAACCTTAACATGGTCAAAATCTTTTACCATATCATATAAGACCTTGAAAAGCACATCAGAGCTTGGAATAGCACTTTTATATATTTCAGTTGCAGGAGGTAAAACAAAGATTAAATTTTGATTATTTTGCTTTGTTTCTTCAATCAATTTTAAACAATATTCCATTTGAGAATTTTCTCTTTGGTTGTTTTTATAATGACCTTTTGCTCGCTGAATTGTTTTATTTTTATCAATTTCTTTATCTTTATAACTTAAAAATTCACCTCGATAATCAGGAGGTAATTTTAATCTTTTTTTATATTTTTCGATTTGTTTTATAGCATATTTTTCTTTTTGATATAATTTTTTCTTTTTTGCAACATCAGGATATTGATATGGAATATCAAAAAGAAGTTTTAATGAAATGCATAAATCAGAATCATACGTCATAATTAACGAAGCACCGGGAGTAAAAACAGAAAACGAAACAATAACATTGTCGATATTTTTAGCATTATATTTGTTGTAAATATTATAAGTATAGTATAAATCAACACTGGGCATGGCTATATTAATTTCATTTTTATTTGGAATAAATCTTGTCAGATGAGATGAACCTATATACAAAGATTTACAAGAATTAATTTTTGGAATTAATATACTTCTGGTAATTATGGAAGACATTAGACCAATCTTATTTCTTAATTTGTCTATTATTTTTTGTATAAATTTGATTTTCATAAGAACCTCTTTTATTCAACATCTTGTTCTATTTTTTTTAAAACTTCGGTTATTAGAGTTGAGCTTGTAGTTTTTGTATATGGTAAATACATTACCTTTGCACCAACTTTTTTAAGTTCCAATTCATATTTATTCCATTTGGCTGTTCCTTGCCAATCACTGCCAACAAAAAGAATATCGTAATGATATTTATCCCAAGCCTTAACCTTATCTAAATCGTCTTGAATAACCACTTTATCTACATATTTAATTGCTTCAACTATTGCCATTCTTTCAGATAGGGTTATTACGGGAGATTTTCCCTTATATTGAACCAGTTCATCCGTTGTTATTCCAACAATTAAATAATCGCAATTTGCTTTTGCATTTTTTAATAAATTTAAATGTCCTATGTGAAATAAATCATAAACTCCTGTAGTATATCCAATTATCTTTTTCAAAGTTATTCTCCTTGAATATTCACATATTTATCAAAAACATAATGAAGATTTTGTATATCTTCTTTTTTAAACTTTATACCATGTCCGGTTACATGAGCAGGGAATTGCATATAGTCATTTCCGTAGTACAATTCCAAATATTTTTCTATATTGTTAACCGTATAAAATTTTTCCTTTTCAAATTCAATTAACCTAAGAGGGAAAATATAATTTTTTGAAAAAACTCTTTTTTTATTCGCTACACACATTTGTTCAATTGCCGAACATATTGCATTTTTTTCTGTATAATCCTTATATTTATTTTTGTATTTTTCATTTATTACTTCTATCTTATTTAGCAATTTTTCATTTATTTCATCAGCAAATAATCCACCTCTGAAGAATAGAAAAGATAACTCTTTTTGAAGTTTTTCCTTATCATTTAACCATTTTTTCCAATACAAATTTTCATCTTCATATTCGCACCAATCATATGGAAATAAATCAAGCCATACTCCACCAACTTTGTTTTTAAAAACTAATTTTGCAACTTTACTTACAGAACCATAATAATAAATAATTTTGTATTTATTTGATGTTAAATTAACGTATTCAACAAGTTTATCGAAATCTTTTCTCATTAAACCTAAATCAACATCATCATCCCAAGGAATAAAACCTTTATGACGATATGCTCCAAGAGCAGTTCCGCCTCTAAGCCAAAAATTTATACCAAGGTTATTACAAATATTTTTTAGATCATTCATCATATGCAACTCTAAAAGTTGTTTTTTTCTCAAATCGCCGGTTGCCTTGGGAACTAATTTTATATCTACAAATTTATTCAAATAATTTAAAAATTGTTCATGCGTTATTCTTCTTTTAAGTTTGAATTTTAAACCCAGTATTGTAACAATTTTATTTTTTTTATCTTTAGAATTACTTACAGAAAATATTGTTTTAAACATTATCCTCCTCCTCAAAACTTGACTCATTATTAAACTTTTCTTTCAAAAATTGTTTTAAATATTTTCTATCTTTATTCGTTACTTCTTCGTTATCATTTATACAAAACATTTTTGAATTAAATTTTTCCAATTTTTTAAAATTGTTTTTATCATTCGGATTAATTAAAACAGATTCTTTTGAATATTTTTTTGCTAAAAAATAAAATATTTTTTTATACAAAGGCAAAGTTGAGTCTATCTTTTGAACAACTCTTTTTTCGCCATGACCGATTGCTAATGAATAATACAAATACAACAATCTGGAAATATTTTTTTCATTTCTTAAATTTGAAAATGTTGTTTTATTAATTTCTTTTTCAAAAATTTTATTGCAAGCAATAATATCGGATTTACAATATGCATCAATATTATGGTGCATACCGTTTGTAATTGAATAATTAAATTTGTCTTTAATTAAATTTTGTGCATTAATTATGGCAATATGGTGCAGGTTATCTTTTTTAAATACGGGTTTTCCGACTCTAAAAATCGGATATTCCTCTTTATTAAAGAAAGTTTCAGGATAAACATAATCATTTAAAAACATATCATCATTTGCATATAAAAAATGCTCGGATAAACCATCGATATTACAAATTTGAGTTTCTAACGCAATAGAATTAAAGCAAGGTAAAGCATTTTCAGGCATTATATCTTTATGGTCAACAATTTTAATTTTAGGATTATTCGTATCAAGCCAATTTGGAACTTGATTATCCGTAACAATATAAATTTTATTAATCCAAGAAGCATATTTTTCAACGCTTCTTAGTGAATATTTTAATTCGTCATTATCAATAAATCTGCACTCATTGGTATCTTCATTTTTGGTTTTTATATTATTTTCTTTAAAAAATTTATTTTTCTTTTCCAGCCAATTTTTATCCGAGCCATCTACCCAAAGGTAAACTAAATCAATTTTCTCTTCCATAATCTACTCCCTTATAATATATGCATGCACATCATGTTAATATAAAAATATACGCATGCAACAACATTGTTAAGATTTATGTATTTGTATACATTGTTTTTATTTAAATACTATGTGCCTGTCCAATTTAAAATTATGTGTAGGTATCATATTTTAATATTGGGGTCGTTGTTATGATGAAATTTGATGATAAAAAATTTATTGCTGAAAAAATTAAAAGCTACAGAAAAAGACTGGGATTAACTCAAGAAGAATTGGCAGAAAAAGCAGAATTGAGCGTTCAACATATTTCAAGAATTGAAAACGGCTGTTATATTCCATCATTAAAATCATTTTTTCTAATAATTACCGCTCTAAAAATAGATTTAAAAGAGTTTGGTTTTGATGTAGAACCCACTAATAATCCAATAAAAGACACCTTAATTAGTCATATTATTAACTCCACTAATACCGAACTTATCTTATATGACTCATCAATCAACGCTATTAAAACAGGTCTTTCAAAAATCAGAACCAACATATTTTAATTTACCAACTTTCAAAATATCTGTATCAACAATCGTAATGAATTTATTTTTGTGTTAAAATTTATCATGACTGAAATTAAAGAGGTATGATATGACAGAATTAGAAACAAAAGATTCGGTTTCTGCTAAAGAAACAATAAGACAAACAAGAATACAAAAACTTGCAGAACTTGCTGATAAAGGAATTAACCCATATCCTTATCAATTTGACAGAGACGCAAGTGCTAATGAATTACAAAAAAAATACAAAGATTTACCGGCAGGTGAAGAAACATCCGACTCCTACTCTGTTGCAGGTCGTGTTATGGCAATTAGAAATTCAGGTATGTTTATTGATTTAATGGATACAACCGGTAAAATACAGATTTTTTCCCACAAAGATAATTTGGGAGAAGATAACTTCAAAACCCTTAAACTTATTGATATTGGAGATATTATAGGTTTTCACGGCACAATAAGAAGAACGCCGAGGGGAGAATTATCAATAAAAGCTGTTAGTTTTAAAGTGCTTTCAAAATCTTTGCTCCCACTTCCTAACAAGCAAATAAGTGAAGAAAAATTAGAACAATTAAAATCTTATCATACAATGTCCGATACAGAAACAAAGTATCGCCAAAGATATTTAGACCTGATTGTTAATGAAAGCACAAGAGATACATTAAGAAAAAGAAGTTTAATTATACAAAAAGTTCGTGAATATTTGTTCAATCAAGGATTTATCGAAGTTGAAACACCAATGCTTCATACTCAAGCATCCGGTGCTAATGCAAAACCGTTTACTACTCACCATAATGCTTTGGATATGGATTTGACACTGAGAATTGCTCCGGAATTACACCTAAAAAGACTTATGGTCGGAGGTTTGAACGATAAAATCTTTGAACTTTCAAGATGTTTCAGAAATGAAGGTATTGATACAAGGCACAATCCTGAATTTACAATGATTGAGCTTTATCAATCATTTGTTGATTATAATGAAATGATGGTTTTAACCGAAAACTTAGTCGCATATGTTGCTCAAGAAGTTTTGGGAACAACAAAAATTCAATATGGCGACCACGAAATAGATTTAACACCGCCTTGGGACAGAAAAACAATGCTCGGCGCTATCAAAGAAATGACTGGAATTGACTTTGCTGAAATATTTACTGTACAGGAAGCATTCCAAAAAGCAAGAGAATTACATGTAGAAGTTGATGAAACTATGAATTGGGGGCAAATAGTTGATGCCGTATTTGAAGAAAAAGTAGAACCTACATTAATTCAACCTGTCCATATTATTGATTACCCACGTGAAATATCACCTTTGGCAAAAGTTCACAGAGATAATGACAGATTAACCGAAAGGTTTGAAACAAGGGTTAACGGCTGGGAAATAGCTAATGCATTTTCAGAATTGACCGACCCGATTGATCAACGCCACAGATTCGAAGCTCAGGCTTTGGCTAAAGCCAACGGGGACGAAGAAGCAATGGAAATCGACGAAGATTACATCAATGCTCTTGAATATGGATTGGCTCCAACAGGCGGAATGGGGATGGGCATTGACCGCCTTGTAATGCTATTGACGAATTCCCCTACAATCAGAGATGTTATAGCATTCCCAACATTAAAGAAACAAGATAATTAATAATTCAGAGAGGCGAGTAATTCTCGCCTCTTTTATAAAGTTATGAAAGAAGAAGATTTTATTAAAATTATACAAAAACAAACAGAGTCGACATTCTTAGGTGATGATTGTGCCTATCTTAAAGACCTCGGTATTGTAATAACTCAGGATAATTTTATCGAAGATGTCCACTTTAAGAAAGAATGGGCAACCCCTTATCAAATCGGTTACAAATCCGCCGTTGTAAATATTAGCGACATATTGGCATCAGGAGGGAAACCTAAATATCTCACGATAGGACTTTCTTTACCTGATTATACAGATAACAAATTTATTGATGAACTGTATTGCGGAATAAAAGCCGGATCTTATGGTGCAAAGATAATCGGCGGTGATATTACAGGCGGAAGCAAAATATTTATCTCAATTACCGCAATAGGAACAACCGTAGACCGTAAAATATCTTCCAGAAAAAACGCAAAATTAGGCTATGCAGTTATAACATACGGAAATTTCGGAATAAGCAGTAAAGGTTTAGAAGAGCTTTATCAGGGCAAAAAAGATACCATAGCAATAAACACACATTTAGAACCAAAATTAAATCCGGAGTTTTCCGAAAGAATTGCAACAAAAATTAAAACCGATTACGCAATGATGGACACATCTGACGGTTTAGCAGATGCTTTATTTAAAATTGCGCAAGCAAGCAAATGCACTATTAAATCCATTTATATAGACGGAATGTTCGGTGCGGAAGATTACAACCTCGTAGCCGCAGTGCCAAAAGATTTTCTTCCTGAAATAAATAATTACAAAATTATTGGCGAAGTTGTTGATTTTAATGGTGCAGTGTTGGAAATTGACGGACAAAAGTATTCCAATTATGATGAACTTAACTTATATGACCATTTTGGAGGGTAAAATGCAAAAATTTTCAGTGATAATTACAGCAGGCGGAACATCATCCAGATATGGTAATAAGAACAAGCTATTGGAACTAATTGACCAAAAAACGGTTATTGAATATGCGACAGCACCTTTTTTGGAATTTGAAAACATCACTGAAATAATTATCGCAGCCAATAAATCAATCATTGAAAATTTGCAAAAACTTTTTAAAGATTTTAGAATTAAAATTATAGAGGGCGGTGAAACAAGACAAGCCTCTGTTTATAAAGCATTGTGCCATACAAAAGAAGATTACGTTATTATACATGACGGTGCAAGACCTCTAATTGACAAAGAAACAATCAAAAATGTTATGCAAAGAGTTGTTGAATATAGTGCCGTATCTGTTATGACCAAAACAACAGATACAATCAAAGAAGTTACACCTGACGGTAAAATAATAAGAACCATTGACAGAAGCAAACTTTATAACACGCAAACCCCACAAGCATTTCAAACAAAAATTATTAAAAATGCTCATGAAAAATTAGTAAACCAAACTTTTACGGATGACTCCTCAATGCTGGAAGCACTCGGACTTCCTGTATATATGGTCAATGGAAATTACAAAAATATAAAAATTACATCAAAACCTGATTTAGATTTTGCTAAACTTTATATTCAATCAAATTAACTAAATAAAAAGTACTAAAAATATAGATTATTCATTTATTGTATCAAACTTTATATTAAATTATTTTAATTCTGTTTTTTTGCATACTTGGTCAATAGTTTGAAATAAACAAAACTTTTATATTGATGGAAATTATAAGGTTTAATCAATATGAAAAAAATTATTATCAGTTTCTTTTTGATACTATTATTATATATCTCAATTCCTTGTATTTCGGATGCTTCAGGACAAATTCAAAATGCAGAGATTTCAAAGATAGAAAACAACCTCTATGGATTTGATTATGCGAATGAAGAATTGGCAAAAAGGGTTGAACGACTTGAAAAAAGCGTTTATGGTAAAACAATGCAAGGAGATTTAGCCGGCAGATTGACTAAACTTAGCAAAGATATTATAGCTGAACAAATAGGCTCAGAAATCACGCCAAGTGAAGATACATATCGTGAAGCAGAAGAAATTGCGGATAATACTGTTGATTATCCTATTGTTAACGAAATAGAAACAAAATTATTTAATCAAACTTACAAAAATCGTGATTTTCACACAAGAATTGTTACGATAGAAAGAAAGTTGTTTGGCAAAATCTATGACGTAGAAGACTATTCAACAAGAATGGAACGGATTAAAAAAGCCGTCATGCCTGAAACTATTGCTTCGGAACCATCATATAATGAATTTAATAACAATTCCCTTTCATCATCTTCTCTAAGCGGACTTAATGCTAATCGTTTCGGAAATCTGAACACATACGGTCAAAAAAATTATACCAGACCATACGCAAATTACGGCGATTATGACAGCAGTCCGATACAACATAACCCTGATTTGAACAATGAGTTAGCCGATTTAGAATATCAAACTTTCGGAACAGAGTTTTCCGGAGATGATACAACAACCAGAATTAAAAGATTAAACAGTGTTAGTAATGCAAAAAAAACATCAGGTAAATATGACTCCCAAAAATTTCAACAAAGAATGTCTATGGCAATGGAAATAGGTGCAATGCTGTTGATGATACTGGCAATGGTTCTCTAATGGTGAAAATTCCCTTTAATAATATCCGAAACCCAAGGCAAATAGCTATAATAACCTAAGAAAGAAGTTATAGCCAAATATAGAATTACAATCGTAGTAAATAATTGAATCAATGACAAACCAAACGCAAAAGGTATTGGCATGCTTATTAAAAGCGGAATTGCATTCAAAAATGGTATCCTGTATATTATTGTAAAAACCATTTCTCCAAATGCTGATACAAGAAAAAACAATATTGAAATGAATATAGATTGCAATATGTGATACATCAAAAAGGGGCGTACGGACTTCTTTGCAAGCGCCGCAATAATCAGCCAAACAAATCCGACTCCGCCGGCCGTCAAATATGTACCCACCGAAAGTAGTTTTTCAATAGGATATGGATTATCTTGCATTTGCAATTAAATCTCCTTTCCTTGCTTCTTTCAAATAATCTTCCAAAACCTGAATGAATACAAGTTTGTATTCATCATTTTCAGGACGTAAGTTAACAGCCGCACGATAAGAAATAAGAGAGCGTTCGGTTTGATTATTCATATAATAAAGATTTGCAATCAATACATACAAACTCGGATCAAGTTTATTAATTTTCAAAGCTTCTCGATATTGTTCTTCAGCCTCTCCGTATTTTTTCAAATTAGAATACAAGTTCCCCAAAAGAATATAAGCATTAGCTTCTTTCGGACTGATTTCTATTGCTTTTTTATAGAGTTCCACAGACTTGTCATAATTCTTGCAATCAGAACATGAAATCGCATAACATATGTAAGATTTATAAAGATTGTCGCCCAATTCCAATGCTTTTTCAAAATATTTCGCAGCATTATCAAAATCTTTCATAATGGAATATGTATTTGCAATACATAATGCAACCGTACTGTTATCCGGTGCCAACTCAAAAACCTTATCATAATAAACCAAGGCTTGTTTGTAATCAAATAACTTATAACAAACATTGCCCAAATCAATTAAAGCAGTTAAATTATTAGGGTCTAAAGAAAGCGATTTTTCATAATAAGCTCTTGCCTCCACATAATCTTCATAATCATGGTATAAAAGAGCAATCGCATTATATATATCGGGTTCTTTTGAATTAAAATCAAGGGTTCTTGAATAGAAATGCAAAGCCTTGTCAAAATTTTTGAGTTCAGCATAAGTATTACCCATATTGTAATAAACCAAATAGTCACTTGGATTTACCAACATAGCTTCATGAAAATACTTCAAAGCCTTTTTATATTCTTTAGAATAAAACCAAATGCTTCCCAAATTCAAAAGAGTTTGCATATCTTTCGGGTCTATGGCGAGCAAACTCTCATACACAGAGATCACTTTTTCAAATTGCTTATCCATAGCATAATATTTTGCCAACTCATGATAATACACTGTATTATTTGGTTCCAATGCCATCTTTAATACGGTTTTTTCAATAGCTTTTTCTAATTCCTTTTTATCCATTTCACAAACTCTCTTACTTGTATTCCGAATATTCTTCAGATTCCTTTAACCACGTATCCCGAGGAATACTAAAAGAATGATTCCAGAATTTTTCTATCGCATATGACTCTCTGTCTTCCTGTTTGAGGATATGAATAACAACATCTCCATAGTCAACAAGATTCCAACGGTTCTTTAGATCTTTTTCCTTGCCTACCGGCAATCTTTCAAATTCAGTCTTAACTTTATCCACTAAATTTTCTGTTAAAGATTTTACTTGCGTACTCGTCTGTGCTGAGCAAATTACAAAATAATCCGCAAAAGATGATACATTACTAATGTTTAAAATAGAAATACCCTCTGCAATTTTTTCGTCCAAAAACCTTGCTACTACACAAGCGAATTTATATGATGTTAAATCTTTATCTGTCATTTTAATCCTTTATATCATTTCAATTCTTTTCAAATGCCTACCGCCTTCAAAATCGGTTTTTAGCCATATCTCGACAATATCAAGCGCTAAACCTTTTCCTACAACTCTTTCCCCAAGGCATAGTATATTTGAATTATTATGCATTCTTGTCATTCTTGCCGTAAAAGTATCACTGCACACCGAAGCACGTATTCCGTCAAATCTGTTAGCTGCAATTGACATGCCAATACCTGTTCCGCAAACTAAAATGCCTCTGCAAGATAATCTTAAAACCCCTTCTGCAACCTGTTTTGCAATCATCGGATAATCACACGACTCTTGAGAAAAACAGCCCACATCACATACTTCATATCCTGCATTTTCTAAGTATGTTTTAATTTCTGTCTTTAAATTATAACCACCGTGGTCAGAACCTAATATAATTGTTTCGGTCAAACTATCGCCCTCTTGTGTGAAATTGTATCATATTATAATTGCAACTGCAAACAAAACCCTACATTTAAACTACTTTATAGCCACTGTCATATCAGCTTCAACACATATTTTTCCGTCTACTGAACCAATAGCATGACATTTGCTTACAGGTCCTTTTGATTTAACCAATTCTATGTGCATCTCAAATTTATCCCCAGGATGTACAATATTTTTAAATCTTACATTATCTATTCCTGCAAATAATGCAAGTTTACCTTTATACTGTTCTTGTGCCATTAATATCGGAGCCGCACACTGTGCCATAGCTTCTAATTGTAATACTCCGGGCATTATCGGATTATTCGGAAAATGTCCTTGAAAAAATTCCTCATTAATAGTCAGATTTTTATAACCTTTGGAATATTTTCCCGGAACACATTCTGTAATTCTGTCAACTAACAAAAACGGATATCTGTGAGGAATCATATCCATAATTTCATTTACGTTATAGGATAGAACTTCTTCCGACATAATTTTCTCCTTTACATTTCGATAAGTTTACTTTTAAGTACTTTTGCAACTTGCGTATGCACAGCATGCCCCGCTTCTTTTATAAGAATTTTTGTTCTCATATTAAGAGGAGACACACCCGTCAAATACAAATCCCCGAACATATCCAGAATTTTGTGCTTAACAGGCTCCAATTCCGAACGTAATTCAGTAGTATACCCGTCATCCTTTAATCCGACAGTATTTTCAAGTGTAACGCCTTGGGCAAAACCTAACATTTGATATTTTTTCAAATCTTTATAAAACCCAAAAGTTCTTGCTTCAATAATTTCCTGTAAATTTTTTAAATTCAAACTTACCCAACGGTTTGTTAAATCAGGATGATTATAATTAACTGCATACGTAACGGATAATTCTTTATCAGGCAAAATAACCATGCTCGTTTTTCCGTTGAGATAATATACAGGTTCGCTTACAGTATATAATTTATTATTTACACCATCAATACCTGCCGTCTTGAACAACTCAACCCAAACTTTTGAGCTCCCGTCAAAAATAGGGAATTCCGATTCTGAAAGATATACATCCAACGAATCAATCTTGCAAATGGCACAAGCTGCCATAAAATGTTCACATAACATTGCTTTGTATTTATAATCACCCAATAGAGTTCGATGCTCTTTGCTACACAATGTAACGCAATGTTCTGTCGAATATAAATTATCTATATTTGCTTCAAAACATACATCAGAGTCATTAAGAAAAAGCCTGATTTTTCCACCTCTTGAAGGCTTTATCAAAACCTCACATAATTTATTCTTCATCAGAGAATTTCCAGATGTACGTATTTCTTTCTTTATTGTAACCATTTTTGCAATTTACCCGCAACCTAAACCTTTTCTGCCAAACTTTCTTCAAAAGATTTCAATAACGGCTCATATTTTTTAAATTTTGCAATCAAATCACCGGCATCTTTCATAATCTTTAATTGCTTAATAAACTCTTTTCTCGGAACAGCAGGAGATCCTACTACAATCGATTTTGCAGGAAAACTTTTTGTAACCCCGGCTTTAGCGGCAATGAGAGAATCATCTCCGATAGAAATATGGTCTGCAAGTCCTGCCTGACCGGCTATTACAACTCTGTTACCGATAACACAACTGCCTGCAATACCAACTTGTGAAACTATCATACATCCTTCACCTATGTGGCAATTATGACCAATCATAACCAGATTATCTATTTTTGTATTATTTCCGACTACGGTGTTTTCAATAGTACCTCTATCAATCGTTGTATTTGCCCCAATTTCAACATTGTTTCCTATTTCAACAGAACCGATTGAAGGAATTTTGAATATAACTTGTTCAATATTGGCATCCTTAATTTCACCATCTTGTCTTGCTTTCTCTATATTATTAGGATTTTCTGTTACAAAACTAAAACCATCTGCGCCCAAAGACACTCCATGATGTAAAATTACATCATTACCGACTTTAACTCTGTCGCCAATATTTATATTCGGATGGAAAAAGCAATTATTACCAATAATAGCACCGTTCCCAATATATCCGTTTGCTAAAATCTTTGTATTATCTCCGATAACAGCATTCTCAGCAATAACAACATTTGCTCCCAAAGAAACATTTTGCCCTATTTTAGCGGACGGATGCACCGTTGCAGTAGGATGTATTCCGCTATTCAAATGCGGTTCTTCATAAAACAAATTAATTAACTTCATCATTGCGAGACGAGGTCTTTCAACTTCTATCGTAGAAAATCCGTCAATATTAACTCCCAAAGGAACTAATGCAGCTAACGCTTTAGTATTGTTGAGATTTGCAATCTCATCTTCTCCCAAAGCTAATGCTAAAGTATTTTCATCAGCAAGCAAAGGTGGTGCAATTCTTGTAATTACAGCATCTTTCGCCTTCGTCAGCATTCCGTCCGTAATTTGTGCAATCTGTTCCAATGTAAAAGTATTCATAGTAAACTCCTCTATATTTATTTATCATTAATTTTGTTTATTATATTTGTCGTCGATTTGCCTTGTACAAATTCGACAAACTCTGTTCTTATATTATTTTTGAGTACAATATCACGTTCAGGCAGAGTTTCCAATGTATAATCCGCACCCTTTGTATAAACATCCGGCTTAATTTTATCCAAAAGTCCTGCCGGCGAATTCTCTTCAAATAATACCACATAATCAACACAGCTCAAAGAACTTAATATTTCAGCCCTGTCATTTTCATTATTGACAGGTCTGGACTCGCCTTTTATAGCCTTTACAGACTTATCCGAATTAAGCAATATTATTGAATAATCAGCAAAACTTTTTGTTTTTTTCAAATATCTGATATGCCCGACATGAAGAATATCAAAACACCCATTTGTAAGAACAAAGGTTTTTCCGTTTTTCTGTCCGTTTTTTACAACTTCAATTATTTCTTCTTGACCAAGAACTTGCCCCATATTAATTCCGCTCCTTACCGAATAATCCCATTCGTATTACACTCTGGCAAATTCTTACAGTATTCAAAGCTGCACCAATACGAATATTATCCGCTACACACCACAAAGAAATTCCGTTTTCAAAAGCCAAATTCTTTCTTATTCTGCCGACAAAAACAGGATTAACGTACTCAGCATCACGAGTTGTCGGATATTCAAAATTATCCGGATTATCAATAATTTCTATTCCATATGAATTTCTTAAAACTTCACGAACTTCATTCGGCAAAACATTATTTTCAAATTCAATATCAACCGCCTCTGAATGTCCTCTAAAGACAGGCACTCTCGCTGCTGTACAGGATATTTTCACGCTTTCCGGCAAATGCAAAATTTTGTGAGTTTCATTGACAACTTTCATTTCTTCCTTTGTATAACCGTTTTTACAAAAAACATCGATTTGTGGAATTATATTAAACGAAATGGGCTTTTTAAAACAAATATTTTCAAACTTTTCACCTTTTAAATTAGCTTCGGTATCAGCTTTCAATTCTTTGATTGCAGCTAAACCAGCCCCAGAAACCGATTGATAAGTTGAAACTATCAATCTTTTTATCCCATATTTTTTCAACGGCTCTAAAACAAGCATTAATTGAGATGTTGAACAATTAGGATTAGCAACAATCCCATTGTGCCACTTCAAATCTTCATCATTAACACCTGCAATTACCAACGGAACATCTTTTTCCATTCGAAAAGCTGAAGAATTATCAATAATCATGCCACCACGTTTAACAATTTCCGGAGCATACTTTTGACTGACAGAGCCACCCGCAGATGCCAAAACAATATCAATACCTTCAAAAACATCCGGAATTGTTTCTTTCACAATGTATTCTTTTCCTTTAAAATCCAATTTTGTTCCAGCACTTTTTGCACTGGACAAAAATTGAATTGTTTCAAATTCAACATTTAATTCATCAACAATCTTTGTAATTTCTCTGCCTACGACCCCTGTCGCGCCTAAAATTGCTATATTTGGTTTTCGCATTGTTATAATTCCTCAATCCTCTACATTATATTTTCCAAACCATAAATAAAGTCACTGTTTTCAGCCACATGTCTTACTGCAAGCATAACCCCAGGCATATAACATTCGCGATTAGTAGAATCATGCCTTAAAGTGAGTATTTGTCCGTTTGAACCAAATAAGACTTCTTGGGAGGCCATATATCCCGGCATACGGACAGAATGAATGTGTATATCATTATATGAACTTGCCCCCCTTGCTCCGGATATTGTTTCTTTTTCAGCACAATTTCCGGATATAAAACTTTTATTTGAATTCTCTTCGCTCATCATAAAAGCTGTCTTAACAGCAGTGCCGGACGGAGCATCTTTCTTCTGATTATGATGAAGTTCAATTATTTCGGCATTTTCGAAATATTTTGATGCCATTTGAGCAAATTGCATTAATAATACCGCACCTGTTGAGAAATTTGGAGCTATCAAACAAGCCGTTTTATTTCTAATACTCAAATCCTTTAATTCTGCTATTTGAATATCTGTTAACCCCGTTGTCCCAATTACCGTTGCTATGTTGTTATTAAGACAATATAGTGCATTTTCATACACAGAACTCGGTTGAGTAAAATCAACCAAAACATCAATTTTTACGGAATTTTTTGCATCATTTATTGTTGAAAATTCCCCGTTATAAATATCAATTTTAGCAATCAATGTCATATCCTCTGCTTCATTGACGGCATTTACAACAGCCTGCCCCATTTTACCGTTAGCTCCGCATACCGCTACATTAATCATCACATCTCCCTTTCAAAGAACTCTGTCACATATTTATATTACGGGTCAATTATATCACAAAAATTTAAAAATAAAAAAGGCTCCGATATTTGAATATCAGAGCCTTTTAAATATTTTAATTAAAATTAAAACATTATTGTTAATTCTTCATCAGGGTTCAAGCAAGAATCATTTGTTGTATTAGGAACAATGATGTATTTGAATTCATCAACGATTTCATATACAACACCAAATGAACCTGATACAGCGGTCTTAGCGATATTGTAAACACCTTTTCCTGCTGTAATAAATGATGAACCAACGCTCTTAGCACCTTTTAGAGGGTGTAAAGACGCTGTATCAACAAATGCATCAGACCAATTACCTAAATATTCTTCAGTTCCGTTAGAAATGATATTTGCTGTTTCGGAAACAGATCTGCCTGCAACACCTGCAACTCTGCCTACAATAGAGAACGGAGCACCCAAAATTCTTGATGCAATGTTAGGATTTTTAGTTACATCAGTTTGAGCACCTGCCATCTTAGCAGGGAATTCTACACAGTTGTCGCCATTTTTAATTTTTTCAAATTGAACTTCAATAAATCCTGGGTTTTTAACTCCAGGTCTTGAAACAGATACAACTTTACCGCTAACTGTTGAACCTGTCGGGAAAGCAACTCCTGCAACAGTTACATCTTCAGTTGTCTTAGCAGTAAAAGTATCACCTGCTGTTGAAGTTCTTGCACTCAATCTTTCGCTTAATTTAATTTTGATTGCAACTGGCTCACACTTAGTAGCACATCCAATAGCACCATTTTCAAGATCAATCCTGAAACTTCTCCTCATAGCGGATACTAAGAATGCTACTTGTTCCTTTGAAAGATATTCATCATTTACAACTTTATCTTGATTAGGTAATGAAGCCAAAATTCCTGAAGCGATTACTTCATTAGTTGCTCCGTATGCCCATTCAGGGATATATTGCATTGTTTTACCGTTAAATGTAGGAACATCAGTTTTGCTTGCTTCAACATTCATCAATTTAGCAAATGTACAGAATACTTCTGCCTTGTTGATTACCTTGTCAGGTTTAAATGTTGAATCAGGATAACCAATCATAATATCTTGAGTTAATACTCTGTCGATTTCTGTTTTTGCCCAATAATCAGAAGCTACATCAGAATAGCTGTCAGTTGCAACTTTTGTTAAACCTAAACCTTCAGAAATGAAGAATGCGAGTTCAGAACGAAGAACCGGCATTTTAGGATCATACAAAGAACCTCTTTTTTGATCCATTTTTGCTTTCATATCAAATAACATTTTCTTAGCACTACGTGCTACAATAACATTTTCTTTACCTTGAATTGTCTTTACATTTGCAGGAGTGCAGATTTTACCGCCAACGACTACGTCGTTTTGAGCATTAATCAAGGAATGACCTTGAGTTCCGAACAATGTCGGGTGTGCATATGCTTGCACTGAATCCTCAGCCATAACGGCACAAGATGTCATACAAATTGCAGTTACAGCCATTAATAGTTTCTTAGAAATTTTCATAACTCTCCTTTCATAAAATTTTCCAAACTACTATCTTTTTTCCTATCTTCGTTTAATATATTTACTATACCATGAAATCATTAGATTTTATCAAATTATTTCTTTTTAGTCAACAAATATGCTTGCGGATAACAATAATCTTCCTTAAATCCGATTTTTCTATACATTTTAAGTGCTTTATAATTATCCGTTTCAGTAGTAACATTAACCTCACTGAAATTTCTTTTTCCCAACTTAGTCCAATCTACAAACACCTTAATTGTTCTATTAAGCATAAGCTCTGAAAATTTTTGTCCCCTATGAGCTTTACTTATTGCAACTAAAGGAATATTTGCAATTTTTCCGCCTGTAATATTCGCAAAAGCAAAACCACAAGGCTCGTCATTGTACAATAAAACCGACGTAGCTTCCGGTAAAAACTCACCATATATACCTTCAACTACCTTGTTTATAATATCAGTTGTTCCCTCAATTGTTTTATATCTCGTATCGTATATAGCATCCGAAGTATCTTTGAAAGATTCATGAATAACCTTAATCGCAGCTTCTCTGTATTCTTCAGAATACCCTACAATTTTGTATTCATCAGGTTTTTCAGGGAGTTTCATGTTTTCCAAAATTCTTTCTGAAGAAGAATTACCCATGACAAATCTAAGAACAGCCAAGCCTATAAATCTAAAACCAAACTTTGCAATATCCGCTGTAAATACCGATTGATGACCGGTCATAGGATACGCAACCACTCTGTTTTGCCTGTCTGCCTCTGTATATTCCAAAAACTTTTCCACCAAAAGGCTTTGTTTTAGCGATTCAGACTCATTCCCCAAACAGTGAATTATATTTAATTCGACTGACTCGGAAATTGAATTTGTATAAACTAAAAATGCCGTCGGAATATCATTTTCTTTCAACACTAAACATTCTAAATACTTAGCCTCAACCGCATTTATAAATTCTTCGAACTCCAATGGTTGAAGCTCAAACTTGTAATCACTTATAGCTTTCGACTTAAAATCATTGTATACACCCTTGAAAATCTTGGATGTTGAAGTATCTAACCTTTCTACCACATAATTTGTTTCTGCCATAATTAATCCTCTACATTAAATGATGCATCTTTTCTCTTTTTGTATTGATGTATCGCTCATTATATTTATTAACTTCCGATTTTATATTTATATTCTCGTTAATTGTTAAACCATAACCTTTTAACCCGATTATTTTTTTAGGGTTATTGGTTATCAAATTGAAGTTATTAAAACCTAAATCCAAAATTATTTGAGCTCCTACCCCATAATTTCTTAAATCCGGAGCAAACCCCAAAGAAACATTTGCTTCTATCGTGTCTTGCCCTTGTTCCTGCAATTTGTATGCTTTAAGTTTATTAATAAGTCCTATGCCTCTACCCTCATGATCACGGATGTATATCAAAGCACCTTTCCCATATTCTTGAATCATATGTAAAGCATTATGCAACTGCCAATTACAATCACATTTCAGACTATGAAAAATATCTCCGGTCAAACATTCTGAATGTACTCTTACAAGCGGAACTTTTTCAGATCCGTCATCTTTAACTAAAGCCACGTGTTCGCAACCGGTTATTGTATCAACATATCCGACAATATCAAATTCACCAAATTGTGTCGGTAAAAATACTTCAACTTCCTTTTTAACAAACTTTTCAAGTTTTAACCGATAAGCAATCAAATCAGATACAGTGATGAATTTTATACCATGTTTTCCCGCAAATTCACTTAATTCATCACGACGAGCCATTTTACCGTTATCCGCTAAAATTTCACACATAACCCCCGCAGGTCTGTGTCCGCATAATCTTGCCAAATCGACTACCGCCTCAGTATGTCCGCAACGTTTAAGAACTCCGCCTTTTCTGGCAACACAAGGGAACATATGCCCCGGACGTCTCAAATCCGTCGGAATTGCATCAGGAGCTATCGCAACTTCAATCGTTTTTGCTCTGTCAAATGCTGATATACCTGTTGTTACACCATATTTTTGATGAGCATCAATACTTAAGGAAAATGCCGTTTGCATGCTTTCCGTATTTCTTGAAACCATTTGAGGAAGTTCAAGTTTATCAGCAATTTCAGACGAAATAGCCAAACAAATAAGTCCCCGGCATTCTTTCGTCATAAAATTAATAAATTCCGGAGTAACAAACTGAGCAGACAAAATCAAATCACCTTCATTTTCTCTGTCCTCGTCATCCGCTACGATTAAAGGTTTACCTATTTTAAAGTCTTCCAATGCTTCTTCAATTGTATTGAATTTTTTAATGTTTGTCATAGTTGTAATTACATGTTTACAATTTTAAAAACCGTTTTCTTGCAAGAATTCAAAATTTATTCTTGACTTATTATCACTCATTAATAAAAATTTTTCAACATACTTCGATAAAATATCCGGCTCAATATTAACAAAATCACCTTGTTTTAAATATTTTAGATTAGTATTGTCAAATGTATGCGGAATTATCATTAATTTGAAACCATTATCTGCTGCATCTGCAACTGTTAAACTAATTCCATTTAGCGAAACAGAACCTTTTCCAACAATATATTTCATAACAAAATCGTCAGCTTCAATCTCAAAAAGATAAAAATCTCCTTGCCTTGCAATGCAAATAATTTTCCCGACAGATTCGACATGACCGGAAACAATATGACCGCCAAACCTACCATTAGAAGACATGGCTCTTTCGAGATTAACAGGACTTCCGACTTGCAAATATCTAAACATTGTAACCCTGTATGTTACGGGCGAAATATCCGCAATAAAGCTGTCTGAAAATATATTTCGAACAGTAAGACAAGTCCCGTTAACAGCAATACTATCGCCAAATTTTAAATCTGACAGTACTTCTTTACATTGAATCTGAATGCTATTTTCAGATAATTCAAGAACTTTTCCTATTTCTTCTATGATACCTGTAAACATAAAATACATTATAACATAAATCTGAAGAAAATTTAAAAATTTTTCATTAAAATGCCATGTAAATTTATATTAACTTAACTAAAAATTTTTACTAAAAAACTTTACAATTTTTTCTATTTAAAATAGTATGTTAGTATTGTAGTAGTATAGTTTTATAAAAAAGAGGAAAAATTGTGGACAATTTAGGCGCAGATATTTTTGGAAGAAAACCAGAAGATTCTTACAACAAGGCTTATGGAATACAATCTTCCGACGACATAGTACAACCGGCTCCGGGCATTAGTCCTGCCAAGATTAAAGTTATCGGTGTTGGCGGCGGTGGCGGAAATGCTGTTAACAGAATGATTAAATCGGGATTAACCGGTGTTGAATTTTGGTTAATGAATACTGATTTGCAGATTTTAAACACTTCTCTCTGCAAAAACAGAATTCAGCTTGGTGCTAAATTGACAAATGGTCTTGGTGCCGGCGGAGAGCCTCAAGTTGGTGAAAAAGCAGCAGAAGAAGCCCAACAAGAGATTACTCAAGCTATTGAAGGTGCAGATATGGTATTCGTAACCGCAGGCATGGGTGGCGGTACAGGTACTGGTGCGGCTCCAATTGTAGCTAAGATTGCAAAAGACATGGGCATTTTGACTATTGGTGTTGTTACAAAACCGTTCTCCTTTGAAGGAAAACGCAGACAAAATCAAGCACAACAAGGTTTGGAAAAACTCAGAGAATCAGTAGATGCACTTATAGTTATACCTAATGACAAATTGTTAGATGTAGTTGACAGACGTGCTTCTTTACAAGAATCGTTTATCGTTGTCGATGATGTATTGTTGAGAGGTGTTCAGGGTATTTCTGATATCATAACAATTCCAGGATTAATAAATGTCGATTTTGCAGATGTTAAAAGCGTTATGCAAGCATCCGGTTCAGCTCTTATGGGTATAGGCAGAGGTTCCGGAGAAGGCAGAGCAACCGAAGCTGCTCAAATTGCAGTTAATTCACAGCTTCTTGAAACATCTATAAACGGTGCAAGCGGTGTAATTGTTAACATTACAGGCGGACCTGATATGACATTACATGAAGTTACGGATGCAACAAATATCATTAATAACGCTGTTTTGGATGATGCAAAAGTTATTATTGGTGCTGTTGTGGATGAAAATATTCAAGGAGAAATTCAAATCACAGTTATTGCTACCGGTTTTGAACTAAAATCTCAAATGCCGGTTGAAGCTAATAAGATTGGCAGTGGCATAGGTATCGGAGATATTTTCAGTGTTCCAAAACCTACAACCATTCCTGTAATGCCAAGAACATCTACAATTGATATTGAATTGCCTGATTTTTTGAGAAAGTAGAATAGGATATGTTATTTATATAATAAAAAACGGGTTCAAAATGAACCCGTTTTTTACATAATTGTTTATTATAACTTAACATTTTAATCATAGAATCTACCATTGAAATATAATATAGTATGTTATGGAACGAGTTATACAATATAATAAAAATGCCGTTATGTGGTTGGTAATCGCTCATTGCGTCTGCGATATATATGGTGGTTTTCTAAACCCCATTATGCCTTTTATTGCCGAAAAATTAGGTTTTTCTCTTGGCATAGCTACAATCTTGGTTGCTATTACCCAAATTTGCTCAAATATGCTCCAACCAATTTTTGGATTTTTTGCTGACAACATCCAAAAAAGATTTTTTGTATTTTGGGGATTAATTTTAGCTTCCGTATTTATACCACTTGCAGCTTCCGCTCCAAACATCATTTTATTAAATCTCTTCATGATCCTCGGCTGCCTTGGCGGAAGTTTTTTCCATCCGCAATCGTTAGGCTTTGTTAATATATTTTCACAAGACAAATGTTCGAAAAACATGGGATTATTTGTTTGCTTAGGATCATTCGGATTTGCGTTAGGTCCACTCTTTGCGGCTTTACTTACACAAACTGTCGGTTTAGATAATATTTCCTACGCTTCAATTTTCGGTATTGCAGTTGCTCTTATAATGTTTTTATTTGTACCAAAATTATCCTTAAATTCAACTAAAACAAAACATTATAAATTTTTCCAAACTTTCAAAGAGATTTTTAATAACAAGCAAATGAATATAATAATGTTAGTTGCAATGATGAAGTCATTGATAACAAACAGTGCATGCATCTTGTTACCTTTTTTATGGAAACAAATCGGATATTCCGCGTTTAATATCGGATTTTTATTATTTTTATTTGTATTTTTCGGTTCAATTGGCTCTCTGATAAGTCCTTATATCGAAAATAAATACGGAACAAAATCTGTTTTGTATTTTTCAATGCTTGCGACATTTCCAATGATGATAATATTTTCTTATACATACGAAACCAGTTATGTTTTTTCAACGATATTAATTTCTATAATGGGATTAACCACAAATCTTGCCCAACCGGTTGTTTTAGTAGCTGCTCAAAAAACTTTACCAAAGTATAAAAGTATTGTTGCCGGTTTTGTAAATGGATTTTGTTGGGGAACAGTTGCTCTCATTCTATCAATACTCGGTTCTATCGCACAAAAATACGGAATTATAAACGTACTTATAATCCTTTCAATAATACCTGTAATATTCTCTTATTTTGTAAAATTTATTAACGAAAAAAATTGTTAAACTAACCTTTTATCGCACCTGCTTGTGGGTTATTTATCAAGTATTTTTTACCGATTATAAATACAGTAATTACTGGAATTGAACAGATAAAAGAACATGCCGTCAGCTCACCCCACATAGTTATTTCACGAAAAGAACCTTTAAATATAGCCAATCCTACCGCTAATGTTCGCATAGAGTCTGTGTTTGTAACTATCATAGGCCACATAAAACTGTTCCAGGTTGTAACAAAAGTAAATATCGAAAGAGTAGCAATAGCAGGAATTGCACAAGGTAAAGCCACATGAATAAAAGTTTGAAAAACATTACATCCATCTAATTTTGAAGCATCTTCCAATTCAGTTGATATTTTAATAAAATATTGCCTCATAAAGAAAACACCAAAAGCACCGAAGATACCGGGAACAATTAGAGCTTGATATGTATTAATCCAGCCTAATTTACTCATTATATAAAAAAGAGGCACAATATTTACCTGCGACGGAACCAACATTGTTAATATTACGATAAAAAAAAGAAATTCAGAACCTCGGAATTTCAACCTCGCAAAACCATAACCTGCAAGAGAGGAAACTAAAACTTGCCCTGCGGTAGTTATCAACGCAACAAGCAGACTATTTATAAAATAACGTACTAACGGTATAGAATGAAAAACATTTTTATATGCACAAAAACTCAAATTAATATTTTTGTAATCACTAAAAATATTTTCATTTCCGCTCAAAGATATTAAAAACATTGCCGCAAAAGGAATTATCATTGAAAACGCTGTTAAAATAAGAATTGTATATAAAATTATTTTTTTCATAATCATATTTTACTAAAAGTAAAAAAAAATATAAACATAATTTCATTACAATCGTTTGTAATTCCTTATTGCAGTAACCCTCTGCAATCCAGTAATAACGTACATTTTACACTTAATAAATCATACTTTGGTATTAGATAATAACCCTTTACAGACAGTTTATTTTGCGTTAAAATTAAGACATATAAAAAGAAAGTGTGTGAACTATGATTCAGCCTGTGAGTGCATTTAGCTCGAATGCAGGATTGAGTGGATTTGGAAGAGCATACGACAATCGGTCTTTATCAGAACATCAAACAGGAAAACCCGGGGTAGTATTAAAAGCTATCGGGACTTCCCTTGCAGCGGGTGGCTTTGTTACGGCTATTACCAGAAATTATACTTCCTCTTGGGGACAAGCAGGATTTCTGGGACTGTATGGCTCCTTGCTTACAATGTTTTTCATTACTCCATTTTTAATCCAAAATTTGCATAAGAGCAGAGGAATTGAACGTAATGCAAAAGAAACAACAGATTTTTTTTGCAAAAGCAGAAATCCAATGCAAAAAAAAACTAAAATCAATATAACCCCTAAAAAAATACCATTCAAACAGAATTAACTGTTAATAGGGTTATGCTTGCCTACACCAAAACCAGATCTGGCAATATTGCGAACAAAAATTGCTCCGATTCCGATTGCTCCTGCTTTCGCCCAAAAGCCCTTACTTATTAATGCAAGTGCTGAACATGCAACCATTGGCAAGAAGTTTCCTATCCCATACAAAAATCCCTTAATTGAGCCTTTACACCGACCTACCATTTCCGGCAATTTTGATTTTGAACGTAATTCAAAAGTCTTTTCACGAGCAGCATTTGCCGAATAACTGACTGCATCAATTGTTCTTGCATCATAATAAGCCTTTTCTAAATAATTTTCTTGCACATGCTCGCTTTCAATTTTTTTATATAATTTCGAAACTTTTGCAGCATCAGACAAGGACAGATACATGCCTGCCGCACCAACCGTTCTGCATACTATTTTCCCTGCCAAATTCATATTTTGTAGTCCTTATAGCTTTTTATTGAGGAAAATACCTATCCTCAGTAATTGATGTCCTGTTGAGCATAATTTGAGATGCTTCCAAAACATCTTCCGGATCTGACTGTGGATCCCTTTGTATATTATCAAGTAATTTCATTGTATAGTCATTTCCACTCGCAAGATCTGAAGACAATGCACTTAACGCTGCTATTCTAACAAGCTTTGCCGGATCTTGTAACATTTTATTCAATAATGCATTTAATGCAGCATCATCATATCGATTTCTATCCTCATCAAAACGGGTAAGAATTTCTTTTGCAGCCATCATTCTTATATCTGTATTCGGATTATTCAAATAATTCTCCAAAGACATAATATATTCGTTTGTAAGAGCTTTCACTTGTTTTTTCTTACCATTTTTTTCCAATTCTTTTTGTTCTTCGGCTCTTTCGTCCAAAGTTGAAATGATACCGTTTGAAACTATATTCTGAGAAGTTTCACCAACAGGAAACTGTCCATATGCGTTCGGCATTTGTTGATAACTTTCCGATTGTTGCGGTGCCGGAAGATATTGAATAGGATATTCATTATTATTTGTATTCATGCCGTTAGTATTCTGCGGAATGTTATATGTATTCATGTAATACTGAGCCGGATAACTTTGCATTTGAGCTTGTTGCGGTATTTGAACTTGCTCACTTGCAACTGGTACAACTTGATAAACTTGCGGACCTGTTTTTACAGCTCCGTAACTTCCGACTAAATCAGGTGAAATTGCCATTGCAGGATTAGTTACATTAATTGTAACTCCTGAATACGACGGTATTGGTTGATTTGATGATGTTGTTACATTAGACATAGCAAACCTTTACACTTATATTATTATAAACGTTTTTAATCAATAAAAGTTGCCTATTTAACGACTACATGTAAAGTTTTGTTAAATTATTTTAATTCTTCCAAGTCTGCAAGTGCAAGCAATGCCCTTTGAGCAACTGCTGGATTTTTATCGTTTGCAACAATCTTATAAATTGCCGTTAGTTCTTTTTTATATTCCGGTCGCTGGATATATGACAACGCATCAATAGCAGTAATCCTGACGCTCGGATTTTTTTCATATTTGAGAGAATTAACTATCTCGGAGATTGCCGGTAAATCCAGGAATAATACAGTATTGCCTGTTTGTTTTTTATATTCATTAACATAATTTTTAGTCAAAACAGCAATCGCAAGCATTCCGTACTCTTTGTTACGTTCTGCTTGCTCTAACGGACTAAGCTGCATAGCTTTTTCCAAGTCCTGCTGGCTAAGGGTGTACGGTAACTCAATTTCCTTAGCATCTTTTCCATCATTGATTGCTTCTTCTCGTGCAATTTCGTTTAATATAAATTTATTTCTTAATTCAATTTGATCCTGAGCAGGTCCCGCTAAATTCGAAGTATCCATTTTTACAATACTTGCTAATTGTGAAAATACTCTTTTATTAATATAAGGAAGTGCATTCGTTTCATCCGAAAGTACCGAAGATACAATCTCTTCTATTTGTATAGCTTGTTTATCATAATCAGTACTTTTCAAATTATTAACCACACCGTCAATATCAACCTTTGATTTGATATCTTGTGCAGCCACAATGTTACCTATAATTTGATTTGCTCTGAAATTAACTTTATGGGAATGAAATGTCAGATTTTTTTTTTCATCTTCCACTGTCGTGATATACGGTTCTGGAACAATAACTTCATCATTTACATAAGTGTCTGTTTTTGTTCCGGAAGGAAGATATGTTTTATCGTAAGTTACAATTTCTTCCGCCTCAGGATAATCATATACTCCGGATTTATTCAACGCCATAGATGGCTTATTTAGTTGAATATTTACCGCATTAAACTCTCCGTTCAAATCATTATTTCTTTCATTTGGAATATTTGCTTGCGGTTCATTAATTTGAATTTTTACGGCATTAAAATACGCTGACGGATAATTCATTTGTACATTATCAACTGCTGATACTTGCGACATATTATTTCCCTTTCAATACATTCATATACTATGATAAACATGTCAATAATTAAAATTGCTATTATTCGATAAAAATTTAACAAATATTTACAACTATAAATAATACCATAAAATAATTATCTTACGTTAATAACATCAAGCTGTTTAAATTCAAAAATAGTCTCTGTTTCGCCTTGAATATATTTATATGCTAAAAGAGTTCCTACAATAGCTTCAAGCTGTGCTGCCGGTACCATATTAGACGGAAGGTCTTTAAATCCGTATTCCAATTTTAAGATGCTTTGTAAAAACTTACAGTCAGCCGACGAACGTTCCTTATAATTGGAATACAAGTTGAATTTTTGTCTTGTTAGATAAATTTCAAAACGTTTTACTTCAGTTTGTTCATTCAGCGACAAAAGAAGTTCACTCCCACGTGTAGAGTATCTTTGCATCCAATTATCTTTATTTAAAAAATTATTATTTTGATGTATCAACTGGTAGGGTTTTGAAAGAACACGCCATTTCCCGTCCAGCATAGAAATGTCCCATGGTAAAGATACACAAATAATTGAATTTTTGATATTATTATAGTTTTCAAAAAACAATTCCACGTCACTCATTGAAAACAACTTATCCAACAAAATCAGTTTCCCTGTCGAAACTTCACGAACCGCAACACCACTTTCTATTGATGAATTCGACCCGAGAGATAAACCGACAACATGAGTTATCATAAGCCAAAATCCTCATCGGACGGAATTGCCGTATTTAATTTGATAACTTTTTGCGTTTTTTCATCTTCACCATTATCATCTATATTCACATACAATTCCATATTTCGTTTAGAAAGTTTCTCGCTCTTGTGTTGTTTCAATTTTTTCTGATTATCTTCCAAAAGTTTCCTTGCAGCTTGCGAAATTGAATCCCCTTGAACTTCCTGAATTATCTTTGCTCTTTTATCCTGAATTTCTTCCTGTTGTTTTTTGGAAAGATTTGTATAAACATTATTCAAACCAGTTTGCTGAGAATACTTATTACGTAATATAAGAATTTCTACTCTCCTATTTGTAGCATCTTTAGGAGATATTGAAGTTTCAAGAGGTCTTGTATCAGCGTAACCTATTGCGGAAAACAAATTCGGTAAAAAATTAAATCTTCTTATTAAATATCTTACAACAGAGCATGCTCTCGCACTTGAAAGTTCCCAATTTGACGGATAAGCACCGCTATTAATCGCCATGCTATCAGTATGCCCCTCTACTAACATATTGTGCAAAATAAATTTTTTACAAATTAATACTCCAACTTTATCTAAAAGTTTTTTTGCATTATTATCAAGCACTGCTGAGCCCGGAGCAAACAAATACTTATCATCAAAAGTCAGCAATAATCCTCTGTCTGTAATTTTAGAGTTTATGCCGGATAATTCACCCATATTCGTCAGTTCTTTAATTTCATTGCTTATTTCTTCAAAAGAGTCATTTTCATATTTAGGACTTATATATTCAACCATGAGCGACGGAATAAATGAATTTGCAGTTTGTTGATCAAAAAGAGAATCACTTCCGTCAAGAACACTTTGCTGACCATCAAGAAGAGTGTTTTGATTAAAGGCATTTTTCAAAGATTCTTCTAATTTAGCAAAATCCGTAGCATCAATTTGAGCAAGAGCATACAACACAACAAAGGTTGCAAAAAGCAACGTTATAAAGTCCCCGTATGAAACGAGCCATCTTTCTAAATTTTCATGTTCTTCCGCTTTTTTCTTTTTAGCCATTTGCTTGATTACCCTCTGGACCCGCATCCAATAAGAACGAATAGAGTTTTCTTTCAATCAGCACCGGGCTTTCTCCTGCCTGAATAGAAAGAACACCCTCAATAATCATATTTTTATAAAGGAACACATTTTGATATATAAATTTCATTCTTGTTCCAAGTGGTATCATAACCAAGTTTGCCGCAAATAAGCCATATATTGTTGCAACGAAAGCAACTGCTATTCCGGCACCTAATTTAGACGGATCGGAAAGATTTTGCATAACCTGAATTAATCCCATAACTGCACCAATAATACCTAATGTAGGAGAATATCCGCCAAACGATTCATAAACTTTTGCAGCACTCGCGACTTGTGCTTCCAACTGCTCAAGTTGATTTTCCATCATTGAACGAACAAGCGACGGATCCGTACCGTCAGCAACAGCACCTAATCCCAATGACAATAACGAATCTGAAGCATTTTGAGCTTCTTTTTCAAGTGCAATAATTCCTTCCTTTCTCGCTTTTGTTGCAAAGCCACCAATTTCCTTTATTAAACCTTGAAAATCAGTATTAGGCGGGAAAAACACATTTTTAAGCATGGATATCGCAAGTTTTAGTATCGGTGCCGGAAAACTTAATATAATAGCTCCGGTTGTACCACCAAGAACAATAAACGCTGCTGTAATCTGCAATAATTGTCCGAGATTACCACCTTCCATTGCCTGACCGGTTAAAATCATGCCCATTCCGAAAAACAGACCTATAACAGCAAATATATCCATAACTATCTCCGATTGTATACTATTCTAAATTAATTAAACAACAAAGCTAATTGAATAAAATCCTTTAAATACAGTATGTTTAGTATAAGAATAAATAAACTTTAAAAAACAGGATTTTACGTCTGCATAATTTTGTATTAAAATTTAAGTTATTAGAATATCTAAGATAATTAGAAATATTAAATTTTGTAAAATTACTGCTTTATTATAGCAATTTTTTAAATTTTTTATTTTTTATATGTGTGAAGGGGTCGTGCAGGTGTTCGTTAACAAAATAGATAATAAGTATCAAAGTTTCAAGGGTTATCAACACGAAGTTGATAATTACGGTTATAATGTTGTCAGAATAAATTATCCACACTCAAAAGACGATAAAGTCCAATGCGAATGTGTTATTCTGAAGAGAAGCAATACTGACCCAAGCGGGCTGGAAGTCGCATCATCAATAGGAATAATTGATATAGGAGAAACCGGTGGTGTTATAAACCTTGACAAAATTAAGAAATTACCGACTGATAATCATATCGGTTATAGAATTTCTGTTAACGGAACCCCCATAAAAGACACCGGATTAACCACAAAAGACGGATACGGTATAATACCGATTAAAAGCCCGAGAATTTATGGACAAGCAATCCACACTATGCCTCAAATCCAAAGAGCTGACGCATATTATGCGGATTTTAATAATCCGGAAACCGGTAAAATTTTATTTGATAAAGAAAGGCAAAAAAATGCCGAAAAAATAATTACGAATATTTCGACTCCTGATAATGGCGGACTTGCCGGATTGGAAAGTTCAATAAAAGATTGGCACAATATGGGTATAAAGAGAGTATTTACGACTCCTATTTGGGGCGGGGATAATAAATCAGCTCATCATTATTGGACAAAAAATAATATGCAAATAAGCGATAATGTTGGTAATATTGAAAATTACAAAAGTTTTATACGAGAACTCTTCAAAAATGGTATACAACACGTTGATGATGCAGCTTATACCTCGGAAGGCTTAGAGGGTATCCATTTTCAATATGCCATACGTTGGAAAAACCAAAACCCGCAAACATACTATTGGTTTAAAATGAACGGCATTAAAGATAATCCTTTAACCTTAGGAGTAGTTCCTAAAAACAATAAAAATCTCAGACACAGAATTATCAATCCATCCGTAATTTACAATTCCGAAAAACAAAAAATCGAACCAAACCCTAATTACGATCCTCATAAAGAAACTTATTTTCAGATTTATGATGACAGCTTAATATCTGATAAACAAAGAAAAGATACAAACAAAATTATTGACAAATATGAAAACCTTGTATCAGAAAATGAATTAGCAATTAATGGCAGAGATGATACCGTAATTAATTATGTTTTTGAAATACGGCCAGAAGAATATGAAAACAGATTAAATGAGTTAATAAAATATAATAAAAATAATCCAACACCAATTACGCTTAATTCTCCGGAAGGTACAATCTTTATAGGTCAATTCTCCGGATTTAAAATTGATACAAATGCTTCAGGTGCACTATTCTGGGATGATAATAAAGATTTGGTTAAAATGAACTTCCACATTTCCGGATATGATGAAAAAAATCTTCAAGCAATCACCTCTGAACACGCAAGAGCTTATGAAAGAACCTTAATTGAACGTGGTGCTTGCGAAGTACAAGATATGATTATCCAATCTGGAAAATATAAGGCTCAATTAATCAATGATACGCAAAATTTATATGTGGCTCAACTTATTCAAAATGCCAAAAATGAAGATGAAATATCAAAATTAATTGGTAAAGGCTTGCCGGAAGAAGCTAAATTATCCCAGAAAGAAATAGACAACATCCTTTCCCCTTGGTACAACTCAAATCAAAAATGGGAAAAAGATACAAGTAATATAACAATAAAAGCTCTGATGAAATTACCGTTGGATTCACTGGAATTAGGTGATAATACTGTCGGAGTACTTTCTACTTCATATTTTTCAAACAGAGCAATAAACCAAAACTCTATCGGAATGACCAGATATGAAATGTACAAAAAAGACTTGGGCTATGGAGAACCTTATTGCCGTACATACAATAAAATAGATAATCTTTTTGCCAATGAAATTAAAGATTTTGCAGATGAAGTTATAAAGAAATTAAATTCAAAATCGTCCGAAAAACTACTCGACACTAACGGAAATTACACCACATATGGCAAATATGTTATAAATCATATCGGACAGGATATTTCAAAATATGCTTTCCTCAAAGCTCTTGCAGGTGATAAATTACAAACAAAAGTTATTTCTGATGACGTTTTAAAAGGAGAAATTACATATAATTATCCGGAATTAAAAGAAATAACAACTCTAAAAGCATTAGGAATTGATGCAAACAGCCCTACGGCAGAAGCTATATCTCTTGCAAATATTATTATTGATGGAATGAACAAGAATTTAACCCTTAAAGACACCGATTATTTAGCTGATGCCTTATACAAAAAAATCGAAGGAACAAACACAAATTCATTTAAATTAGCGGAAGCAATGGTAAATAAAGCAGGTTTAGGCTTATCTGTCAGAGCTGATGCGCTAAAAGATGTTGCAGATATGGATTCCGTAAGAAACGGAGATATGACATTTGATGAGGCTTGGGATCAGGTAATAGATTTCTGGAAAAAATACGTGAAAGAAATTAAGGAAATCAACCCAAATGCATATATAGTCGGAGAAATAACCGACCTCGGATATATTATGCAGGACCTCTTTGGTCATAATACAAATGTATATGACAGAGACCTTTCAGCTTTAAATAACTGCAAATATAAAAATGTTGAAGATGCTATGATAAAATTCTTTAATGAAACAGGAATGAGCAGTGAAACAGGTTATTCATATACATTTACAGACCTGTTAAGAGTTTTCTCAGCAGATTTTGAAAAGGGTGAAATTTCCGATAACAGATGGAAATCTCAGAATTTTGTAAACAGAATTAAAACTCTTATGGCAACAAGAGATATTGACTATATCAGAAACTTATGGACTTTTGCCGATAACCACGATAAACCGAGTGTTATACACGGAATGGCGTTAGATATGGGATTATTCCATTCATCATTAGATACATTTGATTTACAAGATGGAATAGTGCCTTTTAACCCTGAAAAAAACAGAGATGCAAGAATTGATGTTTTAAAAGAAATGACAAATTCTGACCGTTTTGAAGATTTACCGCTTGAAGCCATGTTGAATATTGATAACATAGAATATTTCAGAACCGCTAACACAAGAGCTGTTGCAATGGCAAAATTAATGAGAAGCTGTATTAATGAAGAAATGGGTTTAAGCGAGGGCATGAAACGAAAACTGAAAGAAGCTCTCACTGATATAATAAACGGAAATTATCTCAAATTAAAAACTAATCCGTATATTCAAACAATCACAATACCTGAACTTCAGAGTTTTGAAAATGCACTTAATTCTATTGTGGGAAATTCTCTTACAAATGAACAAAAACAACAAATTATTCGTTACGCAAAAAATCCGGAAATTATCAAAAAATATGCCATCAGAGGAGATTTCGATTGGAAAGAACCACAATGGCTATATAATGAAAACCAAAACAAAGCACACACTATTTTAGACAACTCTGATTGGGACTTAATGAAATATAGTCAGCATACAGTCAGTTTAGCAGCTATATTAACAGATGCTTACAAGAATGTAATCGGAGAAAACGGCTTTGACAGCTTTAAAAATTCTGCTAAAGAATTTATTCACAAATATGATCGAGCAACAGTTGAAAAAAGTAAGAGTCAACAACTTTTAAGAAATAGTTCTCAACAAAATGAACAATTAAACGGATTTGCCTCTCGAGACTTTGAAACCGTTATTGAAATGATTATAAAACAAGCAGAACTTAATAACGGAATGAACTTTACGCAAAACGAACATGATTTAATTCTTAGAAAACTCTTTCGTGCAAGTACAGAGCCTGCTATACAAAAAACATTAATGTATGCAACTTGTCTTGCAGGACTACCGGGAACACCATCTGTCTATATGAGAGATGTATTGGGCGGTTTAGGGTATGACGAAAAAGCCAAAAATATATCTTTACAAGACAGAAATGTAACAAAATGGGCAGAATTAGAAGAAGGACCGCTGAAAAATTATAGAAATGAAATTCTTGAAAGGTTTAAAGAGATATTGGCGATAAGAAGCACTGCTGGTGTTGAGCCAATTAACAACGGAACTCCGTATATTTTAGAAACCAACAACAATGAAATTCCGGCATTTATGTATCAAGACAGTAAGGGAAATGTTGCATTTTCAGTATTAAATCTTTCTGATATTGATTCGCATAATCGCCACGATTACACCGCAAATAGAAGCTGTGCAAACAATGTCAATACAATTAATAACGAAAACAAATATGTACCTGTTCAATCAGATAAAGAAATTGACGGTTTAATTCTGCCGGCAGGACTTGCATTAACAGCAGGTATGATGTTCAAAAACATAAATGGCAATGACACAAATGAATATATTGTAAAATTAGAAGACGGAATATATAAATTAGTAGAAAAAGTCAGCAATAAAATTAAACTTAACGGTAAAACAACCAAAAACGGAGTAATGATTCTCAAACATATACCATTTAGGGGTAATAGCATCAACAAACAATATAATATTGTTACAAATCCGTATGCAAAAAAAGATAATTCCATAAATGGCTCTAAACTTTTAATAGTAGCAAAATGAAGTAACTTTAAAATTTAAGTTGGAGTTAAATAAACGAATTAAAAACCTATTGCATATTCAAACAGTTTCTTTTTCTTAAATCTTGAAACCGGTTTTTCGGAGTTAATTACAACTTCCGGCGTTACCACAACTTCTCCTGCTTTTTGCAAAATATTATTTTTTTGCAATGTCTGATCAACATTATTAAAAGATCTGAGTTTGTCCAATTTTATTTGCAACTCTGAATTTTCGTTATTTAAAACAACTGTTTCCTTACTCAAATTGTTTAATTTCATTTCATAAGAAATTGCAAGGTAATAACTTGCGATTACAACAGTAATCAACAAGCCCAAAGCTATACATAACATTTTATTTACCCGTTTTATTGCCATTTGCTTAACAACATTCTCCTTTGGAAAATTACCCTCTATTATACTATTAACTGCCAACTTTTGTACAGACTTATCTAAAAAACTTTTTTTACTGTTAAAATCATTGACAACATATCGTGAAGTTGCTTCTCCGGATATTTTTCTAATCAATGAATCGATAGCACTACTGCTCTCTCTCCTGTACTGCTGATTGTTACTATATGATTTTAAAGCGTATACCAACTATCTGCTCCCCAAAACGAAACTACAAAACGCACCTCGCTATTCTTAATTTAGCACTCCTTGATGGTGGGTTTTGTTTTAACTCCTCTATTGACGCTGTAATAGGCTTTTTATTAACAAGCTCTATTCTTGGTGGCGGGCATTTGCAAATCATTTCGTTGCATCTGCACCTTTGGCTTTCATATTTGAAAAATCTTTTTACTACTCTATCTTCCAAAGAATGAAAACTCAATACAGAAATTATACCACCTTTATCTAATAAATCCAATATATCATGCAATACAAAATTTACATTTTTTAACTCATTATTCACTTCAATTCTTATCGCCTGAAACACTCTTGTAGCAGGATGTATGGTCGATTTAATCTTTGGCGTCGAGTTGACTACAACAGATGCCAACTCACCAGTTGTTTCTATCTTCTTTCGTGAACGAATTTCAACAATCGCTTTGGCAATCCTTTTTGAAAATCTTTCTTCTCCGTATTCGCTGAATATTCTTACCAAATCTTCTTCTTTGTACGAATTTACAACATCATAAGCAGAAAGTTCAGCTTGCATATCAAATCTCATATCCAGCGGAGCATCTTTTGAAAAAGAAAAACCTCGTTCAGCCTTGGTTAATTGATGATATGAAGCACCCAAATCAAGAATTACACCACCTGTAATTTTTTCAATACCAAGTTTTTTCAATTCGCTTTTTATATTTGTATAGGAAGATTTTATAATTGTAAGATTGGAATAATCTTTCAACCGTTCCCTTGAATGTGTAATCGCTTCGTCATCCACATCAAATGCAATAAGACGACCGGTCGGCGAAATCTTTTTAAGGATAAGTTCACTATGTCCGCCACCGCCAAGAGTGCAATCAACATATATTTTACCGGCTTCACATTCCAACGCATCAACCGCTTCGTTAAGCATAACCGTATAATGTTTAAAATCATCCATAACAAAATTTTAACATAAAATGAACAATTACTTAACTTGATTTTTGAATAAAATTAAGTAAAATAATTGTATGATTAAGAAAACTTTATTAATTTTTTTACTTGGTATATTTTGTATAACCCCTACATTCTCAGCCCAAAACCAAAGTTATGACAACAGATATTTCTCGACTGAAAACGATAATGAGAGCGAGGAAGAATTTTATCCTGAATTTGAATACCCGTTAACTGATGAAACACCATCCACAGCAAATTCAAGTAAGCAATCCTCATCAAAAAATTATTCACTCATATACCAAAATCTTGAGCCGGCAGATTTTTCATACCTGCATGATATGGATCCGGATCAATACTATGATATTAAAGACACAACTTGGGCACCTTATCCGCTATTAAGACTTAATTCATACATATATTTCAAAAATCAAACGATTGAGCCTGGGTACTATTTAATTAATCCGAGAGAGCATAACGGGAAATGGTATATGTTATTCAAACAAAATGGCAGGGTAATGCACATAATTCCGACTTATGAACGTTCAATTACCCCTATGGATTTCTATGAAACTCATTTACCAAAACCAAAACTTACAAAAGCACAAAAAATCCACATTGGAGTCCTCAATTTTATTGGTAAAACAAAGAGTTCAAAACGTCGTGAACCTGTAAAATCATATATGGAAATTAATGACTTAGAAAATTATTTTGTATCAATTATAATTTATTACGGTGATCACAAATATTCGACATTGTTCAGAACAATACGATTATAATGTGATTTAAACCTTTGCTCCAACAGCTTTGTAAAACCCTATATAATCAATCAAGCAATCAAACTGACTTGAATAAACCATTTTATCGACATTCAATAAGTTTTCTTTGCGTTGATTTAAGTCCAACTTCGAAATTACCCCCTCGTCATATTTCAAGCTATTCAATTTAAAATCTTTTTGCTCCAACTTTTGGATTTCTTTTTGTTTGCTTAATTTTTCCCTATCCATATTTACAGAAACAAGTGAGTCATTAACTTCCTGAATTGAAGTTAAATTAGTTTTTTCATAGTTTTTAAGACTCTTTTCATAGGCAATTTTCTTTATTTTTAAATTAGCTTTAATACTTCCGCCCGCAAAAATAGTACCTAAAATTCCTCCGCCAAGACCCCAAATTGCGTTTGATGTTGTCAATAGGCTTCCAAATTCCGGCGAATTAAAAAAGTATGCCCCACCCAATGTCAAAGACGGCAAACATTCTTTTCTTGCTACTTTAACATCAATTCCTGCTTTTTCTAACATTCTTTCTGCTCGCAAATAATCCGGACGCTGCATAATGATTTCAGAACTGACTGTTTGTGGAATATTACCGCTATATGTTAATGTTTTCCAGTCTGTTCTTGAATATTCTTCAATATTATTCGGACTATCACCTATAAGTACAGCCATAGCATTAAGTAGTTGAGTCCTTTGTTTTTTCAATTCGGTTAAATCAGTTACTCCTAAAATATACGAAGAATTTGCTTTTACCAAGTCAGAAGTTGATGCAATACCCTCAGCATTACTTATTACCATCATTTCGTAAATTTCTTTTCTTAATTTTACAATTTCTTCCTGCATATCAATCATTGCATCAAGCCGAACAATATTCACATAAGAACTGCCGACAGCTGAAGCTATCGCTATATATGCCGCTCTTTCATCCAATATTGATGCTTCATACATTTTTCTCTGTGCTGTTGTTTTATTATGGTTTTTACCAAATAAATCTAATTCATAACTCGCTATCAATGGAATTGCAAATGAAGCACTTTCATCTTTCCCCAATTTGGCATAAGCAGGAGCAAAACCACCGCTGAGAGATGGCATTTCGCCGGCTCTTTGCTTCACTATTTTTTGATAATATTCATCTATATTTAAAGTTGCAACCTTTAAGTCTTTATTGTTTTCAACCGCTTTAATTATATATTCATCAAGAACAGAATCATTAAAGCCTTTCCACCACTCCATATTTACGTAATCAAATTTATTTTTAGCCGGCAATATTTTTTCAGATTTATTCTTTGTATTAATTGATAAATTATTACTTTCAACATCTTCTATTCCCAAAACAGGATTTATATAAGATACCATAAACGCAAAGATTAAAATTAGCGGGATTATCTTTTTCATTTCTGTTATTTTCTCCGAATACTTGATTTTTTTATAGAATAATGATAGCATATATATGTTATAAAAGCAACACGTTGCAATAGCAACATACTGTAATCAGAGGATAGACTTTTGGAAGAATTTGCAAATGAACTAAAAAACCATTTTACAGATTCGCTTTTTTATGAAATCGAACTTACTGCAAAATATTGCAAAAAGATGGCTATACAAGTTCTTGAAAACTGCAATTCAGATTTAGCAATAGAAGAATTTGCAGTTTTAGATACCGTAATGACTAATCCGGAAATATGCCAAAGGGATATTGCAAAACTTATTCTAAAAGACAGAGCAAATACAGGAAAAATTCTCGACGGACTGGAAGAAAAAGGTTATATTGAACGGATATTGACAACAAGAAACAACCGTGCCGTAAAAATAGTTAAATTAACACAAAATGGACTTGAAAAAACAGAAACAACGGCTAAAAACATATATCCTCACATCCGACTTGTTGAAAAAAAGATTAAAAACCACGATTTGGAAAAAGTTAGCGTAATGCTTAAAGAATTGCGAAATGTATTAAATGAAACAATAGAAATACAAATATAGGTGATTAAAATGGAAGAACAAAATACAGAATATGAGAAAAACAAATTAAGCACTAAAAAATATTGGATTATATTTTTAATTGCAGTAGTTATAATTTGTGCTGTTTTTGGAATTATAGAAACAAGAAAGTATCAATCAACTGATGATGCTTATGTTGATACAACAACAGTTTCAGTATCTCCAAAAATTGCAGGACAAATCGTAGAGGTCTTGGTAAAAGATAACCAACAGGTCAAAAAAAATGACGTTGTTGCAAGAATCGACAAAATTGATTATCAAGTAAAACTCAATCAGGCAAATGCTTCATATGACCGAGCTTTACTCGCACAAAACAATGCTTATGCAAACCTCAGTGCTGCCAATGCAGAAATTGAACTTGCAAAAACCGACGTCGAAAGGTATCAAAGACTTTATCAAGCCGGTGCCGTTTCCAAACAAACACTTGACAAAGCCGTAACAAATCTTGAAGCAATTCAGGCAAAACAAATAAATGCAGACCAGTCGGTTTTTTCTTATGATAAATCAAAAGCCACAAAGGTAGCGGATGCCGACTTGAATGTATTAAAAGCTCAAAAAGAAGCCGCAGAACTTGCTATGCAATACACCGATATTTTAGCACCAATAGATGGTACTGTTAGCGGTAAAAAAGTAGAAGTAGGCATGATGGTTCAACCTGGTTCACCATTATTCGTAATAGTCCCGCATAATGTTTGGGTCGTTGCAAACTTTAAAGAAACACAAATTAGCGGAATGAAAGAAGGAATGCCGGTTGATATAAAAATTGATGCATATCCGAATAAAGTTTTTAAAGGAGAAATAGATTCAATTCAACGCTCATCAGGTGCAAAATCAAGCCTTTTCCCACCTGAAAATGCTGTCGGTTCTTTTGTTAAAATCGTACAAAGAATACCTGTTAAAATAGTTTTCAAAAATCCGGAAGATTTGGAAGAATACGCAATTATTCCCGGAATGTCAGTTATTCCTAAAATAAAAACTAAGTAACTTCTCAAATTATTGATTAAACAATTTTCCCTTATGTGATAAAATATAATCATGAAAATTTGTTTTATTCCGATAGATAACCGTCCTGTTTGCTATAATTTAGCCAAAGATATTTGTGCAATAGATGAAGATATAGAACTTCTTATTCCGCCAAAAGAATATCTTGGCAGTTTGACCAAAACTGCTGACAGGAAAATGCTCATCAAGTGGATTTCAGAGCTGCCAAATTGCGATGTTGCAATTATATCATTAGATACAATCGCATACGGAGGGTTAATTCCTTCAAGACGTTCCAATGATACATACGAAGAAATTAAATCAATAATGAATAGCTTTAGAAATATAATCTGGGAAAAGTGCAAAAATATTTATGCTTTTTCGAGCATTATGAGAATTTCAAATAATAATTGCAACGAAGAAGAAAAAGAGTATTGGGAAGATTTTGGTAAAAAAATCTTTGAATATTCATATAATATGGATAAAAACGGAATTGCAGAAAATAATTCAATCCCTGAAAACATTTTGGGAGATTATCTGAATACAAGAAATCGGAATTTTAATATCAACAGAATGTATTTGAATTGGCAAAAAGATAAATTCTTTAATACGCTGATATTCTCCAAGGATGACTGTGCAGAGTACGGATTAAATGTACAAGAGGCAAGAGAATTAGAGAAATTGGGAGGACAAACCAAAACCGGAGCTGACGAAATTCCGTTATCACTTCTTGCAAGAGCTATAAATAAAGATTTGAACGTTTTTATCGAATATACAGAACCTGAATATAAAGATAAAATTTCCAATTATGAAGATGTTTCTATCGAAAAATCTATCATAGGACAATTAAATTTAGGCGGATTTAATGTCGTTAACACCCCCAAAAATGCAGATTTGATTTTAATAGTCAATAATTTTATTAAAAAGCAGGGTGAACTCGTTATGGGTTGGGATACAGAGCCTTTTGACAAAACACTTGACCTTCCGCAAAAACCATATGCAATAGCGGATGTTCGATATGCAAACGGTGGGGACAACGCTTTTGTTGAACAATTATTAGATAAAATTAAAACAGAAAATTTTTACGGTTATTCAGGTTGGAACACTTCTGCTAACACGTTAGGAAGCCTGCTTGCCTGCACAAAAGTTAAATATAATGCCAAAAAATACAATAACATTGCTTTTAAAAAACTTCAAATTATAAGATTTCTTGATGATTGGGCATATCAAGCAAATGTAAGAGGTCAAATCGAAAAACCTTGCGATATAAAAACATTAATGAAACCTTACGAAAAAAGGTTGTCGCAAGTGTTTGACAGCAGCATAAAAGCAGATTACGCATACCCTTGGAACAGAAAGTTTGAAGTCGAAGTTTGTCTGTGATAGTATCAACATATGAAAAAGCCTGAACTTTTAATGCCTGCGGGTAATATTGAAAAACTTAAATACGGAATTAAATACGGTGCAGATGCTGTATATTTGGGTGTCGTAGACTTTAGCCTGAGAGCTATGAGAAAAGGCGAATTGATTACGCTTGAAAATCTCAAAACCGCAATTAATACAGCTCACAGTATGAATACAAAAGCATATTTAACACTAAATATTTTTGCATTTAATAAAGATATCAAAGCTCTTGAAAATGCTATGGAAATAATTACGGAAACAAATCCGGATGCATTAATAATAAGTGATGTCGGGATTATGAGATTAGCTCAAAAATACATGCCGAAAACAGACATCCACATATCAACACAAGCTAATATTTTAAACTATGAAGCCGTTAGATTTTGGCAGGATATGGGTGCAACTCGTGCAATTTTAGCAAGAGAATTACCTATAAAAGATGTTGCCGAAATAAAACAAAAAATACCAGATATGGAATTAGAATGTTTCATCCACGGAGCCCAATGCGTTTCTTTTTCAGGAAGATGCCTTTTGAGCGACTATATGACAAATGGCGAAAGAAAAGCAAATTCCGGAAACTGTTCTCAACCTTGCCGTTGGAGCTACAAGCTATTGGAAGAAACTCGCCCAAATGAATACCAAGAAATTATCCAAGATGACAAAGGCACACATATATTAAGCACTAAAGACTTGTGTCTTGTTAAACACCTAAAAAACATGATTGATGCAGGAATTGACTCATTTAAAGTCGAGGGCAGAACAAAAAGTTTATACTATGTTTCAGCAACAGCTAAAGCATACCGAGAAGCAATAGATGCCGTTATGCAAGACAGAAATTCCGATATGGAACCTTATTTTCAAGAATTATTAAAAGTCGGAAACAGGGGATATACGACCGGTTTTTATTTAGGAAACGGAGAGTATCCGTCTGACGGTTATAGCTATGATATTTCCAAAGGGCTCGCCGGTGCCGATTTTTTATGCGAATTTTGGGATAAAAAAGACGACCTGTATAAAATTAAAACCAAAAACAAGTTTAATAAAAATGAAGATATTGAAATAATTACTCCAACAGAAAAATTTATAACTCAAATTACAGAGATTAAAAACGAAAACGGAGATGAATTAGAACTGGCAAATACTAATGGAGAATTATGGGTAAAATTGAGTGTCGAACCTCAAAATTACGAATACGCTCTTGCCAGAACAATAGGAATCAAGGGGAAAATCCAAGACAATCAATCTTGCGAATGTTGCCAATTTTAAAAAAGGGGGAGAAAAATGTTTATAAAACCCGATTATAATTTGAAAAATATTTATGACATAAACTTTGAAGAACTGAAAGCAATGGGTATTACATGTCTTATGTTTGATTTAGACAGCACTTTAATGGTTTCTAAGTCAGCTGAAATACTGCCGGAAACCATGGATTGGTTTAATAAATTTTGCAAAGATTTTAAAACCGTAATCATCTCAAACAATAAGAGTGCTGAATACATTGAAAATGCAAAAAATATACTACCGTGCGAAGTTCTGGGAAAAGCAAATAAACCTAATCCTAAAGTAATGAGAGAATACCTTAAATCAATAGAAACATTGCCGCAAAACGCAGTAATGATAGGCGACAGACCACTTACGGACATTCTCGCCGGAAAACTACTTGGCTGTAAAACTGTATTGGTAGGTTCAATCAATCCGACAGAAAACTTTCCGACCCGATTTGTAAGGATGTTGGAAAGAAGTTTCATCAGAAACTGATTTTATATAATGATTATACAATATTATAGCCTCTTGCAACGGAATTTGTTTATGTTAGCATGAGTCTATAAGGAGAATTATTATTATGAAAAATTACGAATTATTGGCAATTTATAAACCAAGTTTAGATGCCGAAGAATTAGACAAAGAAGTTGAAAAAATTACTGAAGAAGTTAAATCATACACCGGTTCAGTTAATTCAGTAGACAAAATGGGAAGAAAAAAACTTGCATACGGTATTAACGGATACAGAGACGGTTATTATACTTCCGTATCAATATCAATTCCTGCAGATAAAGTTGTTGAGTTCAAAAGAAATCTTAAACTTAACGAAAATGTTATCAGATTTATGTTTATGGAAGAAGCAAAGAAAGTTCAGGAAGTTTAACTATGACATTAGCAAAAGCGGTAGTAACTGGAACTGTATACAGAGAGCCTGAAAAACGTTTCTCACAGACAGGCGTACCTGTATCATCTTTCGTTTTGAATATCGGCGACAGAGAAGAAATGTTGCTACGTGTTATTTCAAGAAGAACAGCTCTTGATGAAATCGTTTCACAAATTACAAAATCCGAAAAAGTTTTAGTGGAAGGTAGCTTACAAGTTACATCCGTTAAAAGCGACAACGGAACGGAAAGACGTATTTTCGAAATTGATGCAAGTACAGTGGAAATTATTGGTCAAGGTTATGTTTCTTCACCACAAGCAGCAAGTTCAGTTTCTTCATCTTCTAAGGATGAAGAAATCGTTAAATTTTCATCGGAAGAACTCTCCAATGAACTGATAGGAGAAGACGAAATTCCGTTTTAATGTAATTATGCGTACTCCTAAATGCACTTTGAATTATTCAAAAACACGTTATTACGCAAATAAAACAAAAAGTATGAAAATTCTCAAAGAACCTTATAATAAGGTTATGAAGCCTAAAAAGTTTCTCATACCAGAAGTTTCGGTTCAGATGGTTTCCA
>JAKSUQ010000049.1 GCA_024408855.1 bacterium | reverse complement strand
ATAATTTTTAAGTATTTAATTGTTTGTTATTTTTTCTTTGTTATATTTTTGTTTTTGTCAGCCCTCTCACCTATGTAATCAGGCTCCTAAATAAAATTCGTGTGTTCATAGTTGGGTTGTATTTTGCTATAAGTTATGTTGTAATTCTTATTATACCTTTATTTCATAATTTTCTGGAACCAACGAATCATATATATCAGAACGAGTAATTTCAATATTATTCTTACCAACACTATTTAACTGATTAACTAAAGTATTTTTCAACTGCTTATACTTTGTATTATCTACTAAGGGGCTAAATTCAATTGTGTCAATCAATGTTTTTACTGCATCGTTTTTTATTTCTGTATAAGCTTTAATAGTAGGCTTAAACCATTTGCACCCAACCTTTTGAGGTTCTGAAGACAGCCACTCAATTACTCTGACTTCATTTTCGTATGCATAGCAATCACGCTTAATAAATAACGATTTTTGAATATCTTCCCCGTTCAATTTATTATCAATAACTTTATTTATGTATGCACCTCTTTTTGATGCATCATAATATTCAACCTTGCCTAAATTTATAAAACGATTATTATTAAGCTCCTTTTTTATTACCTCGCATAATTTCCCAAGTGTTGTATGAATTCTTACCATTGTAGGGTCACCATTGCCATATATTCTCCACTTAAACTCTTCATTATTTGACAAGCTCCAACACTGACCATATAGACGAGACATTATAGCGTCAAAACCTGTAACCGACGAACCTTTCAAAGAATAATTTTGCTTAAAAAGAAACAACTCATATTTATCATCCCAACTTTTGACAGGTTGTAACCTCAATGTATCGTTTAATAATATTTTAATGGCATACTTCAGCGGCAAAATTTGATATAAATCTATGTTTTCTCTTCTTTTAAATTCTTCCGGAGTAAATTCAAAAGTACAGTTATATAAATCCGTATCGTCTTGTATGATATTACACATAATATTTTGTTGTATTTATTTATATATTACACTTGTAGATAATTTCAATTCATAGTCTCCTATTAGCTTATCAACTCCCTTAATAATCAATGTACCATCTCTGAATATCATTTGCTGTAAACTACTATTAAAATTTGGATGAAATCTTCCATATAACGCATCGATATCAACATCTATGTGAGAATCATATCCATTGCTTTTTGACCACATTATTTTATATGATCCATTCAGATGTTTTAATTTTTCTGAAAAAGTTACAAAAAGAGAAGTTAATATATTGCTCTCTATTCCAATACTCTCAAAAAATTTAATCGCGTCAATATAACTATCAAAGCTATTAAAATCCATCATTATTCTATTTTCACCTTTATCTTGTAATATTTGTTAAATTTCATTTTAATCAAACTCTTGCTCTAAATTTTCAATAGATGGATTTTCCATAGTTTTTAAGTATTTAATTTGCTTTGTTTTTCACTGAGTTATCTGTATTTCTGTTAATTAATTTACAATGATTTCAACGCCTTAATATTAAATAAGTTCCCTGCCAATTTCAACACTCCAACTGCAGAATTCTCATTCAAAAAATCACCAAATTGCTGAGTCCAATTATCAGCATAGAAATTACGATACCAAATCTTTTCATAGTCTTTAGCTATCTCATATATATTATCTACTGTATCACCACTACTTCTTGCAGTACAAATAATAACATCTGCTCCAGAGGCTACCGCAGCCTTTAAATCGGGCAACTGATATGATTTAGAGCCTGGATCTCCTTGGGAAAACACTGCTATCTTTACACCATTAATGACATATTCCTCATACCTATCTGAACTTATAGATTTACCATGAGTTACAGATGATAGTGGTTTGCTAATTTTGGATAGTATATCCATTACTTTCAAAGCAGTACCACTTTTACCCCTTCTTGAAGCAGCATAATCACATATTATGTACTTAGGTTTACTTGTAAATCCTGAATTGCTCATATTTTTGATTGTTTTAAATTAATATTGTATGGACTGTTTTATTTCTGCCATAATACCCCATTTAATTGCAACAATTATTGCTTCTGAAATATTTGTGAATTTTATATTTTTATTAAAATCATCTATTCCTAATTCTGTATATAATCTTCCAAAAATAGCTCTTGCACATATTGTTGTCATAGCAACCATATTTGTCATATCAAAAACAATTTCGTTGTTTTTTGGATCCATTGATTTGACTAACTTGTAAATTTCTTCTGCCGTAGTACTTTCACTCAAAGACGGTGCCCATCTATCAAATTTGAAAATCTTACTCATACTTATATTATATTTAGTTGAACAGTTGGTGATATTTCACCAACAAATATGTCTGACAATTTTAAAGTGGCCAGCAGCGGAATTTTAACATATATAAATGTTCCCTTCCATAATGGGCTTTCGCCTACTGTGATATGCCCTTTCTTATTTTTCAAGTAACAATTTTGAGAACAAATTATCATCGTTCCATTACTTTTATTAACCAACTGGTTAATAATCCACAAACCACTACCCGTATGCCATTTATCTATTTTAGATGATACTCCTTTATCAATACATCTTCGCATTACTTCAGTGTCTTTATTCCCAAAAGCACGTAATGAATTTATAATCCCGACACCATTATCTGCACACGCTACCTCAATATAACTCTTTTCTCCTTTTGCAACTATTACTGATTGAGTGTCGCAATCGGCATGCTCTTGAAAATTCGAACCTATTTCACCTATAGATTGTAGCACTATGTTCTGAATATCTTTATTACCACCATAAAAATTTTCAATTTTTTTTATATTATTAGCATCTATTGCTTTTGACTTATCTGACCTCAAAACTATTGGAGCAATAAAAAATGAGTCACACTCATTATATTTAAAATCATCATCTTTTAAGTTGTTAGCTTTAATATAATTTTTCATTAAATTCTTAAAACCAAGCTTAGTCATTTCAGCATTGAGATACTTATTCTCAATTAAATTGACTACAGGTTTTATAAAACACTGATTTTGAACAGTGTAATCAAAAAATTTATACAATAGCAACTGACCTAAAATATCAACCTTATTTATTCTATCAACACGTACTACAACATCTGGAATATGCCAACAATCACGCTTAAAAATGTCTTTTGCTACATCAAGAAAATCTTTAAAATATTGACTAGTTAATCTTTCTGGAATATAGAATATTTTAGAACTCATTATACAGATCTTTTAATTCATTTAGCACCTCCTCTTTCAATGGTTCATCAACTATACCATTTTGGGAAGATACATATTTATCTGACAAACGTTTCAGATTTTCGAATAAATTTTTGGGCAAAAACAGCTCTTGCTCAGAAATAAGCACTTGAAAAGATGCTGCAGATTCATCAGAATAATATTTGTCTAATTGCTTGATTTTTGAATATATCTCTTTTATTGCATATTCAACATTCTTACGTCTTCTATCCTTATACATACAATAATATGTCAAAATGGCACCAAGTATTACAACAATAACAGAGTATACACCACCCATATAATCCCCAAAAATACCCCAATCAGATGGCATATCACTTATTTTTAAGTTGCTAAATTTAATAATGTAAATCCCAACCGGAGCTAGCAGAAACAAAAATCCCAACAACCAAAGATATATTTTTTTCATACTATTATATTTTTTTTGATTTTGAATTAGTATACTTTTATTCGCATTTTTACATCCACAACCAACTAAAATTTTATACCACTTGCAATCAAAACTATCAATAGGAGTAAAATATTTAATTTTATGATTAATAGTACTATGTAAAATAGCTCCTGCAATTGCAGTTAAAATTAAAGTTGCTATTACTGCAATAAAAGCAATCCAAATAGTTTCGATTCCGTTATTTTTACAACTTTTATATATAAGCAAAAAACTCCATGAACATGCCACAATAAATGACAGCACTAATGTAACTTTTGATGTAGAAACATTAGCTGGTTCCCATGGTATCCAATAATTTCCATTGTATAAGTTGTCTCCCTTTACTTTTTCCTTCCCGTTGGAATCACCACATTGGTTTTTTCCATCTTCTTTACAATAAAACATAGAATATATTTTATCGTCTTCACTATTTAGTTTTTGTTCTATATCTATTATGAAAAAAATCCAATGCATCTCCCAATAATAATATCCCTTATTAGATATGTGCCAGCACAAACTTACTATATAGCCCAATAAAAGAATGACATTTTGAAATAATTCAGAATTATCTCTTCCTACAATATTATAGTATCCTACAAACAGTGCACCTATAATTATGTAGAAAAACGAAGACCATTTGTTGAAATTTTCATAATGAAAATTCCGCATCTTCAGGACTTTGTCTCTTTGTTCTATTTGTTTTTCTGGACTCATTATTTTCTTCTCCAAACTTCTGTATAAATGCGTTCTCTCTTATGTTCTCAAGCCAGCGGTAAACGCTACGCTGCTGGTATTTGGGTTCACCGTCTTTTGTTGTCTCTTTTTCAAGTGCTAACGCCATCAGGGTGAACTCCTTTTCAAGTGACGTTGCAAATATGCCGGCATCATCGGTGTTGATTGACACTGATATTTGTGCCGCACTCTTTATCTCTCCATTTTTCAGTTCCAAGCCCTCATTGTTAAATTTAACTATGGGGTGTTGGTCATATCTTGGTATATTGCCGATACGCAAGTTTGAGGTTGGATTACACTCTATGGCTATATGCTTGTAAGCAATTTCCTCTTGCATCTGGCGTTGTATATCCTCTATTATGCTAACAAACGACGCTCTGTGCCGCGAATCTATCTTCCACTCTACAGGCTTGCTGCCTTTATGCTTTACTTTATAATCATAGTGATAACGGTAATACAACTCTCTTGCATCTTTATCTTTACGTGCCTGAGTAACTTTATTGTCCTTGTTTATTTGATAGATGTCTATCAGGTTCGCTCGCTTTGGCTCGTGACCTTCTATGTCATATAATGACGGCTCATCCCCTCTAAGTAGCCAGGAATTTATGTATGTTATTCTATCAATCTTACAGTCATATATATCTTTACATAATTGATAATACAATGTCTCCGCTACGGCTTTGAATCCTGTTTTATCTTGCACATTGTATTGCTCCATTTTATAGATGAGCCAAGCCAAATCATCAAGCATAACTTGTTTTGGCATTACTACGGTAAAATGTTTCTCATCATAATAGTGTAACGTATCTATACCAAGTGCCGTACCGTGTCCTATGCGGTCTCCGTTACGCAGGTTAAGGAATGTTATTGCCTCTTCCA
>JAKSUQ010000048.1 GCA_024408855.1 bacterium | reverse complement strand
TGGGCGATACAAGGCTCGAACTTGTGACCCCTTGAATGTCGTTCAAGTGCGCTACCAACTGCGCCAATCGCCCATTATTTAATTGTCAATGATTGGTTCAAGTACTTCCGCTCGGCAGAGTCAACTGCACTTCTATCCACTTAAACACTATATCATAAAAATTGTTAAGATTTCAACTTTTTTTTATATCCTTATAACCCTTTATTCATAGCAATCTATTTAAATTAATTATGCTTTTTTAATAAATTGTAAATTTAACACTAATATTTCTTGCAAAATTATTTAAATAAATGTATACTATACAAGCTGATTGATTACTTTTGTAACAATCATGCCGAAATTCGTAACATTATAGCAAATATTCGTAGCTAAGATACTTTATATATGTAGTACATTTTTTAAGGGTTGTGTCGTTGAAAGTTCAACAATGTAAAAATGATTATCAAAGTGCAGTTATTGTCAACAACAATAACAAGGTGCAAAGTATGCCATCTTTTAGGTCCGGCGGATTTTTTAATTTTGCCGGTAATGTCATGCAGGGTATTCAAAACGGTGGATTTTTTGTTTCATTTCTTATACAAGATGCTTTAGGCATGACAGCTCCAAGGGTAATTACCGGTTTTAAGCGTGATAAAGAAGTTACCGGCGAATTGAATTATCAAGAAGGCATGGAAGTCTTGTTAAGGGAAGCCATAACAGGTCCTACTATGATGGCAATTGCTCCGGCAATGATGGTTTTAGCTGCAAAATTCGGAAAAACAACAAGCGTTAATACAAAAATTATTAAAAGATTAGGAAAGCACTTTAAAGAGTATGTATCTAATTCTAAATTTAACAAAGAATTACTCAACGATAAATCTAAGTTCAAAACAGAATACATGAAACAAAGTGTTAAAGATATTTTGGAAAATACAGTAGGAAAAGAAAATGTCAGTGATAAAAATGTCGATTACATAATGAACCAAATTTCCAATTATACTAATATTCCTGAAAATATTGAAAAGAAAGGATTACGTTGGAAATCTAAATATAAAAATAGTTGTTTGGATAATATTACAAAACATATAAACGACATAACTTATAGTAAATCTAAAAATTTAGATCTCTTAGAAAAGGTAAAATTAGGCGTAGGAAATGATACAATAACGGTTAATACAAGAGAAGCATTTGAATCATTAATGAAGTATTCTGATGATGCAATTATAAGCAATAAAAATCTGGCTTCTCTTAATTCTGAAGCTGCAGAAAATGTCATGGATACAGCAATCGCTAAAAGAGCTATTACTAATATTACAACTGTTGCCACAACACTCGGCATCCTTTCCGTAATACCTAAAATATATGCAAGAAGTGATATTTCCCCAAGTGCAAAAACTGCGGAAAAACTTAAAAATTCAGAAAGTGAACAAAACATAACAGATAAACAAACTGAAAATATTTCCTTTAAGGGTAAGGGGCATAATTCATCCTCTATATTATCAAAACTTGGTAAATTCTTAAGAGAACATTTGGGAGACCGTTTTGCTACTGAGATGGAATATGACGGAATTAATTTTACAAATACATTGATGGCTGTTCTGTCAGTATTCGGGTTACTTTTACCAAGAGGTTTAAGAGCGTATAATCGTGCTCAAATTGATGAAAACGGGAAAAGGGATAAAAGTGAAATTTGTGAAATTTTAATCAGAGACTTGTCTTCAGCACTATCAGTTATATTTGCAGTTCCTATGCTAACAAGAGCATTTGTTTCAGCTTATGAAAATAAAGTTGGTTTTGTTTTGATGCAAAAAGACAGAACTAAAACAGGATTTAAGAAAACTCTTGATCTAATAAATCCAATGAGTAAATCACATGTATTCTCAAATAAAGAATTAGAAGCTCTTTACGGAAATGTTAACAGTAAGGAAAAGATGCTTAATTTATGCGAATACGTAAATAAGAACAACGGTGATATACAAAAAATCTTAGAAAAATCTGAGTTTGTAAGCGAAGTATTTAATGAAAAGACATTAAATCTTACAAGTCTTAACAACCTTTCTAAAGCGGAAAAGAATTCAAAGATTATTGAATTCTTCAAAAATAAAGCAGTTACTGATGAAGCTATTACAAAAATGATGAATGGCATTGAAAATTCAGTTAAAAATAACAAAATTTTAGCTTGTGCAAAAGGCATGAACTCTATTCCTGCATGTATTTCAATGTTCTTAATTTCACCGTTTATTTTAGGTATTTTTATCCCAGAACTTACATATGCTAATTCCAGAAGAATGCACCGAAAACAAGAACAAAAGAATAAAACTATTACAAATGCCTAAATTATAGGTAATTTGACAAGATTGATTTTACATAGTTTTGTGTTTCTTTGTATGGTGGCACTCCGTCATACTTATCAACAGCTCCAGGACCGGCATTATACGCTGCAAGTGCAAGAATTACATTCCCGTTGTATCTGTTTAGCATGGATTTCAAATATTTAACGCCACCCTCAATATTTTGTTTAGGATCAAGCGGATTTGTAACCCCCAAACCTTTAGCTGTCGCAGGCATAAGTTGCATTAATCCCATAGCTCCGACTTTTGATTTAGCGTTAGGGTTAAATCCGGATTCTTGCTTAATAACAGCATTTATTAACTTTTCATCAACCCCATAATTTTTTGAAATAGTAGAAACTAAATTTTTGATTTTTGTTTTTGCATCAACAGATTGTGCGTTTTTTGCAGTACTATTTGCGGTGTCTGTGTAAATTTGTGCACTAACCCTTGTTGCAGGATTTGTTAATAAATCACCAAACTTAACTTTAGCACCGGCTTTTAGTACATTTTCAAAACTTGGTATATTTTGGTTTGGCAATCCGTTAACCGGTTGTTTTGAAACCGCTGTCCATTGTTGATTAAGACTATTAGCCATACAATTCATTGAAGTAGCCCGTTGCATAGCTTGTGTTTGTCCTGAGTTTGATAATAAATTTTGTATCATTGACGAAAACATAATTATATTGTCCTTTCATCATGTTTTACGAAAAACAATTAAAAACTTTTAATAAATCATTACAAAAATACACTAAATGATTTAATTATTATAAAAAATAAGTCAAAAACTAAGTAAAGACATGTAAACCCATAGCATTTTATATTAAAGTATGATATTATTAGTATGAAACTGGGGAGAGTATATTTGTGAATAATGATAATTTATTAATCGACATGAGTGATATTAAAGATGCTCGTCTGATTTGTAACGGTATAGATGATGATTTAAAAAGGCAAAGAGCTGTTGCAAACGTACTTGCCGCTAAGTTGGCAAAGGAATATTTTGGAGGGGTACATTTAGACATTGAATCGGGCATTCATAATGTTTATCAAGTTCTTTCAGGATTTGATATTTCTGATATTTATCTAAACAACCATTACATAAATGTAAGAGTCCATTTTTGTGATAACGATTTATGCATTTCTCAAAAAGATTTTGAGCTTGAAATAACACCGGAAGCATATATGTTTGTAAAAATTGATACAAATAATGAATATGCTTCTGTTACCGGTTTTATTCTTCCTGAAAATATTGATTTATCAAATAAGCATGATGATTATTATTTTGTTGATGCAAGTATGTTAGTACCATTTGAGAATATTGAGGATCGTTTTGCACAAAATGTTGCTGAGTATACATCAGCAAATTTGGATGATTTAGATGAAATAATGTTTGATTACCTTGATAATAAGCCTTGTGATGTTAAGACTTTATTTTCAAGTTTGCTTGCTTCAGCTGAATTTAGGAATTCTTTTATAAAAGCTGCAAAAGCAAAAGAAATTTTTTGTTTTATATCGTTGACAGATAGTAACAATGATGAAAATTTTGAAAATGATTTATCAGAATTGAATACTGATGATGAATTTTTACAACAAGATGACGAAGATTTTTCGTTATTTTCTGATGATGAAATAAATCAAGAACAAACAGAACAAATTGGATTTGATGACAACATGGTTGTAACGGATGACATTGAATTAGATGATACAGAGGCTGACGAAATTGTTTTCAATAAAGAAGATAATTCGGATATTTTAGAAACAGCTGATAGTATTTCGCAAACCGAAGAAGATTCTTATCAATATGTTACTGATACAACTCCGAGTATTGATATGATTTCAGAAAAAGATACTCCTGTCAGTTCTGAAGAAGAATTAATCGAAAGTTTGTTATCAGAGCAAGATAGCATGAATTCATCAAATAATGTTACTACAAATGCAAATCAAGCTATTTCAGGGGAAAAAGAAATTGAGTCATTATTTAATGAGAATGGTTCTAATGTTGTAACAACAAGTAGTCCGCAAAAAAAGAATGCAATATTCCCTATTTTAGGTTTATCAGTCCTAATTAGTGCAATCGGATATTATTCTTATACGAAATTTGTAGTGGGTGATACTAAACCTTATACGGAAACAGTATCCGAAACTATTAATAATATTAAGACGAATGAAAACAATAAAAATAATGTAGCAATGCCGTTAGAAACTGTTGCGAATATTCCTGTTGCAAATCCTGTTAATAGTAATGAAGGAAATTCTGTTGAAGTACCAGCAATAGAACAGAATTTGGATGCTTCTATTCTAATTTCTAACTTATCGATTAATTGGGAAGTTCCTGCCGGTTATGCAGCAAATAATACTGCAAAAAGATATTTTACAAGAATAGGTAAAATATTACAATTGAACTTGAAATCTGATTTGTTGCTGGCTACAAAACCACCAATTACCAACAAAATTATGGTTGAATTAGAGTTTAACAAAAATCTTCACAAGTTTGAAATTAAAGATATTACAGCCTCCAGTGGTGAAGTTGTAATTGACGATATAGTTAAGCATACAGTAGAGGATGTGCTTTCGTATAACTTAAATACAAATATGAATGTATTTAATAATATTTCGGGCAATCCGGTGTTAATAATCAAGTTGTAAAAAGAAAGTTGACTTATGGAAAAATATTATGATTTAGTTAATACATTAGTAAAAAATCACAGAAAATATTCGGAATATGCAGAAATTTCCGAAGAAATAATAAGTGATGTAATGAACAGAGCAAAGGCCATTTGTTCATCAATTAATGATGAGAGTATTATTTCGTCATATTTAGTAAAACTTGTGTCAACCTCTATGATAACAGTGCCAAAACAGCTTGGTTTTGTACCTGAAAGAAGAACTATTATTCCTTCATCCGTAATTGAAACCTTGCCGGTCAAAAATGAAATAGAAATTGCGCCTTCGGTCTCTGCTACAAATGATTTAGAACAAACAGAAAATTGTGATGGCGAAAGCGAGGAATACATTGATTTAAATGACTCTCCTGATGAAATTGTTATCACCGAGAACAACCAAGAATTCTCACAAAAAACTACCGATTATTATGTAGATAAGTCTCTTGTTGATAGAATGATAAATGAAACGGGTTCTGATGATTTAGAAGTAATAGAACTTGAAGATGATTTGATTGATGATGATTTAGCTTACAGTATAGATGAAGAACATAAACAAGAAGAATTTGCTGATGAACAGATTGAATATGCGGAAGAAATTGAAAATCTTGTTGAGTCAGATGAAGAAATGTCCGATAATTCCGATGATGGCATCGTTGTTGATGATAGGAAGGATGTTCCTGATGAATTAACAGCAAGTGAGGAGTTTAATGACCTTGATGAATCGGAAGATATTGTAGAAGTTATTGAAACAGACAATTTAGAAGTTGTTGAGGTTGAAAATAGCGATATATCGGGAAATTTAACTGAAGATTTATCCAGTGATAATGAATTGCTAAACGAAGAAATTACTGAAGATATGCAGGAAG
>JAKSUQ010000047.1 GCA_024408855.1 bacterium | reverse complement strand
CATCACGTCCATACATATTTGGTCTTTCTTTGCCGTTTACGTCAATCATGACCCGTTGGCATCTTAGATCTGTCTCATTTAGATTTCTTCCGATGAACCCGCTCATTACTACAATCGCACCATTTTTTAACATAAAATAGACGTTATGTGGTGTAAAGCCATCAGGGTTTGGTTGTGCAAAGCTCCATGTATCATTAGTGCCATTAATAGTTTGGAACCTAAAATTGCCGGAGTCTACATACCAACTTGAGAAATTTGCCACAGAAGTATCAATATTTAACACTTTTAAATGCTGTGATATAGCATCAATCATGTCAGATGCCGAAGGGCTAAAGAATCCCGATGTTGTCCTTCCGATATCATCAACTTCGTCTTCATCCATCATCTGTTTAAAAGCAATCTCAAGATCATTAACTGAAGATGACAAGCGGGAAGCATTTGTTTGATCATTTACATCAGTAACAAGTGAAGGAATAACTAATGCAGCTACGATACCTACAACAGCCAAAGCAATCAATATTTCAGGAAGAGTGAATCCAAATTTTTTCATATTTTCAGCCCTCATAATATATATAATTATAACACACTTTTATATCTAATACAAGCGTTGTGGTATATATATTATATATTAAGAACATTCGTCTTTTGGTTATTAAGAAATGTTACAAGTAAAGATAAAAATAGGCAATTTAAATTTAAATTCGATGTTTCTATATATAGGAGTAATTATGTCTTTCGAGAGCGTATTCATACAAAATAATATTAATGTCAATTCACAGTTTTTATCGCCAATGTCGTCAATGGGAGGGTATGACTGCGGTATGTCTTGGAATTTTTCTTTTTGTAACTTTCCAAGTCTGTTTACGGAATTTAATATGTCTTGGACACATCCAACGTTTAATTTCGGGAATTGGTCGTTTGACAATATATTTTCGCAAAATTATACTGCATTTGAAGCTCCAATTTTTCCACAATATACAAGTTCTATGAATACAGATAATTTTTTTGCATCTCAAATATATATGCCTACTCAAACAAATTATGTTCCATGGCAGTTTGATTATAAACCTCAAAATGTTCAGAGGACTAATATATCATCTAAAACTGACGGAACAAAGAATAAAAAAGAATCTATTGCAATAATCGGAAGTGGTGGAGAACTCAAAGACGGTACTTCTGTTACTGTTGAGGGTTTAGATTATAGTATTTGCGGGAGTTCGGCAGATGAAGTAAAAAAATTACGTCCCGAAATGCAAAACAAAGTGATACAATTATTTAAATATGCAAATAATAAAGGGTGGGATTTAAGTATTTCAAGTGGATTTAGGACTCAAGCCGAACAAGATAACTTAGTTGCAAACGGAGCTCCAGCAGCGAAAGGGAACAGCTCCAGACATTTGTATGGATGTGCCGTGGATTTAAAAATTAACAATGATAGTCATAGTCCTCATTTTAAAGAATTGGATGAATACGCAAAATCAATCGGGATGAGAGGCGGAGTACATTGTAACGGTATATTTGAGCCTTGGCATTTTGATGTTGACCCTAAATCGACTCCAAAAGCCAAACAGAATAACAGTGTTGCATAATAATGCGGTAATTAAAATTAAATTTGGTGTAGGTGATTTTCAGAGATGTCAATTATATTCTATTGTAATGCTTTCATGCCAATAAATTATAAAATGTTTGATTTATTACCCAACCGGATAATAGCCGAAGTACCTATGCTTATATAATAATAAAACCAAGTAGGAGAATAAGTTATGACAGACAAAAAAATATTGGTCTATGTTGTAGAGGACTATTTATTAACAAGGATTACATACAAACATGCTTTTCAGGATTGTGATGATGTTGAAATAATAGGCGATTTTGAAACGGCAGAAGAATGTATCGAAGCACTAAAAACTAATCGTGCGGATGTTATTCTTATGGACTTAGGATTGCCATACATGACTGGAATTGAAGCTACAAAAATAATTCATGAAAAATATCCGGATATTAAAATTATAATATTAACTTCTCACGATAATGATGATGAGGTTCTTTCCAGTTTGGCATCAGGTGCGAACGCTTATGCTTTAAAAGATATTCCTAATGAAAAATTGCATAATTTAATACGCACGGTTAGTGAAGGTTCTATATGGATCGATCCAAGAATAACTAAAATTGTTCATAAAACATTCTTTAAAGCAGCTCCGAAAGAAAAAGAAAATTTTAATTTAACAGAACGTGAAAGAGAAGTTTTGGATTTGTTAGTTCAAGGGCTTTCAAACACCGAAATCGCAGAAAGAATTATTGTAAGTCCGCATACTGCAAAAGCTCATGTATGCAATATTTTGAATAAATTATCAGTAACTGACAGAGTACAGGCAGCAGTAAAGGCTACAAAGTATGATTTATAAAACTATTTCTAAAAATTATGAAAAATTCTTAACTAAATATAAATGGTGGATTCAGGTATTTCTTGCCACTTTAATTATATGGATATACTTTGATCCCAGAATAAAATTACATCCGATTACGGCAATTTTTTCAATATTATTTTGCTATGTTTTGCAAGGTTATATCGAAAACAGAATTTTGATAAAACATTTAAATGAAAAACAGGCCGACCAAGATGAAATGATAAAGATTATGTGTAGTTCTTCTTCTAACTTTATAATTTATAAGGATTATAAAGGAAAGTATGTATTCGGAAATCAAGTTTTTCTTAATGCAATTCACAAAACATTGACTGAAATAAGAGGAAAAAGGGAAATAGATTTATTTCCTAAAAAAGATGCATCTATTTTGAACAACATGAGTAAAAAAGTTTTGCAAGGAAAAATTGTAAAAAAAACTATCAAGTTAGAGTTTAATAATAAAATTTATGACGTTACAAGTGCTCCACTTGTATTAACAAGCGGTTTTCATGGAATTATCAGCATTGCTAAAGATATTACTGAGGAAGAAAATTTAAGACTCGAACTCGCAAAGCAGGAACAAACTACGCGTTCTATACTTTTGGGAATGCCTGTCGCAACATATTTAAAAGATTTACATGGAAATGTTACATATGAAAATACTATGGCAAAGGATTTTTTAGGTTTGTCTGATTCGGACAACGCTAATAAATGTCTTTATGAAGAAATCAGAGCTGATGAAATTGTACAAGAAGATGCTGAAATTATTAAAAATAAGCATTGTATTTGCAGAGAAAAATTAATTACATTAAAAAATAATGAGAGCAGGTGGTTTAATATAACTAAGTGTCCTATTATCAATCATAATAATGAAATTATCGGAATTTGTTGTGTTGCAAGGGATATAACTGCCGAAAAAACATCAATAGAACAACGTGAAACATATGTTGCAACTCTTACACATGATTTAAAGACTCCGACTATCGCTCAAATAAAAGCGTTGGATTTACTTTTAAACGGAAATATGGGAGCTTTAAATAATGAACAAAAAGAACTGTTGCTTTTGACAAAAGACTCTTGTAACTATATGTATGAGATGCTTTCAACATTATTAAGTACATATAAATACGAAAATGGTGATTATGTTTTAAATTATGAAGATTGTAATTTTCTTTCTTTAATAGAGGAATCCGGTAATGAACTTGATTCAATGCTCAAAGAAAAGAATATGAAAATTGATATCAAAACGGATGGCTCTTCATATAATATTAATTGCGACAGAATGCAAGTAAAAAGAGTTATTATGAATTTATTAGGCAATGCAATATCTTATGCATATAATAATACAGTGATAACAGTTAATATTAAAAAAGAGAAAAATAATATTGTGTTCAATGCAAGGAATGAAAGTGCATATATAAATCCGGCATTAATGGAAAATTTATTCAAAAAATATGTTTCTCATGCCGCAAAATATAATAAAATCGGTGTTGGTCTCGGGCTATATTTATCTAAGCAAATAATTGAGGCTCATAATGGTCAAATATATGCAAAAAGCTATGAAGACAATCACAATGACTTTGGATTTACAATTCCGGTTGACAAAATTGTTCAAACTGTATAGGATTCGTTATTGTAACATTAAGTTTAGTACCATAAAAACAGGTCTGTTATAAAAAATAACAGACCTGTAATAAAAAAAAGCTGACTTTAAAAGCCAGCTATAAATATCAACCAACAATTTCTTTTACTTCAGCTTGAAGGTTTTTTGCATCAACCTTTATGCCGGGTCCCATTGTCGTTGTCAAATAAATTGACTTGACGTATGTACCTTTTGCTGAAGACGGCTTTGCTCTTAATACTGCATCTGCCAATGTGCCAAAGTTTTTAACCAAGTCGTCGCTATTAAATTGAATTTTTCCGATAGGGCAGTGAATCATACCTTGCTTATCAGCTCTAAATTCAACTTTACCTGCTTTTGCATCTTTAACGGCTTTTGCTATATCAAGAGTAACTGTACCTGTTTTAGGGTTTGGCATTAAACCTTTAGGTCCTAATACTCTACCTAATTTACCAAGCATACCCATACAATCAGGAGTTGCTATCAATGTATCAAATTCAAACCAACCGTCAGCAATCTTGTCTATGATATCTTCCGTACCATAGAAGTCCGCACCGGCTTCTTTTGCTTCGTTAACCTTAGGTCCTTTTGCGATAACGCAAACTCTTACCTCTTTACCTAAACCTGCCGGCAAAACGACTGTTGAACGGATTTGTTGATCTGCATGCTTAACTTCAATACCTAATCTCATATGACATTCAACGGTTTCATTAAATTTTGACACTTCTTTTGATATTTCTTGTAATTTAGCTAATGCTTCACGACCGCTTACAGGTTGTTCAAAACCATTGAGCAATTCTTGAAGTTTCTTTTGTTTTTTAGTTATTTTAGACATTTTATTTTTCCTTTCATGGTGTTAGCGGACATAAGTCCTTCCATAATTATACTATTGTTTAATTAATCTTCCTTAACAGTAACGCCCATTGCTCTGCAAGAACCTGCAATCATTTTAACGGCTGCCTCCATTGTTGTTGCGTTCAAGTCGTTCATTTTAATTTTTGCAATTTCTTCCAATTGAGCTTTTGTTATCTCTGCAACTTTTGTTTTGTTTGGAACTGCTGAACCTTTTGGAATGTTCAATGCCTTTTTAATCAAAACCGGTGCAGGAGGTGATTTTATAACAAAAGTAAAACTTCGGTCTTCATAAACATCAATAATTACAGGGATAATGTAACCTGCTTGAGATTCTGTTTTTGCGTTAAATTGTTTGCAAAAATCCATAATGTTAACACCATGTTGACCTAACGCAGGACCAACCGGTGGGGATGGATTTGCTTTTCCTGCTTCAATTTGAAGCTTGATTTTTCCTACTACTTTTTTTGCCATTTTGTTCTCCTTTCGTGGTACAAACGGGGTTTAGCCCCTTCCACGTTATTGTGCTATTTATTATAACTTTTGAATTTGTTTGTATTCTAACTCAACCGGAGTTTCACGTCCGAATATTGAAACCATTGCTCTAAGTTTTGCTTTATCAGGATAAACTTCTGTAATATCACCGACAAACTCGGCAAACGGTCCTGATATAATTCTGACTTTTTCTCCGACTTTAACATCCATTTCAACTTTTTGAGTTTGCGTAGTTGAACGGTGTATAATTTTCTTTATTTCACTTTCTTTTGCCGGAATAGGTTTTTTTGCCGAACCGACAAACTTAGTAACACCTGCTGTGTGTCTTACAACATACCAGCTATCTTCATCCATAATCATTTCAACGAGTACATAGCCCGGAAAAATCTTTTCTTCTTTTTCCTGCTTTTTCCCACCCTTGATTTGAGTTACGGTTTTTTGAGGAACCTCAATTCTGAATATTTTATCAGCCATATTCATATATTCAATACGTTTTTCGAGATTACTCTTTACTTTATTTTCATATCCGGAATAAGTATGAACAATGTACCATCTCTTTTGATTGCTTTTGTCCGGAGAAATTTTGGTATCTTGATCAACTTGTACTTCTGTTAATTCCTCGTTTGTTTGAAATTCATCTTTTTCGCTCATTATTCTTACCCTTTATGGTTGTTAAATATGTGATAACAATGCTTCGAACAATATGTCAATGACATATATAAAAAGCGTAAATACGAATACGATACCGACAACAAAAAGTGTTTCTATAACAACCTGATTTTTTTCGGGCCAAGTGATTTTCCCCCACTCAACACGAACACCTCTGAAGTACGTAATCAATGCATTTTTTATATTTTCGAAGTTATCATTCATTCTATGCAATTCCCGTATTGACTATAAATCGCGCCCTGAAGGACTCGAACCCTCGACATCCGGTTTTGGAGACCGACGTT
>JAKSUQ010000046.1 GCA_024408855.1 bacterium | reverse complement strand
CGTGCTTCTGCCCTATTTTTTATTCTTTCTGAAAATGATTCTTTTGGAGCTCCTGCCACTTGATTTGCGTTTTCCGCTCTTTCAGCTCTTCTTTCTGCTCTTGCTGCTTTTCTTTCTGCTCTTCTTGCTTTGATTTTTTCAATACGTGCTTCTGCCCTATTTTTTATTCTTTCTGAAAATGATTCTTTTGGAGCTCCTGAAGCATTACTTTTATTATTAACGACATTTTCCTCATTAACTTCATTCGGCTTAACATTTTTATGTGAAGCTTCTGCTTCTGCTTCTGCTTTCGCATTTCCGGATTTGCGATTTTCTTTAGGATTATGAGGTGCATCATTAATTGCTTCTTGGGCTACTTCAATTCTCTTTTGATTTTTAGATTTTACAACTGCGCTCTTTTCTTGTACTTCAACAGGTACTATATCTTTGCTTTGTACTTCACCTTTTGATTTACCACTTTTCGCATGACCAAATCTTCCCATCGCAAATATCATTAAGGCATTAATAAATGCGTCTTTTTCAGTAATTGTACCATTTTCAATATATGTAGCACCTGTTGCTACTGCCATATTTAAGAAATCTTCAACAACTTCTGTTGCATATTTATTTGTACATTTAAAAGCATCCACAATAATTGGAGCTAAATCTGCCGCAACAACACCGGCTCCGGCAAATACCGCCATTGATAAAGCTCTTTGCAAGGTTTCTTCAAAATCTTTACCATATGTTGTATCCATAATTGCAGTGGCAGTCGCAGCACCCGTTGCAGCAACGCCTGCCTTAACAACTGTATTTGCAGCTTTTTGTACTTTTGTTGTCGCATTAGCATATTTACCTATTTTTTGAGCTTTACTTATTTTAGAAAAAACTTTTCCTGCCTTTGTAGCATATTTAGCTAATTTTATACCTTTTGTACCCCATTTCGCTGCCGTTGCTGCAAGTTTTACTGCAGCAGCTTCGCCGGCTACCGGTACAAAACTTAATGCAACTGTCATTACAACTTCACCAACCATTTCTGCTGCGAGCTGTCTCGTTGCTTGCTTACTGTTAAATTGAATAGCATCTTTCAGTATGTTTTTTGAACCGTAAGCTGCTTGATTAAGTTGTTCCAAATCAAGTTTCATTTGTTCTATATCAGGTTCATCTTCAAGAATTTGGTTTCTAACTTCTTCCATACTACCTTTTAGAACATCTAAAACTTCTTTACATTCATCCAAAGTCGCTGTTTCCAAATCAAGATATTCTCTCATTGATTCTTCTAAGCCAATATCTTTCATTATTGCCATAAAATCTTCTTTGGTAGTCGCATTAAATGCTGCATCCATTGTAGGGATAATTGACTCAATTGTTTCCAAAGTAACAATTCTACACTCCATTTCGTCTCTTGCTGCTATAACTTTCGGGTCAAATACAACTCCAAAAATTCTGAAATATGCATCTTTAAATTCTTGCTTAGCTTTAACATCACCATTTTGAACTCTTGTTGCTAACTCTGCCAACTCTTTTGCATCAGCAGCGGCAGCACCTAATTTTTCATCCATTTCTTCTATTGTTGTACAACCAAACCAACCTAAAACAGAATCTGCAATTTTACCTATCCAATTATCTTCACGAGAATCATCTATATCATTGGCTTGTTTTACATCATCATTATAAGATCCTGCAACAGAAGACATTGCATCAGTTTCAGAAACTTCTTCAATTTCGGTTTGTGCAGCTTTGATTTGACCAAGTAATGAATTCATTGCATTCTCCATTTTTTTACAGTCAATGCGTGCTACTTTCTCAAATTCACTATGCATAGAAGCCATGAATCTGCTTTCTAATGAAATTATATTGCTTTCTACCACTCCGGCTTGTTTTGCTGCTTCTTTTAAAAGATTAAACAGAGCCTTAAGAACTTCCATACGTGTTTCCTTACTTGCACCCCATTCATCACAAACTGTAAATATAATTGAACTGTCATCTTGTCTTACTTCCGGATTGCTATAAGCATCCAAAAAGTATACAATGTTTGAAACATTTAACTTGTTATCAATAAGTTCTTTCATTCGTGCTACACTTTTTTCTCCACGATAATTACAAGAAATGTCATAAAATTCTTTAGCAAGCACTTTGGCTTGTTCTTTATTTTTTGCATTTTCTTCTTTTTGGATAGCTTTTTCTTCTTCTGCTGCTTCTGCTTCTGCCGCCGCAGCTGCTTCTGCTTCTTGTGCAGCTTTTATAGCTTGTTGTTCGGCTATATAATCAGCATAACCTTGTTTTGCTTCATCAGCACTTTTTCTTGTCGAATTAATTTCAATAAATTCATCTATATCCATGTCCGGAACTCTGATTGATTCTCCGACAAGAAAATATGCATTTGGATATTTCCCCTTTACCTTGCTTGCATTAGCCTCTACGATATCAAGCGGTTTACATCCAAATCTTTTTGCTATCATTGCAATACTTTCACCATTTTGTACAATTACACCGGTTATATACTTACCGTTATCATTGTAGCAAACAGTATTGCTTCCTTGCGGAGTAGTTTTCGTAACGGATTGTTTTTCACCATTTAATGTTATTGTGGTTGTATAATTTTCATCATCTGCGTATTCCGTTTTAGAATTTTTTACTAAACCGTCATCCAAAGTTTCATCTATTTCAATAAGTTTTACTTCTCCGTCTTCCAAAACTGTTTTATATTTTTTATTTCCTTCTGTACGTGTAGATATTTCTCTGTTACCATCATAAACCGTTTCTACGCCATCAATTACAGTTTTTTTGAGGATTGCAACACCTCCATCATATTCATAATTTTCAACAGCATTGTTTGCTTCATCAACAACAATCATGGTACTTGGTTTGCCATCTTCATATTGAATTGTGTACGTTATATCACCCTCTGTAATAATAGTTTGCAACTTTTGACCATTTGTATCGAATATATTTTTTGTTTGTTTGTTATCTTCTTGTTTCGTTTGGCTTGTCATATTCCCATCTTGATCATATTCTGTTATCCATTTAACACCATCATCTTCAGTCTCCTCTATGCATTCAGTACCGTCTTCATAAATAATTTCAACAATACCATCTTCATAAGTAATAATTTCTTGCTCATCTACAATTTCAACGTTCATGATTTTATCTTCATTGGCAGACTGCATTAAACCATTAAGCAAACTAAGAAGTGCCGTCCCGCGTTTTCTACCTAATTTCTCGCCATTATTATCAAGAATTTTTTTAGCTTCTCTTTTGGTTATAACCCCATCAGAATTGCTATCACTTGCTGATAGCAATTCTGATAATTTATCAAGTTCACTTCTGTCAAGTTTTCCATCAGTATTGCTATCTAACATATCAAAGACTGATTCTAATAGTTTGTCCCCATTCGTAATTTCTTCTTTTGTAATTCCGCTTTTAATTTTTGAAAAATTCAAAAAACCAATTTTCCCATGTTTTCCTAATTCAAACTGACTCATATTGTCCTCCCTTTTTATATTTGCTGGTGTAATAATGTTGATTGTGTTTTGTATTTATTTATATATCCCTTGTAATGTACGAAATTACACATTACCAAGCAGTATTGAGTTACTCCCCGTTAAACTCAACTGTTTAATAAGTTTTAAATGTGATTTGTTGTGTGTAGGTAAATGCTAATTAATTGTAAAAAACTCCAAAATAATGTGCTTATTTACGCATTATCTAAAACGGCTTTGTAATGTTTTTCCTTTTTAACTCGACTTGTGCAGTAATATTGGTTGTAATTTGTTTTATATCCCAAAATCCCCGTGTAATATCATTAACGGCACAAATTTTAAAAACTTTAATAAATTAAGGGAAATGTTTACAAAAGTTTACAAAAGCGCCAAGAATTTTGAGCGGCCCATCAATAGAAGATGAAGTAAATTTAGCAAAAGCGGATGGCTCTTGGTATGACTACTAAAGAATAGATATCTAATATTACCAAGTAGAACATAGCAAGAACGAATTGCAACATACATAGAATATTTTAATTGCCAATTTATATCACTATAAACATTCTTGTATTTGCATTTTTATTAACCGATGTAATTATTTTCTTTATAGCAAATAATACGCCAATAATATTGCAGATAATAAACTGCCTAAAATTGTTATGTTCATTCATACACCGATACGAATAGTTGATTATAAAAGTTATATTTATGCTACAATTTGATAAATTAGTCTGATTTAAAATTTAGGAGGCATAATGAGTAAGAATGTTTTAATTACTGGGGCAACAGGATTTGCCGGCAGCCATTTGATGGATTATATTTTAGAAAACACCGATTACAAAGTTTTTATTCTTAAAAGAATGAACTCAAGTTTGAAAAATATAGAACATGCACTTGATAAAATAACTCTGATAGATGGTGATTTATTAGATGAAACCAGTTTAATTAATGCCTTAAAAATATCTAATCCGGATCAAATATATCATCTTGGAGCATTAAGCTGGGTAACACCTTCTTGGTCAATGCCTGCAATTTACATGCAAACAAACGCAATAGGTACAATAAATCTTTTTGAAGCAATGAGAGTAACAAATTGTAAAGCAAGAGTATTAACAAGTGCTACTCCTGAAGAATTTGGTGATGTACCAAAAGATTTAATACCGATAACAGAAGAAACCAGAATAAAACCAATTAATCCTTATGCCGCAAGCAAAGCGGCTCAGGACATGGTATGTATTACATATCAAGTAAGCTATGGAATGGATATAGTACGAACACGTGCATTCAACCATGAAGGTTCAAGAAGAAATGTTCATGGGGCGATTGCTTCTTTCGCATATCAGATTGCCTGTATTGAAGCAGGTTTGCAAGAACCGGTAATCAAAGTCGGTAACCTGTCTGCAACAAGGAATTTTACCGATATTAGAGATACTGTTAGAGCATATTATTTGGCAATGGAAAAAGGTATCTCCGGAGAATTATATTTAATAGGTACAGACCAAGTTTATACAATGGAAGCATTGCTTAAAAAATTAATTTCTCATTCTTTCAGAAAAGATGAAATTAAAATTGAAGTCGACCCGGCAAGAGTTAGACCAACAGAATTAATGACTTTTATTGCTGATTTTACAAAATTTAAGAAACAGACGAATTGGGAGATTAAATACAAAATTGATGAAACTCTTGAATTTGTACTTGATTATTGGAGAAATGAAGTAAAAAATAATCAGTTCAGAGGGCAATAATGAATATACTTGTAACTGGCGGAAACGGTTTTATCGGTAGAAAATTATGCGATAAACTTGCTGCGGATAACAATATAATTTGTATTGGACGACACAATCACAATTTTGAAAAATGTGTTTATAAAAAAATTGATATTCTGGATAAAAATTCTCTTGAAGATTTATTTAAAAAATACAAATTTGATATTGTATATCACTTAGCGTCTGTAACTTTTCATGATGAGATTGTAAACAATAAGGAAAAATCTCTTGAAATAAGTTTGAATGGTACACAAAATCTTATTACTTTGTTTAATAAATATTGTAATAATGCACAATTTGTTTATAGTTCAACAGGGAAAGTATACGGAGGATATCATAAAGAAGCAATAAATGAAAATACTCCGGCTATTCCGGAAAATATCTTAGGGAAGTCTAAATATTTAACAGAAAAAATTATAGATTATTATTGTACAGACAACAAAACAAATAACTTCATTATTCTAAGAATATTTAATGTGTATGGTAGTGGTCAAAGAGATTCCTTTGTTATTCCACATATAATAAATTCCATTAAAAATAATCAGACAATACCTCTTGGAAATATTGATGATAAAAGAGATTATATTCACGTGAATGATGTAATTAGTTGCTTAGAATTGATTTCAAAAAAAAGACTATTAGAAAGTAATATTGAAATATATAATTTGGCAACGAAAAAAACGAACTCAGTCAGGGACATTTTGAATATATTAGAAAAGTTATTAAATAAAAAAATAAATATTGCTATTGAGGATAATAGAAAAAGAAGTGATGAATATTCAGTAGAATTTGGCGATTATGCAAAATTAAAAAAAGCATACAACTGGGAACCTAAAATTCCGATAGAAGACGGTTTAAAATTGATATTACAGCAAGAAAATATTTTAGATTAATTTTATAGCTACATTAAAATAATAAATAGCATTACAAAAATAAATTCGTTGGATAGAAAAAAGCAGATAGCTCTTGGTATAATTATTAAAGAATAAACTAATTTTAAGATATATCAAAATATACCTATGTATAAAATTCTCTTAATTTTTCAAAATTTGGATTTTTTTTCATATCTGCAAAAATGTGCAAGAATAGTGACTTTTGTGCAAGAA
>JAKSUQ010000045.1 GCA_024408855.1 bacterium | reverse complement strand
GCCCCATTATAAAGAACGACTCGTAAGAGTTGTTTTTTATGCGTGATAATGAGGGTGAGAACCCATTTGAGGGTTCGAGCGCGAACGAGTGTAATTTAATGACCGTTTTGGTTGGAAGTCAAAAATTTTATTAAGCCAAATTTTCCTAACACGACTAAATCTTGGAGGTCGGAAGCAAATTGATATTTTAATTCTAAATCGGACAAAAATACTCTTTTGATGGTCGGGAGTAAATGAATTTTATTTGTATATTTGCCAAACTGTTTTGATTTTACTGAATTATAGTAAATTATACGAATGTCCAATTTGAGTATTTTGAATAATTGTTGGGTTAAAAACCCAACCTATTTGCAAATCAAATCAGTTCTTGATACTGCTGGAGTAGAAGAAATGACAATCGGCGCATTTACAGTAAGATTTACTAATGTAGTTAGAAACAACTTCAACACTACAGCGTTCAAAAATAAGTATCTTGAACTTTACAACGCATTCATCAAACAGTCTAACTATCGTAAGTTTAGTATAGTGTAGGGTGTAACCCTACACTATACTATGTAAATCAATATCACTAAGATAAACTAGGTCCACCATACTTCTTATATAGTGTCATTACATCATCTGGGAACGTTTTACCGTCTTGTATTCCAGCAAATGTATCAGCAACAAACTCTGCTGGACTTTTTGTTGAATATTTAGATACCTTGCGAACTGTATCTTGTATCTCTTTGTTATTAACAAACTCGTTAGTAATATCTGACATGTTTTGTCCAGTGTTATTCTTCATTAAATTAAAGTCCTTACAACTTTTTGCATGTAGGAAATGACCCAGTTCATGGTTTAAAGTTCTAAAAATTCCATTTTCTTGAATACCTTCAATACCTTCTCCCATGCGACTTTCAAACGCTTTTAAATCACTCCAACATTGCATTTTATCTTTAAAAGAAAGTTCTTCTGCATTAGCATATTTGATTAGTCTTCTTGTGTATTCAGAGTCATATTCTGGTTTTGCAAGAGTATACTTACCTTCTGTATTTCTTGCCAATATATCTAACTGAGGCATATATCTATCTATTACACGACCTTTAAAGTCTTTGAAGAACTTAGTATTTATAGTTAAAGGTCTTCCATAGTTTATTCCATTTGATATAAACTCATCCTCAACTATGCTTGCAACTCCTTTATCGCTATTGCATATTAGTTTAGGGTATGCAGATGGCCCCAATTTAGGATTGTTATGTATATTAGTTAACCATTGATTTAGAAAGTTGACCATTTCCAAGTCTTCAAACTTCCCTGCTTCATCAGTAATTGTAACACCTAGTTTCTCTTTAGCAAACTTTTTAGCTTCTTCTATAGTCTTTGCAGGTTTGAACTCAAATTGTTCGGCAAGTTGTTGAGCTTGTTTAGTACCAACCTTACCCCTACTCAACGCACAAGCTAATGCTCCTAAACCAACAACTGCTATTGCACCAAGTCCCCATTTAGCACCTGTTGATAAGCTTTCTTTTTGAGGTTGTTGTAATTGGTTACTTGCACTAAATGAAACAGTATCAGATTGAAGTGTACATTGCGGAATAGAATTCTGTAGACTAGGAGGTGCAACAGTAGAACCAGTTACACCTGTAAATGCTGGACAATTAAATCTGTAATTAGAAATGTCTGTCATTATTCTACCCTATTAAACATCTAACCATACATACATATAAAGTCATAAACACATCAAAAATTGCCATGTTTATAAAGAAGTATTAAGACAATCTTATCTTGCCAGTTCTCACTATATACCGAACGCCAACACGGAGACCACTAGAAGCTCCCTCAATGCGTATTAAAACATTATTGGATTTACTTTATATACCCTAGAATTAAGTAGGTAAATATTCTGGAGATTTCAGAGAATTCCAGCGTACTATTTCAGCCTATTATGTGTACCAAAATGTTTAATAATAGCTTTAGCACGCTTCAAAGGGTCTGTAATAGATTGCTTTGTATCTTCTGTATTGTCGGCTATTTCATCAGCTTTCTTCTTTAGGTAATTAGCAATTAGTAGGTAGGTTGAGATTTCTACCCAAACAAATATTCTCAAACCAACTGTTATTAATTATCAAACCAAGTGTTAATTAACAACGAGCTGAGGCTGGAGTGTTTTTGTAAGATATGAAATATCGTTGCAAAACACGGAATTGCCGTTAAACGCGAGTGAGCAAGACAATCCCATTATCCGCCCCATTAAAAAAAGTCTCAACTAGAGACTCATTTTTAATTATAATAATTTTTAAATAATATTATTAGCATTGTGCTTCTAGAGTTTTAATTCTTTGTTCTAATTCTTGAATTTGTGGTTCAAGTTCACGCATTTGTTGAATTTTTTGTTGTTTAGTTTCTTCAGTTTCTGGTTTGAATAATAACTTGCTCAAGCCATAAGTAATTCCTGCACCAAGAGCTGCTATGCCAACAATACCTAGTCCTGCTTGTTTTAAATATTTTAACTGTTTTTCGTGGCATAGATTAATATAACAATGATAAGTATAATTAAATTTTCGGTTCATTAATAAATCTAAAAAATTACACCTTTCATGAAATAATATAGCATCATCAGCATTTCTAAATAATGTTGTTAATCTTTCTCCTCCAATTGCACCAAGAATAGTACCGCCTATTGTTAAATATTTTGTTTTTGTTTTAGCTTTTTCTTGATCTTCTTTTGGATCAATATCAATAACTTTTGCTAATTCATTAAACTTATCTTGTTTTTTCTTTAATTCTTTTTTTAAATCGTCAATACCTAGTTTTTCATAATTAGCTTGATATTTAGCTTGAGCCTGTTCAATGCTATCCTTTCTAACTGATTCAGCATGAGCTATACTATCCCGTCTTGCTTTATTATTTAGTAATTCATCTGTTTTTGACATTTTGGGAATAGGTTCTTTTGAGACATCAGGCTCTGTGGTGATAGTATCATTTTTTTTGAACCAACCAATTGCTTCATTAAAATCTGTCTCAGAAATTTCTTTATTTGCTTCTAATTAAGCAGCTGGTTGACTAAATTTCTTCTTGTATATTTGAGTAATTTCACAATCAGCAGTAATTTGTGGTTCCAATGCATCCAATTTTTGCATTGGTGTTACCTGTGCCATAATAATATCCTCCATTAACTATAAATTTATCCCTTGTATTTATATTAAGTTTTTTTTTGATTTAAAAATTGCCTAATTTTATTAAAATATGAAGAATTATTAAGAAATTTAATTATTATTAGTCTAATATTAAAGAACATATCTCATCGATGGATATTTTCTCCAATTCATGGATAATTATAGTAATGAAAGGTTGTAACCAAATTGCATTACCCGCCCCATTTTTAGATTTAGCACCTTCGGGTGCTTTTTCTTATGTTACTTTACATTTGTATAAATAGTCTTGCAGTTTAAGAAAAAGTGTCTTGCAAAAGTAGAATTATAAGTATATATTTTTATGTATATTAAGTCGGAAATTTCTTCTGTCATTGCGAGCGAAACGAAGCAATCCATTTAGGTTTTAGCCGTATCCGACTAGGTGATAATTTTATTTTTTATACCCTAAATCGGACTTTATTTGGACTTTTCTTGCACATTTTTCACAAGATTATACTAAAAGCCTGTTGGGTTGAAAACCCAACCTACTTACTGCCCTCTTCAAATTAAAATGACCATTTAAAAAAGGGGTGTGCATATTAAATATATCCACCTTGCGAATTAAAAACTTTTGAATGATATTGTTGGGTTTCACCCAACCTACGAACCATGTGAGTGCAAAATTTCATCAAAATATTTTTTAAAACTTTGAAATGTATTATTTCCACAATCGCTGAGCCACAAAGTCCGAGTGTCAAAGAAACTGTTTTTAAATTTGCCTAAGTCATACCCTCCTAATACAATATCAGCGTCCGAAGGATATTTATTTACAAGGTCTTTTATAACATAATATGCATCAAGGCTGCCAAATGCATCTGCCAGACAATTTCTTATTACAAAAGTCGGATATTCATCCTCAGAAGCCCCTGACAAACGATCTATTACCGCCTGTAAATCCGCAACTTCAAATTCGAAACAATCTCTGAATTCCTGTTTTAAGGTGTATAATGTTCTTTTTGGTTCATGACATTCTTCCACCAAAAATTCTCTTATGTACGGAAGTTTTTCTATTTCATCATCATCAAACCAAATTTTACCGGCTTTTCCGTATTCATTTATCACCCATTCCTTAACATCATTTACATATATTGGGAAAACATATTTTTTTGCGTTTTCAAATCCGAGTTCTCCGATTAAAGCATTAGCAATAGCGTATGCCTCTGTCCCGTCCGAGCCTGCCATAGAATATATTTTTGCTTTTTTATGAGGTTGTCCTGATAGCATTTGTTTAATTTCTTGTGTGCTGATTTCAGGAAGGTTATCCTTTTTTAATCTCTTCAACAAATTACTAATTTTTTTTGCCACAGGCTCTTTTTTTTCCTGTATACTATGCCAGTCCATATTCGCTCTTATTTTGCGAGCCAATTGAGCATAATCTAAATCGTTCCGTAATCCGGTAGTATTCTGAGTACATCTTGATATTCCGTGTATATCTCTGTATACCTGAAACGCAGTACTAAAATCACAAGGTAATGACCTAAAAGTCAGATTGTTCCTGATATTATTAGCCGGATAATTATTCGTTGTTTTAGAATAATATTGATTTGATGCTATTGGTAATACTTTCATATACATTATAAAACCGGTAAAAATATTTTTTGATAGAGTAAAATAAATATCAAAATCCATGTTAAAATTTCTCAAATTGACTGTTCTTTTACATCTGTATCTTATCGACTAAAAGCATTGATTTTTAGTGATTTTTTAGGTCGGAAATTGTTAAATATTGAAAAAATCAAACTGTGCATACTGTGCATGTGCTGTGCGAAAATGTGCACAAATTGTGCAATAAAAACATTTTAAATTAACAAGTAGTTGAGTTAAAAAATTAATCAATTTGCAATTTTATTTATTTGTTAATTAATGTTACATCATAAAAAATTTTTGAAATTCCATAATTAGAATTAACTTTATATATATAGTGATAAATAACAATAATAATATAAATTCAGAAATACTTAATAACATGAAAACCCACTATAAGGGGCTATTAAAGGCTGGTGTAAAAGACTTAGGTAATAATTTTATGTCCAAATCTATTTTTAATGCTTTTGATACTAATAGTGATAGCGAATTATCACAAGAAGAGATAGATGCAGGTATGCAAAATCTTGATTCTTTTATTGAAAAATCAGTAGAAAAAGATTGTATCTATGCGGATATTCACTTTGGGAAAAGTTATACAGAGTCAGCAAAAAATACAAATCCAAATTCTAATAAAACAATAAGTGAACAAATTATAGAAAATAATTTAAAACAAGCTATTACTCAAATTTATGCTTATGCAGAAAATCATAAAGACAATGAGTTAATACAAAAACTTTCTAATAAATTAAAACAAATTGAAAAGGCTGGTGGTATTAAATTAATGGATATAGCTGATTCTGGTGTTGCTGGAAGAGCAGAAAGAAATCAGAACACAGGAGAAGATACTATATTAATTGATAATCATGATAGTATAAAAAATTTGACACCTGAATATTTAATACAGACTTTATTGCATGAATTAAGACATACAATCGAAATTGATAGACTAAATTCTAAAGCAGAAGAAGTTGAAGCTGAAACCTTATCTATGGACTTAGCAAAAGAGATAACAGGAAAATTTATATTTAATGGCTCTTTGTCGGAATTTGAAAAAAGTTATTCTTGGTTACCAGAAGCTTCTCCTGGAACTTATAATATTCCAGAAAATACTGGAATTGTAACATATTATAAGCCTGAAGAAGTAAAAATAAATGAAGATAATACCGTATTGATTATTAAATCATCGCCACAAGCAGATTTAGACGGTGCAACTATTGAAGAACAAATTCAATTTGGTACAGAAAAAGATGAACAAGGCAATGTAATTCCAATATCTGCAACGCACATAGTCAGAGATGCAAATGGCGATATAATTTATTCTTCTGATTATGGTGAATATGATAAAAAATCTCATTCATTTAATAACTTAAAAGTAAAAGCAGAACATTATAAATATTTTAAAAAATCCAACTTACTATCTGGGTTTGGTTTGGGCCAAATATAAACTTTACATTAAATCAATATAAATTTCTCAAACCAACTGTTATTAATCATCAAATCGAAAGTTTATTTACTATTGCGTATTTTTATTGATCGCAATATAAATAGCCTCTAACTCCTTTGAGCGATCCGACTCATCTATAACATTATATTTCCCAATAAAGTCTTTCTTTAATGACTCTAAGGTCTCTGCAGCAGCACCGCGTTTTAAAGCTCTCCTGTATTTCACTGCCGCATGCATAGCCTCGCTCTCTTCTTTGCTTCCAAACATTCTTGAAATTACATTACCGTCATTATCATCTATAGATTCTGCTGTAGCTTGATTATTTTCTTGTCTTTGAAGTTCATCACGCACTTCAATTAGTTTAGCAATTTTATCTTTAGCAGTTTCTCTTGCCGACTCTTCCGCTTCAACTGCTTTTTGAGCATTATCTAGTTTTTCCAAGGCGGCAGCGTATTTGTCATGATTAGCTTTCTTGGATTTTATATCATTTATTTCTTTTTGTTTATTTGCAATTTCTTCTGTAATCTCACTTATTTTCGTTTTAATTGCATCTAAGCTCATATATGCTTCACCTTTAATTATTACTCCTCCAGCAGGGAATTCTCCACTATTCGCATTATATCCTGTTTCAAGTTGTTCAAGTAAGCTATTCAAATCTGTAACTTCAGCTTCTAAGCCTGGTATCCTACCTATATTATCATTATAGTATTCATAATCAGGTTTTATGACATCTAATTTATTTAAATTGGAATTTGCATCATCGAGAGCTATTTCTTTTTTAGATTTTAGGCCATCCGTTGAACTTATACCACTATCCCAACCGAATTCTTTACCTATACTATTAATTTCAGCGTTAATACTTTGTATAGTAGGTTGTTCTTGTTTAGCTGTTGTTTTTTGATCAATTCTGTTTTTCAAGGCATAAGCACCGAGCCCAACTGCTGTCATACAAGCACTAAATATACCTTGTGATGTATAATATTCGCTAATTGAGCTTGTATAGGTTCCACTTTTACCATTATAGTTGCTATAATCAAATCCGGTGCCCAATCCGTAGCAATTATTCATACCGAAACCGGAACCAAAAATACTGCCCATAGAATTAAATCCCATGGAACCGCACATGTTATTGAATGAGCCGAAATTAAAACTGTTACATCCGGTATTCATAAACATATTATTTAGTATTGTTCCGAATTGTGCCATGCTCTTCTTTCTGTTAATACATCTTACATATATATAAAGTATTTAAAAATTATCTAATTTCACAACTTGTTTTATTTGTTACATAACTTTACATAATTTAAAGATTCTATTCAGGTGGATTCAAGAAGCAATCGCAACACTATTAAGTTGAAAAACTTCATTAGGAG
>JAKSUQ010000044.1 GCA_024408855.1 bacterium | reverse complement strand
GATTAATTTTTGCAAGAGAAATATTATCAGATAACGGTTCAATATATTTACATATTGATTATAAAATAGGACATTATGTAAAAGTATTAATGGATGAAATTTTCGGGATAGAAAATTTCAGAAATGATATTACAAGAATAAAATGTAATCCTAAAAACTTTGATAGATCAGCTTACGGAAATATTAAAGATTTAATATTATTCTATTCAAAGACTAAAAATGTAATATGGAATAATCCAACAGTCTCATATACTGATAAAGACATTAATAAATTGTTTCCCAAAATTGATAGAAACGGAAGACGTTACACGACAATACCATTACATGCTCCAGGAGAAACTAAAAATGGACTAACTGCACAAGAATTTAAAGGTATCAAACCTCCACAAGGGAGACATTGGAGATGTTCTCCTGATGAACTTGAGAAATTAGACGAGTTGGGACTAATTGAATGGTCTGCCAACGGTGTTCCAAGAAAAATTATCTATGCAGATGAAAAGTCAGGTAAAAAAATGCAAGATATATGGGAATATAAAGATCCTCAATATCCTTCTTATCCTACAGAAAAAAATATAGATTTATTAAAAAATATAATCACAGCTTCTTCAAATGAAAATAGTTATGTACTTGATTTCTTTTGTGGTTCCGGTACTACATTATTAGCAGCTGAACAGTTAGGAAGAAAGTGGATAGGAATTGACTTATCGAAAAAAGCCATTCAGATTTCAGAAAATAAAATTTTAGAAAATCGTAATATTTTCTCGCATTCTTTTTTGAAATTTAATGTTTTAACCGATATTGCACAAAGTAAATAATTTTATTAATTCCATCATATATTTATATCAAGACTTTCGGCGAAACAACAAAATGTAATTGTTTATGAAATTGACGAATAAGTTATATATCAATAATATGAGCATTATTATCTCTTTTATTAGGTGTATGTAGTAAAAAACGATTTATGTGATATATATAAGTATATGTATGTATCTTCCATTCAACAATCAACAAGTTTTAAGAATGCCTGCGTTGCAGCAGCATCCTTTCTTGAAGAAAATGTAATGCTTAATAAAGCATTACTTGATGCATCAGTTGATATTCCTTTTGTTTGTCTTTCAAACAACAAAATCGAACAAAAGGAAAGATTAAGACGTGTTTCTGTTAATTATATACTTTGTTTTTTGAGTCCTTTTTTGACTCTGCCATTGACTAACAAGTTTGCAATGAAACATATTGCAAAACTAACTCCAAAATTTAATTCAAAAGAAAGCAATTTAATACAACTTTCGAATAAATTCTTAAAAAATAAAAATTTAACCAAAGATGGAGTGAAACTTCTATCTAAAGAAAAACAGACAGACTATTCAAAAATTATAGAAAATTGTGGAGGGGACTATGAAGTTTTAAGAAAAAAACTTATTAATGCAAAAAATGCAGTTTTAAGTTTTGATTTCCTTTTTTCATCAAGCTCTATAATTGGAATGACATTATTGAATAACAGTATAACAAGAAAAACAACAAATATGGAAGGCTATTCTGCCGAATTTGAACTTACGGATAAAGAAACAATTGAAAAACGTGCAGAAGAATATAAGAAAACAGAGCCGTTAAGAAAAGGAATTACTGCGGCACTGGTTGCCTCTGTTACAGCCCTGCCTTTAGCAATTAAGAAAGGATTGGAATCCGTAAAAGAAAGTTATATTCCCGGTTTTATAAAGAAATATGCAGACAAATTTGATTACACAAATGGAATTTTCATGAAGAGATTACCGTTGTTTTTATTTACCGGTGTCGCACAGACCGGAATTATACTGGCATCAAGAAATAAAACTGAATTAAAAAACAATTTTTTAATAGGTTCTACAGGAATGGTTATATATTTTGGTGGCGATCTTCTTATAAACAGTTTGTTATCGCAATTATCAGATAAATTTTTAAAAACAAATATTATAGATAAAAATGCACCAAAAACATTTATAAATAAAATAATTCCGCCAACTATCCCTATAAAAAACTTAACAGGAAAATCACAAAAAATTGCAGCGATTAATTTCTTTATAAATATTGCTTCACTTGCTTTTACATACGGATATGGAGTTCCGCATTTAATGAATAAAATTGTTAGAAAAGACCTACAAAAAGAAATAAAATAATAAAAATAAATTTGATATAAACTATATCAAATTCAAAAATAATTGTGATAGAATTATCTTGTATGAAAAATATACGACAATCAAAAGTTAATATTCACAAAGATGCTTGGGTTGAAATAAACCTCGAAAGTTTGGCATACAATATTAGAGAAATAAGGAAATGTATTCCGAAAAATAAAAAATTTTTGGGAATAGTTAAAGCTGATGCATACGGACACGGAGCTCAGATGATAGCCAAAACAATGCTCGCTTCCGGCGTAGATTGGTTTGGAGTATCTTCTATTGATGAGGGATTAGATTTACGCGAAATAAAAATAAAGGCTCCGATTTTGGTTGTAGGGGCTGTTCCAGTTTGGGCAGTTGAATCAGCTGCTGAAAACGATATTTCAATATCAATCTTTAATGATATGCATTTAAAGGCCTGTAAAGATGTTTATGACAGAACAGGTATTAAGCCGAAAGTTCATATTAAGATAGATACAGGAATGAACAGAATAGGTGTAAGGACAGAAGATGCAGTAGCCTATATTAAAAAAGTTCAAGGTCTCAATTATGTCAGATTAGAGGGGATTTTTACTCATTTTGCAATGGCAGAAGTACCGAGAGAGGCTCAAATTCAAATAAACAATTGGAAAAGTGTTATCAATAGCATAAATACAGATGGATTGTTACTGCATATTCAAAATACAGCTGCGACTTTTGCATATGATATTGACTCTAATATGGTTAGGGTTGGAATTTCTATTTATGGTCTATATCCGGATTTGCCGGAAAAATATATATTTAAACCTGATTTAAAGCAAATTTTGTCATTAAAAGGAAGAATTACTAATATTCACGAGGTAAAAAAGGGTGAGGGAGTAAGTTATTCACACACTTATATTGCATCTAAAGATACAAAAATTGCCACTATACCGATAGGTTATGCTGATGGAATAGACAGAAAACTTTCAAACAAAATATTTGGGGAGTTAAATGGTACTAAAATTAAACAAATCGGAAATATAACAATGGATCAAATGATGTTCGAAGTTGATAATATTAATGCCCAAGTGGGAGATGTAATTACTCTTCTTAACGAAAAGGATTTGAATATTGATACTTGGGCAAAAATTTTAGACACCATAAATTATGAGCTTACTTGCAGATTAAAAGTAAGACTTCCGAGAATTTACACAAGGTAATCTTCTTTATTGCAGTTCACTCAAATATTTTTCCATTGCTTCTTTTGAAAATTCAACGGTATCTTCTATTATTGACCCGACAGCCTCGGTAGTTGCCCTTGCCATTTGAATACATTTAACAGCATATTGAGCCTGAATTTCAGGGGGTAAGGTATTTCCGCTTACGGAACTTATATCCATTTATAACCTCATCTTATTACTCTTATATTATAACTCATTTTTTTGAATTTTCAATTCTTGAAGATAAGGAAAAACAAAACAGTGTACAAACTGTTATGGAATCGTTCCCTAAAGTTTGCAAGAAAACTTTTCAATTTTCCGCAAACTCTTCTTGTATATTTTTAGATTTTTTCATAATTTGATTTATGCTATATTTAACCTATGAACAATATCTTTCAAAGAACAGAAAACTTAATCGGGAAAGAAAATTTAGACAAACTGCATTCCGCAACAGTTGCGGTTTTTGGAGTTGGCGGTGTCGGAAGTTATGCGGTTGAAGCTCTTGCAAGAGCCGGCATAGGACAACTTATTTTGGTTGATAATGATACATATTCAATAACGAACATAAATCGTCAGCTTTATGCAACTCATAGTGTAATTGGCGAGTACAAGTGCGAAGTCGCCAAACGCAGAATTTCCGATATCAATCCTGATTGTGTTGTAAAATCATATAACGTATTTTTTTCACCTGAAACTTCTTATGAATTTGAGTTTTCGAAATATGATTATGTTGTGGATGCAATAGATACAGTATCCGGAAAGATTGAGCTCATCATGAAATGTGAAGAGGCTAAAGTTCCTATCATATCTTCAATGGGTGCCGGCAACAAATTACATCCGGAAATGTTTGACATAGCAGATATTTACGAAACATCCGTCTGCCCATTGGCAAAAGTTATTCGTCAGGAATTAAAAAAAAGAAATATAAAGAATTTAAAGTGTGTTTATTCTAAAGAAACACCGATTAAACAATTTAATAATAATGATAGTAACGGCAAATATATTCCGTCCAGCATATCGTTTGTTCCGTCTGCCGTCGGGTTGATTATTGCAGGCGAAGTCGTAAGAAATTTGATAAACCTTAAATAAAGTTAATTTATTGTCAAATACTTGCCATTTTTAGTTATTTAAAGTATTATTGAAAGGCAGAATATAATTTTATTTATAGGGGATATCTAAAATGAGCGGACATTCAAAATGGTCTACAATTAAACATAAAAAAGCAAAGACGGACTCTTTAAGAGCAGCGGAATTTCAAAAATTTTCAAGAGAACTTATTGTTGCAGCAAAATTGGGAGGTGGAGATCCTGCGGGTAACTTTAGATTAAGAACAGCTATTGAAAAAGCAAAAGCAGCAGGACTGCCAAATGATAACATTAAGCGCGCTATTGAAAAAGGTTGCGGTGCTGGAAATAATGAAAATTACGAAGATATGATTTACGAGGGTTACGCAGCAGGCGGAGTTGCCGTTGTAGTTGAAGCTATGACAGATAACAAAAATCGTACAGCAGGTGATATCAGAAGTTATTTTACAAAGTTTAACGGTAATCTCGGAGAAACAGGTTGTGTAGGTTGGATGTTTGATAAAAAAGGCTGTATAACTTTTAAGTCAGGCAATACAGATTTTGAAAAGCTTTTTGAAGCTGCAATAAACCTTGATGCCGACGATATTATTGAAGAAGATGATGAAATAAAAGTTTATACTTCTTTTGAAAATTTACAATCCGTAACAGAAGGACTTGAAAAAGAGGGCTTTAAATCAGTAACAGCAGAATTTTTAAGAGTTCCGCAAAATACAATTGAAGTCACTGACGAAAAAATAGCTACAAATATCATGCGTTTGCTTGAAAAATTAGAAGAGCACGACGATGTACAAAACGTGTATGCTAATTTTGATATTGATGATGAAATTATGGAAAAACTTGATATATAGGTATTGACAGAGGAGGATGACAACAATGATGAACATGATGAACATGATGAAACAAGCACAAAATATTCAAAAAAAATTGGTTGAGGCGCAGGAAGAATTAGCAAATACTAATGTAGAGGCGTCTTCCGGAAATGGATCTGTTCAAGTTATTTGTGATGGCAAGGGTATTTTTAAATCAATTAAATTGTCAGCAGAAGCTATTAATTCGGAAAATCCTTCATCTGTTTCTGCGGAAGATATTGAGATGTTAGAGGATTTAATTTCAGCTGCAATAAAAACTGCTACCGAAAAATCAAAATCAGTTCTTGAAACAAAAATGAAATCGGTAACAGGTGGAGTAAACATTCCGGGTTTAATGTAAAATTCAATTTTTACTCAAAGGAAATCGAAATGATTTATCCAAAATCTATTGCGTCATTAATAGAACAATTTCAAAAATTTCCGTCCGTTGGACCAAAATCGGCTCAACGGATGGCTTTTCAAGTGCTTAAAATGCCTTTAAGCGAAGTGGAAAAATTTGCAAATTCCATTGTTGAAGCAAAAAAGAATACTTGCACTTGCGAAATTTGTTTTAATATATCAACGGAAAGTCCTTGTGAAATTTGCAAATCTACCGGTCGCAACCGTTCTGTAATATGTGTTGTTTCTGAAACAAAGGATCTTATCGCAATAGAAAAAACCAACGAATATAAAGGTTTGTATCATGTTCTGCAAGGTTTGATTTCGCCTATGGACGGAATTGGTGCCGGAGATATAAGAATAAAAGAATTGCTAACAAGATTAACAGATAATGATGTTTGTGAAATTATTTTAGCGTTATCTCCATCAGTAGAGGGAGAGGCCACCAGTATGTATCTTACAAAGCTAATCAAACCTTTCGGAATAAAAATTTCAAGAATAGCCTTTGGTTTGCCGGTTGGTGCTGACTTGGAATATGCTGATGAAGTTACATTAGCAAAAGCTATTGAAGGCAGGCATGAGCTTTAAAACAATTTTGTATTTTTATGAGTTGTTTCGTTTATGTTAATATATTTTTATGAAACAGCTTGCTAACTTTAAAGAAGATATTCATAAATGCTCAAAATGTGGGCTTTGTCAAGCGGTTTGTCCGATATATTCAGCAACTAAAAATGATTGTAATGTAGCTCGAGGTTTTTTTGTGATGCTGAATGAAGTTATTCATAACAAATTCAGCATAAATAAAACGATAAACCGATATTTGTCTTTATGTCTGAAATGTAACGCTTGCAGTACATCTTGCCCAAGTGGGATAGACGTAACAGATGTAATTGTATCCGCTAAGTATGAATATTTTCAAACTCACTTTATCGAAAAATTTTGGTCATTTGTACAAAATAATGTTATATACAAATTAATTCCGAATTTATTTAAAAATTTTAACAAAATAAAAAAAAGCAAAAGTTTTGATAAAAAGGTTATATACTTTGGTGGTTGTGAAAGTAAGTATAAAAACAGAAACTCCGTAATAACTTTATTTAACAAAATGAATATTGAAGTCATTTGTCCCGACTTTATGTGCTGTGGTATTCCGCTTTATAAAAGAGGAGATTTGGGAAGTTTTAAAAAATATATAAAAAGCTACATACAAGTTTTGAAAGAATATGGTGTAAATGAAGTTGTAACGACTTGTGCAGGATGTGAAAATACCCTTAAAAAATACATTAACTGGGCAGAAAATGACGAAAAGGATTTTTTGGCACAAATTAGAGTCGTAAATGTATATGATTATTTAATTTCTGCTGATTTTGATTTAATTCTTAGAAAACCATTAAAAGTAACATATCACAAACCTTGCTATTCAAATAATTATGAAAATATAAAACAAATTTTAAATAAAATTAAAAATCTTACATATACTGAAATGGATAATTACAACAAGTGTTGCGGATTTAGCGGACTTACAAATTATAAAGAATATAGGATTTTAAAACAAATTTATAAGACAAAAAGAAAATCCATTATTGATTCGGGTGCAGACTTTGTTTTAACATCTTGCTTTGGGTGTGAAACGGCTTTGAAACTGTACTCTTTTGGGGAATATTCAACATCAGATATAATTGATTTTTTTGCAAAAGAGTTAGTCGAATAGACATTTTGCGGTAGACCATATGGTCAATACAAATTTCAATCAACGGATTGATGTCATAAAGTTTTCATAACTGTACACTATTATCAAGGGAGAGAGAGTATAGTTATGAAGAAAATAATGTTGTTATTATGTTTGGTATTGTCAAGTCTTGGGGCATATGCTGATGAAAATGTTTTACAAACAATAGAAATTGAGCCAGTAAAGGATACTTATAATATAGTTTTGGTTACTGATAAAGCTGTTGACGTAAAGAAAACCGTTCAGGCTTCAAATAAAATTAATTTAGATTTGAAAGGAATTAGAGCTTCCAAAAACTTGAACACGATATACAACAACGTTTCCAATGTTGATACTGTTATGGTTGAACCGCAAGGAAACGGAATTAGCATTTACTTCCAAGCTGAAAACGCTCAAGATGCAACAATTAGCTTTGATGCACTAAATCCTGCTCCGGTTGCAACAACAAAAGCAAAATCACAAAAATTAACACTTAATAACCCGATAGAAAGCTATGCTCCTATATATAGCGATAACTTTGAGCCACAAAAAACTTCAAATCTTTTTAATAAATTAAAAGAAAATGAAACTTTGAGCGGAATAAAAGATAGTATTGATGAAGAAAATGCCGGCGATACGCTTAATAAATTCTTTTCATTCGGTTTAGTCGGAGTGTTGGCTATTGCAGTAGCAAGATTATTCAAAAGAAAAGAACCGGAAATGCGTATCGGATTATCACAACAAGTTAGTAATTCTTCAATGCAACCTGTATTTGAAAGTATACAATCAACATCATACAATAATCCGGTTGCAAAACCTTTTACAACAGTCAATTATGGCGTTAATGCTTATAAAAACGGGAATAAAAATCCATATGAAACTGCTCCAGTGCAATTCCATAATCCTAATATGAAAAAATATCAACATAATTACTCAAATACGGATTCGGTTTATCAAGCTGCAAGTAAATCAGTTGGCGAAACACAAACCTTAACAAGGAATGCTGCAACTGCAACTAAGATGACAACCCCTGTTAATACTGCTCCTGTAAATCAATCTAATCCTAATATTGATAATTTGAAGTTTTTGGAGTCTATGACTGCAATATACGAAAAGAGCGGAAGACATGATCTTGCAAAAGGTTTATTACAGAGTTTGAACAAAAATAATATTGCATAAACAACAATCTTTTTTATAAAACTATACTATTGAATGACGTTAAACAACTAATCCGTTTGACGTCTTTTTATATTTGTTTAAATATTAAGCTGATTATTTTTATTTTGAGGCAATTTTTTAAATAATAAATGCTTTATATATATAGGATATTAGTTATTGAGGAATTATATGCCTGACAATAAAATATACTTTCATTACGGGAAAAATACTAAAACGGAAAAACAAAAGAAGCTGTATAATTCGGTTATTGATTTAAAAAATTGCGTAAAGAAAAACCGTGAGTTCTTTAGTGGTATTAATATATGGCTACTTACTGATTTTACTTCTGTTGAACATAATTCTACTTTTGCAAAATCAGTAGAATTAATGGATAACACAGAAAATAGCGGTGGAATAACAAGCAATCCAATTTTTAATAATGGAAAGAAAGAAATCTTTATTAAAGATTCTCAGAGTATTTTTAATGATAACAAAAAAACAATAAATGATATTAAAGGTTACATAATCCATGAACTTGGTCATCAGTTTAATTGGTATTTTGCAAGTCCGCCAAAAGAATTGGTTGATTGCATGCAAAATTTAACTGAAGAGGAAATTTTAAATACCCCTGATCCTAATAATCCAAAATATTTAAAATTCAAACAATACTTACAGGTAAACGGTTTAAGTGATTCTAAAGAATTTATAGAGGCTTGGAAAAAAGATGTGGAAGCCCTCGGAAAATCAAGATATATGATAGGTTTAATACAAAAATTAGGCTATTTTTCTCCATATCATTTTGTCAATTTCGATAACAATAATAAAAATGATATTGATATTACAGATGGACTTTCACAAAAAGAAATTAATGAGACTGACCGTGAACGCCAAGAAGAATTTGCACAATTATTTTGTTATGCATTAGGTGGCGAACTCTCAGGATATGATAAAAAAATAATAACTGAAACGTATGCAAACACATATAAAGTAGTCAAAAATTATATTAAACAATTTTGGGGAATTGAGTAAAATATTATCAATCAATTTTAATATCCATTTTGTAAAGCGTAATATTATTTTCGCACATTTTTTGCTCATTGTTTTTTTCTAAAAAATATATATGAGTTAAGATAGCCTCGGTGCAAAAGCCGTTTTTTTTTAATCCTTCAAAAGCACTTTTTGTTTGTTGTATAATAAAA
>JAKSUQ010000043.1 GCA_024408855.1 bacterium | reverse complement strand
TCTGTTCCGTCCATATCGGAATTATATCATGTAATATCTTGATGAGCAATAAAATGGAGCAAATTACATACTCAACGCTATGAATCAATTTTTAATAAGTAATTTTGTAATATCATAATCTCATCACTGGTCAGATTGGTGAATTTAAAAACCCATCTTTTAGTTCCGTCCAATTTATTTTCTTTTACTCTGACAAATTGAGAATTGCAAATCATTTTACCGTCCGGGAAATTCATGTACAAATTATTAGGTAATTGCAATGTTAGTTCACCGTTCAATCTTTGATAAAGTGTTGAAATATTATCATAGCTATCAAATGAAACACCGCCGACAGATAAGTCAAACGTAGTCGCAGTAATTTCAAAACCGTCATCAAATTTTATGCTTAAAGGCAAAGCAACTTCTTTTCTGGTACCTTTGCGTAACTGAATAAACTTCCAGTTTTGCGGAATTGTTGTTTCAAACAAGACCTCATACAAAGTTACATCAACTCCCAAAGATTTGACTTGAGAGGTATAAACGCCATCTGATGTATATGCGGTTATATCAATAATTGATTTATGTTTAGGTTTTTCAAATAACGGAGGAACACTTGATACAAAATAACAAGATTTAAAATCCATATACCTTACGTTCACTTGAATTTTTTTTCTTATCTTTTTATCAGTGTAATAATTAATATAAACTTTAACTAAACCGCTATCTTTTAACACATTTTGCATAATAAACCCTCTTTCATCTTTCTCTATAATATCATATCTTTGTTCAAAAAAAAAGGCTCAGTTTAATCTGAGCCTTTTTATAATATGACTATCTTAATTATTGTACACAGCTTAATGGCTTAGGACCTGCGTTAACAATTTCAGCCGGCATATTTGGATACTTAGTTGAGAAGTTATCCGCAAACATTTGAGCCAATTTGTTGGCAGATTCGTCATAAGCGTTCTTATCTTCCCACATACCTCTTGCATCAAGCATTTCATTAGGTACATTCGGGCAAGATGTAGGATAATCAACATTAAACACGTCATGATGTTTAAATTCGATTGAATCAAACGAACCATTGAGAGCTGCTGTAACCATAGCTCTTGTGTAAGATAATTTCATTCTCTTAGCACCCATTGAAGCACTTCCGCCTGCCCAACCGGTGTTAACTAAGTACACTTTTGTTCCATATTGATCAAGTTTATCACCTAACATTTTTGCATAAACAGAAGCATCCATAGGCATAAACGGTTCACCGAATAATGTTGAGAATGTCGGTTGAGGTTCTGTAACTCCTCTTTCCGTTCCTGCTAACTTTGATGTAAATCCAGTTACAAAATGATACATAGCTGCATTTTTGTCTAATCTTGAAATCGGAGGTAATACACCAAATGCATCAGCTGTTAAGAATACAACAACCTTAGGAATTCCGCCCTTGGATGGAATTTGTGCGTTATTAATATAATTTACCGGGTAACCTACACGTGTATTTTCAGTCAAAGAGCCGTCGTTAAAGTCAAATTCTCTTGTTTCAGGATCCATAATTACATTTTCTACTAATGATCCAAACTTGATTGCATTATAGATATCAGGTTCATTTTCGGCAGAAAGGTTGATACATTTAGCATAGCAACCTCCTTCAAAATTGAATACACCATCAGGCGACCAGCCGTGTTCATCATCACCGATTAATTTTCTTGATGGATCAGCTGATAAAGTAGTCTTACCTGTTCCGGATAGACCGAAGAATACTGCCGTATCACCTGTTTGAGGATCCATATTTGCAGAACAATGCATTGGCAATACATTTTTCTTTGTCATTACATAATTCATAGTTGCGAATACGGATTTTTTAATTTCACCTGCATATTGTGAACCGCAAATAATTATTTGATGAGCTTCATAGTCAATAGCTATGCATGCTTCAGAGTTAACTCCGTCGACTTCAGGATCACATTTAAAACCAGGAGCACAAAGTATTGTGTAATCAGCTTCGCCGTAGTTTGATAATTCTTCAGCAGTTGGTCTGATTAATAATTGGTGAATAAACAAATTTTGTGAAGCTAATTCATTTATTACTCTGAATTTTTGTGTATAAGTTTTATCTGCACCTGCATACCCATCAAAGATGAAAATTTCTCTGTTTTGTAAATATGCAGCAATTTTACCTTTAATAGAGTTGAATTGTTCTCTGCTAATAGGTCTGTTTACTTTGCCCCAAGCTATTTCATTGTGAATACTTTCTGTATCAACAATAAATTTGTCCTTAGGGGAACGTCCGGTGTATTTACCGGTTGTAACTACCAATGCTCCGGTGTTGCTCAAAGAACCTTCACCTCTACGTAATGCTGCTTCGGTTAATTGGGCAGGAGTTAAATTGCGATAAACGGATTTAGCTCCGATTATGCCTAATTTTTCAATACCATATGTTTCCATTTAGCTTTCCTCCTTTTGTAAGCTCATAATGTACGTAACAATTGTATTACAAACACTTAAATAAATCAATGTGTCTTTTTCGTACAATTCAATAATCTCAACTATTTAGAGGATTAAAAAGAAAACTTATTTAGTAATTAAAGCAGGCTTCTTTTATTCTTCAATAATGGTCAAAATGCGGTTCATTAAATATTTTTTTGTCAAAGAATCCAAAATAATATGTCTGTTAATTCCTTTTAGTATTGTTTTTTTTAAAATATTTGCTAAATTATAGTATTTTATTACGCTTAACAGCATTACATCAAAATCCAAAGTTGGTATTTCGCTTGGAGAGTAGGTCTTATATCCGAAAAATACTTCAGGTTTATTGATTTCATAGATTTTATCTGAAATTCCTATTATATTTAGTGCAGAGAGGTCATACTCTTTCAAAAAACGAGAAGCATATAGCCCTGCACCGTATAAGAGTATTTTTTTATTTCTGTATTTTTTTGCAATTTTATTTATTCTATTTTGTGTTTCTTTATCATTTAGAATGTACAAATCTGTATCTTCAAGCATTTTAATCTCCTGTTATTTATGCTGTTTGTTTTTTACCACAAAAATGGTTTGTCGTTAGGCAAAAATTTAAGCGATATTAAATTGAATAGGTAGTATTCAAAGTGTTTTGCGTGTTCTTTTTGGGTCAACAATGTTATAAATCGGAATAATTTTAAAGAACATATTTTGTAGTAAGCCTTGCATTTTTTTCTGTTATCTTTTTTCTTGATTTCAAGAAGTCTGTCTTTCATTTGTTTGGTGAGTTTTTTTGATTTTTTAATGACATCAACGCTTACATGTGAGAGATTTTCTTTTAATAGTTTCCAATCTTCATCATTCCAGTCATATGTACATAAGTAACCAACGGTTGTCAAATATTCATCATAAATTGAATATTTTCCGACTGCTTCATACGTTCCTTTATAGACTGTTTCAAACTTCTCATGCACTTCTTTCCAGCGTTGTAACATTGATTTTAAATTGAAATTTGTGGTAGAATTTTCCGAATTAGTAACCCGATAATAATATAAAGGTTCATTCAACCACGCGATTTTATTTGTATTCATTAAAGTATCGATTCTAAACCCGACATCAACATATCCGGCACCTTTTGCACTAATAAATCTTATATTATAATTATCCATATATTCTTTTTTATAAATTCCGGACCAAACACTTGCGTGAACAGCCATTAAATGCGGATAATCAAGGTTTGAAAATAATGTGTTTTGCGGGACTGAATGCAGAATGTTTGTAGCGTATGGGCACAATCTTGAATATCCGACAATTCCTAATAATTCATCATAGTATTCATTATAAGGAATTTTTACAACATCCGCATTTAATTTTTTAGCATAATTGTACATTTTTTCATACATTTGTAAATCAATAAAGTCATCACTTTCAACAATTCCTACATATTCTCCTTGAGCAAGATTAATTCCTTTATTAACAGAAGCTCCATAGCCTCCGTTTTTTTCGTGGATTGTTTTAATTCTTTCGTCTTTCGCTTCGTATTCGTCGATAATATTTCGACATTCATCCATATCACCTTCATCAACGATGATAATTTCAATGTCTTTTAAAGTTTGGTTAACAACGCTATCCAAGCATTGTCTTAAATATTTTTCTACTTTATATACAGGAATTACTATGCTTATATTTGGTATGCTCATTTTGGCTCCTTTTATTCATCCATAATCGTTATAATTCTAAATTCTTATCTATTATCATAATTATTTCCTCTAATTATATAATTTTTGTCCATTGATGTTTCAAAAGATAAATCAGCGGATGATTTGCTATTGCAGTGTACTCTTTTTGTTGATAATTCGATAAGATTGTAAAGTCAACTTCTTTGTTCTTTATAGCTTTTTTAAATTCATCAGACATTTTTTTTATAAATTCTTTTTTGTATTTGTTTGAAATTCTTCTTAAATTCCACATGTAGTCGTTAAACTTTGTTTTGTTTTTAATTTTATCCAAAACGACTTTGTTCGGGTTGTTTTTTATAAATTCGTCAATCGTTCTATATTCGTTGCATACACAAAAAGCGTTGTCTTTACTTCTTACGGAAGCATTTTCATTATCTTGCCTGTAATGAATGTAAGCATCTTTTAAGAGATGAACTCTTTTTGCACTTACCCAAACTTTGAAAGAGAAACCAATATCAACAAAATACGCTTTTGGTGTGTCTGTAAATCTTATATTATATTCATTTAAGAACTCTCTTTTATAAATTGCACTCCAAACGGTATTCATAGAGTAGAAGATGTCGTTTTCATCCAATGGACAAAAGGTTTTATTATACAATTTTTTAGGTAAAATTTCCCGCCAGTAACATAAAGATGGTTCGGTTTCATAATAGTTATAAAAATTGGATTTTACGACCTCGGCATTTTCTGATACAGCCTTGGAATACAAATCCTCTAACATATTCGGTTCTGCGGTATCATCAGATTCTATTATTGAAATATATTCTCCGACGGCTTTATTAATTCCTTTATTTACAGAAGCTCCGTAACCCCAGTTTTTTTCGTGGATTGTTTTAATTCTTTCGTCTTTTGCTTCGTATTCGTCAATAATACGTCGGCACTCATCTAATTCTCCCTCGTCGACGATTATAATTTCAATATCTTTTAATGTTTGGTTAATAACGCTATCAAGGCATTGTCTTAAATATTTATCGACCTTGTAAACGGGTATAATAACACTGATTTTATAATCGCTCATATGATGCTCATAACCTCGCTGATTTTATTTTTAAGTTTCTTTTGGAATATGGGTTGTATCTCTATTTTTCTGTTCTTAATTTTTGAAATAATTGTATTAACGATTATTTCTTTTAGGTAGGTATACTCTAAAACTGTTACCAATATAACATCAACTTCCGAATTTATTACATCTGTCGGAGAAAAAGTTTTGTATCCCATAAATTCAGACTCTTTATATTCGTTATCAAATCGTTTATCGGCAATTCCGATAATATTCAGTCCTGAAAAGTCAAAGTTACTAAGTAAGGTTAAAGTGTATAGTCCGGCACCGTATAGTACGATATTGCGTCTGTTGTATTTTTTACTCATTTTATCAATTTGTTTTTGTGCATCATTTTTTAAAAACAAATCCATAAATTCGTCAGATTGTTTCACAAAGCCCCCTTTTTCAACTTCCTTATTATATAACAAAAAAAAAATTAACAAAAACAAAAACCCGCTTGCATTAAATTATAAAATATGTGATAATTATATTAAGGTTATGAACCCTTGGCAAAAGTGAGGAGTTAAGGATGCTTCATTATTTGTCTTTTTTATATTGTTAACCCGAAAAGAAGGATAGTTTTTCACTTATGAGTGAATTTAATTTTAATTATGACTTTTTAAAGCATCAGGCGTCATCAGGCAGTTGGCGTCGGGGATATGAATTGTATCAAAAAGATATGATTTTGGAAGCATTTCCGGAAAAGAACTTTTACAAATGTAAGGTAAAGGGAAATTATCAAGACTTTTATCTGACTGATTTAATTTTTAAGAAAAATAAAGTGGAAGCGCGTTGCAATTGCCCTTTAAAGGAAGAATGGTGTAAACATTCTGTTGCAGTGGCGTTAGCTGCTATTAATTCTCATGCATATGATAATTGGATGAAAGAAAAATACGAGGTGGAACCGGATCTTTCTGATACTATTGCATCTGAAGTTGTTAATCCAATGGGAAATTATATTTTCCACTTTAATCCCAAAAGACGTCAAAACTTCTTTTCAATTTTAATAAGAGATAGAGCTACAAATAAAATTGTCCGTTCTTTGGAAGTAATTTTGCGAGGGTTAATCGAATCTCAAAAAATTAATCCTAATATGACTTTAAATGAAGCTCAGATGGCAGAACTTGCTCTTTTTCAGTTAATGCTCAAAATATCGAAGCAGGATAAAAAAGCCGGCTGGTATGATATTCCTATTACAAAATTTGCACCGGTATTTCCCTTGATGGCAAATCTTGAAGAAGTTTTGGATGAAAAAACCAAAGAACGAATTATGTTTACGGATAAGGAATGGTCTTTAAATCTTGATGTGTCGACAACAAACGTAAACGGCGGGACAAATATAGTATTGGAACTTTTTTGGACAAGACCTGATAAAGAAGAAACTTATCCGTTTGAAGAAATAAAATATTTCTCACGTCAAATAAAGTGGGGAAGATTTAAAAATGTTATTTTCCCGATTAATGTAGCAATGAACGAACTTCCGCAAAGTATTATAAAATCGACGTTTACAGATTTAAAAGATGCGGATGGCGGGCGTTTTGTATATGAAGAATTGCCGCACTTACAGGAAATTATGCCGGTGAAGATTGCGGAAAATATCAGTAAACTTTTGATGGAGCATAAACCGCCGGTAAATGTTGTTACTTTGGGAATAGACTATGATCAATCCTTAAAAGCATCTTTGGAATTTGATTATTCCGGAATGAGAGTTCCGTATTCAAAAACAAATGATAAATCGCCTTATTTGTCAGTAAAAGATAAAGAAAATGATTTAATTTATTGGATAAAACGTGATTATCAACAGGAGCAAAACGCTTATAATATGCTTCTTGCTTGCAAGTTTGTTCCTATGCAAACAAACAATTTGGCTTTGGAAAAAGAAAATGCAATAGATTTTTATAATTATTATATTCAGCAGGCAGGAGAAAACTGGAAATTTGAAGAACGTGATGATATGAATTTCTTTAAAATCATATCAGATCCGTTTAAAATGTGTGCAAAGATTGATTTTTCCGAAGAATCGGCTGATAGTATGGAAATTCAGTTATACGGTCAGGTTGGAGATGAAGTAATCAATTTTGATGATATTTACGAAACAATACAAAACGGCGAAAAATATGCAAGAGTGAGAAGTCTTGGTTTTGTTGAATATCCTGCTCAAAATATTTATCAAATGATGCGTTCTTTCAATTCATTTGATGCATACAGAAATGACGAAAATAAATTTTTAGTTAAGACATATCGTGTAGGTTTGATTTCAGAACTTCAAAATCAAGGTTTTGAACTTGTAATGAGTGAAAAATTCCAAAAATTCTGGGATCAGATTTCAACATTCTCTACAACATCAGAAGGTATTGATTTGCCGAGTGATGTAAATGCAGAATTTCGTGAATATCAAATCAAAGGTTTCAACTGGTTATGGTTCTTATATCAATACGGTTTAAACGGTATACTTGCGGATGATATGGGTTTAGGTAAAACCTTACAAGCTCTTACTCTTTTGCAAAAGGCGAAAGAGGTTGACGGAGCAATGCCGACATTGGTAATTGCACCTACAACAGTTGTATTTAACTGGGAAGCTGAAATTCAAAAATTTACACCAAGTTTGTCTTGTTTAAAAATTACCGGTGCTGATAGAAAAAAATTATTCAAAGAAATTCCTAACTATGATATTGTAATCACGAGTTATGCTTTAGTTCGCAGAGATATTGAAAAACTTAAAAAGTTTAAATTCAGATATGTAATTCTTGATGAATCACAGAATATTAAAAACGCAATTTCTCAAACTGCACAATCAGTCAAGGAACTTGTATCTGATCATAAACTTGCATTGTCAGGTACACCTATTGAAAACAAGTTAGAAGAATTATGGTCAGTATTTGACTTTTTGATGCCCGGCTTTTTATTCAATGTTGCGGAATTTAATTACAGATATGTTGCTCCTATTATGGAAAGGCAAGACAAGACTGTTGAAAAACGTTTAAAATTACAGATATTTCCTTTCATACTCAGACGTATGAAAAGAGATGTTGCAAAAGACTTGCCGGATAAAGTTGAGAATATGGCATATTGTGAACTCACTGATGAACAAAAAGATTTCTATCTTGAAGTTCTTGATAGTACGAAAGAAGAATTGTTTAAATCTATTGAACTTAACGGACTTGAAAAGAGCAGAATGTCAATTTTCTCAGCACTTCTTCGTTTACGTCAAATTTGTTGTCATCCGAAGTTGTATGACAAAGAACACGTTAAAGGTGTCATTCCGTCAGGTAAATTTGAATATTTAAAAGGTATGCTTGAACAAATTATTCAAGAAAAGCACAGAGTTCTTTTATTTAGCCAGTTCGTGGATATGTTGGATATCATAAAGGCTTGGCTTGAAAGAGAAGCTATTCCTTACGAATATTTGACCGGTAAAACAAAGGACAGACAAGCTGCTGTTGAAAACTTTAATAATAATCCGAATATACCTATATTTCTTATAAGTTTAAAAGCCGGCGGAACCGGTTTAAATTTAACAGGTGCAGATTATGTAATCCATTACGACCCGTGGTGGAATCCTGCTGTTGAGGATCAGGCAACAGACAGAGCATATCGTATAGGACAAACTAAAAAGGTATTTGTATATAGGTTAATAACCAAAAATACGGTTGAAGAAAAAATCCAAAAAATCAAAGGACGTAAGAGAGATTTGGTCGACAGCGTAGTTTCAATTGACAGAAATATCACAAAATCCTTAACAATGGATGATATTAAGGAAATATTCTCTGTTGATTAGCAGGGTTATTAAAAATATAGATTAAACTTTGCCGGTAGAACCGAAGCCACCTTCACCTCTTGCTGTTTCGGATAGTTCTGTAACAACTTCTATCTTTGCTTGTTCGACTTTTGCGATAACCATTTGTGCAATTCTTTCGTCCGGTTGGATTGTGTACTCTTCATTTGAAACATTAACCAATCCGACACAGACCTCTCCTCTGTAATCTTCATCAACAGTTCCGACACAATTTATCAAACTTATTCCGTGCTTTATGGATAATCCGGAACGTGGTCTGATTTGAGCTTCGTAGCCGTGTTCAAGCTCTATTTTAAGCCCTGTTGGAATTAGCTTTCTTTCAAGAGGTTTTAGAGTAACCGGTTCTTCAATAGCAGCACATAGATCCATTCCTGCGGCTCCCTCAGTTTTGTATTCAGGTACGAATTTGTTATGCGACATTCTGAATATTTTTAAAATCATTTCTCTACTCCCTCATTTTGTTAACTATGCAGTAATAATTGTTCTTCCGTCAACGACTTGTTTCGGGTAGATTGTAAATTCCTGCAAATTTTCAATCCCCATTTTAAATGGCTTTTGAGGAACTTTATCACCATCATCGTCTTTGTTCGGTGTAGTTTCCGGCATGGTCATATAACCTTTGTCTGAAATATAGCTTCTTTTCAAATTATTATTTACATCTTCATTTAAAGCCGAAATTTTCATAATTCTTACTCCTTATGATGACTACAATCACACGAATACTTGCATACAATAATTTTAATCATAATAAAAATTCTGTCAATGATAATATAAAGTTTGTAACAAAAAAACTTTTATGATAAAATAAGTAGTGTGTTACAACAAAACTCGTTAAGTCGACGTGGTGGAATGGTAGACACGCATGCTTGAGGTGCATGTGGCGAGAGCTGTGGGGGTTCAAGTCCCCCCGTCGACATTT
>JAKSUQ010000042.1 GCA_024408855.1 bacterium | reverse complement strand
TTTCAGCTAAAGGTGAAATGACTATTATCGAGGGTAAATCTGTTGAAGAAGTTTTGGACAAGAGTACAGGGGTAAAAGAAGTGGCAAATCCACAAAAACCCACAATGATATTAGATGGTTCAAAATCAAACAAAGCAGATAAAACAAATATATCACAAGTAACAAAACAAACATTTGCAGAAATTAGTAATGATTTTGCACAAAATCACAAATCTTATGAATTATATAGCGATAATGATGGTAATAATGTAGTAATGGTTGTCGCAGTTGCCGGTAAAAGACCAAATGCAGCAGCAGGAATTCCGTTTACTTACGAAGTTTATAGATTTGATAAAGATGGAAATCAAATAGCAGAACCGTTAAAAGGTCTGTCAGAGAAAGAAGCGAAAAAATATCAACTTGAAAATAGACAATTTATAGATAACAGAGTTTCAGATAATTCAGGTACTTTAAATTCTTTTATTATTCCATTACCTAAAGGAATAAAAGATTGGTATAACGAACGAAAAGAAAAAAGTGCATTGAAAGATTTAAAACGTGGCAAAGCTTCTTTGGAATTTGTAAAAGCAAAACGAAATTATATAATGCGTTTCTTCAATGAACCGACAGAAACAGAGAAAAATCGCATTCTTAATTGCTCACAACAAGAACTTGCCGCAAAGTTAGAAGTAGCAGAAGCTATAGAAGATATTTTTCGTCGTCACGGTACTATAAAAGGACATGGTACGATTGAAACTTATGAAGATGTTTATTATGACGGTCATAATGAATTAAATTTTGCGAGGAAAATGATAGAGGATGCCAATCCTGATAACTATCGACTTTATATAGATAAGATCCATTATGGAAGTATGGACTGTTTAGGAGCAATATATTTATCTAAAAATTTATCTCTTGAAGGGTATAAAAAAATTGAAGGTATAGCACGGCTTTCTGTAGATAATATATCAGAAGGTGATGGTAAAACAAAGTTTGAAGAATATATTGATTTTTGGAAAAACATAAATGATGAAGATGCTAAGCATATAGAACATGCATACAATACAATGAGAATATTAACAAACAGTTCTATAGCAAAAACTGTACTTTACAATATTACTTCTGTAAACGTAGATATAATTGAATCTGCATATCAAAAAGCTATTGCTTCGTATCCTGAAAAAAAATTGTGTTATATTGCTAATGAAGTTGCAGCACAACTTAGTATTCTTGCAAAAAACACAAAAGAACCGGATTCTTTTCGAAGTAAAAATGTAGAAACTTATACAAATTTATACATTAGAGGAATAAATGCAGAACTCAATCCTCAAAATATAGTTATAGCTAATGCAATAGCTAAAAATAGAAATATAACACCGGAGGAAGCGACTAAACTTTTAACAGAACCACCGGCAGATATAAATAAAACATTAGAACTAATTAAAATGGGTACAAGTTACGAAAATGCTGCTTATATTTCAAACGCATCACCCGAAGTAAGAGCAATTGAAGAAAGAATTATAGCTATTGAAAGGGCATATGTTGATGATGTTCAAACATTCAGCGAAAAAGAAAAAATTATTAAGAATAACAAAATTAACCATATCCGTTCTTTGATAAAACCACAAGAGGTTAATGATGAGCTAAGACAGGATTTAATTACTGTTTTTGAAAACACAAGAAATATGGAAGAATTTGATGCAAAATATAAAATTTTCCTATACATAATTCAAGGCGAAAGAATAGGTTTTCTCAATAGCGCAGTTTGCAGATTTATTAATTGTTCTGAAAACTTTATGATTGCTGAACAAGCTGATTTTGCAGTTCGATTCGGAAAATATAACAAAAAAATAATTTGCAACAAGTTTGGTCAAACTTATGTTGAATATGAAAAATTGAGTGAAAATTACTCTGATTTTGATTTAACAATAAGATCAGTAGATGATTTGCAAAAATGCCAACAAGTTGCAGGAACAGAAGCTCAAAAAGAAAGACTAAAAGAGCTTTGGACTAATAAGAATTTGTCATATCAAACAATTATTAAATTATTAACTAGTAATGAAAGTTATGATGTATATAAGTATATAAAAACACATAAACACTTTGATTACATGAGTGATATAGATTTAAATTGCATTATTGAAGGGCTTGTTAAAAATAAAGAACTCACGATTCTTATTGATAACAATGCAAGTGTTAAAGAAATTACAGATAAAATTAATTTTGTAGAAACACAAAAATTGTTGAAAGAATTATTAGAATCTGCTAAAATTCCAGTTCAAATGAATAAAGGGAATCAGCAAGACAATATTGATCCGATAGAATTTACTTTAGAAAATTCTTTTCCTAATGTTGATAAAAGTAAATTCTTTGAATATGATGCAGCAACTAACGAATTAATACAAATAGCAATTCAAAACTCTCAACATTTGTCGAAAGAAGAATGTACAAGAATTCTCAATAATACGGATTTTAGTAATATTAAGCAGAGAGTTAACTGTTATAAATTATTTAAAGGTAAAGAGGCTGTTATAAAAAAGAATTATGCGAGAATGCTATTATGTTCTGATGCAGAATATCTTTCTATGCTAAAAAGATTCCAAAAATATCCTCAATTATTATCAGAAAATTTTGAACAAACCTCGCTTGATTTTGTAATGAAAATGAGTGACGCTGAGTTTGAAAGATATTCTACTCCAATAGCAGAAAGAACCGCGGAACATTTTGACGAAGATGATTTTAGAACAGAACTTGAAAACACTCTTAATCAACCATATAGAACAAACATGGATCCATATACACAAAGCAGAAGATGCAAATATTCTGCAAGTAGGATTGGTTATGATACAAATTATACATTTGATCCTGACAGAATTATAAAAAAAGAAAATACAGAAATTAAACATAAAACAAATGAACAACTATTTGATGAACTGGAAAGAACAGGTAAAATAGATTATACAATTGAAGACAAGGGCGGAATGAAACCTCAAATTACGGATGAAGCCGTAATAAAACCCGAAGATGTAGAGAGTTTGGGACAAAAGCGTTCTGCTAAATCAGTTGTTAATATTGGTAATACTAGGTTTTGGGACAAGGCAAGACGTTCGAGAGATATTTGGCAAAACTTCTATTTTGGAAACGGATATACTCTTGAAGGTGTAAATATTACAGTAGAAAAAAGACCAAATGGAAAACTCAAAGTCAGAATTAGCGGTAAGGGTGAATTTGATTATGAAAGAATCCTAACTCTTGGGTTTAGCGGTCAAACAGATTTAGCAAGAGCAGCAGGAAGACACGGTGAAGGTACAAAAATTATTACAGGTAATCTTCTTGCAGGAAGAACAGTTGATGAAGTTATATTTGCATCAGGCGATTGGAAATTGAGTCAAACAAGAGGTGAAACTCTGTTAATTGATGGAAGGGCTGATGATGCAACTACGCCAATAGAAAAAACTCTTACAAAAAATAAAAAACGTGTAGAAGGCAATTATTTTGAATTTGAAACAACAGATGAAGAGTTTGTAAAAGAACTTGTAAAAGCAAAAGATTATTTTTACACTCCGGATAACCCTGATTGGGCAAACTTAGATGCAGAAAGTGAATATTTTGGAATAAAAATGCTGCCTGAAGGACAAAAAGGTAATTGCTATGTAGTACAAAGATATGAAGTCGCAGGGCAAAAAGGATTGGAATGCACAATCCCAGGAATGACACTGATTTTTAAACAGAACCCTGAAGCAGAAGAAATTGTAAGATTAAATAATAATAAAGTTATATCCCTTGATAGCGGAAGAAACCGAGTCGGGCTTACAAAAGATACTCTAACAGAACTAATTAGTACTTATGCCAGAACTCTTCCTAAACAAGAATTAGTAAATATTATCGGACAAATGTCGGACATTTTTAAAATTACAACAAACATAGAAGAACATCCTCAATATTTTATACTTAAAGGGTTAATCAATGCAGCACAGAAAAATGGCATCAGAATAAAATTTGAAGGTCATGATTATGTTGCAATGGATGTTGTTGGACTTGGTAATATAGAAACAATAAAAGCATGTTTTCCATATGTAGAGTTTGTAAATAGTATAATGACAGATGTCGGTGTAAGAGGTGCATCATCTTTCAATGAAAAAACGAATGAACGAGTTCCACAAATACTTACCGAACAAGAAAAACAAAAAATTCAACTTCTTGATAAGGCTATTGAACTGATTAGTGAAAATTTAGATTTAGAGCATATTGGAATTTTTACCGAAGAAGAAGCTCATGGTGCAAGGTACGTTTTTGAAAAATCAAACAATGAAGATCCGGCTGGTGAAGCTATTGTTTCAGGCGGAAAATCTCTTGGGCATTGGATAGAACGTGATTATTTGAAAATTTATTCATTTTACGATGTTCTTGCAACATGGATGCATGAAATATCACATAAAGTTGGCGGTGACGGAGACTATGTGTTTAACAAAAGATTAGAAACAATTGAACACATGCTTACACAACTTTGTTTATCAGATACAAATTTTGCAAAAAAATTAGATATGATTGCCCAGAAATATGAGGATATTGGCGGGCATGCCGGCAGGGGAAGAACATCAGGAACTGCTGAAGATCTTGCACAAGCAGTGAATGCTGCTCTTGAAAAAATAAAACATCCTGAACCTGTAAAAGACGAAAAAATTAAGACATCAAATAGAGATTCTGCCCCTCGGTTAAATTGGGATGAAATACCTCCTGATAAAGAAAAAGTCCTTAAAAATAATCACGATACATTTATACATCCTGATAAGGACATTTCGGTAGCCGGCTATAATTTTATGGGGCAAATTGTTGTCAGATATATAGAAAATAAACCATTGACACAACCAATAGAAACTCAAGCTCAAAGATTAGAACAATGTATAGAAGAACTGGCTCAAACAGGCAAACTTTCGATAGAATTTCCACCTAAAGCAGGTAACATCCCTATAAAAGGTTCAACAGAAATTACTAATCCGACAGATAGAGCAATGCTCGGGAAACCTGAAAAAACAAATATGTTGATTATATACAATCAACATCAAGAATGGAGTTATGAGATGGCTGCAAGAGATTTGTGGCAAAACCAAAATGATGGATTAAACGGAACTTTGGATGGTGCAAAATTAGATATAGAAAGACAACCAAATGGTAAATATAAAATCAAACTATCCAGTGATTCTGAATACAACTATTTTTGGCTCCAATACATAGCTGCTTCAAACAAACCTACAAACGATAATGCCGGAGGTTTTGGTGAAGGCGCAAAAATGGCATCAAGAGCATTATTGCATTCAAAAGCAATTGATAAGATTTCCTTTGCTTCAGGTAAATGGAAAATGGACTTTACAAGAGAAGAAGGAGTACCTGAAGATAGGTCTCATTTAATGAATACTCTGTATGAAAATGAAATACCGGTAAAAGGTAACTATGTCGAATTTGAAACAGATAATTTGAATTTGGTTGAAGCTATGATTAAAGCAAAAGACTATTTTAAACATTCAGACAACCCTGATTTTAAAGATTTGACTTTTGAAAATGATGATTTTGGATACAGAATTTTACCACAGGATCAAAAAGGTAACATGTATTATATCCAAAGGTACGCATTAAAAGGTGAAGGTGAACTTGATGGTATTTTAGATGGACTTGAAATTGTATTTAAAAAGAAATTGTCTCGAGAAACATTACGTGAAATAGGTATAGATGATGATGTTGATAGACGCGGATTTACTCCTGATGAAATTGGTAAGTTGTCGACATATTTTGCAAAGAGCATGACGGATATACAGCTAATGCAGGCTATTGCTGATTTAGAAAGATATATGGTAACAACGAACAGCGAAAATAATATTAAGAATACGCCTGAAGGTAAATTTATATGCGGTCTTATAGATGAAGCAGTAAACAGAAGATTATATTTTGATTATAATTGTAAATATGTAAGCCTTAAACAAGCATCAAGTGATGTGATTTTATATCTATTGAATAATGGATATGTAACAGTTGACGATTATATGGGCAAAGTACTTACGTATTCTGCTCAAGGCAGGTACGAACAAATGCATGGAGCAAAAAAATGTGAACTAACAATAGTTGAACAACAAAAAATTCATCTCTTAAATGAAGCATTAAAGGTTATGAGAGGTTGGGATCACAACTGGTACATTGGCATTTCTGATGAAATTAAAGAAAATGTTCATGGCAATACTAACATAAGTGTAACAATAAGACGTGACTATTTAGAAAATGCAGATTTTACAACATTATTAGATGACATACTCTGTGCCAGCTGTGTAAGCGAAAGAGGCAGAGCTGATCAAGGATACAATTTAACAAATCTATTACGTTCTAATACCTCTAACTTAACAAATTTTGAAAATCAAGCAAAATTAGGATTTTTGAAAGAAAAATATAGCGAAATTAAATAAAAAGATTAAATACAGCAATAATTCACATCTAAAATATGAATAATATATCTTTCAAAATCTTTATTGTACCGTTCGCCGGTAATTAGTTTTGAGATATAGCTTTTGGTTAGATTCAGTCTTTTTGCAAGCATTTTTTGCGGCATATTTTTCTGCAGCATTTTGAACCTTATCATTCTTTCCCTGCGATACAGAAAATGACTTCCGCCGTCTTTCATATTATTTGGACTTTTTGACATTTTTTGTTCGAGCAGTTCAATCTGTTTTCTTAATTCTTTTTTCATGGGGTAATTCCTTTGGAGTAAATGATTTTAGTACTCACATTCTAACTCTGTTTTAACCGAAAGCAAGTATGTCTAATTGATACGAAACAAGCTGGAACCAGTTCCATTCTTCCGAGTTCAGAGTCATTAATGGTGGTATGAATGATGAAAAATATATTACAATCAAAGAATTAGCGGAACTCAAAAGAGTTAGCACTCGTGCAATAAGGTTATCATTGGCGAAATATCAAAGTGAAATCGGTGCAAATAATTGCACACTACAGACTTTAACGATATGACCAACTCCAACCTGGTTTGATTTCAATATCTATATTTTCTTTAGTATGTATATGACTATTTAATTCTTTTAAAATTTCTTTAGCATATTTCTCATTATCCACAGGACCAAGTCTAATTTCTGTAACACGATTTTCAAGTTTTGTTTTTTCAATATTAAAAGTAACATATTCATTTTTAAGGAAAATGCTAACATAATATTTGTGCTTTATATTTGCGCCCGCAAGAGATAGCCAAAGGCCAAATTCCGCTCTACGGAGGAATTTGGGTTTATATGTTTTATGATAAACATCCATAAAATCTACATTATCCCTATTTATATCTATTGTAGATAATATGATATTTTTCTTATTTGAGTTGATAATTTTACAAATTGAATCATTACATACAAAACGCTGCTTTGCAGGTACCTCCAAAGATATTTTATAAACCCAAAACCCATAGATAACACAAAAAATTATAACAATTGAACCCAATCCATATCCAATTTTTCTTCTCAAGTCATCTGTGTCAATAAGAAAAGGAGAGGGCTCTTCATTTTCGTCATACAAATCTGATATTTTCATTAAAAGACCTATTCAATTGATAAAATGGTGTCGTTAAGGTTACTATTTTAGAACCCTTTGATAAAGAAATTGTACCAAATTTGAAATACTTGTGCAATATTCTTGTTGCTACTCTAAAACAAGCAACACAAGAGTATTATAATATGCGTATTATCTTAGGTTTAGAGCCTTCTAATATATTAAGCTATATGATATAATTAACTTTGTAGAGCAGTTAGCTATATAATTAACCTTCTTTACATACACGACACTATCCAACTGAAGCTAGGTGTAGAGAAAGGAGGGAGCCATGAATAGTAACAATAAATGGCACGAGATAATAAAAATTGCCCTACTGGTAATAGGACAATTTCTAATTTTTATCTCAAAATTAATGTAGAGAACTGAAGCTGGGTGTTCTAGAGAGCACCCTCTCTACTCTTTTATTATAACATGTTTTTTAATTCTTGCAATGGATTAATTTTAATGTTTGTTTGGTTAAAAATTAGTTGTTGAGCTAAAAGCCTAACTATTTACTAATTGGCTAGGTTTTCATCAATAAATTTTGCAATTTTATTATCAAATCCTAGTCCTTCAAAATTATATGTAATATTTATATCATTTTTTAATTTCTTAATAATTTTATCTAATAAAATCATATAATTATCTAAGTTTAATTCCATAATTTTTATAAAATAATACTCACAATTTTTTAAATAAAATTCAATTTTTATTTGTTTTATTCCATTATGATATATTCCACCTGCCGAAGTACGACATCCAAAGCTAGCAGTTTCAATTATAATATTAATTTTATCAAATTCTGAGAATTCATGTGTAGAAAAATTGTTATTGAAAGTGTAAAAATCAATAACATTTTTTATTTCAATCTCATTGCATTCATTATTATCGTATATGTTTGATAAATTATAGTAATTGTTAATTAGATATTTTATAGCACAAGAAGCTATTACTAAAATCAGTAACCCAAAACAAATTAATATTATATTTTGTAAATATAAAAATAAGAATATTATTGGTAGAGCTAAAAATATAACAAAAATAATATCTGCAATAAAATTTTTATTTGTAACTTTGTTTGAGCTCTTTAATTTCATAGTAAACAACCATATAGTAATGTCGTAGGGGGGGGACTTGTCTTGAGTCGCTCGCATTTAACGTGTCTACGGATTTTCTTTTCAGAAATTTCATTTCTTCCAAAGAAAAGTCCTTCGCACTCAGCTCGTTCGCGCTGAACCCAAACGGACTTTGTCCGAGGTGTTCTCCATCAACCACCTATCTATACTTAAAAAAATTTAAGACTAAAGTCTAAATCTTTTTTATTTGTCGTTAAGGTGCCACAACAGGAACCTTTTGACAGACAGATTGTATCACAAAAAACTGACATGCACAACAGGTATCACAATTTAGTATCCCTACTAAAACAATCAACTCAAGAATACTATAATATGCGTATGGTGTTAGGTCTTAAAGTTTCCTGATTTTTCAATATCTATTATTGTATTGATATAGTTCATCATTAGTATGATGAATAGGTGGTATCCTTTGTACTATATATGGTTAATACAGATATGGTTATGTTGATACTGTTAATAATTAGTGTTTAGAAGTATGAAAATTTTTACTTCATATAACACCATTCCCATGCCAGTGTGAACCACCACGTAATTTGTTATTTTTCTGTACTGATTGCTTCCGCTGGTACTGTGCTTGCGATACAGTGCGGAGCGTAGCGTAGCACGAGCGATAGCGAGCTTGCTGTATCCCTAATGCAGAAGTCCGAGCTTGGAAGTAGTAGAAACGGAAGCAGAAGGTAAAACAGAAATAACAATACACAGAAGTTACATTTTAGTATAAGTATAGAATATTATAAGCAGGTATATATGACGGATAGAGAAGAACAGTTAAGGCAAATACAGAAGGTATTACTGGATAATTATAAGAAGACAAAAGAAGTATCTGACAAAGAAGATGATAAGGACTCAAAGATTACAGACCCTTTGAAGAATATGAAGGCTATTGTTAAGCACTATGGTACTCACAACAGGCTAAAATAGTGTGTTTGAACCTTGTAGAATTCCATTTGCTTCAAATCCGGGAATGGAATTACACCTAATGACACAAGAACACGCCTTAAAACGGCTGCAAATGGCCTCTGTGCGAGTATTTGTTGAAGGCGTTAGTGCTGGCATGGTAAACTTGTCTTTACAATTCTTCATAAACATGGCAATTTCCCGTGAGAAAAAATACTTTGTATATACATAGAGGAAAATATTAATACGAGGAGAAATTATCATGGGAAATCCACCAACAGTAAACCGTATTTTTATGGTAAAAGCAGGAATGACACCACAAGATGTCATTAACTCAAAGGAAGCGACAGCACAGCAAAAGAAAATGGCATATGTCTTTGACTCAGACGGTGTGGCAGGATATAGCCAACGTGAAGCAGATGTATTTAATGCAACACTGATTACTGATAGAGGACAGAATGGTGTATCTTTGTGGACTAGATATAAAGATGGCTCAAGAAAAGAAACTAAATATGTTGGTGATGTTACAAGTTTTAAATATGCTCCTACAGGAGATGTCAAACCTTATGTAGTAGCAAAGAAACAAACACCTACTACCCCAAAAGTTGACCAAGCAAAATCACTTGCAACTCAGATTATACAAGAGTTTGAACAAACTGGTAAAGGAGAGTTAAAGGTTGAAACATATGATAATGGAAATATTAAATCTAAAAAATATAAGGATGAAGGATATTTTGGAAAGGAAGCAACTGTAACATACTATAAAGATGGAAAACCAGAAAGTTCTAAAGTAAGAGTTTTTAGTCGTAGCCAAATTGGTGGAGGTTGGATTGAAACTGAAAATAAAAGCTATTACTCAAATGGCAAATTAAAATCATCAAAAACCAAAGAACCAAACTATTTTGGAAAAGAAGTCCACCAAACATATTACGAAGATGGAAAACCAGAAAGTTCTAAAGTAAGAGTTTTTAGTCGTAGCCAAATTGG
>JAKSUQ010000041.1 GCA_024408855.1 bacterium | reverse complement strand
GCTCTTTTAATTTATATTTAGTAAGCGCTATTGCTTTGCCTACACAAATTCTATTTGGATGTAACAACAAACCCATAAATATTTTAATTTCATCATCAGTTAATGTTGTTCTGAACTCATTAACACTAGAATATTTGTATTGTGGAAGGAGTTTTGTATAATCTTCAGTTCCATTAAGCATTGAGTACCAACGATGTAAACTTCCTCTTGAAATTTTTCCTAATACCTTAAATAAGTAACTATCAGAAGTATTGTGCAATTTTACAAAATCGTAGTCTGCTTGCATTTTATTCTTCGCAAGTCTTCTGAATTCAATCCATTTATGGATTAAATCTAATCTAGCTAATGCAATTTGTTTTGATTTTTCTTGGGTGTATTTAGTTGTTTCAATTTGATTTGTCATGTGTATAAAATCCTTGCATACACATTCATCGCTCCTGTCTCAGAAAAAGTCAAGTCCTGTATCTCTGTCTCAGAGACAATTCGACACATCTCAAATCGCAAGAAAATTAAAACTAACAATTTTTGCACTAAAAGTCCATCGCTAAAAGTCAAACACAATAAAACTTTTAGCGATTTTAAAATAATAACTTGGGAATTTAGTGCAAAATAGTGCAAGAATAGTGACTTTTGTGCAAGAAAATGACGCCAAATCTCAACATTAAAAACTTGCCTCAATTACCCTAACAAAGCCACTCTTTACCTAAAACAATCCATCCAAATTGGACAGAAAAGTTATAAAAAAAACTTATCCTTTTGAGATAAGTCTTTTTAAATGCTCCAGGCCAGACTTGAACTGGCACCGAGGGAGAACCCCGATTGGATTTTAAGTCCAACGCGTCTACCGATTCCGCCACTGGAGCACGATACTATATTATTCTGTTTTCATTTTACTCAAACCAATAGGAGGAATCTACCTCCCCTCTCCTCAAACGATACTCAATCGTTATCGTCGGCAGAGTGTCACCAGAGCACGGTATTTATTATTCAAAGCACTAAATACCATAAACTAAAGTTTATTATAAAAGTACTATCTTGTCAAACTTTCAAAATTAGAATAATTTTAATTTAATAATATTCTCTTATGCTCAAAAATCTATACTAACTGTTTATTTTGTTTTAAAGTCATTATTCTATCATATGATTTTAAAATTTTGTTTTGAAAATTCTTATCTTTTTCAGCTATTCTTACCAATTCATTTATGGTATTCAATACCATTTCGTCAGAGTCTCTATATATAAACATATCCAAGCCGGCATTTATGCCCATAATACAGGCTTCTAAACTTCCGTAGTCTTGAACTCCTTTCATAAACATATCATCTGAGACTATAACACCATTATAATTCAAGTCATTACGGAGATATCCTATTGCATTACAGCTTAATGAAGTCGGAATTGATTTCGAGTCAAAACATTGGCAATGCAAATGAGCAGCCATAATCATTTCTATATCATTTTTTATGGCATGCTTAAACGGTAATATGTGCGAATTTTCCATTTCTTCCAAAGTTTGTTTTATAACAGGGAGTGACAAATGACTGTCTTTATCTGCATCCCCATGCCCCGGATAATGTTTAACGCAAGGAATAATACCGTATTTTCTTGATGCACTAACAAAAACGTCCATTCCTTTTATAACGTCAATAGGATTATCAGCAAAAGCTCGTTTTCCAATAATAGGGTTTTGCGGATTTGTATTAATATCAATACAAGGAGCAAAATTCAGGTTTAATCCCCATTCGGCAAGCTCTTTTGATATTTCTTCCGATTGATTTTGTAAGTAATTCAAGCCTTTTTGATAGGCAAACATTGGGGATAGCCTTCTTGCTCGAATGTTTTCTGTTCTTTCAACCCGACCGCCCTCTTGATCAATTGATAAAAACGGAGGGATTAAAGCTCTTTTTTTTATATTTGATATCAATTTAACGAATTGTTCTTCTGATTGAATATCATGAGTAAAAAATATTACACCGCCAAGCCCTTTTTTTAAAGCCAACTCAATGTTTTGACATCCTAAGATAAATAATTGATAAACATACTTCTCCATAGGTATATCATACATTTAATTGATGTAAAAAATCAACTTTTTTATATGATATAATAAGGGTAGTATAAGTATCGGAGTTACTAAATGAAAAAGATATTCACATGGTTAATAGTTGGGTTTTTCTTGATATCAGCTATATATTCTGACGTTTCTGCTGCTAAAAAATCCGGAAAACTTTCCAAAGAAGCAATTCAGCAAATGTCTGATGATATTGATAATTTGACAAAAAAAGTATACGGCAAAGCCTTGTTCTCACCACAAGATAATGAAATGCTCATAGGAATAAAAATACAGCTTGACAATCAAATGCTTGTCGCTACAAATACTGAAGTTGCTCCTTTGTATTACAAGGTTGCAAATGTATACAAGTTAAGAAACATGAACAATGAAGCTATTGAGTGTTACCAAACTATTTTGGAAAACTTTTCTGATACGGCATTAGCTCCTAAAGCTAAGTCTGCCTTAGAGGGGCTTGGGGTAGTTCTTACAAACGAAGCTCCTGTACAGGAAGAAGATGCCACAGAAGAAGATGAGGGAATATAGCTTTTAATTTCGCCTTGTTTATTTTATAATCGTTTAGAATAAGAATAAGCGAGGATTTTCATGCTAAAAGAATTTTTTCTGAACGAAGTTGAAATTGCAGTTAATAAGGCAATTAAAAATAGTAAATTGGGGCAAATGTCGGAATATCAATCCGGAAGTTTGGTTATAGAAAAACCAAAAAATACTAATTTTGGAGATTTTGCAGTTAACATTTCAGCATTAGCAAAATTTGCAAAGATTGCCCCACCAATGATAGCTAATGCTATTTTAGAAAATTTATCCTTAAACTCTTATACAGCTTCTGTTGTAGGAGGTTTTATAAATTTTAAAATCAGTTTCAAGATTTTAGAAAATATTATTGAAGAAATCTTGTCGCAAAAAGAAAATTATGGCAGGAATCAGTGTAAATCAAAAGAAAAGATTTTGCTTGAGTATGTTTCTGCAAATCCAACCGGGCCATTCCACATAGGTCATGGTCGTTGGGCAGCTATGGGAAGCGCATTGGCTAATTTGCTCAGATATTACGGGCATGACGTAAGTGAAGAATTTTATATAAATGATGCTGGCAGTCAAATACAAAAATTAGGTAACTCACTTAAAATTCGTATTAAACAAGAGCTTGGCGAAAATATTGATTTTCCAACAGATGAAAATGAACGTAAAAATTATTATCCCGGCGAATATCTTATTCCTGTCGCAAAGAAGTTTTTAAAAGAGCATGAACCGACTGAGGATGTAAAAATCCTTTCGGATTATGCAAAAAAGGAAATGGAGGCCTGTCAGAGAGCGTTATTAGAGAATTTTAGGGTGCATTTTGACAAGTTTTATTCGGAATTGGATTTGCATAAATCTGGAAAAGTTGATGCAAGTTATAACAAACTTAAAGACAAAGAGTTTTTATATGAGCAAGAAGGAGCAATATGGTTTAAATCCACCATTTTTGGAGACGACCAAGATAGGGTTATAAAGAAAGCAGACGGTTCAAATACTTATCTTACAGCAGATATCGCATACCACGCTGATAAATTTGACAGAGGTTACGACAGGCTTATTGATATCTGGGGAGCAGATCATCATGGTTATGTTGCCAGAGTAAAAGCATCATTGCAAGCCTTGGGTTATAATTCCGAAAAATTAGAAGTTTTACTCGGACAATTAGTTAATTTGGTTGTCAACGGAGAAGAAGTTCGGATGGGAAAGAGAAAAAATATGGTTACTCTTGAAGATTTAATAGACGAAGTCGGAGTTGATGCCACAAGATATTGGATGGAAATGAGAAACATTGATATGACTTTGGATTTCGATATTGAGCTTGCAAAACGCTCAACTGACGAAAATCCTGTATTCTATGTTCAATATGCTTATGCAAGGGTATGCTCTATATTAAGAAATGCCGTTGCGGAAAAAATCAATCCTGATAATGGTGAAAAATCGCCTGCCCCAATGACAGAAACAGAATTATCAGATTTATTTAATAATTTTGACAAAACTTTAATAGCTCAAACTTCTGATGCTGCAAAATCATTGATCATGAAATTAGAGGAATTTAAGTCAGTTATAGAATTGTCTGCTCAAAATAGAACTGTATACACCGTATGTCGCTATGTACAGGAGCTTGCTGCTGAATTTCATTCATTCTATAATGCAAACAGGGTTATATGCGAAGACAAAAATTTAATGAAAGCAAGGTTGGCATTGATTATGGCTGTTAAAACAGTACTAAAAAATGCTCTTGATATTTTGGCAGTATCAGCACCTGAAAAAATGTAACATATAGCAAAAAATATATTTTGGAGGTTTTATATTATTAAATGATATTGAAAGGAATATTAAATGCCGATAAAACCATTAAATGTTATACCTAAAGAAACTGTCAGTAGTTTCGCCCCCAAAAAGCCATTACAGGAAGTTACTTCATATATTAGAAAAAAAGAACCGACTCATTATCCGACGGAGTTTAATTTTGCTGTAAATAACAATTATATGGAAATTCACTCAACGAAACCGTTGTCATTCTATTGGATAAATTCAGTCTTTAATCCAGAAACCCGTAAACTAACTCACAGAGGAATGATTGTTAATAGAGATACTCCCGAAGATTTTAAGAACGCTTGTGATGAGTTTATAGCAAGATTAACAAAACCTTTAAAAGATGGCAGTCCAAATCCTTTTGCAGAGGATATTGATATGGTTCAAGAGTTTCTTCAAGGTTTAGTAAAGTAAATTTTTCTTGACAGTCAATATCTGTTTGTGATACGAATATAGATGTATAAATAGTATCAGATAGGTTAATCGTGCCTAAAACTCTTGAAAGTCGTTCACTAAAGGGGGCACATCTTAATAAAGAGTTACGATTCCTCAAAAAGAAAGGATTTAAAAATGTACGCAATAGTCGAAACAGGTGGTAAACAATACCAAGTTGAAGAAGGTCGTTACGTTGACGTCGAATTGTTAGGCGAAGAAAAAGATTCAAAAGTCGTTTTCGATAAGGTTGTTATGATTGTTAACGGTAAAAAATCAAAAGTTGGTCAACCTTATGTTGCTAATGCAAAAGTAGAAGGTACTGTTATTAAAATTGACAGAGCTAAGAAAATTATTGTTTTCAAACAAAGACCTAAAAAAGGTTATAGAAAAAAACAAGGTCACAGACAATCTTTTGCAAGAGTTATGATTAATAAAATCAGAACAACTGTTGCTAAGAAAGCCGCAGCAGAGGCATCGGAAACAACAGAAGCATAGTTTTTAATATAAACTTAAACCAGAGATTATTAATTTAAAGGAGAAATAAAAATGGCACATAAGAAAGGTATGGGATCCACCCGTAACGGTCGTGATTCGGAAGCTAAACGATTAGGCGTCAAAAAATTCGGTAGTGAATTAGTTAAAGCCGGAAACATAATAGTTCGCCAAAGAGGTACAAAAATTCATCCCGGTAACAACGTAGGTATTGGTTCAGATGATACATTGTATGCTTTGATTGATGGTGAAGTTAAATTTGAAGCTCACAGACGCGACAGAAAACAAGTTTCAGTGTACGCTGTGTAGTGAAGTTATTTAAAATTCGAAAAACAGATTGTTATATTAATAAATGTAACAATCTGTTTTTTTATGTTAGCAAAAATATAATTTATATGTGTTTATTAAAGTGTAAAAACTAAAAGGAATAATTATGGTACCTAAAATTACAATATTTAATCCCAAAACAAATTACACATTGTGTAGCAAATTTAACAGTAAAGCTAAAACTGTTTCTGCAGCAATTGTTGAAGAAGTTGATGGTAAAATGTTGCCCAGATTCGGAATATGCGCTCCAAAAGAGTCATTCATAAACGAAACAGCTGGTGTAAGAAGATTTATTGAGAAAATACTAAATTGTGGTTTTACAGAAGAACATATTGATTTAATTAAATTAAATTCATTATATATATAGTAAGTTAACAGCTGTAAATTATTCACAGTTGTTGATATTTTGATGTATTTAATATTTATTTTTTTATTGCCACTTTCTTTGATGTCAAAGAAAGTGGCAGAAAGAAACCACCAAGCGGAACTACGCTCATTAATCAATTGTACGGTTCGCCATTAAGGCTGATTAACTCACATACGTTCAGACAAAATCCGCCTTGTTGTCGGCTCACCTACATTGATTATTCGCTTCGTTATGCTCGGAATTGAACCACATAGATGAAGTATCAGCACAAAAGTACGGGCTTGCCCGTAACAGCCATTTAATCGTATGCCCGTAGGGCATTGTGGTTATCCATTCAACAGCGTCTTTTCTTTTCTCTTGGGTACGTTCTCTTTTCTTTTGCTCGCAATAAAAGAAAAGAGAATGTACAAATAAAGAAAACTAAAAAATTAATTATTAAAAATTATGAGATTGTTAATACATCAAAATATATATAATAAAGAGGTCAGCTAAAATTAGCTAACCTCTTTATTATTTATTATTTTAAACGTAGTATTTTATGCTTATTGATATAAAGGAGCAAGTTTCTTTTCTTGCTGAGGAATTACACCTTCTTCAATTGATTGATAAACTCTATAATCAATTACAGGAAAACAATTATCAATACTTTCAATTTCAGAAAGTTTAGCTTCATCAATAATTCCATCCTCAATCATGTCTGCTATCAGACTAAACCTATCAACATGTTCATTAAATCTGTCCGTTGCATAATCTTTTGCTTGCCATGTTGTAATCAAGAACGGCCAGTCAGAAGATTGAAGAAGTAAGTTCTCTCTGGCTAACTGGTTTAATGCTCTATGAAGAAGTTTATCCTCAGGAACTTTTGAATAATTATCAACAATTGAATTAATTCTCTTTTCGCAAGAATGTATAATTGGCCACATCCATTCTGTTAAGTGGTTTTGCCATACATAGAAGTGCCCGCCTTGTCCCCAAGAAGACTCCGGAATTTGAATTGCTTCTTTTGGCGGATATTTTGTTACATATTCGCCAGCAGTTAACCTTTCAACTTCTGGTAAATATTGGTGAAATTTTCTTATAACTTGTTTAATAAATTCAACACCTTCAAACCACCAGTGCCCGAATAATTCTGTATCAAACGAAACCATTACCAAACCATCTTGATTTTTAGCCATCTTGTAATCATTTAACAAATGATAAATTAACGTTGTGTAATGATCAGAATTTTCGTTAATTTTGTTCATTGCCAAAACCGGATCATAGAGCATTTTATCGCCTAAATCTGTTGTTGGCGAAGTAATTCGCCAATAGTGCATGCCGGATTTGTCATCACGTTTATGAAATTCTCTGAAACAACCATCTCCTGGATAACCATCAGCAGCTGACCAAACTTGATAACCAGCTCTGTCATTACGTCCCATAACAGCAACTTGTGCATCCGGTAGCCAATATGCTGAATATGTATCATATCCGGTTGCTGGTCTATCTGGCAAAGGAATGTATTCAATATTTCCGTATACACCAATTACACGTCTGTTACCTATTGAGTTTCCGCCCTCGATAACATGAGATTCCGTAAAGAAATATTGTATATCATTATTTTGGAGTGTTACTTCAATTGCAGGACGCCAATGTTTTTTACCATCTTTACCAACATATTCGTAACCTTGTCTATATGCACATTCCGGTAACCAACAACCCATGCCCTTCTTTCCAAAAAGTCTTTTAGTAGTATCTTGTCCTACCTTAAATTGAGCATTTAAGTTACTATCAGTTGCCAATAAAGGTGAAAATCCGTGAGTTGCACCTGATGTTGTAATCTCAATACATCCTAAGTCTTGATATTTTTTGAAATATTTAATGAGATTTTTTTCGTATTTATTAACAAAATCATCTCTCATTTTATTCCATAAATCAAAATAGTATTTAGCCAGATATTTTAAATGTTGGCTATGAGCAACATTCGGATCAGGATATCTTTCCAAATCTTTAGAAACCGCTTTTATTTGCGCATCAATATACTTAACAAATCCATTTTGTAAATGTTCATCATTGAGCTGTTCAGCAAGTATCGGTGTAATTCCTACTGTTAATTTTGCTTTAATTCCTTCGTCATACAATTCAGATATTGCATTAAGCAGAGGAACATAGGTTTCTGCCATACATTCATACAAATTCTCTTCACCAAAAGGCCACATTCCGGCTTTCCTGTAATATGGCAAATGGCTATGTAACATAAATACAAATTGACCTACTGACATTTAATTGCCTCCGTTATTTTGTGAATACATATTTATATGTTATTTATAACATAATTTTAGCAAAAAATTAACTCTTTAGTATTAGTTATTCTGAATAATGTTACAAATGTTAACTATCATTCAGGCATATTCCGCAAAAATTAATATTATATAAAGATTATATAACAAGCATAAGGTTTTGTTAAATTAATTTATAGAAAAAACAGTGTTTTCATTTTTAGAACAAGTTGCGCAAAATTCAGTTTCTGCTGAAATAATTTTTGAATAGTCAGAAAAATTCAGACCGCATCTACCGCGATAATCACCAGCCAAGAACGGACAAGCGTATACTCCGTTTTGTGTCAGAATTCTCCCTTTCATGCAATCGGTAATTTTTGCTGGTTTTGTAAAATTTATATCTTCAAAATCAGGATATGAACATGATATTTGTATATTTGCATTATTTATTTTGTTTTCTTTTGTAATACTTTCTAATTCATTAATAATTTCGTCTTTATCCAATTTATAATAATTTTCAAGATTTAAAACAAAATTAAAATTATATTCGCTAAGTGTTTTTAAGGCGAATAATACTTGTCTGTAATGCCCCCTGTATTTTATTTTGTCATTTTCAAATTCATTGTGATGCGTAAGCGAAAGTCTAAAAAATATTTGATTATAACTTTCATTTACAGCACCTTCTTCCTCTACTTTTTTTAGAAATCGTATTTTCTTTTCATTAAGAAAACTGCCATTAGTACAAATACAAACATTGCAACGTTTTAAACAAAGTCTTAAGATGGCATTGAAATCCGGATGCATCATAGGCTCTGCCCCTGTAAGATAGATACAATAGAGATTTTCTTTTGCTGTTTCCACAAGAGTCGTTTTTATTTTATCAACAGATATAAAATCTTTTACGGTTTTTTCCATTGGAAATTTAATATAGCAATTTTGGCATCTTTTATTACAATTTTTTGAAGTTAATTCTATAAACAAATTGTTCAATTCATTTAACTTATATACAGGTGCAGTGCTAATTGTAGTCATTAATATTCTCCTCATCATCAACTCATTTCATAAACATTTTATTTTGTACAGAATATAAAAAAAATTATCGTGTTGGGTTAGTTTTTAAGTCTATAATTATAAATTGATAAAGTTGAGAAGTTGTTTATGCAGTTTTACATTATGGACACGAATATAGTCAATTTTGTTTTGCATAAGCGGATAAGCCATAGCAACTGACATTATATCTTTTAAATTATTATCATTATCGCATTCTCCCAAAAAGGATTTGCGAGAAATTCCAATCATGATAGGGTATTTAAGCGATTTAAATTCGTTTATTCGATTAATTAGAGTCAGATTATCCGCTCTGTTCTTGCCAAATCCGATTCCGACATCAATGATAATATTGTTTACTCCGTTGCTTTCGAGAATATTAATTTTGTTATACAGATATTCATACACTTCTTCTGTAACATCTTTATATGTGGGATTATTTTGCATGTTTTCCGGAGTACCCTTTAAATGTTGAATAACTACTTTTGCATTATATTTTTTTATAATATCAATCATGTTATCATCATAGTCAAGACCTGAAACATCATTAATAATTGAAGCTCCTGTTTTTAAAGCATATTCCGCGACCTCAGAACTTCTTGTATCTATGCTTATTGGGATAGTTATATTTTGTAATTCTTCAAGTACCGGAGCTATCCTTTTAATCTGTTCCTGAGGAGAAATTGCATTTGAATATGGTCTTGTACTTTCAGCCCCTATATCCAATACATCAGCCCCGTCATTAATTAATTGATATGCATGTTTTATTGCATTCTCAGGTTCATAATATTTACCCCCATCAGAAAAAGAATCTGGAGTTATATTTAAAATACCAACTAATTTGGTAGCAGAAGTTTTATTATCAAGCTGTTTTAAAAGTTCATCAGATAATAATTTTAACGAAAATGGCTGTCGAGTAAGTTTTTCTGCAATTTTTTTTATTTGTAAAATGCTTCCGCCAAGTATCGCATTTGAAAGCTCAGCTTTTCCTGTTATAACGTCTTTGTTAACGGCACAATCTGTACCGACTGAAATTGCGGTTTGTTTCAAAATATTAGCCTGAGCAGATGTTAAGTTATGTATTTTAAAGTTTTTATACTCAAATTTTTCACTTGCTTGTTTCTTGTAACTCACATCGAACCCGATTTTTTCAAGTTCTGATTCAAGACTACTTGTTGGTAATGTTTTGATTAAAAATTCATTCATATGCGAATTGTAACATAGAGGTTAAATATTGAAAAGCCGATAAAGATATGTCATAATAATAGTACTTTATATAGATGTTTATTTTGTTCCTACATTTTTAAACAAAAGGGAGAGTAAGCTCTATGGTTTTTGAAGTATACCCACCGATAAAAAATCGCCAGTGGGAAACGGATATTCTGAGGCACTCACCCACCTGCTACTCGGCAGGTAACAAAATCGCATCTGTATAAAGTTTTATAAAAAAAGACTTTGGAAAGATTTTCTCCAAAGTCTTTTTTTATATCTTTTAAATTTTAAGCCATAGCTTTTTCAACAGCAACGGCAACAGCAACGG
>JAKSUQ010000040.1 GCA_024408855.1 bacterium | reverse complement strand
GTGGCTTGTCAATAAATTCTTTAACTTTTCAACGCCCTTACCACACCCTCGATTGTTGTCCTAAACCGACCAAATCACCTGAACATCTTGCACGGTTACATCGTCTGTGTGACGGTGCAATGTTGTTAAGGTCTAACTCCAAATCAGGTCTTTTACTGAAAGGAATTATATGGTCACATTCATACGCTAACTCACAAGAACTTGGTTGTAATGAGTAATCAATAGGCTGATTACAAATATGACATACAGCCTTTGCCTTTCTATCTCTTTCCCAAGCAAGCATACGAATATTCTTCCATCTACTTGAACGATTTGCCATAACTAACACCTCTTCCTTCTAACCATCCATCTTGTAAATAATTATTCAATTTATCTTTATCAACCATTTTAGTTTTAGTATCTTTATGTACCCAAACTTTATTATAGTATCTTCCTTTTGAATAACCATCACTTAAATATGTTTCTAAATCATTTGGTTTAACTTGAATTTCTTTTTTACCTTTATGTAACCAAACGAGTCCAATTTGTTGTTCACTAACTTTTTTAGATATAAGTTCTTTTGTTTTTTCAGAAACAGTTCTATTAGTTGAATTTGTATTTCCAACAATTCTTGTATTATAACCAAATTTTCTATTTGTTGTATTATACAATGTAATTAATTTCTTTTCTAAAATATCTGCTTCTTTTCTTGTTAAATTATCTTTAACAACATAATGCTCAAAATTATCCCAACCATATTTTTGAATTGCATCAGCAAAAAGTCCTCTTGTATAACCTTTGCCATACTTCCATCTTAAATTAGGATTATCTTGGTGAATTGTTTGACCTACATAAATTTTACCATTGAATTTATTCTTGTGATAGTAAACACAATATAAGTCATTTTTTGTTTCAGTATTCATATTATTACCACCCTTTCAGTAATGCCCTTATTATATTATTGACGCAAAAATGGTTAAGGGTTTACCACTTTCGAGTTGCAATCTCTATTTGCGTCAATGTAAAACTTGTTTTTAGAGTTATACTCTATTATATATAAATAGTGCTTCCTCAACACTTTTTGAATTGTAAACAGAAAAAATTGCACAATGATTTATTTATAGAATATTTATAATTACTTAATTATATACAATATGCACAATAAATTATTTATTTGGACTGTTATTTTTGTTAAAAATTACAATTGAAAAGTTCTTGACATTTATTTTTTAGTATTTTTTCTATACAAAATGTACAAAGTTCATATTTTGCGTTTATTTTAACAAAAAATATTATTTTTGGTATGGTTATACCTACCAAGTTTCAAATTATTGCAATATATGAGCACTGTTTTTTGTGAAATATTACCAATAAATTGACTATATTTATAGTATTTTTTAGTAAAAATATACAAAAATTATTACAAAATTGTTACAAACCAAAATAAAGCACTATTTATTTATAATAGAATAGTGTTATTCAAAAATGTCAAATAAAGCACTATTTATATATAATAGAATAGTAAAAATATTCTTTGGGGTTGTAACTCAGTTGGGAGAGTGTTTGCCTTGCAAGCAAAAAGTCGAGAGTTCGAATCTCTTCAACTCCACTTTGTATGGTTTTTGAACTTCCCATACAAAAGCAGAAACATTCTGCTATAAACTTCTTTCTCCTTATATGGTATAGTGGTATGTATTGTGAATAGCACTTTATGTACCACTTGTAAATCCATTTTTTGAGAATATTTATTTTGTTTACAATTATATAATTTATTGATATATCGTGTATGGATGTGAAAAATGATTGTAGTAGTAACTACCACGAGTAGCAAAAGTGAAAGTGGTAGTGAACGGCAGTCTTAATTTTTGACACTGATACTCTATGGTGGGGTGTCTGTCCGCAAAACAGATTGTAGTAGGTTCGATTCCTACCAGTGTCTTTTTTAGTGTTGAAAAAAAAGGATACACTTATAATAGATATATATAACAAACATTTTTAAGTGTCTAAAAAAAAGTATACACTTATAATAGATATATATATTTTAAATGTTTGAAAAAAAATGTTACCTTATAATAGATATATATTATAGAAATAGTTATTATAGCAAAAACTATTATATACAAGAAATGAATACAACTATTAATAGTATAATGTAAACTATTATATTATAAATAGTAATAACTAAAACAAACAATCAATCTAAACTATAAATAGGCATTGCGATTTTGGAAACTAAATTCAAAATTAAGTGCTATTTATATATAATAGAATAGTGCTTTTGCTAAAAAAACTATTATATAAAGTTTATGGCGAAAACTTAAAATAAAGCACTATTTATATATAATAATGTAGAAAAAAAAATTTCTACATTATACTTTACAACTTAAATAATATAGTATATAATTATGTAAAGTAAAACAACAAAAAGGAGAAGATGATTATGATGACAGAAAAAGAGTTCAATGAGTTACAAACAGTTTTGCAAGAAAGCGATTTAGATGAATCACTTTTTTGGAATGATGAAGAAGTAGAAGATGACATTATTGATTATGTCGAAGCAAAAGGATTATCTGTAAGCGAAGATGATATTTTTGAAGCAATTTGGTGCAATGATTATGATACATATTCAGAAGTAATTCGTAAAAGAAATTCAAAAAACTATATTGAAGTTGAAAATGGTTTAGGTAGTTATTTTGTAGAAAGAGAGGGTTTTTAGTATGGGAATGTTTAGAAATAGAAAAACAGAAATTATGTGTCCTGAATGTGGAAATAATTGTCGTGTTTCAGGTAGTTATTTAGTAAAACATAATGGACAAATTATGAGTAGACAATACAGGCAATGTATGGTATGTAAAAAGAAATTTATAACTTTTAAGGACGATGATAATAATATTTGGTATAACGACAAAATAGTTGAAAGGAGTTGAGTTTATGGATAGAAAACAGTATCTTAAAAAATATTCTGCTAATTATCATAAAGAGAATTATGTTAGCGATAAGTCTAAAATCACTAATAAAGTAAATGATAGATATGCTAAAGAACTTTTAACTATTGCTTATCACGCAAATATGGACGGTGGAGATAAATTTACTGTTTCTAAAGCAGAAGCAGAAACAATAAACGGTTATGATAAAGAATATCTTGAAACACTTATTTTTGAAGGTTGGTCAGATGTAACAATTTTCGATAATGCCCTTATTGGTAATGTGGTTGATACAACAAAAGTTACAGTTGGTAGAGATATTACTAAATTTATTGAATTAGGTTATCTTTTAAGTCTTGGTAAATATCATTTAGACGGTTATGCATTTGACTCTGGTGCTTATATGGTAAATATACCTAAAATTCAAGAAGATTTTGCTGATGATTGGTTTATGATGTATAAAGATTTAGGTAATAAATATTATCAACTTATTATGAATACAAAAGAAAAGTCAAAAATCATTCTTAATAATAAGTGTATGCAAGAAAAGTTATGGCAAACTGTTAGTAAACTTATTGCTGATTATAATGAGTGTTTAGAAGATGATTTTAGAGTTCATTTTTTAGAAGAAAATGACGGTAAGTATGAATATAGTAGATATTATAGTAATATTTGTAGAACTAAAAATCCTGAAAGACATAATGGTAATACAGAAAGATATGAAGAACTTGTTAGATATTTTGGTGTTGATGCAAACTTTATTGATTTTGACATTAATGCTATGATGTATAGAACAACTTACAATATGCTTAATGATAAACCATTATCAATGGACGCTGATGTGTATTATGAGTTATACAAAAAAATGGTTTCAAACCCTATTAGTCAAAAAGACTTTAAAGGTTCTAAATTAAGAACTTATATAAAGGAAAATGTAATGTCTATATATATGGACCCAAGAAGCGTTTATTGTAAAATCAATACTCAAGCAAAACAATATTCAAATGAGTTGAATGTTTTGAAAGATGATTATGTAAAAAGCGACATTATTGAGTTAGAGTGTTTATTCGGTATGAGTTATGCTGATTTTTTAACAACACTTAAAGAAGCCTTATATTTATTCTTGTCTGTTTATGATTTCAATGGCGATTTAAGAGTATTTTTTGGAAATATGTTTTTTAAGTATGAGTCTTGTGTATATTATTATATGCGTAAATGTTTCAAAGATTTAGGTATTGATACTATAAATGTATATGACGGTTTTTACTTTATTGAAGATACTTGTAATAAAGAATTATTCTATGAAGTATATCATAAAGCCATTGATTTAACAAAGAAACTTTTAGAAGAGTATAATCATAATATTGTTGATATTTATGGTAAAACTTTTAAGATTACAAAAATTGATTTATTTTCAAAGAAAAGTATTAGTAATACTAATTTTACAAAAAAATGCGATTATATTGCAAAATATGATAATGTTGATTTAAGTGTTTCTACTATAGATGAAGATAAACAAAAAGAACACATTGAAAAGTTAAAAGCAAATGGTGAGAAATATGAATTTTAAGGGGGAATTAGTTATGTTAACAGTTGAAGATGTAAAAAATAGAATTGCACATTGTTATTCTATTGAAGGTATTCGTTGGTCAAAAGAAATGTCAAATTTTGTAAGAAATATTTTAGATGATTATTTAAGTAAAAATAATCACACAGAAGAAGAAAATGATATTTATTCAGTAGTAATGAATTTTTTTGCAACACACGATACGAGTATGGATATTTTTGCAAGTTGGGAAGATTATGTTTGTTTTTGTGAAACTTATTGTGAGGACTTTTTTGGAATTAATTAATTTTTGAAAAAGTTTGTAAAATGTTAACAAATTGTTGACTTTTTACTTGCTCCAATATATAATAACAGTATAAATAATTAAGAAATTGAAGAAATTATACTATAAACATAGGTTTTTTTCTTCAATTTTTTAAGAAAACAAAGTAAACATTATGTAAACAAAAAATTGTAAGTAAAGGTGGTTAAAAAAATGGTTTCTATTGAACAAGTAAAATGTAAATTGGTTATTACCAATTATTTAGAACAAGTTAAAAAGTATCTTGAATATCATAGAAAATATAAAGTTATTTTAGAATTGATTGACGAAAATAATAATTCTATGCAAGATGAATTTACAGTAATTGACATTGAACATTTTGTTGAAAGCGAAGATGAATTACAACAATATCAATTTGAAATTGAAATTGCTGATAATGAATTTAGTTATTATAGTCCAGAAGATGATGATGAATTACTTGATTATCTTTATAAAGAATATGGTTACAACGAAATGCTTGATGCAGAATTTATTATAGGAGAGTGATGATTATGAAGTTAAGTTATATTGATGCACAAGGTAGAAAATATTATTTACTTGACATTATTGATTATGTATATGATGAACGATTTAAGAGATTATTTTTTGTAACAAAATTTATTACTGGTTCTGTTACAAATGTAACAAATGTAACTGTTGTAGAAGAGTAAAAAGAAAAGGAGAATGGAGTTATGAAGTTATTTAAGAATTACAAAACAAAAAAAGAACTTAAAAAAGAAATTGACAATTTAAAGGAAACAAATTCAAAGTTAGTTAGTCAGTTGAGATTTAACAATTTAGTTAGAACAACTACTATACAAAAACAAAAAGTTGAAGAGTTAAAATGTTCTAAATTAGTCCATAGGAAAGAACAACTTGATGGTGTTGAAGAGTATATCGTAAAAGATTTTGCAGAAGCGTTAAAACCTTATATTGAATTTAGTTCAGAAATTGAAAATGGTTTTACAGAAGAACCTATTGTTAAGGTTGTAGGAACACTTAAAGTTGTTAAGGAGAGATAGTTATGGATATAAAGGAAATCATTGAAATTCTTAAAGATATTCGTTTTGGTATAGGAACAACAAGTGTAGAGTATTGGAGTTGTTATGGTAAAGAAGTTAAAGCTGTAGAAGAAGCAATAAATATTTTAGAAATGGTTAGGGAGAGTGAAGATTATGTGTAAGACAAGAGAAGAAATTGCAGAGAAGTATTTGTATTTAGCACTTAAAGAGTTAAGCAAAAGAAGAGGCTCTATTAAGTATGGTAGGGAACTTGAAAGAAAATACCGTGAAGAATTATTTGAAAGAAAAACGGTTGATGAATCTGTTAGTAGTAATAAATTGAAATTAGTTCTTAAATAAGGAGAGTGGTAGTTATGAAGATACGAGTATTTTTTGACAAAAAGAATTTTTTAGATATTAAGGTAACAACTTTTACTTATACCAAAAATGAGTTTTGGTATTTAGACGACAGAATGGTTTCGCATACTATAAAGAATGTTGTAGGTATAACGTCTATATAAAGACATTTTAGGAGGTTGAGGTTTATGAATCACGCAATTATTGGTGCGAATGTTATGGATAGGCTTGTTAAATGTCCTGGGTCACTTAAATGTGGCTCAGGCACATTGAAACAAAAGGACGAACAAAGAAAAAATAACCCAAAAAATTATTATACAAAAAATAGAATTGAATGTAATAGACCAACAGAATTAGGAATGAAGATAGACGAAATGAGTAAAAATTTAGTTCGAACTCATTTTGGTGCTAAAGAAAAAATGGTTTATACAAGTGATTTCGATTATGCAGATTTAGAAATTTACACACAAGCAAAAGAGTATGCTGACCATATGATAAACATTCGTAAAAAAATGGCAAAATGTGTTTTAGACCCTGGTTATGATGTTAGTAAGTATATTCAAAATATTGATGATGTTGAATTTAGAGTGAGTTTTAACCCTGACTATATGGCAGTAAGTGAAAGTGGTAAAATCGTATATCTTTCAGATTTGACAACTGGTGTTAGTGATAGCAGAAACAAGATGTTCCAAGTTATTTGTTGTGCAGTAGGTTATATGGAATATCATAATGAATGTGAAAGATTTATTTGCGAAGTATTCAATTCTAAAACAAAAGAAGTTAGAATTTGTAAGTTCGATAAAGAAGAGATTGAAGCATATAGAGATGATATAATCATTCCTACACTTGAAAAAGTTCGTGAAGCATTAAGTTCTCCTAAACAAGAAATTGAGAATTATAGAAATAGAAATTCTTGGTGTAGTGGTTTTTGTATTTTTAAGGACGAAGGTTGTTGTGCTTGTAAAAATGCTGATAGAGTTGAGAATGATATTGCTATTCAATTATCTTTTGACTATAAGCATATGAGCCAAAAAGATTTAGATAATTACCTTGATTTATGGTGGTAAATAAATCTTCATATTTTACATTTATTTTAACGGTATAGGAGTGATTATATTGATTTTCAAAAAAATGTTAAAAATTATTCAAAATTTTTTAGGTAGTACAGAAAGTTTTCTATGTATAATAAATACATTTTTAGTAGGTAGTATTTTCAATAGTATTTTTGGTAATTTGCAAACAAGTGCAATACTAAATATAATTTTAGAAATAATTTTTGCAATAAATGTGATATTTTACATATATAAAGAAAATAATGAGTAAAAAATAGGCATTAGTCTTTCTATCGACTAGTGCCTATTCCTTTTGTAAGTAAACAACCAAAATAATATTAACGGAGGTTGTTGGTTTGGTTTTCTATACTTATATTATACCAACATTGTTATTATTTGTCAACAAAAATTGAAAAATATTTTTAAGAAATTGGACGGCACTTTTTTAGAGTACCGTCCTTTATAATAAGGGAGGATTCCAACAACTATTTTGGAGATTGGCTTTCTCCCGTTGTTGGTATTATCCAATGTAACTTGTTGCTACATAACCAGTATAAGTCTTACCTCTTACTACGCAAGAGATATATGACATTGAACCACTTGTTGATTTAACTGTTACTGCTGTACCATAAGGAATACAAATAATTCTTGTGCTTGTACTTGTAGTTGCACGAGTATGTAACCATAAACCTGCTGTCGCTTTTACCTTTTTAGTAACTGTTTTTGGCTTTAAGAGTTCGTCAACTTTCTTTTGTACTTCTGAATAATTGTAACCCGCTTTTTCTAAACGATTTTTTCTGTCAGTTCCATTACCCCATTTACCATTGATTACCTCTTTAGCGATTTCTTCAACACTTTTCTTTGGTGTTGGAGTTGGCTGTGGAGTTGGTTGTGGTTGTGGTGCTGGTTGTGGAGTTGGAGTTGGGTTATTTGAGTAAATTACATTTCCTTTTGAGTCAAAAACTGAATATCCAACTGCACAATTTTTCTTTGCGTTATCAAGAATTTTGTAAGCCCCTGTCTGCGATTTTGCGTCTGCCCACGATTTTCTTACACGGTATAACTCTGCTGTAGGAGTAGGTGTAGGAGTAGGTTGTGGTGCTGGTTGTGGATTGAGTTTTTCTGCAATTTCTTTACGAGCATTACTCATATCTTTACCTAAAATCTTTGGAAACCAATGGTTAATATCTCCGTGTAAACCTGCTAAACCGATTTTTGCAGCGTCATTATGACAAGTGATAACTGGACACTTAACACCATTGTGAGTTACTGTACCATTTGGGTCAAGATTGAACATTTTGCAAAGATAAACTGAAAGTTCAACTGCTTCATTCCAAACTTTTTCTGCATAAGCCTTATCTGTTAAAGCATCTTCGCAAATTTCGAACTGAATCCAACCAGAATTACAACTACCCTTGCTACCTGAACCACAACCCCAAGGACGATAATCCCAAGGCATTGTTTGACAAGTACCAACTGTACCATCTGCGAATTTTCCTATCCAAGCATTAAGACCTGCTTTATGCTCAATGTGATTCCAGTCATTTTTGTAACTATTTTTTCCTAATTTGTCAATATCTTTTTTGTAGTTAGCGTCTGTTTCGTAAGGTTGAACATAACGCTTGATATTAGGATTGTTAGCACCTGTTGAGTGCCAAAGAATTCCTTTAACTGTCATTTTTTCTGTTCCACGATAGCAAGTGCTATGTGTTTGCATACAACTATAAAGATTCATTTTCTCCACTCTCCTTTTTCTTGTAAGAAGCAGAACTAATCTGTAAAACTGCTCCTAAAAATGTGTCAATAGCGATAATTGTTGCCATAATTTGTTCGCCATAAGGTAAACCCCATATAGAAGCTAAAGCACCGTATAAAGTACCTACGGCAGGTAACAAAATCATTGCGATAAATTTCAATACATCATAAACCTTATTACTCATCTTTTTTGCCTCCATTTCTTCTTTGCTTTTTACCATTGAAAATCTCTACAATTCCATTTATTGCACAAATAACTGCGATTGTTGCACAAATGATTATTGTAATTTGTACGCTTGTTGCCATAATAATAGTCCTCCTTTACTACAAACTTATTTTTTGTCGTCATCTAAATCTAACTTATCTACAAGTCTTTGAATAGCGAGCGTGTTGTTATTAAGAGCTTCGGTTACACTCTTAATGTCTTCTTTATACTCCTTACGCATATCCTTAACATCATCTCTGTATGCATCTGTTTGTGCTTTTACATACCAACCCATTCCTATACAAGCAACTATTGGAAAGCCCACAGACGTTATGAGTGTGCTTACTGTACCAAAGTCCATAACGATACCTCCATATTTTTGAATAATTTTTAACATTTTTTTACATTTTAGTATAACTTATACTAAAATTGAATAATTATTGAATAATTTCCCTACACAAAAAAGTTTATTCTGTAACTTTAACTAAAAGTGGAATACTAAATATTGAACTCTCGTATCTTGTTTTCCAGTCGTATGTGTTGAACTCTGTATTGAAACAGTTTATGTTTAAATCACATTCTATCGATTCTGCATCACCCATATTCCACTTAAAATCGCTTGAACAAGGGAATCCAAAAATCTCAAAATCGAGAATCATTGGAACACCTACAACTCCATAAATCTTGAGTTTTGGATTTATGTCATACCAGTCGTAGCCGAACTCAACAGCCCAGTCAGGCTTTATGAATAAATCAAGTACCTCTCCTGTATCTGAAACTAATTTTGTATCTGTCATACACTTTATTTTAACATCTATTCTGTCTATATAAGGAGAACCAACAGATTCTGTATTATTAAGGTCAAAAATTTCAACATTTGAGCCTAAAATATCTGTAGTACTTTTCGACTGAAAGAATTGAATCTTTTTGTATTGTGTTGTAGATTGAGCAGATGTTATGTATGACTCTGAGTGAAATCTACCTGAAAAATCTAACTTTGTGAAGTTTTCTGTTTCACCGTTAAGTGTCGCTTTTAAGTACATAACTTTTAAACCATCTGTACTACCACCACCGCCACCAGCAACATTGAAAATATTTCCGTCAATAGAAATTTTACTTAAATCACCTGTTGCATCTCCTGTTGGATTAGCAATTACTAAAGAGCCTTCTCCTTTTTCCCCTTTTTCGCCTTTTTCGCCTTGAATACCTTGTGGAATACCGAAAGCAATATTTACTGTTCCGTCTGGGGAAACTGTTTTAGTTGCTGTTGCACTTGAGCCTGCTGAAAGTGTTGTTGAAGATACTGTAGTATTTTGTAAATTCTCTAACGCTTCTTGTGCTGATTCTGCACTTGCTTCTGCACTTGTAGCACTTGCACTTGCTTGACTTGCACTTGTAGCACTTGCACTTGCTGAATTTTGTGCATTTGTTGCACTTGTTGCTGAGCTTTGAGCAAAAGTGTGTGCTCTATCTTCACTAGTCTTGGCTGCATTTTTACTTGCTAAAGCGTCACTTGCACTTGCACTTGCAGACTCTACATAACCCGCAACAACATCTTCCATTTCTGCAACTGCTTCTTCACTTGCTTTTGCATTATCTTCGCTTGTCTTTGCCGCATTTTTACTTGCTAATGCTTCGCTTGCACTTGTTGCACTTGCAGAAGCACTATTTGCTGACTGTGAAGCACTTGTAGCACTTGCACTTGCTGAATTTGCAGATTGTGTTGCACTTGTACTTGCGTTGTTTGAATATGTCAATGCATTTTCTTCACTCTCTTTTGCATTATCTTCACTTACCTTTGCGTTTGCTTCACTTTCTGCACTTGCCGAAGCACTATTTGCAGATTGTGTTGCACTTATTGAAGAATTATTTGCATAAGTTTGTGACTGACTTGCAGAATTTGCACTGCTTGTTGCTGAATTTGCACTCGATTGTGCAGATTGAGCACTTGCATTTGCACTTG
>JAKSUQ010000004.1 GCA_024408855.1 bacterium | reverse complement strand
GGATTTTTTTTCATATCTGCAAAAATGTGCAAGAATAGTGACTTTTGTGCAAGAAACGGACAGCAAATCTCAACATATAAAACTCGCCTCAATTAGCCCAACCAAGCCACTCTTGCTTAAAATTCCCCCATCCTAAATGTACAGAAAGGTTGTAGACAGAAAGGTTATATTAATTTTAACAATTAAATTTTTGCATTAAAAAAGAGGGATTAAACCCCTCTTAAAATGGTGGGTGTGGTGGGACTCGAACCCACGACCAATTGATTAAGAGTCAACTGCGCTACCAACTGCGCCACGCACCCATGTTATATTTAATTATCATCGCTCCGTTGACTTCGTCAACTGCTACCTCTCCAAAAATCCTCAATGGTTCGGATTTTTCTCGGCAGAGTCTTACCTCTCTCGAAACCTGACATTTAGTCAGCTTTCGCTCGGCAGAGTGCCACGCACCCATGTTATATTTAATTGTCATTCGGCACTATAACATTAGCTCGCTTTATAGCACTCTACAAGAGTAACATATAAATTCTTCTTGTCAAATTTGATAATCACAAACTAATTGTAATATTTTTTGTAATTTTATTTTGCACTTAAACTATTATATTTTTTTGAAGTGTGGTAAAATTGCAGTATTTTTTAGAAATAAACAAAGTTGTTAAAATTTCAAAATTCTAAAACCCAATAATAAAAAGAAAAAGTTGCCAAAAAGTGAATGGCAACATTAAATAAACACGAGGATATTAAGAGAGAGTATAAAAAGAAAGTCTTGTTTTTAACGAAATCAATTATTTATGATTTCTGTTTTTTGTTTTGTATTCTCCTTTTCACTTAACTATTTACCCAGTCCTTACATGTATATAAAGTATTTTTATTTTCAAAAATTGCCTTTTTAATTCAAAATTTTTAAATTTGTTACACTACTTAAAATATTATGAATAAATAGATACAGTTATATATACTTCTTAAATAATTTATAAGTTTATATGTTACACAATCTTGAAACATATTAAAAACTCATGCAATCGTTAAATATATTAGCAGAAATTATAACCTCCAAAAATAGAAAAAAACAAACTAAAACCATAATAAAAGCTAAAGATACAACAAAAATACCAGACAGTAATTTTTTGCTAACGAACTTTTTATTCGATTTTCAATAAAATTTAATTATTTAAACTTTTATACAGGACTTAATAGCTTCCGCACATACATATGCCGTTGACCACGCATTTTGCAAATTAAATCCGCCACACAAACCATCAATATCTAAAACCTCTCCTATACAATACAAATTTGGCACTTTTTTTACTTCCATAGTTTTAGAATTTATTTCATTTAGTAAAACTCCACCTGCCGTAACAGTTTCTTCTCCTATATTTGTACCGGTTATTGTTATCTTAAAATTGTGTACATATTGTAAAATTTCTTCTCTGATTATCCGATTTACATCACAGCCTCGGCAATTAATTTGTAAGCTATCAAGAATATAATCCGCCAATTTTTGAGGCAAATATTTCCCCAGTATATTTTTTACATCTCTTTTTGAATATTGATTTAATATTTTCTGAAAATCAAATTCTTGCGAAAAAAAATCCACCGTTACAGTATAAGGATAATCATTATATGCCCTATAAGATGAAAGTTTATAAACAATAGGACCGGATATCCCGAAATGAGTAAATAACAAATCACCCATTAAACCGTCAATTAAAACATCTTTGCATACAATACCTGAAAGTGTCTTAAATTTTTCTTTTGTTGAAAGCCCCACAAGAGAAGGTCTTTGCGGAACAATCTTTATATCAAAATATTCAAGCATTTCATACCCGGAATGACCACCTGTTGCAATAACTACATAATCAAATTCTTTCAACAACTTCCACAAATCAACAATTTCTTTTCTAACAAATTTAACCCCTCTTGTTTGTAATTTATCAATAATTACATCCCTAACAAACTTTGAATTGTCAGATATAGGAAAAATTCTGCCGTCATTTTGGGTATACGTTTTAATCCCCATGCTTTCAAACATTTCAACCGTATCGGAAGTCGAAAATTTTGAAAATACGGAATACAAAAATTTTTCGCCACGAGGATAGTTTTTTGCCAATTCCTTATAGTCATATTCAGCATGAGCAAGATTACACCGTCCGCCACCTGTCGGCAATAATGTTCTCAAAGGTTCTCCTTTATCAAAAATCGTAACTTCACAACAATCTTCAGATGTAAGATGATATGCACAAATACAACCGGAAGCCCCCGCTCCGACAACAGCTATTTTTTTATATTCTTGTACCATACAAATAAACCATTTCCGGATTTTCCATATCCTCATAAAGTTCGGAAATTGTTTTATTAAAGACAGGATGTACAAAATCCTCAGCTATTTCAAGCATAGGCACCAACACAAAAACTCGTCTGTGTACCATTGAGTGAGGTATCGTCAATGTATCAGTTTTAATCATTGACTTATCATAAAATAAAATATCAATATCAATAGTTCTGTCTGTATAATTCTTGCCATCAGGATTACGTTTTCTGCCCAATAAAGCCTCAATCCTATGACATTCATCCAAAAGCTCTTGTGCGGTTAATTTTGTAGAAATCTGAACAACAGCATTAACAAACCAATTATTTGAATCCATTTGCCAAGGTTCCGTTTCATAAAAAGACGAAGTAGCAACTATATTTATGTTCGGATTTCCGCCAAGAAGACTCGTCGCTTGTTGGACATATCCGACTCTGTCGCCGATATTTGAACCTAATGATAAATAAACAATCGCCATAGCCTAATTTTATCGGTACTCACAATTTTTGTCAATAATTAATCTTTAGAATTTTTTAAGATGGGCATATGATGCATCCATTGCTTTTTTCCCTAATTTCCCAAAATCTATGGTATACATAGTACTATCACCAATTTGGATTACATCAGTTATGTTACCGACGCCTAATTTTTCATGAAAAACTCTTTCCCCGACATTAAAATAATATTGCGTTGCACTTTCTCTAATCATTTCAGCTTTAGCTTTTTCTTCCTCCTGACGCTGAATTTCTTTATCTCTTTCCTCGATTTGTTTTTTAATTTTATTATTCTCAAAAAATGCTTTTAATTTTTCTTCTTCTTTTTCTTTGTTAATAGGATTTTTTGAAATAAATGCTCTGCTTGGTGTCCGTTTTACAACTTCCGTAGTTTTGCTTGAAGTATTATATTTTTCTCTCCCAGGTGCCGTAAAATTCTTCCCAAAACCTGTTGTTGACCTTACAAAACCATTATCATCAAAAGTTTTTACAGAATTAACCATACCGTAGCTTGAAGAATTTGTTCTGGATTTTGCACTTTTTACCGCATCAGAGAATGTACCTCTCGAACTAAATTCACTTTCCAAAGATACCTCTCTATCAGTTAGATTGGACGGAATTTCATCAATGAAACGGCTCGGAGTATAATATTTATATTCGCCCCACATTTGACGACGCTTTGCAGTTAAAAGATATAATTTTGTTTGAGCCCTTGTAATTCCGACATACATCAAACGTCTTTCTTCCTCCAACTCTGAATTTATATTCAAAGTTCGTGCCGACGGGAAAATACCTTCATCACAACCGGCAATATAAATTATAGGGAATTCTAACCCTTTAGAAGCATGCAGAGTCATCAAAGTTACATTATTAGCAATTTCATCCATTCCATCTATATCAGACACCAATGAAACCTGCACCAAAAATTCTCCTAAAGTATTATCTGTTTCTTCAGGTTCAAATTCATTTGCTACATTGACTAATTCCTGCAAATTTTCTATTCTTGCTTGATCCTCATCAGTATTTGACATTTGCAATTCATGAAGATAACCGCTCTTTTCCAAAACAAGCCCTAAAAATTCAGGTAAATTATACTTAGTTTGTGCTTCCTGTAATTTTACAATAAGTCCTGCAAAATCTTTTAATTTAGATGCTGTTCCTGATTTTATGGATGCAATATTTTCAACATCAAGAATTGCGGAAAATAAACTCATATCATGTTCGTCAGCATAATCTTGCAAATGTTTTAAGGTTGTTTCGCCTATTGCGCGTTTCGGAACATTGATTATTCGTTTTAGAGATTGAGAATCATCAACATTATAAATAAGTTTCAAGTACGCAATAGCATCCTTAATTTCTTTTCTGTCATAGAATTTTAGACCGCCATATATTCTGTATGGAATTCCCTGTGCTATTAAGGCTTCTTCTAATGCTCTTGATTGAGCGTTCGTTCTGTACAAAATCGCAAATTGATTATAATTATCAGAGGTATTCATAATTGATTTTACGACATAGTTTGCCTCATCCGCTTCGTCTTGGGCTTCATAATATGTGATTTTTTCACCATCACCTTTATTAGAATACAAAACCTTATCGACTCTTTCTTCATTGTTTTCAATCACTGCATTCGCAGCATTCAATATATTGGCAGTAGAACGATAATTTTGCTCCAATTTGACAATTTTTGCCTCAGGAAAATCTTTTTGAAAATTAAGAATTATCCTAAAATCAGCCCCACGCCAGCTATATATTGACTGGTCAACATCACCTACAACACATAATGAACGTTCTTGCGGAACAAAACTGTCAAAATTTGTATACAAAGCATTGACCAAACGATATTGTGCCAAATTTGTATCCTGATATTCATCAACCAATATATGTTGAAACTTATCATAATATTTTTTTCTTACTTCAGAATTTTGTTCAAGTAATTTTACAGTCAAAAGTAACATATCATCAAAATCTATGGCATTGTTATTGTTAAGTGCATTTTCGTATGCTTCAAACACCTTGGCTATATTTTGAGATTTAAAATCTTTTGCAAAAGTTGCAAATGTATACGCATCCTGCATTTTATTCTTTGCGTTTGAAATAACCGCTTTAATTAATTTCGGTTGATAAATTTTGTCATCTAAATTCAACTTTTTAACGATTTGTTTTATAACTGCAAGCGAATCAGTTTCATCATATATGGTAAAATTTTTATCTAATTTTTTACCTGATTGAAAAGAATAGTTTTCAATATCTTGCCTCAAAATTCTTCCGCAAATACTGTGAAAAGTACCTACCCACATATATTTAACTACATTTTCACCTAAAATTGATGCAAGCCTTTCTTTCATCTCCCTCGCAGCTTTATTGGTAAATGTTACAGCCAAAATTTTACCTGCAATAGCTCCATTTTGAATCATATAAGCAATTCTTGTAGTCAAAACTCTTGTTTTTCCGCTACCTGCACCCGCAAGTATTAATAATGCTCCCTCAGTAGTTTTCGCTGCTTCCGCTTGTTGCGGATTAAGTTTCTCTAAGATATTTTCCATTACCTATTCCCAAATGTCTGATTTTATGATATTATATATCAGCATACACAAAATACACGATATTTGCAATTAATGAAGGTGGTAAAATGATTGAAATTTTAGACTCTACTGAAGATGAACAAAAACAACAGTCAATAATGGTTCCGACTGAAGATATGGATACCGCAAGCGAGTCGCCGGATACAGTTGACGAATTGGCAATGGAATTGGCTACAATAAAGCAACCTGCCAAAAGAATTGCAATTATCGGTTCAAGAAATTTAGCAATTACTCACCAACAAATGATAGAAACTCTTGCAACAGCGCTTGTAATGCAAGGGAACACAATTATCACATCAGGTGGTTCAAGCGGAACAAATGCAGCTGCAATCCGTGGTGCTATGAAATCTAATCCTGATAAATTGAAAGTAATTTTACCTCAAACAATCGGACAACAACCGTCTGATGTACAAGATCAACTTATAGGTGTACCTAATATTGTTGAACATTCAGACAGAGCAATGATGACTTTGGCTGATGCTTCGAGAGTTTGTAACAGAGAAATTATAGATGATTGCAACCAGTTAATATGTTTCTTATCGCATACAAGTAAGACTTTACATGGTGCTATTGAATATGCTGAGGGAAATCATAAAGTCGTTACTGTATTTTACTTAGATTAATCATGGTTTGCTATTATGGAATTAATCAAGAAACTTACAGGAAAAAATCCTCAAGAGTATGAATCTGCCACTAAACTTTTGGTTAACAATGCTGATATTGAACTGTTTAAAATGTTAGTGCAACAGGATGATTTTTTGTTTGACTTTATTAAAACCAACGTCGCAAGACATATTCAACAGGCTTGCAATGAAAATAACTACAAAAATTTATATAAATTTTTAACAATCTATTCACCAACATATGATTTAACATTTGCGGAAATATTTCACAGATATGGTGATGAAAATACAACAAACTATATGCAAGAAATGTTTTATAATGGTTCAAATGCCGAAAAAGCCTATGCAACTAAGTATTTTCTTTTATATCAAAATTCTGAAAATTTAATTGAAAAATTAAGAGAATACGCAAAATCTGACTTTGAACCACTGGCAATCAATTCCATAGAAATACTTGCAAAATTAAATGATAATGTTTCAAAAAATGAAGCTATTGAAAAACTTCATTCAGCAGATGAATTTGAGCAATATGAAGCAATTAAATTTTTGGTAATGTATGATGCAAAAGATTGCATAAATGAAATTATTGCCACTATGAAAAAATCATCATTTGCGGAAAACATTGCATCCGAAATTCCATATCTCATATCACCCAATGAGCTATTAAATTCCGATTACGAAAACGGATTACTTGTTATGTGCAATATTATATCCGCAATTCCAGAAATAATTTCACCATCGGCAGTATGCGATTACGAACTATACAGCGTTTTTGAAAATATACTTTCAAAACCTCTTGAGAGTTCATCTGCAGTAGTATTAAGACTTGCAAAAGAAAAATTTGAAGAACTCACATCCAATGAAGAATACTTATATGATTCAGACAAAAATACAAAAGATGAAATTGCTTCAATTAGCGAACTGTTATCAAACTTAAACAATAAAAAGCTCAACAGCTACTTATATGACGAATTGTATGAAGAAAGCGACTTTGTATTTTTTGCACTTGATTTTGTTGATGAAATCGAAGAATTGGAAGCACTTTTAGAAAGCGATAATCAAACATTGGTATTAAAAGTTCTTACAAGATTAAAAGATAAAGGTGCATTAGCAGAAATTCACAAAACAAAAGCCCTAAAACACTTAAAAGCTGAAGAACTTAAAAACGTAGCACTTGCTTTATAATTTATAATATATAATTCGAATTTCCAAGCTCCAAGTCTTTATTAAATTCGGCTACCAGCTTTGACGATATTCTCCAATTAATTTTTCCGTCAGGATATTTGATGTAATGCTTTGTTGAACATAATGTCGACACATAACATGAATCAATGATATTCATAAATGAAATGTCCACATCAAGAGTCTTACACGAATTCTGTTCTATATATGAATTAATATATTCAATAGCTTCATCAGGTCTTATGTTACTTACTTGTAACATTGAACTTTGGGGTAATAGTTGCGTCATATATATTCCTTTTTAACAATATATATGACGACATTTTAAAAAAAATATTTAGTTAACATACGAATATCTCAACCATATAAACGAGAAAATTAAAATACTAAATTATTTAGAATTTTATATTACAAAATGTAAAAAATTTTCAATTAATATACAAAAAAAAATATTTACAAATTTTAGTATGAACATAAAATTAAAGGATACTAATATATGAAAATTCAAAAATTACAAATGTATGATGTAAAAACATCAAGAAATCACAACAACAGCAAAAAACAAGAAACACAAACGACAACAATTCCGAATGAAACAAATTTGAACCACAAATTTAACAATGTATCTTTCAGTGGTTTCGGAGGAATGCAACTTTTCAAAAGCACGAAAGGAAGCTCGGAAAAACTTCGCACATTAGAAAATAACACGTCATATTATGGTGAAATATTTATTAATGAGGCAAAAGACCTTGCTCAACAATATGGACTCCGTGAAATTACACAGCCAATAATGTTATTGGTCGGATTAAAAAATTTGGTATCATACATTGACGAATTAAATGCGGGTATTGCAACCTGTGATGATTATACATCTTTCTCCGCACCTGCCGTACTAATATCAGTGTTATGTGATGACGTAATCGATAATAAAACCAAACGTAATCAAATTTATCCCCTGATGCAGGAAGAAATCTTAACTCTTACCAAAATGTTAGAGCAAGAACAAACTCCGCACAAGATAAATCCTAAAAGAATATCATTTTCAAAAGACTACTTAAATGACCTTTATGTAGAATATTCAGATTTAATGTTAGATGAAAAAGATGTCACTTCCCCAATGCTCACGGATGCAATATTGTTTGATGCCGCTTTTAATCCGCAAAATGATGAAATACGAAAAAAAGTTACCGAACCGTTCCAATTAGCACTAAAAAATGCAGTATATTTAGATAAAAGAAAACTTGATGAAAGAACTCATCTATCATTTTATGATGAAAAGGCTACCAATATATTAAACAATTTGGCAATTAATACTAATATGACAATACTGCATGACGACGAAACCCAGCCGGATTATTTAATCAATAGCATAATTCATCTATTTGAAAATAATGAAAACGGCTACGGAAAACTTAACAGAACAAATACTGAAATCATCAATTTTAATAGTAACGGTGAAATAGACATGTCATACCTTAATAAAAAATTTAAAGAATTTGCAAAACAACCTGACAAAAACTTTATTTTGATAATGAATATAATGAATCAAACATTAAAATCTTTAGATATTGATGAAAGCAATGTTAACTCCTTTATAAACGCACCCAAAAATATCAAATTTATTATGCTTGCAGACAAAAACAATTATTATATGGAATCGGACAAGCCGGAAATGAAAGGCTTCTTTGACAGCTTTGGAGAAGTAACAATTCCGCTAATGAACATGGTTCAAGCACAACAAGCATTTCAGGAACAACCCAAATTGATGTCTAAGGTTAAGAAAAAAATGACTCCAAATGCTATTAATAAATGTGTAGAAGTTGCCAATCAACTCAAAGGCAACTATCCTGAAAAAGCACAAAAAGTAATGGAACTAATTTCAGCATATTATGTAGACAAAGAAGAAATATCAGAAGATGACGTATCAAGTTACGTAAAAGAAGCTAAAGATTTATTCAAACCTATTGACAATAGTGGCTCCGCCGTTAGATTTTTGCCTGATACAAATATTCGTATTAAAGATATGGTAGGCTCTCCAACAACTAAAAAAGAAGCTATGTCAATAGTTGAAAATATTAAAGACAAAACCATCGGCACAAAGGGTTATATAATATATTCTCAAGACTATTCCGTGGGAGCAGGACGTAAATATACCGCAAAAGCTATTGCCGGAGAAACACAATCACCTTACTTTGAAATTAATGCAGTTGACTTCGGAACAGAAAAAGTTAGTTTATTTGATGCCTTTTCAGGAGAGTCCGCATTAAGTCCGGAGGCAGCAATGAAAAAATTATTTAGCAAAATTAGGGCTCAAGCTGAAACAAATCCAACAAAATCTGCAATAGTCTTTATAGAAAATTTTGAGTGTTTTTCGTACGGAAAAAATATTTCTGAATATCACTCAAAAGCAATGTCCCAACTTATACGAGAAATGGACGAAGCCCAAGATGACGGATTAAATATTGTAATTATAGGTTCAATGACTTACCCGAACTATATTGACGATGCTACATCAAAATCTTTCAAATTTATTGATAAAATTGAAATTGAATCACCCGGAACTGATGCAAATGCCCGAAAGGAAATTATTAATTATTATTTAAAACAAAAAAATATAAAATTAGCCGGCGACAACATTGAACAAGATAAAACTATAACACATATTATAAGTTTAACCGAGTATTCATCATACATAGAAATACTTACATTGTTAGATAAGGTCAAACATATTGCAAAAGAAAGAAAACACGAACAAAACGGTATTGAAAAAGGCGATTTTACAGAAGCATACTTACAAATTGAATGTGGCCGTCCGAGAGTTGCACAAAACCCGCAGTATAGCAAAGAAATCATAGCTTCACACGAATGTGGTCATGCACTTAATTCTGTTATTATGGAAGAACTTGCCTTGAAACAGAATAAACCGACACATTTAGGTTCAAAAATGAATTTTATAACACTTGATCCAAGAGGTTATTACGGCGGGTGTGTATTTTTAAGTACACAAGAAAATCCTGAAATATCTGCTGAAAGAATATTTTCTGAGATTGTATCCGCTTTTGGCGGAACATCATGCGAAAAAATTATATATGGTCAAGACGGTAGTTATGGAATTACTTGCGATATGAAAGATGCCACACAGAAAGCAGAAGTAGCAGTAACTACAATGGGACAAGGAAAAAATTACGGTAAAAAATCTTTACCAGGAAGTGCCTTCTTGTCTGAAAAAGATAAAGATACAATTAATCAAGACGTAAATACTATTTTAAAAAATGCACAAGTTGTATCTGAAGCAATTACATATATGTACAAAGATTTTATAACTGAATTTACAAACAAATACGCAAGCAAAGTCGGAACCGGCGAATGTATTATTCAGCGTGAAGAATTTATAACCCAACTGAACGATTGGAGAAACAAACAAACTGACGACAAAAAAGCTGACTTCGCAAGCCTTGATAATGATATTCTAAAAGTTATTGATGCTACCCAAAAAGGTATTATATGTTCATTTGAAAAATAATCCCGAATAACCGAACGCACCTATTATTTATACAAAATATCATACAAAAATATTTTAGAATATAATATCTAAACTTTGAAACTATTCTTCGGTTTCAGTTACGGACGTCTCCAATAAAGATGTTTGAGAAGATGCATCTGCAACACTTTCAGGAGTTACACTCAAACCATCTTCGTCGTTTTCGTTATCCGTATTTACTATTTTAGTAACCGAAACGACCGTATCATTATCAGTAAGGTTTTGAGCTCTTACACCGGTTGCAGGTCTACCCTGACGTGAAATATCGCCGGCATTAATTCTTGTAACAATTCCGTTTGCTGTAACAAGCATTATTTCATCTTTTTCTTCAACAATAGTCAATGCGACAAGTCTTGAAGCACTTGACTTAAACTTAGTTGCAATCAAACCTATTCCGCCCCTGTTTTGAGAACGAAATTCTGATAATTTTGTACGTTTTCCGAAACCGTCCGAAGTTACGACTAACAAATCCGCATCATAGTTCTTCGGTACAATATCACAACCGATGATAGTATCAGCAGAACGCAATTTCATTGATGTTACACCTCTTGCACTTCTTCCCAATGGACGTAAATCTTCGATAGGGAACCTAATTGCCATACCGCAAGATGTTCCTATTATTATCTCATCATTGGCTTTGGCAAGTTTTACCCAATTTAATCTGTCGTTTTCTTCCAATGAAATTGCAATAATACCGCTTCTTCTTATGTTTGCAAAATTATCAAGCTCGATACGTTTAATGAATCCTTTTTGTGTAAGCATAATCAAATTCATATCATGAGAGAACTTGCTAACAGGAACAACCGCAGTAATTTGTTCACCTTGTTCAATAGGCAGAACGTTAACTATCGGCAATCCCTTTGATTGTCGTCCGCCCTCAGGAAAATCATATACATTCAAGCTATATACAATACCCTTAGATGAGAAGAACAATACCTTGTCATGCATCATAGCCGTAAAGAAGTGTTCAATATCATCATCTTCTTTGGTTTTCATACCGGCTTTTCCTCTTGTAGCACGGTTTTGACGTTCAAATGTATCAAGTGAAATTCGTTTTAAATATCCTTGACGAGTAATAAATACAGCCATTTGCGTATTCGGTGTCAAGTCTTCTATTGTAACCTCACCCTGCTCCGGCAGAATTTGAGTTTTTCTGTCATCACCGTATTTTTCTTTATCTTCAAGCAATTCACCCTTGATTATATCCAAGACCTTTTGTCTGTCAGCAAGAATTTCTTCATACTCGGCAATCTTCTTTATTAATTCATCATATTCATTTTTAATTTTGTCTTGTTCCAATCCGGTTAATCTTCTTAATTGCATTTCAAGAATAGCATTTGCCTGATCTTCATCCAAACCGAAACGACTCATCAAACCAGCTCGTGCTTCTTCAGTCGTTTTAGAACTCTTAATAAGTTCAATGACTTCATCAAGCGAACCCAATGCTATAAGCAAACCGGCTAAAATATGTGCTTTAATTTTAGCTTTTTTCAAATAATAAATTGTTCTTCTTGTTACTATTTCAACTCTGTGTTCCACAAATTCGTTCAAAACTTCATACAAGTTTAGCAATCTCGGTTGCTTACCGCATAAACAAACCATATTATAACCAAACGTGGTAGATAATTGCGTATACTTAAACAAATTATTTTTAACTACTTCCGGCTTAGCATCACGTTTAAGTTCTATAACAATTCTCATACCCTCTCTATCTGACTCATCACGCAAATCAGATATACCGTTAATCCTATTTTCTTTAACCAATTCCGCAATTTTCTGAATAAGCATTGCTTTATTAACTTGGTAAGGCAATTCAGTAACAATAATAGCCGTTCTTGCTTGACGCCCATTTCCGCCGGGAATTTCTTCTATTGTTGCAACAGCAGACATCTTAATAGAGCCTCTGCCGGTTTCGTAAGCCTGTTTTATATCACCCAATCCTATGATGGTTGCAGCCGTCGGGAAATCAGGTCCTTTGATATGCTCCATCAAACCTTCTACTGTAATCTTAGGATTATCAATTAACGCAATTGTACCGTCAACAACTTCACATAAATTGTGCGGAGGTACATTAGTAGCCATACCGACCGCAATTCCGGAAGAACCATTTAATAAGAGCATAGGCAACCTTACAGGTAAAACAGAAGGCTCTTCTAATGAACCGTCAAAGTTAGGCTCAAAGTCAACAGTTTCACAATCAATATCTGCAAGCATAGATGTTGTAATTTTATGCATACGAGCCTCTGTATAACGCATTGCAGCAGCCCCATCACCGTCAACAGAACCAAAGTTTCCATGTCCGTCAACGCATAAATAACGAGTATTAAAATCCTGTGCCAACCTTACAAGCGCTTCATACACGGAACTATCGCCATGAGGGTGATATTTACCCAAAACTTCACCAACAATACGTGCGCACTTTTTAAACGGTTTATCAGGAGTCATTCCCAATTCGTTCATAGCATACAAAATTCGTCTGTGAACAGGTTTTAAACCATCTCTCACATCAGGCAATGCACGACCGACTATTACTGACATAGCATAGTCTATATAGCACTTTTTCATTTCTTCTCTTATATTGACCGGTACTATTTTACCGTCAGAAAACATATTTTGTTGACTCAAAATTCTTCTCCTCTACCCTTAACCACTCATAATATAGCACAAACAAACTTTTCGTGCAAAAAATATAGGTAAAAACTTAACAAATAGTGATATTTGCGTTAAATTGGTACTATTTTTCCTGAATTTGTTTTGCATTTGCAATATCAATATCATCGACTTTGTCAGCCTTTTTTGCATCCTCAGCTTCCAACTGCTTATTAATAATAACAGTTTGAAGCACTTGGAAGCAATTACTTGAAATCAAATATAACAATACTCCGGCAGGTATAGGTATTACAAAGAACGTCAATGTAAGCATTACAGGCATAAACACATTCATAGATTTTTGCATAGCAACCTGTGCAGGATCTTGATTTGCGTTTTTATTCATTGACATCATTGCTTTTTGAGAAAGCACCATTGTAATTGCAAAAAGTATTATCAATGCTAAAACGTCTATATGAAATGCTGTCTTAACTTCTTTTGTAGGAATTGTTGCAGACAATATTCCATCCTTTCTCACAAAACATACCTGTTCGGTTTCTTTGGTCTGCACATCTGTTACGTCTATTTCAGCCTTTTCAATCTGGTCAAGCTGACTAAACTTCAAATTCAAATTATCTAAACTTATTTTAAAATCGGTATCTTCACCCGGAACCAACTCACCTTGTACTTCGACAGCACGTTGTGGTTTTTCTATTTTAACATTTTCCAAAGGTTCTTCCGCGCCTTTAAGATAAACCTTGGCAACTTTTCCTGTCATAAATGTATCATATTTTGCAACACCCAAAATACCATCCCGAGAAACACCCGCTGATGTTTTAAGGGTAGCATCAAGTCTGTTTATAAAAAGAAAATGTGAATCACCTGCCATTTGAATAAATTGCGGACTCATCAAAGTTGAATACAAAAGAATAAATATCGGCATTTGAATTAACAATGGAAAGCACCCAGCCATAGGATTAAATTTATGCTCCTTATAAAATTCCATCATCTTTTGCTGCATAACTTGCGGATTACTCTTATATCTTTCCTGAATGGCTTTCATCTTAGGTTGAAGCAGTTGCATTGTTCTCATTGACCTTTGTTGCGAAACCCCTAAAGGCCACATTGCAGCTCTAACAATAATAGTCAGCAATATAATACCAATTCCATATCCACCTATTATTGACAGTGATTTTAAAATATCTATTGTTAATCCGGTAAAATCCATAATCTCTTCCCTAAAACTTTTGTAATACTAAAAAGGTGCATGTTCTGCACCTTTTCAAAATACTTTAAATATATTTCAAAGTCAACCAAAAAGACTTTATTGTGCCTCATGCTCTTTTGTTTCTGCACCCAGTGAATGCAACCGTTTGACAGGATCTGTAATGTGCGTAATCCTTAACCCAAAATTATCTTCAATTACAACAACTTCTCCGTACGCAATCAGTTTTCCGTTTGCATACAACTCAACAGGTTCACCTGCCGCCTTATTCAAAGTTACAATTGAGCCTTTCGTTAATTCCAAAACTTTCTTAATAGGAAGCTCCGTTCTTCCGAGCTCAACAGTTAACTGCAACTTTACATCAAGCAAAATATTAAGATTTTGGTTTTTGGGTCCCTGTACTTGGTCTAAATCCTCAAACGAAGCAAATTGAACAGGCTGTACTGTTACAGTAGATTCGGCATTACCCTGAGTATTACCGGAAACATTGGTGCTATCCGAATTGTTCATATTGTTAACATCTGTTTCATTAAAATTTTCGTCAGACATGTTTTATCCTCTCTAAAAATAATTTCTTAATATTTCACGCATTTCATCATATACATCAGTTATCTTAACACAGATTTTATCTTTTATCGTTCCCGGACGGGCAAAGAACTTTTTTTCACCATTAACTTTTATAATTAAATCATCCTCAACTTTGTTGTCAAGTTTTATAATATCTCCCTCAGTTAATTGAAGAAAATCATCTAATGTTATATTGCAAGAACCAAATTGAACACGCAAATCAACATTAGAAGAATCTAATTTCGTAATCATTCTCAATCGCTCATCATTTGATGCAACAAGCCCTTTTGTCTGGAATATGTGTTGCGTACTAAGATGAGGTAAAACTGCCTCCAAAACCGGATAAGGAAAACATATACTAAACAACCCAAAATGTTTTCCAGAAATTTGAACTTCAAAGGTTAACAATGCTACAATTTCACCGGCACTTGCTACCTGTATAGACTGGTAATTATCATCCAAACCAATAAATTTACCTGTTACAGGAATAACCGTATTCCACGCAGTTTCAAGCGATTGAATTATTATACCATATATTTTTTTACTCAAGGCTTTTTCAATATCAGTTAATTCTCTTACTGACGGATCAATTGTACCATTACCGCCAAGCATACGATTTACTATACTTGATAAGACATCAAAACTTACACCAAGCAATATTTGGCCCGCCAACGGTTCAAACTCAAACACACCTACGCTAATCGGAGTTGGCATAGAACAAACAAACTCTTCATATGTAAGTTGGTCAACAGATACAATCTCTATTTCAACTCTCATACGCAAATAACCGCTAAGCATAAGGGAAATTGCTTTGGAAAAATCTCTGTGAATATCCCTTAATGCACGCAAATTATCCTTGGAGAACTTATCAGGACGTCTGAAATTGTACAGCTTATAACTCTTATGCTCTACATCATCAAATCCGGATACATCCTCTGCATGTTCGTTTACTAATAATTCGTTCTTTTCCGACATCACTTAACCTATTGAATAATAAATTGTCCGAAACTGACCCTCAAAACTTCACGTTCACCGCCAAGTATTGAATTTATTTCGTTTGTAATTTGTTCTTTAGATAGCTCTTTCCCGGCAGCAGACGAAAGTTCTGCGGAAGTCTTGCTTGAAAGAGTTGTTATAACAGCATCCCTTATGGCAGGTTTAAACTGATTCATTTCTTCCTGAATAGCACTCATAGGATCCGGAGCCGCCGGAGCTTCTTCTCCATGCCCGCCTTTTGCAGGAGCCACTTCAGCAGGACTAAAATCATCGTCCTTTTTAGTTACCTCAATTGCTACATTAACTTTTAAATATTTTTTTTGAGTTTCATCACATAAATTTAGAATAAAATCTCCCAAATCTACTATAATACCTCTTTGAATTTCATCTTCTTCGCCTTCCTCACTCTCGTCCAGTTCTTCTTGCGAAGCACTTAACTTATTCAACTTTTGCGAAACCAAATTATCCACTACCAAATAATTCACCCCTGCAAATACCACAGACACAATTACTACTGATATTAAAGTTATCAGCAAAAAATATTTATTTATATCTTTGCCCTTACCGTTAGATATTTCATTTTCATTCTCAGCCATACTACTCTCCATTTATATTGTTTAATATAATTATATCAACTCTGTTCAAATCTTTACCACCATTATTTGATGTATTCTTCTTCGGTAAAAATTCTCCGTAACCTACCGAATAAACCCTATTTTTATCCTCTTTATTATACCCGCTTTTAAACAAATCACACAAATGATTAGCTATAACGGTAGACATTTCCCAGTTTTTCAACCTGCAAAATTTAACATCTTTAGGTTTATTGGTGTGCACCTCTATTATAACAGAATTTTTGAATTGTGCCAAAAAATATTTAAGTTTTTCTATTTTAGTTATTGTGCTTGAAGATAATTGCAAATATTCTTCAGCAGGATTTTGTATAAAAAAACTTATAACAACACCCTGAGACGATTTTTCAACCAAAAAATCATCACTTAACAAATATTTCTTTACAGGAACATAAACATCTTCTAAAGTTTTTTCTTTAAGAATATATGTATATTCTGCCGAATGCACTTTTAAAAGATTAAACATAATGAGAATTATAAATATTATTTTACATTTTTTCATGACATAAATCGTTCACCAAACACAAAACAAATTAAATCGCTGTTGAGGGTAATAAATAAATTTATTGCATGTTTATTTTAGGAATAATATAATATTAACAATGGGTAGGTTTGATATATTCAACAAATTTAACACAGCCGTAATGGTCGTTAACGATAAAAATACGGTTGTATTCAGAAATAATGTATTTATGAGAGTTTTTTCCGACTTTGATAATTTGAAAAAATTTTCTCATAAATTAGATTATAGTGTTCATGCCCTTTTTGACAATGATATGACAATATATTCTCCAATTTTGCAAGCAATCTCATCTCCTGAAGATTTCTCTGCACATGTTATGTACCAAAATATTAACAACGAACATTTCTATTATGATTTATCAGCTTCAAAAAAAGGCAAATACATAATTCTGGTATTTAGTGATGTTACAGCAAAGGTTGAATATGAATATATATCAAAACTTGCAAAAAAACGTAAAGATAAAATCAATGAACTTGAAGAAGAAAATAAAAATCTTTCTAAAATTAAGCAACAGGCACAATCTCAAGCCATGAAGCTACTTCTTCTGAACAATATATCAAATATTATACGAGAATCCATCGATACTTCAAAAATTTTGAATTCCGCTCTAAAAGAATTATCCGAACTTTTTGGGGCATTTAAAGCCTATTATGCTGTATATTCAAAGGATATGAACGCATACATAGTCAGCAACTCATTGGACAAAAAAGATATTGCTTCAAAAATAACTTTTGACAAAAATACAGAAACTTTAATTTCTTCCGCAAAAACATTCGTTAACTCATGTATGAAAGAATATATTGAAGCAAAACCCTTTAAAGAACTTGTTCAAAGAGTCGTACTTCCGATTTACCATATGGAAAAAAAATTAGCAATTATTGTCTTACTCACCAAGCAAAAAACGAAGTTTGATGATGTTTTGGAAATAATGGACGGAATATCAACTCAATTAGGCAATGCTATAATACAAGCTGAATTATATGAAAAAAATGCCAGAATGGTTAGCGAGCTTACTTCAGCATTGAATGAACTAAAAGATACCCAACTAAAACTTATTAATTCCGAAAAAATGGCTTCACTGGGTCAATTAATAGCTGGAGTTGCACACGAAATCAACACACCTATTTCATCAATCAAATCAAATAACGAAATTGCAACAAAATTAATCAATAAACTTTCAGACTCAGATGCAGAATTGCTCAAAGAAATCAATAGTATTGACAAAGAAGCCATAGAAAGAATTAACAGACTTGTAATATCTCTCAGAAAATTCGTTAGACTTGATGAAGCAGAATCTCAAGAAACAAATATTAATAAAGAACTTGATTTAACACTTGATTTAATAAGGCATGAAACCAAAAACAGAATTACAATAGTCAAAAATTACGGTGATTTACCTCTTATAAAATGTTATCCGAATATGCTTAATCAAGTCTTTATGAATATTCTTGTAAATGCAGCTCACGCCATATCCGGCGAAGGTTCAATAACTATTGACACGATTTTTGAAAAAAACAATTTAAAAGTCATAATATCGGATACAGGTTGCGGAATAAAAGAACCGGAAAAAATATTTTTTGCAGGATATACAACAAAAAGCGCAGGTGTTGGAACGGGCTTAGGGCTTGCTATTTCACAAAAAATCATTGAAAAACACAACGGGAAAATTGAAGTAAAAACAGAACTTGGTAAAGGAAGCTCATTTATTATTACTATCCCGAGTAAGTAATAAATATTAACTTTTGTTAAGAGATTTAAACCCTTATAGTAATTGGTTTTAACGACTTTTTATAAAACAATTACATCAAGAAAAGTCAAAAAACTTTTAGTGGCGGAGTCAATAATCGGAATAATATGTTATACTGTTTAGTGCATGGAGAATAAGTGTATTTTATACGCTAAAAAACAGATGTTACGTTTTGTAACAGAATGCAAAAAATAAAAGCAATTTTGTACATTATATGAACTTAATATATTTGTGTAGAAGTTAATATATTTATTTTGCGATTACGGAGGTTACGCGTATGACAATTACTGTTAACAGTAAAAAGAAACAAGCAAAGAAATCTTTTCAAGAACTAATCAATGACTTAATGTCAAGCAGTTCAGAAAAAGTAAGATACAATGCTGCACGTGTTTTGGGCGAAATGGGCGATTCCAAAGCAGTTGAACCGTTAATTGATGTATTAAAAAATGACAAAAACGGTTCTGTTCGTTTATATGCTGCAAGAGCATTAGGCGAATTGGGCGATTCCAAAGCAACAGAGCATCTTATCGAATCTTTGAGAGAAGACAGAAATGTAGATGTAAGAGTGCGTGCTGCTCGTGCATTAGGTCGTCTTGGCGGAGCTATAGTTGTTGAACCTTTGGTTGAAGCTCTTAACGACGAAAATTCACAAGTTTGTATAACTGCAACAGATGCACTTATTGAAATCGGTGATGTTGCAACAGATGCATTAATAAGCTCCCTTGATCACGAAAAAGTTAATGTTCGTTGCGACGCAACAAGAGCTTTGGGTGAAATTGGCAACAAAAAATGCGTTGATAAAATTATTAACATGCTATATGACGAATGGGTTAATGTAAGAATATATGCGGTTACATCTTTGGGTAAATTGAATGACACCAAAGCTGTTCCTGCATTAATTGACGTTATGAAAAACCGTTCGGAAAATGATTTGGTAAGAGCCGGTGCAGCAGCTGCATTAGGTGTTTTGCGTGATCAAAGAGCGTTGTTACCTTTAAGAGAACTAATAATGGAAGCAGAGGAACTTGGTGAACTTGAAGATACTGCACTTAAATCATTCAAAAAAATCATGGCAGCTAATTGGCAAGCTATTCCGGGAGCAAGCCAACAGAAAAAAGCATTAAGCGTTTAATCTAATAAAAAATAAACATAAAAAAGCGGGTATTGTAAATACCTGCTTTTTTATTGAAAAATTTCTGTTCTTATAACAATATACTTTTTAGGAATGCTTTATTGCCATTTCACACTTTGAACAATCAAACTCTAACGGATAACGTTTATTTTGTGAATCTTCAAGCATCCATTCTTCCTTGTTACCACATTTACCCAACGCAAATTTAAGACAATGTTTTGTCCTCATCAACTCTTTTTTCGAATAATTATTTTGAGCTTCAAAGGCATATTCAGAAACAACTGCACCACATTTTTCATAAAATTCTTTAGCCCTTTGATTATATATATTAGCTTTATAATTCAGTACCTTTTGAGGATATTCAACAGTTTTCAGCTTGTCTTGTTTATTATTTTTATAATTATTTATTCTCGCCTCTTTTAACTTTTCGATTAAACTTCTCCTGAGTTCATTAATCTGAGAAATTTTCATATACGGCAAAACATCTGTTTTTAAATTTATTTCTACAAATTCAACATTAGTATTTCCGGTTTTAGAAAATTGTTCAATAAAAATTCTCTTCATATTTTCCTGATTATTTGCAGCCTCACAATCAGGCATAGAAACTTCAACCATAATACCATCCTCATCGATTGCAGAAATTACATTTTTCTTAATTTCGGATTTTACGTCTAATACTCTGCGGAATTTTGCACCTGAAAGCTCTTTTTCAAACTCAACATCATAGTTTCTGTATAGTTCAATTCCTTTGTGCAAATCAACTCTTTTATTAGGATAAATCTTGTTTCCGATAACTTTATTGACCAAAAAGCCATCTTGGACACCATTAACAAAAAAACAAACTCCATCTTGAGGATGAACGTCTTTACCGTTGATTACAAAACAATTACCTTGTACTTCATCCACTACACCAATTTTTTCTCCGATAAAATTCGGCGTTTCAAAATTACAAATATTTTTTCTTTTTTCTAAAAAATAATCTGTATAACCACGATTAAAAGTTTTGTTAATATCAGGTTTAAAGTCTGTAATCACCCTGCCGGAAGAACTTTTTTCTGCAAAATCGTCAATCAAATTCCTGTAATAAGAAACAACATTTTTAACATAATTGATATTTTTTAGACGTCCCTCAATTTTGAAAGACGTAACTCCAATTTCCGCAAGTTTTTTAATATGCTTAGATGCATTAAAATCTTTCAATGAAAGCAAATGCTTGTCTTTTACAATATATTTTCCGGATTTCACATCAACAAGAGAATATTTTTTACGACAAGGTTGTGCACATTCTCCACGATTAGCAGAACGACCGCCGATTGATGCACTCAAATAGCATTGACCACTATACGATACACACAAAGCTCCATGGATAAATGTTTCAATTTCAAGATTTGTATTATCGCATATTTCTTTTATTTGCGACAAAGATAATTCTCTTGCCAAAATTACACGTTTAATTCCTATTTTTTCGAAAAAGTTTATTTTATCCAAAAACCTGTTATCACATTGAGTACTTGCATATATCGGAATCGGCGGTAGCTCAATATTTAACAAAGCCATATCCTGAACAATAATTGCATCAACTTTGATTTTATATAGTTCATTGACTAATTTTTGAGCTTGATTTAACTCATCATCTGTCAATATCGTATTCACGGTAACATAAACTTTTGCATTGAAAAAATGTGCATAATCAGTCAGCCGTTTAATATCTGTTAAAGAATTTGAAGCACTTTTTCTTGCTCCAAAATCAGATGCACCAATATAGACAGCATCAGCACCGCAATCAATAGCGGCAATCCCATGTTCAACAGTTTGTGCAGGAGCTAACAATTCAATCATACTTAAATAATATTAAGAAATGTAAAAATATTCAATTTGAAGGACACTTTTTGTAATATTTCTTAACAAAACACTTGAAGTTTATATCTCCATGATATATCATAAGTATATAAGGAATATGTGTTATGTCTTTCTTCCTTACTGTATGTTACTTTTACCCTATGGAGTTTATGTATGAAAGAAATTTTAATCTCACTCAAAAAAACAGGTATGTCAAATCCGTTTGCGCCAGCTTATGCAAGTTCGACTTCCGAAATCGGAAGTTATTTAAGAAAAATCAATTCAATTCAACAACTTTCACCGGCCGAAGAAAAAGAATTGGCATTGAAAGTTAAAGCCGGAGATTTGCAAGCCAAAAAAGAACTTGTACGAGCAAATTTAAAATTGGTTGTTACTATTGCAAGAAAAGCTATTCACGTTTCAAAACTTCCGATTGTTGATTTAATTCAAGAGGGAAATTTAGGTTTAATGGTTGCAGTAGAAAAATTCAACCCTGAACTTGGTTACAGATTTTCAACATATGCATCTTGGTGGATAAAACAAGCAATGTTCAAAGCTATTTCTGAACAATCATACTGTATGAAGATTCCTGTATATGTTCAAGAAACATTATCAAAATTTTCAAAAGTAAAGGCCGAAATGGAACGAAATTATAATTGTCAGGTTACAAACCGTGATGTCGCACAAAAAATGGATATTGAACCTGAAAAAATTGATGCATACCTCTCAGCATATACTTCAACCGTTTCTATTGAAGGAAGTTTTGATAACAACAATAACGGCAAAGAACTTTCCGTTGCAGATGTTATAGCTGACGAAAATGTATGCGTTGAAGAAAATATTGAATACGAAGAACTAAAAAAAGAAATTACTAATATAGTTTCGACATTAAAAGAACGTGAGCAGAGCGTTATAAAAATGCGTTTCGGCTTGGAAAATTTCACCAAAACAACCTTAGAAGATATCGGGAAACTATACGGAGTAACAAAAGAATGTATCCGACAAACCGAAGCGAGAGCTTTAAATAAACTCAAAAACGGATTAAATAACTACGCATACAATATATAGCAATACGAATTATTTTCTCTTTCCTTTTTTTTGATATAATCAAGTTAGGATTGCGAAATAAAAACAACAAAATTCGCTAATCTTTACAATTTGTTCACAAATCAGTGTGAAAGCACAAACTTGATAAAAGAAAGGAAAGAGAATTATGAAGAAATCAATCAAAGATTTGAATGACATTCAAGGTAAAAAAGCTCTCGTCAGAGTTGACGTAAATGTACCTTTGGATGAAAACAAAAATGTAACAGACGACACTCGTATTCAGGCTATCATTCCTACCGTTAAATTATTACAGGAAAAAGGTGCAAAAATTATTCTTATGGCTCACTTAGGCAGACCTAAAGGTGAAAAAAACATGGAATTTTCGCTTGAACCGGTTGCAAAATATATGTCAAAAATTTTTGGCGAAGAAATTATGTTTATTCCGTCCGTTGAAGAAGCATCAGATTACGTTTCCGAATTAAAAAACGGTCAAATAGCTTTATTGGAAAATATTCGTTTCTACAAAGCTGAAGAAGCAAAAGATGACGATATGACATTTGCACAAGAGCTTGCTAAATTAGGTGATTTTTATGTAAATGATGCATTTGGAGCAGCACACAGAAATCATACTTCAACAGCAAAATTAGCAAAAATTCTTAAACCTGCTGTTTCAGGATTATTAATGGAAAAAGAAATCAGATGTTTATCTTCTGCACTTGACAATCCAGTAAGACCTTTTACGGCAGTTGTTGGCGGAGCAAAAGTTTCTTCAAAAATCGGTGTTTTGGAAAACTTACTTGATAAAGTTGACAATATGATTATCGGTGGTGGTATGGCTTATACATTTGTTAAAGCTAACGGCGGCAAAATCGGAACTTCAATATGCGAAGATGATCAACTTGAAACAGCTTTAGCTATTCAAAAGAAAGCTGAAGAAAAAGGTGTTAAACTTGTTATGGCAACTGACGTACTCGTTACTGACGATTTTTCAGGCAACGGAACAAACAAGTTTGTTAAAATTAATGAAATTCCTGACGGATTTGAAGGTGTTGATGCAGGTTTAGACTCAAGAAAAGCATTCGCTGATGTTCTTAAGTCATCAAAAACAATTCTTATGAACGGACCTGTCGGAGCATTTGAAAATCCTAAATTTGCTGACGGCACAAAGGCAGTATTGGAAGCTATTGTTGAAGCTACCAAGAATGGTGCAACTTCCGTAATCGGCGGTGGCGATTCCGTAAGTGCTGCTAAAAAATTCTGCAAAGCTGAAGATTTCACACACGTTTCAACCGGTGGCGGAGCTTCTTTGGAATTTATTGAAGGTAAAATTCTTCCTGGTGTTGCTGCATTAGATGATCTTCAATATTCAATGGTTTAATAATTAAAACAACATTAGAAAAACGGGATAAACAATGTTTATCCCGTTTTTGTTATAAATTCATATAATTCAAACAATTACACCATAATTATGTATCAATATTTGTTGCATAAACGGCATTACGTTCTATAAATTCACGTCTTGGTTCAACCTTATCACCCATAAGAATATCGAACAACTGATCACACATCATTGCATCTTCAAGGTTAACTCTGAGCAACGTTCTCGTTTCAGGATCCATAGTTGTTTCCCAAAGTTGTTGAGGCATCATTTCACCTAAACCTTTGAAACGTTGAATCGTCATACCTTTTTGCCCTCTGTCATCAACGATTTTTTGAAGTTGAGCAAATGAAGTAATTTCAATTTCTCCGGTCTCAGTTTCCAAAACAAGACTTTCTTCTTCTTCAATCAAGAAATCTCTTATCAAAGGATATGAATTTTTCAAACGTTTAAATTCATTACTCTTAATAATATTCGCCGTAATCATTTCATGCTCATTTTCAAACAAATCAAGTTGTATAGCATATCTCGCAGTTTCAGGACTGTATTTTAAAGAAACTTCATAATTCTTAGCCTCTGTTGCATTATAATTTTCGGCATGGTCTTTCAAATAGTGTTGCAAATATGCTAAAACTTCGTTCATTCTGTCTTGGCTTGTAAAATCTTCCGGAGTAACTTCAGAACGAATTAAGCCCCTCAATACAACAGAAGGAATAATGTTCAAAATTGGATTATTGTATGCCTTATAAAAAGTAGACATATTTTGTAAAAGCTCTGCCAAATCATCACCTGACTTAACTTTTAATTTTGTCTTATCAGACAAACTCAAAGATTTAATACCACGTTCTTTGAGCATTTTATCGAGAGCGTGCTCATCATACAAATACTCCGATTGCTTACCTATTGTTACTTTAAACAAAGGAGGTTGAGCAATATAGACATAACCGTTTTCAATCAACGGTTTTGCATATCTAAAGAAGAACGTTAACATTAAAGTTCTGATATGAGCACCATCAACATCAGCATCTGTCATAATAATTATTTTGTGATAACGCAATTTATCAAGGTTAAAATCTTCTTCATTTTTGCTTATTGAAATACCAAAAGCCTGAGCCATTGCTTGAATTTCTGCATTACCGTATATTTTATCAAGTCTTGCTTTTTCAACATTAAGAATTTTACCTCTTAAAGGCAAAATAGCTTGAAACATTCTGTTTCTTCCTTGCTTTGCGGAACCGCCGGCAGAATCACCCTCGACTATAAAGATTTCACATTTTTCAGGTTCTCTGTTTGAACAATCAGCAAGTTTTCCAGGCAAAGTCGAATTTTCCAAAACAGATTTTCTTCTGGTCAATTCTCTTGCTTTACGAGCAGCTTCTCTTGCCCTTTGAGCTTGTAATGTTTTTTCTATTACAACTTTAGCAATTTTTGGATTAAATTCTAACCATTCTTGTAATTTCTCTCTTACAACATCTTGAACGGCAGCCATAGTTTCCGAATTACCCAATTTTTCTTTTGTCTGTCCCTCAAATTCAGGATTTTCCAATTTAACTGAAACAATCGCTGTTAAACCTTCTCTAACATCATCACCCGAAAGATTTTGTTCAGAATCTTTTAAAATTTTATTTGTTCTTGCATAATCGTTCAAAACACGCGTAATTGCATTTCTGAATCCTGTCAAATGCGTACCGCCTTGATGAGTGTTGATATTGTTTGCAAAAGAAAGAATTGACTCATTGTAAGAGTCTGTATATTGCATTGCAACTTCTACTTTTGTTGTACCAACCATTTTGTCCATATAAATCGGTTCTTCAAAAAGAACTGTTTTGTTCTGGTTTAAAAATGTAACATAACTTCCGATACCACCCTCATAATGGAAAGTATCATCCTTGCCGGACTTTTCATCATGCAAAACAATTTTCAAACCTTTGTTCAAAAAAGCCATTTCTCTAAAGCGGGTAGCAACAGTATCAACATCAATAACTGTTGTTTCAGTAAAAATTTCCGGATCAAGCCAAAATGTTGATTTTGTGCCTGTTTTAGTTGTAGTTCCATGTTTTTCAACCGGAGAAGCGGGTTCGCCTCTTAAATATTCCTGATGCCAAATATATCCGTCTCTTGAAACCTCAACAACCATTTTCTCTGAAAGAGCATTTACAACAGAAGCACCTACGCCGTGCAACCCGCCTGATACTTTATATCCGCCATCACCGAACTTTCCGCCTGCATGAAGTACCGTATGAACAATTTCCAATGCTGATTTACCGGAATCCGGCTTTATATCAACAGGAATACCGCGCCCGTTATCTTCAACGGTAACACTGTTATCAGGATGAACAGTTACATGAATTTCCGTACAATATCCTGCAAGTGATTCGTCAATAGAATTATCAACAATTTCATATATACAATGGTGCAAACCTCTTTGTGAAGTTGAGCCGATATACATCCCAGGACGCAATCTTACGGCTTCCAAACCCTCTAAAACACGTATATTACTGGCATCATAGCTCTGTGTCATCTATCCCCCTTTTATAACCTCATTTATAAATCAACTATCCTTATTACAATTATACCACAAACAATAAAAATTTCTGCAAATACCATCCCATTTCATCAGAAAGTTTTATACGCACCTGAATTATTTATGAATAGAAAAGGACTTACCAAGGTAAGTCCTTTAATTAATTCCCAAAAATCTAATTTTTCCTATTGATTTGTTTTTTATTGATTTGCGACTCTCCCCAAGTCTAATAGCCATCACTCCCTTCGCTTGTATGACTATAATATGACTTCACGTTTTTATATCAAGTAAACATTTTTATAAAAAAATTTACAATTGACCATGCTTCCCATGCCTATTATTCAAAATTAGAATTTACAAAAATTAACCATAATTTTAACATTTTTTGTATTGACAAAACCGCTTTCTGATGAAATATCCCATTGATAGAGAAAATATAACGTGATAAACTTATTCTTGTACATTCGTATTTGGGTGAAAGATGAAAAAAATTGCTTTAATAAGTCATGGTTGTGCAAAAAATCTTGTTGATTCGGAATTGATTTTGGGTTTACTTGCTCAAAACGGATACGAAATCACTTTAAATGAAAACGAAACAGATATTGTTATTGTAAATACCTGTTCATTTATTAATGATGCGGAACGTGAGTCCGTTCATACAATTCTTGAATTGGCAGAGAAAAATAAAAAAATAATTGTTGCAGGTTGCCTTGCTCAAAAATATCCAGAAGAATTAAAAAAGGAAATTCCACAAATCGTTGCAACAGTAGGAACAACTGATTTTACAAAAATAATTGAAATTCTTAAAAACATTGAAAACGGCTATGTATCAGAGGTTAGCAAAAAACCTGAATATATATATCCTGAAAACATCAATCGACAACAGATTACAATGGGGGCAAGCTCATATATAAAAATTGCTGACGGTTGCAATTATCGCTGCGGATATTGTGTTATTCCTTATTTAAGAGGAGATTACCGTTCCAGAAAAATGGAGAATATCATTACAGAAGCAAAAAACATGGTTAAAAACGGTGTTACGGAAATAATTCTCATTGCCCAAGATACAACAAGTTACGGGATTGATGTGTACAAAAAACCTATGCTTGCAGAATTAATAAAAGAATTAAACAAAATCGAGGGACTTGGTTGGATTAGAATTATGTATGCTTATCCTACACAAATGAGTGATGAACTATTGGATGTAATTCAAGAGTGCGAAAAAGCAGTTAAATACGTTGATATTCCGCTTCAGCATTCTCATCCGGAAATGCTTAAGAATATGTGCAGACCGGCATTTGATTATACCCACATGATTGACAATATAAGAAAGCACATACCGCAAGTATCAATCAGAACTGCATTTATAGTCGGATACCCCGGCGAAACAGAGGAACATTTTGAACACTTATACAATTTTGTTAAAGAAATGAAATTTGACCGAATGGGCGTATTTTGTTATTCAAGAGAAAAAGGCACTCCGTCATATTCAATGAAACCACAAGTGCCAAAACGTATCGCAAAAGCAAGATATAATAGGCTCATGGCACTTCAACAGGAAATTTCAAAAGAAAGAAACAACAAATTTGTTGGACAAAAGCTCCCTTGTATTATTGAATGTTGTTCTGATGATGGTGAAATAGTTGCAAGAACTCAGTATGATGCACCGGAAATTGACGGAGTTGTTCACATTCATACAAATAAACTTTTAATTCCGGGTGATATCGAAATCGTTGAAATAATAGGAGCTTCCGTGTACGATTTAATTGGTAAAATCTGATAAAGGAAATGAAATGAAAATTGATAAAACCATGAAAGTAAATAATAAAGATAATTATGTAAATACGAAAAATATTAAGAATGAAATCAAACTATTTAATTACGAAGAAGAAACTCCGAGAATTAATTTTTCAAATGACGGAAGTTTAAGTGAAAAAGAAATACAAGAAATTCTAAACGGAACATATACCAATGAAAAAATAGTTATATTGGGAATAAATACCCAAAACAAAAAAATCGAAAAAGTCATACATTACAAATATTTAGACTGTAACGTTGAAGATTTGGTAACTTTAAGCAATGGTATTCGGGTGCATAAAAAGTGCAAAGAAGCATTTGATAAGATGAAACAAGATGCAAAAAAAGACGGAATAAATTTGAAAATAGTTTCAGGATACAGAAGTACAAAATATCAAATAGGATTATTTAAAAAACCATCACGTTTGCATGGCAAAACTCAACAAGATATTTATGAAAGAGCAAGATTTTCCGCTCCGGCAGGCTATTCCGAACATCACACAGGTTTGGCAATAGATATAAATTCAGTAGAAGCTTCTTTTGCAAACACAAAAGAAGCTAAATGGTTGGCACAACATGCCGAAGAATACGGGTTTGAAATGTCATTTCCCCAAAATAATAAACAAGGTTTAGGTTTTGAACCTTGGCATTTTCGTTATATTGGTGATGAAGACACGAGCAGAATATTCAATCAGGCAAGAACCAATCAGTAAGTAAAATAATCTTAATATTAACCTCTGCGAACAACCTTTGTAATTTGCTCTCCGTAACTGTTTACCGTTCCGTTGGTTTCTTCTATTGTATACGTAATGTCTTCGCCCTCAGCTTTTTCTTTTTCCGCAAAACGAATTGCATCCTCAAGATTTTTAAATTCACCAGCCATATCAGGTTCAAACAATGACGGCTTATCAATATAAACTTGATACATTTTTATTTCCTCCTATTTTTCGATTTTAAATTTAACAAAATCTTTCGTCAACAAAGTAATTATAAATTAAATTTTTCTCAACTTTTCCATAGTTTAACAAACTTTTTGTCACAAAATAGCAAAATTATAGTATGATAGTAGATATAAAAGAGGTACTTATGAAAGAAACAACAGTAAAATATCCGTTTTTAACGAGAGATATTAAGATATACGAACAAGACAACGGACATAAAATAGTTTTAGCTTACAAAGAAGGCGGAATGGTTAATGTTTCGTCTTGGGTTAAAACAGGTTCAATAAACGAAAATGACGAAAATAACGGAATTTCACATTTTCTTGAACACCTTATGTTCAAAGGAACTCATAAACACAAGACCGGTGAATTTGACAAAATATTAGAAGCAAGAGGTGCAATAGTCAATGCTGCAACTTGGAAAGATTATACATTTTATTATGTAACACTTCCCAAAGGTGAAAATAATGAAAACTTTGATTTGGCAATAGAACTTCATGCAGATATGATGACCGATCCGGTAATACCGGATTATGAAATGGGTGCGGTATTTGATATTAATGACAAAACCGTTACCGATAAACGTGAAAGACACGTTGTTATTGAAGAAATAAGAATGAGAAAAGACCAGCCATGGACAAAAGTATACAATGCAACAAACAATGCCATGTACACTTCTCATCCGTACAAACGTGATGTAATCGGCACTCCGGAAATCATTTCACAAATTACAAGAGATGAAGTAATGGATTATTACAGAACTTTTTATTCTCCACAAAATGTAACAACAATTATAGTTGGTGAATTTGATTTTGATGAAACCTTAAATAAAGTTATCAAAGCCTTTGAGTGGAAAGACAGACCAATTCCTCCGGAAAGAAATCTAACTCCTGACAAACCTGTTTCTCAGACGGTTTATGTGGAAGAAAAAGCAAATATTAATTCTTCATTCCTAATGTTCGGATATTTAGGTGCAAAAGCAAATGACCTTAAAGAATTAATTGCTTTAGAAATGCTTTCGATTATTCTTGGCGAGGGTACAAGTTCAAGGCTTTATGTTAATCTTATTGAAAATTTAAAAGAGCCTATTTTCAATATATTATGCACAGAAAACTATTCATTTAGGGACGGGAGTAATTTCTTTGTTCAGGCAAACTTTAACTCACAATATAAAGACAAGGCAATAGAACTTGTTAAACAAGAAATTGATAGCCTTAAAAAAGAAATTACCGAAAGAGAACTTAATAAAGCAAAGAAAAAACTTAAATCAAATTTTGCTTGTGAAGTTGAAACTGTTTCCGAAATCGGTGAAGCAATCGGATATTATATGACAGTTTGTGATGATTTATCTCTTGCGGAGAATTATATTCCTATATGTAATTCAATTACAACAAATGATTTGATTGAAATCGCAAAAAAATATCTTGATATAAACAATGCCGTAATTTCGGTATTAGTTCCTAAAAATTAAACAAAACCCGCAATACAATTAGATAAGGAGAATGCTGTAATGAGAGAAGCGAGTTGTGAACTTGAAAAAGAACTTTTTAAAAATGTTTTTGATAAAACTCCGGATTATATAAAGAATTTGGATTTATTGAATTTTGAAAATGAGAATGAATTTACATTTACATTAAAACGGGAATATTTATATCCGTACAACGAAACAACCAATCCTCAAGGATTGAATTTAAAAGAATGGTTTGCAAACTATTCCAAAGAAGCAAAAGTTTCTACGGCAGGAATTCGGGGGCCTCAAAATATATTGTTCCCGCAAGATACAAGATTCCCAATAAATCTTGTAGGTATTGTTTTGGCAACTTTAGCTAAAGCTCTTGTTGCAAGAGAAAAATATCCTAATAAAGAAATTCGTAAACTTGTTGGGTCAGAAGTCAGGTATAATTCGGCACTATACTTGGATGCGATTGCAAGAATACAATCCGCACAAGGAATAAGAACTCTTACTCCTTGCAACAGAAAAACAATTCCTATATGGCTTGCCTCTTTTTTGGCATTTAAATTGGATTTAGTCGGCGGAGAATACATAACTTCAAGCCACGGAATTTCTGTTAAAACTGCCACAAAAGATCTAAACTCTCAAGGAAGTCAATATTTGCCCGAGGAATCATTGGAGTTTGTTAATAAAATTCAAGAAATATTTGATATCGTTGAACAATACGGAACTTACGAAATAAAAATTGCTTCTAAAAATAACCCGCTTATTGATGAAGAAATTATGAAGAGACTTAATGATGGAATAGATCTGTATGTTGAATATTTGAAATCCGGCGTTGCAGAAAATCTTGATTTGGTAAAAAAAATGCAAAGGAAACTATTTGTAGAATGTGTCGGCGGTTGTGCATACAAAACTCTGTCAAAAGTATTGGAAAAGTTGGAAATTTCTGATAAATATGTGTGGAATAATACTGAAGAAGACCCATTTTTCCATTCAATCGGTAAATATAGCGTAAGCCCGAAAGGAAAACAAGAATTTTACGATTACTCAGTGGATGCAACAGTAATCGCAAAACGCCAAGACGGAACATCATTTTTCCCTGTTATTGAGTCAATGAATTACGGTGAACGATTAAAAGACATGCCTTGCGGTACAATAGTTTTAATCACAGACCCTGACCATGACAGACTAACAGTATGCCAAATAGAAGCAAACGGCAATATCCCAACATTAGAAGAATACGGAATATTATACATTAAACTTGATGAAGAAAGGGTTTTGACCGTATACAGTGCAAATCAAGCATTTTTAATGCTTATGAATTACAGAACAAAACAACTTATTTCACAAGGCAAATTCAAATCTCATCCAAGATTTATGATTAAAACTACCGCTTCTTCTTTGAGTTGGAATGAATGGGCAAAAGCACATAAAATTAAAGTGGTTAATGTTCCTGTCGGATTCAAAGAAATTGCAAATATTATGAAAAAAGTTGAGCTTCAACTGAGAAATAATCCGGATAAAGACGTTATTGTAGAAGATGTTTTTGGAGATGAAATAAACTTGGGAGTTCAACCAAGATTGATTTTTGCCGGCGAAGAATCAGGCGGAATGATTATGGGTTCGGAAAATCTTATCGAATCCGTTTCAGGAAGAAAAGCAATTGCAATGAGAGAGAAAAGTGCAACAGAAGCAATTATTGTTGCTTCGTCATTGTCTGCTAAGTTGGAAGATGAAAATATGACACTCTCGGAATATTTGTCTGAAATATATGCAGAAAATAATATAATAACAAGATACGACGTAAGAGAAGATATTGCGTATTATAACGAATCAGAACCTGATATCGATAAATTAAAACAAGCTAAAATTGAAGGTGAAAAACAACGTACAAAAAATGACTTGTTCTATTTATCACTGGCTATTGCACAAAAAGAGGATATAATGAGCCTTGATGATATTAAAAATGTCCTTAATGATACATTCAAAGAACTTTCCTTTGATAATTTAAAAGCAGTAAAGTTTGTCGGCGACGGTACTTATCTGGAATTTACAGACAAGTATGTTGAAATAAGACCTTCCGGAACTGATGCCAAAACAAAAGCGTACGCAGGCGGTGAAAATATTGTTTCAATTTCTGATTTTGCAAGAATTTTAGGTAATTATTCAGGAGAACGAACAGAATTACACAAAAAATTCATTTCTGACGAGTTTTACAATAACTCAAAAGAAATCGCCTTAGATTATTATCTCAAATTTGTAAATAAAGGTGCTGATAATTCAGTATTTGAAATTCCAGAATACAATTATTAGGCTTTATATGGAAAAACTCAAAAATATATGGTATAAGCAATCGGATAAGCTAAGATTTTTGTTTGTCGGCGGATTTAATGCCGGAATATCTTACCTTATATATATGATATTTGTCTATATTTTGGGAGAAAAATATTATCAAATATCCTTAGCATTAGCTTGGGCATTATCTTCTGTCGTTTCTTTCACAACTCAAAGAAAATTGGTTTTTAATTCTGACGGGAACCTTATAAAACAATACTTGAACTGTTGCATAACATGGTTTTTCAGTTACTTAATCAATGCAATAATACTATGGGCATTCGTTGACAGATTAAAATTAAACGTATATTGGGCACAAATATTTGCAACAATATGCAGTGCGATATTCACTTATATTATATTTAAGCTGATTATATTTAAAGTTCGAAAATAGAAAAATTATTAAATATGATTTCTAATATTACAAACCAATCAAATTTTAATGGATGTCCAGTACTTCATGGACATCCATCATTAACTATCTGTCAGGTGAATTAAAGACTTTCGGCATGCCTGAGTCGGTGCATATTCCGAATTGACAATTTGTATTATAACCGTAATCGGTCGGATTTGGACGAAATGCTCTTGTCCCTTTTTGTGTCAATTTCTTATCAGCAGGTCGGGTTGTTTTAATATCTGCCGAAAATCCGGACGGTCCTGAAGTCCGAATTGTTTGAACAGCATCCGGCGAAGTTCTAACGTTCGCAATACAAGCACTGCCGTCGTCTATTTTACAGGAGGCTATGACAGGTGTGGCGATTAATGTAAGTATAATTATTGCAAAGTTTTTTTTCATTTTATCTCCTTGTTTTTATACTTATTGTAATACTCCATCTGTTGTTATCATTGGTAATTCTTCCTAATTATAAAGTTGTATTTATTAAGATTTCCTACAAATGCAGTATTTTATATAAAATTATGAAATGCTAAAATTGAACTACATTGGGTAGAGGGGAAAGTATTTTTGTACGCATATAAACAGGTATCAGAAAAAACATCATTGCATGCAGTTCCGAATTATCGGAATATAACTCGTCCTACTCTTCAAAAAGAAAAAATAAATAAGAAAAACAAACTTTTTGAATTGTATAGATTTTTGGTATGTTTTTTGTTTTTGTTGGCATTTGCAACTATTGTTTTCCCCAAAACATACAATACCCTAATTAAACAAGTCTTTTATCCTACAACTTACAAAATACATACACATTATAAAAACGGAATGTTAAATAATGGCAAAATAAATAATTCAAGCATCAATTTGTACAAAATATACAGCCCAACTGTTAATTACCTTTATAATGATATATTTAACAATCAGGTGTTACTTACTCCGTCAGATGTCAAAAAACACAATGAAATAACTTCATTATTCAGTACGACAGAAATGACAAAATTAAAATCACAACTGCTTAATTTGGGTAAATCGTATCCGTCAATTAAGCCCGCTGTATACGTTATGGAGTATGATAGCGGGAATTACGTTGATATTAACGGAGACACACAATATCCTGCCGCAAGTATAATTAAACTGCCTGTATTAGTCAGAATGTTTAAATCCATAGAAGCTAATCAATTTACTATTTATGACGAAATGAAAATGCTTCCTGAATATGTTTCAAGCGGTTCAGGGAATTTACAATACTCACAAACCGGAAAAAATTATTCAATGGATTATCTTGCAAAAACAATGATACAAGATTCTGATAATACATCTACAAATATGATTATATCGAAATTAGGCGGGATGAGTGATGTTAATGTCGGCTTGCGTGATTGGAACATGCCTAAAACTTATGTTAGAACTTGGTTGCCTGATTTAGATGGTACTAATAAAACAACCGCCAAAGAAATGGCAACTTTGCTATACAATTTGGATAATCCGGGATTTCTTAATATTAATTCAAGAGAGTATATTATTGATTACATGAGCCACGTCAAAAATAACAGACTAATCCAAGCAGGACTTGGCGAAGGAGCTTTATTTGTTCATAAAACAGGTGATATTGGCACTATGTTAGGTGATGCCGGAATTGTATATGCTCCAAACGGGAAAAAATACATTGTGGTAATTTTGGCATTGAGACCTTATAATTCACCATTAGGAAAAGAATATATCGTTAACGCATCACGTCTTATATATAAGTATATCGTTGGATAAAATACGTTCCATATATAAGTTTTTATTAAATCCTATTTTAACGACCTTTTTCTGGCATGCTCACATGTTTTTTTGTTGCAGATATACAACATACATAAATAAAGTCTAAATCCTCATATTTACTACATTACATCCTATTAATACAAACAATTATAACGAGATTAATATGTAACAAATTGTTAAATATATTGACAAATTTGAGCAAAATATTTTATTTACAGTTTTTTAATTGTATGATTACCATAGGAAAACAAATCCAACTAAGTGGACATTCTGTGTAGAATAATTATTATTACAGTGTATTTAGCGTTATAAGGACATAGATCATGAAACATAACTTTACAATTTGTAATAAAAAGGCAATTTTTGCAAGTATGGAATCTTTATATATATGTAAACGGGAAAATAGAGGATTAATAATTATGAACAGATTTATGAAGAAAGTTTCCGCCATTGCTCTTTGCACAGTATTTGCTTCAATGCAAGTATCTTTTGCATCAATGGACACCGGTTTAGGGAACAACATCGGCGGTGCGGTTATTAATGACGTAACCGGCGGTTTTGCTGGAATGGAAACTGGCAACAATTCTGCAACATTGAATTTTAATGGTAATGCCCACGTCAATTGGGACTCATTAAACATTAACAATGGTGAAACACTTAATTTTAATGCAGTTAATAATGCTAACGGACTTACCGTTTTAAACACCGTAACCGGTCAGGGAATGACCCAAGTTTACGGTACAATCAACTCAAATGCAGGAATTGACAAAGTTATCATTTCCAACCCTAACGGCGTATTATTTGATGGTGCTCAATTCAATGCAGCAGGAGACGTAATGTTGACAACCCAAGCGTTGGGTGCACAATTTAATAATGGCAACATGACAGTTGTAGGATTACCGCAAGCAGCTACAAAGTCTGTTTCAATCAAAGATTCAACTTTCAATGTCGGTGGTGAATTTAATATAACCGCTCCTAACATTGAAGCCTTGAGAACAGCTGTTGTTGCCAATAAAGGTTTTAAATTGGTTACAAGAGACGGACAAAATTATTTAGTTTCCAATGTAAATGGTGAAAATGGTATTGGAACAAGATTAGAGTCCGTAAGCGTTGACGGCAATGTATACATTGTTGCAGGCAAAGATTATACACAAGTTATCGGTGGCGGTACAATTAACGGTAATTTAGATGTAGATTCTAACGGTATTGTTATTTTAAACTACACAGATAACGGTAAAGCATTCACCGTAAACGGTGATGCAAATATTGCATCAAACGGTGCATTAAACCCTAAAGCTAAAGGCAATTTCATGTACCTTAGAAATTCTGATATCAAAGGTAATTTAGAAATGTCTAATTCCGGCGGTTTCTTAGAAATAAAAAATGTTAATGTTGACGGTAACGCAAAATTGACTACAACTGACGGTGCAAATACTCATGTTAAACACTTCATTCACGTAGTCGGTAATGATACAATCGGCGGTAATTTAGAAGTTAATTCTAAACATAATGTCCATATCGGTGGTTATGACTCATCATTACACACCTTGCAACCTGGTAGTTTAAAGGTAGGTGGCGATTTAGATGTTGTTTCTCACAATGGATCAGTTGCGGTAACTGTCGATACAGAAGCGAAAAATGTTAAGTTGACATCAGAAGCATTGAATATAATTACGGACGGAACTGCAAAAATAAAAGCTAATACTTATGAATTTTCAGCACCTTATTATATTGGCGGTGTAAGCAATTCCGCAACACTTATCAGTACGATGGAACATTATATGCCAATTTCAGTGGGAACCGGCGATTCATATGTAAATATTACAGGCGGTGATGTTAATAAAATTGTAACAGGCCCTAACGGTAATGCTTATATCAAATCATTAGGCGATATGAATGTAAACGGAGTTAACGGTAATGTTATCAATTTGACAGCTGACCAAAAAGATATTGTACTTGGCGATGATGTTCACGCAAACTTAATCAATGTAGGCGGAGAAACCAAGAATCTGACAGTTCCTCTTCCAAGCAGAGATTACCTCTTGAAATATGTCGATATTAAAGATACTCAAGTAATAACAATCAATCCTGATACAGAAATTACATACAATATGGCAAATGGTGAAAATGGCTGGAACCAAGGTACACAAACTGAAGATAATACATACTTGGTAGTACCTGGTCAGCCTGATCCTCCAGGACCGCCTGATCCTCCGGGACCACCTGATCCTCCTGGACCGACACCTACAGATCCAAAATGGCAAGATCACGATAACATAAAAATATTGAACAATCTCCAAAAGGATCAAGTCGCAACAGCAATAGATGCAGGTCAGGTATATACACCGGTAGCATTCGCAGCGGATTTAGATGATGAAATAGATACAGGAGTCCGCAAGAATGTAGACGGATCGGTAACAGTAGTAAGACCATTCACTCCGGAAAATTAAGGATGTAAGATGGTACTAAATAAAAGAGTCAAGTCGCAAGACTTGACTCTTTACTTTTCAAACATTTTTTTTCATGATAATATTGTGATAATAGAAAATAGTTAGTAAAGAGGTTTCAGCGTATGGAGAAAATAGCAGATATAGGTGTATTTGGTGGTTCAGGTTTTTACAAATTTTTGGAAGACGTCAAGGAAATTTCAATTGATACACCATATGGTTCCCCATCAGACAATTTATTTATCGGAAAGATTGGAGAGCATAATGTTGCTTTTATGCCAAGACATGGCAGAAATCATTCTATTCCGCCTCATTTAGTTAATTATAGAGCAAACGTATGGGCAATGAAAGAAATTGGTTGCAAAAGAGTTATTTCTCCTTGTGCAGCAGGTAGCCTGCAAAAAGAAGTTAGACCTGGAGAATTCGTAATTTGCGATCAGTTTGTTGATTGGACAGACAGCAGAAAAACAACTTTTTTTGAAGGTCCTGTTGTAGAGCATCCGTCTGCTGCTGATACTTATTGCCCCGAGTTAAGAGAAATAGCCATAAAAACGGCAAAAGAATTAAAAATTACTGTTCACGAAACCGGTACGGTCGTAGTTATAAACGGTCCAAGATTTTCGACAAAAGCTGAATCCAAGTTCTTTACATCACAAGGTTGGGAAGTAATTAATATGACCGCATATCCTGAAGCATACTTAGTTATGGAAATGGATATGTGTCCGTTAAATATTTCTCTCATTACGGACTATGATGCCGGTTTAGTCGGTGATGTTCCACCAGTTTCACACTCAGAAGTAATAAAAGTATTTAACGGTAATGTAGAGAATTTGAAAAAGTTGTTATTCTCCATGATAGAAAAAATTCCGACAGAAAGAAATAACTGCTCATGTGCAAATACAACTTCTAATTCACACGCATAATGCAGGGAGTTCAAATGATATCAAGAGCTGTAAATCAATTATTTTATTTTTATTATATTCTTTTGATTATAAGAATATTTTTAACTTGGATTCCAAACATTGATTGGGAACAACGACCATATAATTATGTAAGTAAATTAACCGATCCTTTTCTAAATCTATTTAGGGGAATTATTCCTCCTATTGGGGGAGTATTAGATATTTCTCCGATTATTGCATTTATATTATTGCAAATTATTCAAGGATTGGTTGTTTCAGCAATTGCCGGTTTAGGTTTATGATAGATAAGAAAAAAATTTTATTTGTAAATTTCGGTGGGCTTGGGGATGAAATCCTTTTTTTGCCAACTATTTTGTCCATAAAGAAACAATTTCCTGATTCTGAAATTACTTTAGCTTTAGAAAAACGCAGTCAAGGAATAACTTCGCTTACAAATGTTATTGATAAAGTTTTATACGCAAACATCAAGGGAGAAAACAAATACATTGAACTTATAAAACTGTTATTTCAAATTTGGAAATACAGATTTGACATTGTATTTTCGAGTGGCTCAAATAAATTTATTTCATTATTTTTATTTCTCACTTTTATTCCCAAAAGGTACGGATATGATAGCGGGAAACTAAGTCAAATATTTTTAACGAAAGCGGTTAAACTAAATAAAAATCAATATGCAGTTAATATGTATCAAGATTTAATTTCTTTTGAAACAGAAATTAAAACTGATTTACCGATTTTAAATATTGAAAAAAGAACTGTCATACCAAATACCGTTTTAATTCACCCCGGAGTCAGTCGTTTAAGTATGCAAAAAGGAATGATAAAAACTGTTACTCCGGAAATATGGGCAGAAGTTGTTGAAAAACTGGCAGATAGCGGTAAAAAAGTTTTATTAATTGGCGGAACTGATGATAAAGAATGTATCGAAAAAATTGTAAAAAATGTACCATTTGATAAATTTGAAAATTTATACGGAACAACAAAAAGTTTAAAAGATTTGGCTGAATTAATATCTTCTGCTGAAAAGTTTTTGTGCTCAGATTCAGCACCTTTACATATAGCCGTAGCATTAGGAGTAAAAACTTATGTTATTTTTGGCTCTACTGATGAAAATAAATTAATCCCCCAAAACGGCAATGTTATCCCTGTAAAATCAAAATTCTCCTGTCCGTTACAACCTTGCTTGTGGGAAAAAAGACAAACCACTTGCAACGAATTGATTTGTCTAAAAATATCTTCTGAAGAAATCGTCAGCAAAGTTGTAAATAATTAGTAATACATGGGTTGCGGAATGTAGCGACATCTTGTATACTTATATATATGGGGCTCGGGTGTGTGAGAAATTTATCTTTAGCAATCTATTGGCATATGCATCAACCATCATACAAAGTTGAAGGCACATATCTTATGCCATGGGCACGTTTGCATGCAATCAAAGATTACTTGGATATGATACTTTTTTTAGAACGTTTCCCTAATTTAAAATTAAACATTGATTTTGTACCTACACTTTTGGATACAATTATTGATTATGCAAACGGTTTTAATGATATTCATTCGGAATTGTCAATTTCTGATGTAAACAGTATGACCGGTGAAGAAAAATCATTTATCTTAAACAATTTCTTTTGCCCGAAATACGAAACTATGCTTTATAAAAGCGAAAATTATAAGAAATTATTCAAAAAAAGATTTGAAAAAGATGATTGTGATATTTCAAAATTTTCTGCACAAGAACTTTCCGATATAATGGCCTTGTTTAATTTAGTATGGATTGACCCAATTCACGATAAGAGAAATCCACGCTTGCAAGAATTGTGGGATAAACAGCACAACTACACCCAAGAGGACAGAATTGAAATTATAGATTTACAACGTGAGATTATAAAAGAGATTATACCAACATATAAAAAATATCTTGCAGAGGGTAGAATTGAACTTACTGCAAGCAGTTATTATCATGCAATTTTACCGATTTTATGCGAGAATATGAAATCTATATTGAAAACAATTCCGACAGATATTAAATTACCGCAAACTTTCGATATGAAAGAATATGCCTTTTTACAGATAAAAATGGCAATAGACAGAATTGAAGAAATTTTTGGAATCAGACCAAAAGGATTCTGGTTGCCTGAACTATGTATAGACCCTAAAACAGTCAACATGCTTGCAAAACAAGGTATCAGTTGGACTCTTGCTGACGAAAAACTTTTATCCAATGTACTTAATTTTGAATTTATCAGAGACTTCAGAGGAAATTTAAGCGAACCGTATCACCTTTTGAAAACATACAGATATAGTGCAAGAACAAAAGACATTGATATAATCTTTAGGGACAGAGCTATTCCTAATCTTATTAATTTTGAATATCCGGCACTTAATTCAACAGATGCCTCCAATGATTTGTATAATAAAATTAAGACTATTCAAAGTAAATTATTAACCTCACCTGATGAAAATCATATGTTGACTATTGCCATGGATGGTGAAAATTGCTGGGAAAATTACGTAAACGACGGTAATGATTTTCTTGAAAGTTTTTATTCTTTACTTGAAAATGATAATACTATACAAACGGTTTTAATTTCAGATTACCTCAAAAATGACAAACGAAAAAAAGTTTTGAAAAAAATTCCTTTAGGTTCAGGAGTTGACAATTCTTTCGTGTTCTGGATAGGTGATCCCATTAAGAATAAAGCTTGGAAATACGTTAAAGATGCAAAAGATATGATTGACAAATGCAGTCATAACAAAAAAAACAATGAAAAAATTAAATATGCCAAACAGGAATTAATGACCGTTCAAGGAAGCGATTGGTTCTGGTGGTATGGTGAACCAAACAATTCCGGTCAGGATTATGTTTTTGATTATATGTTCAGAGAACATTTAAAAAATATTTATTCAATACTGGAACAAGAAATACCGCAACATTTAGAAAATTCATTAATTAATAGTCATGAAATTCCACTCAAAAGACCTTCACAAAATATTTCTCCTAAAATGGACGGTTCTTCATTAAGTGATTATGCTTGGAATAATTCCGGTGCCGTCAGATTATTAGATGGTCCTATTCACCGTGAAAATAAAAACATTGATAAAATTAATTTTGGCTGTGATAGTAACAATATGTATTTTAGGCTTCATATTAACAAATGTGTTCCTGAAAAAAATCTTATAGATAAAATCAGTCAGTTTTATATTTATCTGAGAAATGCCACAAAAATAGGAACACGAGCATATGTAAGACTTATTAGTAAATCCGACAATTTATCTCCTGTTTTAACCGAAAAATTTGAGAATGAACTTACTCTGACTTTTGTTAAAGACACGTTATATCCACCAAGATTACTGACATGTACTCAACAAGATACATGGACTCTTGCGAATTCCGAAAATGTCCGTATCGCATATGATGATGTTATTGATATAACCGTTCCGTTCGAGTCTGTTGGCGTTCAAGAAGGAGAAACAGTCGAATTTATCATGGCAAACACCGATTCAGGAGTAAAAAGCTCCTACTTCCCGCATGAAATTGTTTTGTCTTTGAAACGGTGTTGATTTATATTTGATTCATTGAGCATTGAAGAAACTAAATTTTGAAAAAACTTGACTATCCCTTTCTAACCCAAAACCAAATCACCATTTTTCTTTATATGTTCAATGAGTCCGCCATCATTAAGAAGTCGTATCATAACATCAGGCAATGGCTCAATCATTGTGGTAGTCCCTTTTGTAATATTTTTCAAAAGTCCCTCTTTAATATCTAATTCTAATTCATCACCTGCATCAATTCCGTCAGTATCACATTCAATAGCTAATAATCCGATATTTATTGCATTTCTGTAAAAAATTCTTGCGAAAGATTTTGCAATAACAGCACCTACCCCTGCAATTTTAATAATTTGAGGTGCATGCTCTCTTGATGAACCCAAACCAAAATTATTGCCGGCTACAACAAAATCACCTTTTTTCATGTTCTTAGCAAAATTCTCATCAGCATCTTCCAAAACATGTTTTGAAAATTCTTGCAAATCAGAACGCAAGTGAAACAATCTTCCGGGTGCAATATGATCTGTGGAAATATTATCTCCGAATTTGAATGCTTTTCCTCTCATTTACTAACTCCTTAATTGAACAGGCATAACAAGATAAATGTAATCTTCATCTGAGTTTGGTGCAAAAACAGTAGCCGAAAGCGGGGTATTCAATTTAACGGTGATTTCTTCCGATTCTGCAATTTTGAGAAATTCCAATACAAATTTATAATTGAAAGCAATCGCTAACGGTTCGTTCATATATTTTACATCAATTTTATCCTGTGAATTTCCGGCTTCTGGTGAAGTTCCTGACAGTTTTAATTCGTTATCCGCAAATTCAAATTTAACAATACTGTTCTTTTCATTAACCATAACAGCAACCCTTTCCAATGCAGAAATCAAATCAAATTTATTGATAACAGCTTCTTTAGGGAACGTTTGCGGTACCAGTTGATTATACTTAGGGAATTGTCCTTGCATGAGTTTCGTAATAATTTTTGTTTTATCTATTGTAATTACAATTTTCTTAACCTCTTTGCATATCTTTATATTGTCAGATTCTGCCAACAAAGATATTTTTGATAATTCTGATAAAACTTTTGAAGACAATAACATTTCAAAAACTTTTTCTTCATCAGCAGAGTTATTTTTAACAACTTCACGCACCCTTGCTAACCTGTTACCATCTGTCGCCGCCATTTCAAGAATATTTTTATTTACCTCACAGACAACACCGGATAATAAATTATTTGTTTCATACCCTGCCGCCGCAGTAACTACTTGACGAATTGCTTTGATAAAAGGTGCCGTCTCGATTTCGATTGAATCTTCTTCAGAAATGTTTTCTTCAACTGTCGGAAATTCATTAGCTGAGATCGCAATTATATCAAATTTCGAGTTTTTACAAGTTACCGTTGCTGTTGCATTGTCCAATTCTATTTTTACCAATTCATCTTGTAATCTTGAAAGAATTTCATTTAATTTTTTTGCAGGTAACGTTGTTCTTCCGGCTTCTTCAACCGTTGCATTAATTAACGTTGTTATTGACAAATCAAAATCTGTTGCAGTTAATTTTATTTGATTATTGTCGACAGTTTCAATTAAAACATTTGCCAAAACAGGCTGTAACCCTTTGACAACAGTAGCCCTTTCCACAATTCTTATTCCGTTTAACAAATCATCTTTGCTTGCAACAAATTTCATGCTTAATACCCCATAAAAACTAACTCACCCCGTTATTTTAGTACAAATTATGACAAATGACAAGACAATTTTACATAACATCTATGCTTGCAATAATTTACACAATATAAGTAATTATACTGATTTCTTGACTTATTGTTTTTCATTATTAAATATAATCTGTAAATTTTTGTAACAAAATGCATAATAAAACTAAAGTTTTAAAAAAATATGCCGATATAGATACTGTAAGCAAAAGCCAAAAAATTAAAAATCAGGAAAGGATGACGTATGGGTATCGAAAACGAAATGTTATCAAGATTTAATTCCTCAAAACATGTAGAAACAGAATTGGGAAGCGAACTTTCTACTGAATTAGATTTCTTCTTTGAAAATGTAATGGGAACAGTAGTGGAGTATTTCAAAGAAGATTTGATAGAAGTATAGCGATGGCTCAAAAATAACAATTACCCCAAATTGAGCAGTTGTATGCGTTCAATGAAAATTGAGAAGCAACCTTCAGCGAGGTTGCTTCTTTATTGAAATCAATTATTTTCAATATATTTAATACTATTAACTTTACCGAAAGCTATGTTTTTATTATACTGTTCTTAACATCTATTGAATTGAGGTAAGTTTTATGAAAGATATGTTGGATAAAATTATACAGATAGAAAAAAAATATATTGAACTTGGAGAAACTCTTTCAGACCCTGCTGTCATACAAGATTATAACAGATTTAAAGTGCTTTCTAAACAAAGAAAATCTATGGAAGAAACCGTTCAACTTTATTATGATTGGAAGAAAGCAGTTGAAGCCATAGAAGAAGCAAAAATTTTAATCAGAGATGAAAAAGACGAAGAAATGAAATCATTTTTAAAAGCTGACATGGAAGAAAATGAAGCAAAACTTCCTGATTTTGAAGAAAGAATGAAAGTTTTACTTCTTCCGAGAGATCCAATGGATGACAAAGATATCATGCTCGAAATTCGCGGCGGAGCAGGTGGTGATGAAGCGAATATATTTGCGGGTGATTTGACCAGAATGTATTTAAAATTCGCGGATAAACAAGGTTGGCAGACACAAATTCTTTCAAAAACAGAATGTGAGGCCGGTGGTTATTCAGAAATTATTATATCTATTAAAGGTGATGCAGTTTATTCAAGACTGAAATATGAATCCGGAGTTCACAGAGTTCAAAGAGTTCCGGAAACAGAATCACAAGGCAGAGTCCATACATCTACCGCGACGGTTGCTGTTATGCCGGAAGTTGATGATGTTGAAATAGAAATCCGCCCTGAGGATATAGAAATGTCTACCGCACGTTCCGGCGGTGCAGGCGGGCAAAATGTCAATAAAGTTGAAACCGCTGCAAGATTATTCCACAAACCTACCGGAATAATGATTTTCTGTACAGAAGAACGCTCACAACTTCAAAATAAAGAAAGAGCTATGCAAATATTAAAAGCTAAATTATACGATTTGGAAGTCCAAAAGCAAATGCAGGAAATTACAGATTTAAGACGTTCTCAAGTGGGTACCGGAGATCGCTCCGAACGTATAAGAACGTATAATTTCCCTCAAGGCAGATTAACCGACCATAGAATTAATCACAATTTGAATGTTTGGACTGTCATTGACGGGGATTTGGATGAACTTTTACAGCTATTGATTGAATATGACCAAAAATTGAAACTTGAAAAATTGGCAGAAGTTCAGTAATTATAGTTTAAAACAAAAATCCGTTTCTTGCATAAGAAGCGGATTTCTGTTTTATATTAACTAATTTGGTAAATTATTCAGTAAAACTTTTTAAAATCATGAAACTTGCATCCCAACCGGACGTATTTGTAGCTTGGTATTTAGAAACTTTTTTAGCCCTGTCAGCTTTGTATTTTTCTTGTTGTTTATTAAATTTTTCAAGTTTCTTTTTATTAGAATTTCTATCATTTACGATTGGATCAGCGTATGCCAAAAATCTTTTGTATTCTTGACAATTATATCCAACCTTAACCTTTGCAGGATAGTTATATAACAAGTAATCGTATAAGTACATTGCTCTTTCTGAATTTGCAGGTGCACCTTTTAATGTTTCCAATGTACTTCCCGGCATTTTTGTAATTGTAACTATCATTGCAAGAGGATTGTATCCTGCTTGAATCATTAAATCAACACCGGTTATATCAGCCTCTTTATTGTCAGCAAGCGATAATTTACTTGCAAGTAAAGAACTTTTTGCAGTTGCAGTTATAACATTTTCAGTATCAAAGCGGTTTGTAATAGCAGTTGCAGCCATATCTCTCAACTTGCTTTTTGAATAATGTCCGTTAATAATATGCCCAAGTTCATTTGCTATAACAGCCGCAACTTCATGATCATTTCCTGCATAAGCTAAATCAGCACTCGGAATATAAATAACGTTTGTTGTACTAACATCAGAATTATCAAGTGCAGCATCTGTAACTTTAAAGGTAGTTGTAGCAGGCAAGCTATTTTTTGTTAATATAGTTTGTCCTACTGTTGCAGTTCTTGCAGTTGCATCAAAGGCTGCAGTTGCAGATAGTGCAATAATTCCGACAGTAAATAATGAAATAAAAATCTTTTTCATATTTTCTCTCCTTTTTTGTGATTTTAGCATAAAATCATAAAAATTTTTGGAAATATTATATTAGTTGATTATAATGTAAATAATTTGAAAAATCTGTGAATTATACTATTATTGTTATAAGGATATTTGAGTAGAATTTTTGCGAATATGAAAATATTTGAAACAGATGATATAAATCTTGGCAGACAACAATTTCTTGATGTAGCAAAAGTGGTTGCGATTTTTGGGATGATTCTTATTCATGTTTTTATGTACAGCGGAATGGAACACATCCAACTATGGTCGCTTATTCCTATTACTTTGTTTGGCGGAGTATTTGCCGCACCGGTCTTTATGTTTTCTATGGGAGTAGGAATGGCATACAGCAAAAACACTTCTCCAAAATACAGCATGCAACGTGGAATTAATCTTACAATAAAAGCATGGATACTTAATATTTTAAGATTGCCTTTACCTGCTTTTATTTTCTGGTATTTTACAAAAGATACCGTTTTTTTGAAAAACATAATATTTGATTTGTGCGGTTTGGATATTCTACATTTTGCCGGACTGGCATTTATTGTATTTGCTATATTTAAAAAATTTAACTTTTCTGCAAAAAGAATTTTGATAATATCTGTTTTATTAGCATTAATGGGCTCTTTTGTACGAAATTTTGGCACACACAATTTGGTTTTGGATATAATACTCGGACATTTTATGGGAGTATCCAAAAATACCAATTTTGAAACTGCTTTTCCGCTTGTACATTGGTTAATATTTGTTGCCGGCGGATATTATTTTGGCGAATTATTAAAGCGTTGTAATTCTCTTGATAAGTTTTTTAAATCAGCATTTTTTATGACATTCCCTATATTTACGACTTATTTTATATTTGGTTTAATTAACGGTTGGGGAATGTTTAACATTGATACAGACGCATATTATCATATGCATTTTATTGATATGCTTTATTCATTTGCAGCAATTTTTACAATAATTTCAATCTGCTATTTCATTACTAAGGTATTGAACAGTAAAATGCTAACAATTTGCGAAAGTATAAGCAAAAATATTAACGAAATATATATACAACAGTGGATTTATATCGGATGGTTTGTTCAAATACTCGCAATAAATGTATTGCACATAAAATTATCATTACCTATTGTATTATTTGTCGCAATTACAATTTTTATAATTTCGAGTATTTTAGCAGAATTATACCGAAAATATCAAAAATATAGGCAGACATAATTTATGACAGATAATAATTTACAAAATTACCTTGGTTATTTATCATTTTTAGACGAAAAATTTCAGCGTTTTTTCAAAAGTCAAAAACCTTTTATATTTTGCAAAAAAGGATGCGGAGAATGTTGCAAAAATGCAGTTTTTCCATATACCAAAATTGAATTAAGATACCTCTTACTCGGAATTATGCGGCTGCCTATTGATATCCAAAATAAAATCCAAAACAATCTTGCAAATATTCTCGAAAAGAGGAAAAAATATTATTCAAAATATAAAAATAAATATTCCAAAGACGAATTAAGAAAAAAATTCAAATATGATTGTCCTATGCTCATTGATAACGTTTGTTCAGTATATGAATATCGCGGAATATTGTGTAGAGCATTCGGACTTTTGACAAATAATTCTAAAGGCGGAAAAGATGTACCGTTTTGTTGTTTTGACGGAAAAAACTATTCTAATATTATCAATAAGAGAACTAAAAAAATTTCTCCCCGAAAAATAAAAAAATTATGTGTAGAAGAAGAACCTTGCAGTTTCAATATTGATTACGATTTTTTGATACATCCGGACTTTGCAAACGGATTTCATTTTGAATTCGGCGAAAAGAAAGCCCTGATTGAATGGTTTGAAAATTTTAAGCTATAAAACTTTGTTTATTAAAAAGTATTGCAAATTGCGTTCACTAAATTTTCCACGTCCTCCATTTGATTATTTTTCAGTGAAGATTTGATACTCAAAAAGTTTTCAATGTAATTCATTTCTTTACATTCGGAAAGCAACTCTTTCATCAATTTACCACTTGTTGCTACCCAAGAACCGTTTTCTATAAAAGCAACTGTCCGTTTTTGGATATTATGCGAAACTAAATCCCTCAAAACTTCTTCCATAGAGATAAAAATCCCGGCATTATATGTCGTTGAGGCAAAAAGCAAATGGCTCCATTTGAATGATGCGGAAACTATCTCTGATGCAGGTGTAACCGAAACGTCAAACATTACAGTTTTAATTCCTTTATCCCATAGTTTTGCAGATATAATATCAGCTACATTTGCAGTATTACCATAAACTGATGCATAGGCAATCATCACACCTTGTTCTTCAGGCGTATATGTACTCCATCTATGATATTTATCTATATAATCATTAAGATTATTTCTCCAAACAAATCCATGCAACGGACAAATACATTTGATATCAAAATTGGATACCTTTTTTAAAAGCGTTTGCACTTGTACTCCATATTTACCAACAATATTTGTATAGTATCTTCTCGCTTCATCCATATAATCATGTTCAAAATCAACTTCATCAGCAAAAATTGCTCCGTTCAATGCTCCAAATGTCCCAAAAGCATCTGCCGAAAATAAAATTTTATCTTCTGAATCATAAACAACCATTACTTCGGGCCAATGAACCATCGGAGCCATTATAAAATTCAGTATATGATGCCCAGTTTCAAGAACATCACCCTCTTGAACAATGTGATATTTAATTTCTTGTTTAAACTCAAAAAATTGATTAATCATATTTTGAGTTTTTGAATTACAAACAATTGTAATATTCGGATATAGTTGAATTAATCGTTTTAAAGTCGCACTGTGATCAGGCTCCATATGCTGTACAACTATATAATCAGGATTTCTGTCTTGTAATTTATATTCAAGATTTTCAAAATAAATTTCACCAATAGCTTTGTCGACAGTATCAAAAATAACAATTTTGTCATCAAGCAGAATGTATGAATTATATGAAACACCTTTAGGTACAGAATACACCCCCTCAAATAAACTGAGTCGCCTGTCATTCCCGCCTATCCAAAATAAATCTTGTTGTATTCGCTTTGTACAATACATTTTGCCCCCTAAAAAATACCCTATTAATTAAGTCCGCTCTATTATATCATTTCAAAAACGAATTAAAAGTTATCTTAATGGCGGTTTTATTTCAACAAAAAATGGGATAGCTAAATGCTATCCCATTTAAAAATAACTATTTTACATTTCTTGGTTGCATATGTTTTTTAAAAGGAGGATGGTTTTTTCTGTATTGATTGCGACCTTCTTTTTTCATTGTTTTTAATGTATTTTTTTGGTCATCAGTCAATATTGACTCAAAATCTTTCATATTTTGTTGTCTTATTTGATGTATTTCTTTTTGCAATGCTCTGAAATCATTGTTAAGTTGCGTCAATTTTTCTTCTTGAGCGTTTGTTCTCTTATCAATGTTTTTGAGCTTTTTAGCTTCCAGCCTGTTTGTTTTGATTTTTTGCATAACAGGAACCATCTTCTCATGGGCTTGTGTTCTGAATTCTTTTGCCTTAGCTTTTTGTTCATCAGTCAAGCCTAATTTTTGGTCAAATGCATTTGCACGGTCAACTCTCATCTTCTGGATTTGTTCCTGAGTAATTACCGGTTTTACATTTTTAGGCGTAGTTTTGGTTTCAGCTGCGTTAACGCAGGACATTGAGAGAACTACTAAACTCAATAAAATTGCTAATTTTTTCATAATTTACACCTCTAATAAATCTGCTAACTTTTCTGCTAATTCTTTCTTAGCATTGAATATTCTTGACTTTATTGTACCTATAGGACATTTTAATTTTTGAGCGGCTTCTTCATAAGAATAGCCTTCTATTTCACAAAGCATAATTGTTTCTTTCAATTTTGGTTTTAAAGTTTCTATTGCATCTATTATTCTTTTTTGCCTTTCCGTAATCATTACAGAGGAGTCCGGAGTCAGTCTTTTATCTTTAATACATTCCAATTCGTACTCATCTGATGTTGTATTTGTATAATTTTTGAAATAAACCGATTTTAGATAATCTTTCGCCACATTTTTTGCGATTGAAGAAATCCAACTTTTGAAATTTCCTCGTTCTTCATATTTGTCTGAATTTTTCCAAGCTTTCATATAGACTTCTTGTTCAAGGTCTTCATTATCTTGTTTTGTTATCAAACGTATTATATTTTTCACATTTTGTTTGTTTGAATTTATAAGTTCGCTAAAATTCATTAATCCACCATTAAAAGTCCGTCAGAATCAACCGGAAATCCTAAATCTTCTGCCGAGAGAGTATTGCCGTACATCAAAGATTCCATTATTTCAGCATCATCATATATAATTATCCCTGATGTGCTGAATATGATAAAAAGGAATAATACACATACAGCTTTGAGTTGTTTAAATTTTTGTTTTCGTCCTTTGTAATACAACTTCACTTCACTTATCAAATCCGAAACTTTTTCCATTTTTTCATGTTCAGATTTACATTCCTCACAAGAATTAATGTGCTCCATTAAAGTTTCGTTGTCGGAAAAAACAAATAAGCCTTCGTATTTTGTACATTTGTTATTCATTTTGTTTACCTCTTACATTAGTATAACGAAATTAAAATAAAAATGTTCAAAATTTTTTTTAAATATCCTAAAAATAATTATAAAATCAGTTTTTGCGAATTAAATAAAAATTCTTAAACGTCTAAACAATGCCCAAATAGGCGTTGTTTTTCATATTATAAAACACTATAATGCCAACACCTGATTTATCAGAAAATATACGATTGAAAGGAGGGACATTTATGAAATCAATTACAACATTTGACTTGCAGTATGCACACAGATTTTACGGTTTTAAAGGTGAAGCACAATATCTTCATGGTCATACAGGTACATTAACCATTGAAGTTGAAGATACAATAAATACGGGAGTAAATATGGTCTTCCCTTGTAATGAAATTAAAAAAATTGCTTGGGAGCTTTTACAAAACTTTGACCATGCACTTGTGCTGAGAGAAGATGACCCACTGTTACCTGTTGTTTTAGAAGTTTATGACAAACAAGGCATAAGAAACGGAGCCCCGACAAATACTATGATAGGTGCTGCTTTCAAAAATGAACTTGTTACAGCATATCCTGACAGCAGAATTGTTGTAACAAAAGAATCTATGACAACAGAGGGAATGATTAAAATTGTTTATTCTTTACTTAAAGACAAATTAAATATATCAAAAATTACTTTTAAAAGCGGGACTAATACAGCCTCCGAAACTTATGAAGTTCACGGAACTAAAGACAGATGTCCATGGTGTGGGATTTTATTGAATGATAATGGAATTTGCCCTAAATGCGGTTATAAAAAAATGTAAAAATATATTATTAAAATAATTATATCAAAAGGAGAAATATATGGAAAAACATATTTGTACAGTTTGCCAATGGATTTATAATCCCGAAGAAAATAACGACATAAAATTTGAAGATTTGCCTGACGATTTTATATGTCCTATGTGCGGAGTCGGCAAAGAAATGTTTGAAAAAGAAAACTAATAAAAATATTATTATTAAAATAAACTTACAAAACAACGGACTATTTAAAAATAGTCCGTTGTTTGTTAACAATAACTCTATGTTTTAACAATTAACCTTTTGTAAATTCTGCATCAATTACATCATCGTCTTTTTTCTCAGAACTTGCAGAGTCGCTTCCTGCCGAATTAGCTTCGGCAGAATCACCATCTTTTTGTACTGCTTCATAGGCTTTTTGAGAAATAGAAAACATAGTTTGTTGCAAATCTTCTGACATTTTCTTCAATTCTTCAGATGATTTATTTTCATCAAGAGCTTTTTGAAGAGCTTCTCTGTGTTCTGTTAATTTTTTGAGGTCATCTTCGGAAATCTTACCCTCAAAGTCTTTTACAATTCTTTCTGCGGAAGAAATTAAAGAGTTTGCATTATTCTTGATTTCAGCATCTTCTTTTTTCTTCTTGTCTTCTTGAGCATTTGCTTCTGCTTCTTTAACCATTTTATCAATATCTTGCTCAGAAAGGTTAGAAGAATTTGTAATTGTAATTTTTTGTTCTTTGTTAGTAGCTTTATCCTTAGCTGAAACATTAACAATACCGTTTGCATCAATATCAAAAGTTACTTCAATTTGAGGAATACCGCGCATTGCAGGAGCAATACCCTCAAGTCTGAACATACCCAAAGATTTATTATCTGATGACATAGGTCTTTCACCTTGTAATACATTGATATCTACTGCTGTTTGGTTATTTTCAGCCGTCGAAAATACTTGAGATTTACTTACAGGAATTGTAGTATTACGAGGGACAAGCGGTGTCATTACTCCACCCATTGTTTCAATACCCAAAGTTAACGGAGTTACATCCAACAAAACAATATCTTTAACTTCACCTGCAAGAACTCCGGCTTGAACAGCTGCACCAACTGCAACGACTTCATCAGGATTAACTGATTGATTAGGTTCTTTACCTGTATATTCTTTTACTAATTGTTGAACTGCCGGAATACGAGTTGAACCACCAACAAGAACAACTTCATCTATTTCATTTTTACCCAAACCTGCATCTGACAATGCTTGTTCAACAGGTTTTTTACATCTTTCAAGCAAATCTCTTGAAAGTTCTTCAAATTTTGCTCTTGTTAATGATAATTCTAAATGCTTAGGACCGTTTGCATCTGCGGTAATGTACGGCAAGCTGATTGTCGTTTCAACAACTGATGAAAGTTCACATTTTGCTTTTTCGGCAGCTTCTTTAATACGTTGCATAGCTTGTTTATCATTAGTTAAGTCCATGCCCTCTTGTTTTTTAAATTCTTCGCAAATCCAATCAATAACCTTTTTATCAAAGTCATCACCACCTAATTGAGTATCACCGGATGTTGAAAGTACTTCATGAACACCATCGCCGATTTCTAAAATTGAAACATCAAAAGTACCGCCGCCTAAATCAAAGACCAAAACTTTTTCAGCCTTTTCTTTTTCCATACCATAAGCCAAAGCTGCTGCTGTTGGTTCGTTTACAATACGAAGAACGTCTAAGCCTGCGATTTTACCGGCATCTTTTGTTGCTTGTCTTTGTGCATCATTAAAATATGCAGGTACTGTTATTACTGCTGACGTAACTTTTTCACCCAAGTAGTTTGATGCATCATCAGCCAATTTTCTCAAAATCATAGCGGAAATTTCTTGTGGCGTATAATCTTTTCCGTCAATATTTTTCTTATAATCTTCACCCATGTGTCTTTTTATTGAAGCGATTGTCTTATCAGGATTTAAAATAGCTTGCCTTTTAGCTAATTGACCGACTAATCTTTCGCCTGTTTTTGAAAAACCGACAATAGACGGAGTCGTTCTCATACCCTCTGCATTAGCTATTACGGTAGGTTTTCCGCCTTCCATAACTGCTACAACTGAGTTTGTTGTTCCCAAGTCAATACCGATTGTTTTTGCCATAATTTTTTCTCCTTTATTTTATATGAGTTATTTTCAATCTTTTACACTATTATTAAATCACCTTTTTTCAACATGATTAAAAAAATAAACAATTTCTTAACATTTTAATTTTTGCAAAATAGCTTTATTATAAATCTTTGAGATATAATATTTCTATGTTGAAGAATAAGACAGTTTTGATAGGAATTACTGGCGGAATTGCCGCATATAAGATACCGGCTTTGGTTCGTTTATACAAAAAAGCAGGTGCTAATGTAAAAGTGGTAATGACTCCGTCTGCTTTGAATTTTGTTACAAAATTGACTTTGCAAACATTAAGCAATAATGAAGTTTATGTTGAAAGTTTTTCAGATAAAAATTATAAACCTGAACATATTTCGTTGGCTGATGAAGCAGATATTTTTGTTATTGCTCCGGCAAGTGCCAATACACTTTCCAAAATGGCAAACGGAATATGTGATAATCTTTTGTTGTCGATTGCATGTGCTTATTCAAAACCTATTCTTCTTGTTCCTGCAATGAATACAGGTATGTGGAATAACAATTTTGTACAAGAAAATATAAAAAAACTTGAAAATAACGGATGCTATATTCTTAATCCGGCTTTCGGCTATTTGGCATGCGGTACTGACGGTCAGGGTAGAATGGTTGAAATAGATGATATTTTTGATAAAACAGTTGAGATTTTGAATACAAAAAAAACTTTAAATGGCAAAAAAATTCTCATTACTGCCGGCGGAACAAAAGAAAAAATTGATCCGGTCAGATATATAACAAATTGTTCTTCGGGCAAAATGGGTATAGCTATGGCAGATTGTGCTTTTGAGCTTGGTGCAGATGTTACATTAATATCAACTTTTGAAGTTAATAAACCCTACAACAATATTGTTACGGAATCCGCAAAAGATATGGAAACAGCTGTAAAATCAAAGTTTAATTCTCAAGATTGCGTAATTATGGCTGCTGCCGTTGCAGATTACAGAATTAAAAACTATTCAGAACAAAAAATCAAAAAAACTTCAGATGAAAATATCACACTTGAATTGACCAAAAATCCTGACATTCTTAAAGAAATATCCGCTCAAAAAGGGAATGTAAAAGTTGTCGGATTTTGTGCGGAAAGCCAAAACCTACTTGAAAATGCAAAGATAAAAATAAAAAATAAAGGATGTGATTTTATTATTGCTAATGATATCTCAAGGAAAGATATAGGGTTTTCCTCTGATGAAAACGAAGTTTATATAATTAACAAGTCTTTAAATATAAATCACTTGGAAAGAGATACCAAAAAGAATATTGCAAAAAAAATCTTGGAGAAAATTTTTGAATAAATACGAGATAGTACAAAGGATAGAAAAATTTGCACCACTTGATACTCAGGAAAAGTGGGATGCAAGCGGATGGATTTCTGATAACGAGAAAAAAGAAGTCAATAAGATTTTATTTGCACTTACAATAACAGATAAAATCTACTCTCAAGCAGTTGATAATGACTGCGATATGATTATTTCTCATCACCCGCTTTTTTATGTACCTTTTGAATACAAAAATATAAACATGTATTGTGCACATACAAATCTTGATAAAGCAAATGGAGGAACAACTGATATTCTTTTAAAAGAACTCGGTTTATGCGGTCAACCATTTGGGGATTTTGTAAGAGTTGTGGATTTTGAAGAGAGAATTCACATAAATGAATTTAAAGAAAAACTTTATCGAATATCACCAAATTTGCGATACGTTAATAATTACGAATTAAAAAGTTTCAAAAAAGCAGGATTTTGTGCAGGTTCTGGAAGTGAATTTATATCAGAAGCTCCTTGTGAAGTCTATATTACAGGTGATATTAAATTTCATACTGCGATTGAAACAACAAAAGTTCTTTTTGATATCGGACATTTTGAAAGCGAGATTTTTGCTGTTAAACTGTTAAAAGAATTAAGCGGAGTTAATGAAAAAGGAATTATTGCTGATGAAAAAAGCCCTTTTATTTAGCATTTTGATGTGTGTAAGTGCAATTTCTGTTTTTGCATATGAAACCGTTATTATAAAATATCCGGCAGGCGAATTGTGGGAAAAAGCCTATTACAAAAAAGTCGGAAATGAAGCCATTTTGCAATATGTTCCGAAAGGTCAAACTCATGAAAATTGGAAAAGAAGTATAATAATTCATTCTTATTATGAAAATAGTTATCCCTTAAATATCTTTATGACAAATGATTTAATGCGTATGAAACGCACAAACCCAACAGGAACATATAAGTATTTGAGAACATCACCGGTTGATTCTATGGCAACCAGATGTACAAATGATTATAAACAAAAAAACGGAAACGTTATACTTGCTCAATGCGAATTTTATCGAGCTACTCATGCCCATAACGGTACAATTAGCCTGCATTATATTAACAGAAATATTGAGGATTTTAAAGCGAATTACAACCTTTGGTACAAAATAATAAAAGAAGCTAAATACTATAACAGCTATTACAGAGATGAAAGAACTTTTGATAAATCCGAATATTTTGAACTTTGGTAATTGTAAAAATAGCTTTTAAAAAATTATATATCAATAAATACATGTTTAACAGATAAATCATTTCATAATTTAGCTGTATATCTGTCGGCTTTGTTATTTCGATATAAGAGTTTTCAAAACGTACATTTCCTGCCGGTCTTGTTGTATACACTCTGCCATTAATATCAATACATTTATAGATTTGAAATTCATAATATTATCAATTCTCGAAAAACAAATTCATAAATTCAATATCATCATAGTCAATATATGCCGTTTGCATTAAATTCCGTCCGGTTCTTATCGTAACTTCATTCACTTGATTTTTTCTTATTAATTGTGTCGGTATACGCACCCTTTGTCCATCTCCGTTAATTTGTAATTCAACAATTTTATTGCCGTTAAAATATACTTCTGGAGGAGATGCAAAAGCATTGGCAATTTGATTTTGCCCAATACTTCTTGCAATTTCAGTATCTATTCCGATAATAGAACCAATTACAAGATAAATCGGTTGATTAAATTTTAGATTTTTCATAATAAACTTTTTGTTATAAAAAGGCCCTGATGCTTTCATACTAAATTCACTCGCATTAGCAGAAAGATCAGAATAATTATTATCCCCTAAATGATACATGTCTGAATCAAGTACAATTCCTTGAGAATTTGATTTCTCAATCCCGATAACAACCGGTGATGAAAATGTTTGATCTGTAACAGTTACTGAATATGGTTTATAATTATCCTTTTTAATCGACATTATTGTAGTACCGTCGATTTGAGTATCAAGTTCAAAATATCCGTCAGAATCGGTTTGAGTATAGTAATTTTGTTTTGGAATAGAAATTTTTGCACTTCCGACTCCATTTCCTGTTGCTTTATCTATAATTCTGCATGAATTTCCCGCTCCCTCAGCACTTACTCCACCCTCAAACGTTGATGTTGCCATAACTTGTTGGCAAGCAAAAAATATAATAAATATAATAAATTTCACAAGATGTTTCATACTCATATTATTTTGTTAAAATTCAATATTAAAATTATCTAATATATTTTTAATAAGGATATTTCAAAAAAAGTAAAAATATGAATTTAAATCTTAATGAAAACTTTACTGACAAGCAAATTTATTTTTACCGAAATTCATTTGGAATATATCTTGTCATTTGTTCAAGATATCCACCGATAGGTATCATTGTATCAGTAGGATTTTCCATTCCCGGAACAGAGGTTTGCGGATTCATTTTAGCTTCCAATTTTGCGTTATATTCACCATTTTGTTTGTACTGATTAAGTTTAAGTACCTCATAACAGCTTAATTTTTCTTGAATATCTGTCTTTAAATTGCAATCTTCCAAAGCAGAATTGAACTCTATTTTTCTGTCATACCAATATTTTGCAGTAACATTAAGTTTGCCGAGCCCTTTCGGTTCTTTTACATCAACAAATGCTTTGGGAACAAAATCTTGCCATTGAGGAGCTTTTACACCAATAAAACAATCTTGAGCAAAGACTGCCATTGGAAAACAAAGTAAACAAAAAACAAAAAATTTCTTCATAATATTCTCCGTTAATTAGTAATTTTTTCTTTTTCAGAAGTCCTTTTGTACCAATCCTCAATGAATCCCGTATCAAATACTCCGCTAATAAATACTTCATCCTCAACAATTTGTTGATGAAAAGGTATTGTTGTCTTAACTCCGGTAATAACATATTCTTTGAGAGCCTGATACATTCTCCTTCTTGCTTCATTTCTGTTTTCACCCCAGCAAATAAGTTTTCCTAAAAGTGAATCATAGTATGGCGGAATTGAATATTCCGGATAAACATGAGAATCAACCCTTATGCCAAATCCCCCGGGAGCAAAATATCCGTCAATATTTCCTGCACAAGGCATGAAATCATTATTCGGATCTTCAGCATTAATTCTACATTCTATTGCATGCCCTCTTAAAACAACATCATTTTGACTGTAACTAAGTTTTTTACCGGAAGCAACCAGAATTTGTTCCCTAACAATATCTACTTGTGAAATCATTTCGGTAACACAATGTTCTACTTGAATACGGGCATTCATTTCCATAAAATACCATTTCCCGTCTTTATCAAGCAAAAATTCACATGTTCCTGCCCCTTCGTATCCGATTGCTTTAGCTACCCTAATCGCAGCAGCTCCCATTTTTTTACGTGTATCAGAATTTATTGCAGGTGAAGGTGCTTCTTCTAAGAGCTTTTGATGCCTTCTTTGAATTGAACAATCTCTCTCACCAAGATGAATAACATTTCCAAAAGAATCCCCTATTATTTGTACTTCTATATGGCGAGGATTGCGTATGAATTTTTCCGCATAAATATCCGAGTTGCCAAAGAATTTCTCAGCTTCGTGCTTACACAAAATCATACCTGATTCAAGTTCTTCTTCAGACTCAATTAGCCGCATACCCTTACCGCCACCACCGGCAGTGGCCTTGAGAATTATTGGATAACCGACTTTCTTTGCAAAATCTTTCACTTCAGCAATGCCTTGGATTATGTCAGTTCCCGGAACAACAGGAACGTTGTTTTTAATCATTGTTTTTCTGGCATTAGCTTTATCTCCCATTTTTCTCATAGAATCAGAAGACGGCCCTATAAATTTTATATTATTTTGTTTACAAATATCAACAAACGAGGCATTTTCTGATAAAAATCCGTATCCGGGATGAATAGCATCACATCCTGTCATCATTGCAGTTGAAATAATCGCAGGTACATTAAGATAGCTGTCTGAGCTTGGAGCTGAACCGATACAATATGCATCCGTAGCCAATCTTACATGCAATGAATTAGCATCTGCTTGAGAATAAACGGCAACAGTCGGAAGCCCAAGTTCACGACAAGCACGTATAACTCTGACTGCAATTTCACCTCTATTTGCTATTAAAACTTTTTTAAACATATACTACATTATCCTTTATTAATGATATTAAAACAACAAACGGTTATTCTAAATACATTAATACCTGTCCATATTCAACAGGTTCGCCATTTTTAACGCAAATTTGTTTTATTTTACCGGAAATTTCGGATTTAATTTCGTTCATCAGCTTCATAGCTTCAATTATACAAACCACATCACCCTCATTAACTTCCGAACCTACTTCCACAAAAGATTCCGCATCAGGCGAAGTGGACATATAAAACGTACCGACCATCGGAGAAGTTATGACTTTGCCGTTGTCAATAACACATTTAATCGCATCTTCACTTTGATTTTCTTTAACCGGTATTGTTGTTGGGGTTTGTGCAGGAACGGCAAATACTTCCGGAGAGTCTTTTCTTATAGTGATCGCTTGTTCACCGTCTTCAAGAGAAATTTCTGAAAGTCCGTTATTTGTAAGTATTTTTACTAATCTTTCAACATAATCTAAATCAGGTTTCATAATACACCTCCCGCATTAAAAATGACTGAATATTTAAAAATTAATTTAAAATATTCAGCCATCACATAAATTTGTTAGCATCTATCCAGATATTCATTAGTTCTTGTATCTACTCTTATCATATCACCATTTGAAACGAAGAAAGGTACTTGAACAACTGCACCTGTTTCGAGTGTAGCAGGTTTAGTTCCGCCTTGTGCTGTATTCCCTTTTTCAGCAGGCGGAGTATCCGTAACTTCCAATTCAACATGGGCAGGGATATCAACACCAATTATTTTTGTATCATGGGTAAGAACTTGAACAATCATATTTTCTTTTAAATATTTAACTCCATCACCAACCTGAACATCAGTTAATTGAAGTTGTTCATAGGTTTCTGTATCCATCATTACAAAATCTTTACCTTCTTTGTAAAGATATTGCATTTCTTTACGGTTAAGCATTGCTTTAGCAACCTTTTCACCTGCTCTGAAAGTTTTTTCAATTACATTTCCGGATTCAACATTTTTCAATTTTGTTCTGACAAACGCTGCACCCTTTCCAGGTTTTACGTGCAAAAATTCGACAACAGACCATAATCCGTTATCAAGTTCAAGTGTTAATCCGTTTTTTAAATCGTTTACTGAAATCATAAGAACTCCTTATAATAATCTATTCTACCGCTATTTTTCTTTGATATTATCATAAACCTTTATATAGAGCAAATTTTTAATTAAAATAATATATTTCCATTAAGGAACGGGGTCGTAACCACCATCATTAAGCGGATGACAGCGAACTATGCGTTTTACTCCAAGCCAGCTTCCTTTAAAAAAACCATATTTAATTATGGCTTGTTTAGTATATTCCGAACAGGTAGGATAAAACCTGCAACGAGGAGGGAATAAAGATGAAATTTTTTGATATATCCCAATCATTAATAATGCGATTTTTTTCAAAATAGCTTCCTTTTTTACAAAATTCTACTTCAAAAATATAAAATTTCCAATAAAATCAATACAAGGACTGGAAAAATTTCAAAAATAGGTTATAATATACATGCAATGTACAAATCCTGAGGCAAATTTATGTCTTTTGATTTCGGGAGCAACAATATCAACCAATTTAAAGCCCAAGCAACATATAAGGACGGTGGCGGAATGGGCGGTGGCGGAATGTATATGCGTCAAAACAAGAAACGCAAAGACCAGCCGGATGAAGATTTGTTCGAAAGTCGTGATGAACAACAAGAAAATGAATTTTCATACAATTCGGAGATTAAAGAAAAAGATATTCCGCAAGATACAATTGTAAACAAATTTGTAAATTGGTTCAGACCCCACTAATAGTTTTTATTTTAATTTTGTTTCTTCAATTGATAAATTGATTGAAGATAAATTTTGTTGTGCTATTTCTTAAAGCATTTAAAATAAAGGTTTCAATCTTTATAACACAAAATTACAAATATAAAATTTAATAAAAAACTTGATTATTTTTCAACATGTATTATAATATACATGTTCGGTTGTTAACCGATTATTTTTATTGATTCTCATTATTTGTAATTACAGGAATTTTAGTATTAGTGAAATTTAATTTATTGTGGTTAAGAGGCTTTAGATATGTATGTAAACAAGTGCATTAAGTGCGGTGCTGAATTTGAAACAAAAAACCCCAAGAGAGTAATTTGTCCTAACTGTTTGTATGCGGACAAAATGGAATCTGCGGAAGAAAAACCTATGCAGAGTTATAGTTCCTACAATCCGGAACAACATCAACAGGGTGGATATGACAGACAACATGGTAACTACAGGAATAATAATTACAACAGGGAGCGTAACAACAATAATAGAGGTAATTATCAAAATAACGGACGTCAAGGTGGCGGATACCAAAGGCGTGATAACGGACACGGAGGATATCAACAACGCAGACCTGATGGACAACGTGATAACAGAGGATTTAGGAATAATTACGCAAGCGGCGGAAGAAATAACAACAACTTCCAACGTAGACCTAATCAAAACAGACGGCCAAAACCGCAAAAAACACCTAAACCATTGCTTATTAGCAAGGAACAATTAGAGCAAATTGAAGTTTTATACAAAATTATGCTTCCTTTACCTAACCCGGATGCACACGAAGTTATCGGTAATCACTTAGGTATTGAACCGCAAAAGGTATTTTTCGGTATAAATTTGGTAAGACAAAAAATGATGCTTCCAAAATTACCGTTCCCTAAGAGAAAATTAGCAATATCGGCAGATCAACTAATGGCAATCAAGAGTCTTTACGAACCACTTTTGCCGTTACCTCCGATTGGATGTCATAAAATTATTGCCGCCCAGCTAAAAATGGATGAATGGCGTGTTCATGTAGGCATAAAGTTGGTTAGAGCTCAACTGGGACTTGACAGATGGAATGAAGACAGAGCTGATAAGCCTGCCGATTATATGACTGCAAAACATCCAACACAAGAAACAGAAACATCAAAAGCTGTTGAAGCAAAAGCAGACATTGTTGAAGAAAAACCTGTCATCGAAGAACAAGCTCAACCGCAACCGAAAGAAGTTGTTGCAGAAAAACCAAAACGTGGCAGAAAACCTAAGAAAAAGGAAAATGAAGAATAATTTTGTATCAATCGGTAAGATTATTAGTTTCCATGGAGTAAAAGGTGAAGCAAAACTCGGTTACAGTAAAAACCGAGAAGATTTTTTGTCGAAGCTGAAAAATGTTTATATTAAAGTTGATACTGAATATATTGAATTTGAAATTCAAAATCTTAGATTTACTCCAAAATGTGCTATTGTCAAATTTAAAGGCATTGACAATTTAAACGACATATTGCCGTACAAAGGAGTACTCGTTTTTGTCAAAGAAGATGTTGCACGGGAATTTTTAGAAGAAGACGAGTTTTTGATAGATGAATTAGTCGGAATGAATGTTTATGACGGCGGAACAAGGGTAGGTTCCGTCGTAGGAGTTTCAAACAACGGTGCAAGTGATTTACTTTCCGTAAAAACAAATTCAAAAAATATATGTCTTGTTCCTTTTGTAAAAGCCATTGTTCTTTCAGTAGATATGAAAAATAAAAAAATACAAATAAATAATCTGGAAGGATTACTTTCATGAGATTTGATGTTATAACTTTATTTCCGGAATTAATAAATTCCCATATGGATTTCAGCATTATGAAACGTGCCGGAGATGAGGGTATAATAGAGTTACATACAGTCAACCCAAGAGATTTTTCAGAAGATAAGAAACACCGCAGAGTTGATGACACACCATACGGCGGTGGAGTAGGAATGGTATTAGCACCACAACCTTATGTGGATGCTTATGAAAGTATTGAACAATCAGATAAAAACCCTACTGCTACATTGATGATGACTCCGCAAGGGGAACCGTTCAATGACAAAATATCAAACGAACTTGCCACATATGACCAGATAATAATACTTTGCGGACATTATGAAGGTTTTGACGAAAGAATACGTGAAATAATTAAACCAAGAGAAATTTCTGTCGGTGATTTTATTCTTACAGGCGGAGAACTTCCTGCCTTATGCGTTATTGACAGTGTCGCAAGAAAACTTGACGGGACTTTGGGCAAAATTGAATCAGCCCATGATGACAGTTTTGCAGATGGATTATTGGAGTATCCTCAATACACGAAACCAAGAGAATATCGAGGCTACAAAGTTCCTGATGTATTATTAAACGGTAATCATAAATTGATTGAAGAATACAGATTTGAACAGAAAAAAGAACGCACAAAAACTAAACGCCCTGATTTATGGCAAAAATGGTTAGAAAATAATTAAGTCCGCTTATATATTACATAGGCGGATGGCGCATTGTATTACCTTTTTGCTTACTTTTCCCACCGGATACACCAATAACTACTTTATCACCAACCTTAATTTCATTTGAAATTATTTGCGTTTTATTGTCATCAGCAAGTCCTAATTCAACATTAATACGTTTTAAACCACCTTTTGTATCTATCCAAACTCCTTGTTGCTCATATTTTTTTGTTTCTTCGGCAGGAGTATACTTAAACGCCGTATTAGGAACACAAAGCACTTTTTCGGCTTTATTAGTAACTATTGATACATTTGCACTCATACCAGGAATTACAAGCCCCTCTTTATTATCAACCGAAATAATAACAGTATATGTTACAACATTGTTTGTAGTCGTTGATGCCAAACGCACTTGAGTAACATTCCCCTCAAAAACCCTATCCTGATAGCCATCCAAAGTATATTGTGCAATTTGCCCAACCTTAATTTTACCTATATCAGCTTCGGAAACGCTTGTTTCTATTTGCATTTGCGTCAAGTCTTTCGCTACTTCAAATAAAGTTGGTGTATTAAAACTTGCTGCAACCGTTTGACCTACGTCAACAGCTCTGGAAATAACTGTTCCGTCAACCGGAGAAGTTATTTTGGAATATCCCAAATTAGTTAAATTATTGTTCAATGATGCTTGTGCAGCACTCACTTCTGCTGAGGCTGCACTTACTTCTGCTTGTGCTTGCAGATAGTTTGCTTGTGCAAGCTCCACTTCATCTTTTGAAACATAATTTTTCTCAAAAAGGTGTTTATACCTTTGATAATTATTCTTTTTATAATTTAAAGTTGCAACTGCTCTTGAATATGTAGCCTGCGCATTACTCAACTTTGCTGTCGACTGATCAACATTTGCCTGAAACAAACTCGGATCAAGTTCTGCAAGCATATCACCTTTTTTTACTACCGAATTATAATCCGCATATATTCTTGCAACTGTTCCGGATACTTGAGTACCAACAGCAATAGTGTTTATAGGTTTTATTGTACCAGAAGCCTCAACCGTTTGAACAATTGAGTCAAGGGTAACAGGTTTTGTAATATATTTGACAGATTTTTTATTAAATAACCCGAAACAAAATAATCCAATTATAATAATTGATATAAGTACTAAAGTATAACGTTTTGTCATTTAACCCCCATTGATTTTAGTAAAGTTTCACGAGCAACATTGTACTCAAAAACTGTTTGTACATAATTAAGCTGAGATGTATTGTAATTAGCGAGTGCATCTTGCAATTCGACATAATTATTCAAACCTACACTGTATCTTCCGTCTGCAAGTTCAAAATTTTCTAAAGTAGCCTTAACTTTTGAATGCATTAAAGGTATTCTTCTTTCAAGTTGTTTCATATCAATGTAATTTGATTGAACTTCCCAAAAAATATCGCACAATGCAATATTAACATTGTGTTTTGCTATATCCAAAAACGCTTCACCCTCTTTTATTTGATAATGTATTCCATACGGATTAACAGAACCTATGCTCATACCCGCACCGAGTTGCAACGGACTTGAATACATACTGTTTTCCATTCTTGAATATCCCCATGATAAATCAGCAGTTATTTCCGGCGCATAAGATTTTTTGATAGCTTTCAGTGATTCTTCTTGGACTTTTTCAACCATTCTTACTGATTTTAAGTCCGGACGTTCTTTCATAGCTTTATCAACTGCTTCCTGCTTTGTAAGATTTAACGGTACAAACTTGTAATCTTGAATAAAATCATTGTGCTCTATACCGGAAGAAAGCATTATTAAACCGTCCTCATTCTTTTTCCCGACATATTTTACAGGCTTTGTTTTGTTGAGCTCACGCATTTTCTGCCTGTAATCTGATTTTAGAAATCCGAAATTCTCGGTATTTTTAACAATAAATTCAGTTTCTTCCTCATAGTCAATTGAATCTTTCAAAGCAATTACCGCAGTTTCAAGATTATTTTGACCTTCTACAAGCTGAATTTTTGCATCAGTTAGATTAACTTCTGCATTTACAACATCAATTTTTGACTTCAAACCTTCATCAAACATAGCTTTTGTACGTTCGTAGTTTAAGGTATTAATACGTACATTTTGTTCATAGATATCAAGGTTTGCCAATGCCATAAGAACTCTGTAATAGTTAATTCTTACATTGTATATTATTTCCAATAATTCATATTGATGATCATAATGAGCTGATAACGTATCGTATTGAGCCATATTTATTCTGGCAGTTGTACGCCCGAAATCCCAGATTAATTCAGATATCCCAACATTAAAACCAAGAGTATTACTTCTGTCCGTAAAACTGTTTGAACGGGAATTTCTGTGATTATAATTAACATTAGCAAATAAGCGTGGTGCATAATTTGACCTCGCTTGCCCTATTCCTGATTCTGCAACTCTTATCATATCTTCAGTAGCAGCTAAATCATGCCTGTGAGCGATTGCATAATTAACACAATCTTCAATCGACATAACATTTACTTTTTCAGGTCTTTCACCCCAAGCGGTTACTTTTGGGATATGAAGCTCTACAACCCCGCAAGACCCCTTGATTTTATTAACTTTTTTTTCAAGCTCCTGTAACGTAATTTCGCCGGAACGTTTTTGAGTTTTTTTATTATTAACATTTTGTATTGCAAAAACGCTTTGTGATGTTATAAACAACAACAGTATCCCTGCAAGTATCTTTTTATTAATCGACATTTAATAAGCTCCTCGCTATATGATAATATTCTAAAACAAAATTTAAAAAAAAACAGTTTTTAATAATTTGTATGAACGAACCTTACAAAATAAATTTGAATACAGTCCTTTTTAATGCAAAAAATATTTTAAGTAAAATCAATACTCTCCGTTTTTTATAATTAATTTGAATATTTAGAAAGCTAATCCATTAATTTCGTCTTGAATATCTTTTATAACTTCTGTATTTCCAATCCTTTCATATTTATGCATTTTTCTGGTGCACAATTCTTTTACATAATTTAATCTTTGTTTAAGAATTCGACCAAAGTTATAATACTTTTTAAAATCAAACGGTTTATCTTCAAAACATAAAATATCTTTATCTGATATTTTAATTTTTTTAAAACATCTCAATAAGTCTTCTGCATTGGAAACATAATATATTTTAGGATTTTTATTAGACTTTCTTACATCTTCCAGTTTGTTAAACTTTGTGCAAACAGTTAAAGTATCGTCGTCATAGTTATATGCAAAATCTGATTCGGAATGCAAATGGGTATGTTCCTCAAAGAATGTTAAGTTTTCGTCCTTGAGATTTTCATTATATAAATTTTTAAGTTCTTTAAATATTTTTACAGAAATATCATTGTAGTTAACTCTTTTACTTCCTATTAAAAAAGCTTTTTGCTGAAATCTAAAAAAATTCTTCCAAACAGCCGACATAAAATTACCTTGATCTTCGAGCATAAGCAATAAACCATCATTTGGGTAATAATGTACACCAGTTGCACCATATTTACCAATTGCAAGAATTCCGGTACAATTTCTAATAGCATGCGTTTGTAAATCATTTCCGCAAATAATTGAACCATTTTCAGAAATAACTTTACCATTAGCAACTTTCTTAAATGTTTCAGGACTAACAAAATTTATTTTTGATTTAAAAGAAATATCATTCATATTTTTTTTAAAACATGGAAAAAATTTTTTTTGCTATTTTTGAATATTTACAGACAATAAATCGCTAACAAAAAATTTTATAGTGAAAATTTGAGTAAAATTATAATACTTTTTAAAATCAAACGGTTTATCTTCAAAACATAAAATATCATTATCCGCTATTTTAATTTAACAGTTTAAAAGTAATGCACCTTTTTCTTCCGGAGTTCCTTTTAGCAACGCAGTATAAATACTTCTCATTGGTTTAATTGGGTCATATTCAGCAGTTTTTCTTAAATTTGCAATATTGACTTCTCCAATTTTTTCACAAATATCAATTGGTATGTCTTCTTTATAAACATATTCTATGGCTTGTTTTCTTTGTTTTAGAAATTTATTTTCTCTATAGTGCCTTTTTACCCAAGCTTGTTTTACCTGTTTATGAGTAGTTGAACCTACTTACCATCCATACATTTTACCGGCATTTGGTCGTCTCAATTCCCGGATTATTGTACTTGGACTTCTGTCTAATTCTTTTACTATGTATCTTATCCTTTTCTTTGCTTGATACAGTATGCCTATACGTATCCTTTCATCTAAACTCAAGTGCTTGTTGCTTTTCATTTTTACTAACTCCTTTCTGTATTAGTTTTATTATACTTGAGGTGTTAGTGTTGCGATTACTTCTTTAATTAATTAACATTTATACGAACTAATAACCAATATAAAAAAGGAGATAACGAAAATACAAGTATAGATTTTGAAATAAAATAGCAAAAAAAATTTTTAGACGCGTTATTCATAGTGTAGTTAATAGGAGATTTTTTCATGAAAATAAATACTATGAATACGTTTAATTATTCAGCCAATTCTGTAAAACAGAATAAAACAAAAATAAACTTTGGAAGTACAGCACAGAAAATTGCAGTTTATGCAGGAAGTTTTGATCCGATTACAAACGGTCATTTTGATTTAATCAAAGAAGCATCGAAATTATTTGATAAATTAATAGTGTTAATTGCAAAAAACCCAAAGAAAGGCGGATTTATACCAATTGAAGAAAGATTGGAATTAATAAAACAGAGTGTTAAGCCGTTAAAAAATGTATCAGTAGATAGCTATGAAGGACTAACCGTTAATTATGCAAAAGAACATAATGCAAAATATTTGTTGAGAGGACTTCGGGGATTTTCTGATTTTGATAACGAAAAAAGTATATCAAGCATTAACGAAATTTTAGATCCTAAAATAAAAACAATAATGTTTTTCTCGTCATCCAAAAACAGTGCAATGTCTTCAAGTGCTGTAAGAGAAATTCTTGCAAATAATGGAGATGTAAAGAAATTCGTTCCAAAACCGGTCTATGATTATCTTATGGCACATTATCAAAAATAAGGCGGTTGATATATGAAAATTTATTCGATTAATAATTCATATAATCCTAATTTTGAAGCTTATAAGTTAGGTGTAACCGGAAATATTGCTTCTGGAAAATCCACAGTTCAGAAATATTTTCAAAATCATAATATAAAATGTATTGACGTTGATGATGTTTGTCATGAATTGTATAACTCTGATAAAACTGTTATACAAAAAGTCAAAGAAATGTTTGCAAAATTTGGATTTCATCAATTGGATAATGATGATTTTATTGACAGAAGCAAAATAAGAGATATTGTTTTTAAAAATCCGGAAATAAAAAAAGAACTTGAAGATATCGTACATCCGGCAGTAGAACAATATGTTGATAATTTTGTCACTGAAAATAAAAATGAAAAATTTGTTGCAATATTCAATCCGCTCATATACGAAACCGGAAAACAGAAAAACTATGACAAGATTTTGTTTATTAAAATAGGACCTCAATTGCAATTAAAAAGACTTTTACTCAGAAATTCATTTTTAACCGAAAAAACCGCTCAGGAAAGAATAAATTCGCAAATGAGCCAAAATTTAAAAGAAAAACAGGCAGATTTTATTGTTGATAATTCTTTCGGAAGTAAAATAACGGTAAATTTGGTGGAAAATTTGATAAATAAATTAGAACAAGATAAGGCATGGCAAACGGGTAAACATGAAAATTTTCAGAAAAAGTTAAAAGACTATTTTTGCGGATACCCCAAAAGAATAAACTACACATGGCAGCACAAAAAAGCATATCTGGAAGTTGAAAAAGAACTTACCGGCAAAAACACCTTGAGAGGATACTTGCACGATTTAGATAAACTTTTTATGTACATAATCGGAGTACCGAAGAAAACTGCACATAATATTCATGTTGCAACAGCACCTCATCATATAAGAAATAATAAGGTTCATTATCCCAAAGGCGCTGTTATAGATTGGGAATGCGCCCGCTATACAAAACCTGACAAACCCCTAAATGCAAGAGATTTTTACGAGCGTGCTTGTCCAAAAATGCCTGAGATTGAAGAAGTATTAGATTATTTTAATCTAAAAGCCAAAATAAATGATTAAAATACAAACTCAAACAATTTCAAATTTACCTTGAATATTTATAAACATAACAACAGGAAAAGATACATTTAATGCAATTTATAACTTTTTATATGCTTTAATGGCAAGCGTTTATCTTTAATATCAAGTACAATTGCGATTTTTATCAGTGTTCAAACTTAAAATTTAATGAGAAAATAGTAAAGTTGCTGCAAATAGCATAATAATTAACCAAGTTACAGGCTTTATTTCTTTTACTTTTCCGGTAAATGTATTTATTATTACATATGCTAATAATCCAAAAGCAATACCATTTGAAACATTATACGAAAACGACATCATACAAATAGTTAAAAATGCTGGTATTGAAATCTCTGTTGATTTCCAGTCAATATTTTTAACAGATGACATCATTAAAACTCCTACATAAATTAGTGCTGCTGACGTAGCACAACTTGGAATTAACTTAGCCAAAGGGCTTAAAAATATTGCTAAGAGGAAAAATATACCGGTAAAAAGTGCTGTTAATCCTGTTCTACCACCCTCTGAAATTCCAGTCGTTGATTCTACATACGTTGTAACGGTTGAAATTCCAATAAGAGAACCCAGCGTTGCAGAGAGTGAATTTGCAAGCATAGCTTTATTGAAATTTTTAATTTTCCCTTCTTTATCAACTAAATTACCATGTTCGCATATAGCCTGTAATGAACCTATGTTGTCAAAGATATTGATTAAACAAAACGAAATTAAAGTTGTTGAAATAACTAATATGAAATTTGATAAACCATGGGTTGAAATATATTCTGAAAAATCCAATCCGATAGTGAAAACTTTACAGAATGCTTCACCCAAAAATTGTTTTAATGATATTAACGGGTTCATTGTTGAAATTTGTAAGTTGGTATAAAAATCAGGAATAAAGAACCCAAATAAATAATACATAACAACTCCAAATAAAATTCCCCATAAAATTGCCCCTCTAATGTTCTTTTTAGCCATAATTGCTATCGCAAATAAGCTAAATAAAGAAACAAAAGCTGGTATGATATTTTGAATAGATACGTTTAATAAATTAAATGAATTTAGTGCTATGCCGGTTACATTATTAGGGACAATAATACCTGCATTTTGCAAACCCAATAGAGCCATAAAAAGCCCAATACCTGCCGAAATAGAACTTCTTACGCAGGATGGTATCGCATCATATATTTTTTTTAATCCACCGCAAACAGATAAAATTAAAAAAATTACTCCTTCAATTAAAATTATTACCAGTGCATTTTCATATGAAAAACCAAAGGATATGCAAACAGTGTAAACAAAAAAGGCATTTAATCCCATACCACTTGCTAAACTTATCGGTAAATTAGCAATAAACCCCATTAGAAAACAACCAATTGCTGCAGAAATAGCAGTCGCAACATATACTGCTCCGTATGAAATTCCAATTATATTTTCTCCGTTACTTAAAGGATTTGTGTAAATATTAGCATTGACTATTAAAATATAAACCATTGCACAAAAGGTTATTAATCCTGCAATAAATTCTGTTTTTATATTTGTATTATTTTTTTTAAGTTGAAAAAGTTTTTCCATAAGATATCTCTCACACAAATATTATCATAAAGACATTTCTTTCCATATAATTAAACCGTTTTGACAATAATTAGATAATATAATATCCGCTGATATAAAACTAAATTACTTGAATAACAAAAAATTCAGTCCGTGTTTAGTGATATAGAACTTATATAAATTTAGTAACATTAATTTTTAAACTTATCGTACAGATAAATTGTAACAAATTCGTAATATTTTTCCACAATAATGCAATTTCTGACCAATAAAATACTTTATCAATATATAAAGATATTTGGGGAGATCGCATGGTCGCATTTGTGGGAAGCAATAACTATCATACCCTTGGCAAATTATACGCCGGAATGACAAAAGAAAGCATTCTTGCTGATATTAGCTCTATGAGTTTTAAATCCGAAGCGGAACGCAAAAAAGCATATAATAAACAGATTAAACTGTTTGATTATGCAAATAATCTTGTCGAAGGTGAAACAAACAACGTCATTTCAGAAAGAGAATTAGAAGCTTATAACAAGAAAGAAAAAACAAAAAAAGCTTTGAAGACTGCCGGATTGATTATTGCAGGGATTGGAATAGCTGTTACCGCTGCAATAATATTTCATAAAGTTAAAAACTCCAAAGTAACAAAAACAATTACAGAAGCTGTTTCAGAAAGCACAACACCTCCTTCGGCAAGAATTGCTTCTTTTTCAGTAAAAACACATCCGTGTGAAAATCTGGATGACTGGAGAGAAATAAAGCAGGATTGTAGAAAATACCATGAAAAAAGAATGGCTTTATATTCATCACCGGAAGCTACACCTAATCCATCTTTCGTAAGTTTGGAAAAAATAAATGCAATGAACGATGTTCAGTGTGAAATGGGAGAATATATTGCTGTACAAGAAAAAATGAGAAAAGGGATTGAACTCAATGAAGCTGAGCGGAACTTTTACGAGAGAATTGTTTCTCAGATGGATACAACAACACAGGAAAGAACTCTATGGAGAATACTGAAACCTTATGAAGGATTTGAGCAAGAAATCAGATCCGGTCAATACAAATTTAAAGGATTTACTTCAACATCAAGCAGATATACTGACTTTTTTGATTTTTGGGATAGTTGTGGATATAATGCGGCAACTAAAAGTATTGCTGAAGGTTATATGTTACAAATAACAGTTCCGACCGGGAAAAAGTTATTAGACTGTAATGCCGTATCAAAAAATCTTTTAGGAAAAATTCTTAATACAAAAATGCGTGATGAAGTAATTCTTCCGGAAGGTGTGGCACAAATTATTGATATTGACAATGCCTTAAATATTATCAAAATGCGATTGTTATAATTCGGAGAGTAGTTAATTTTACAAATTTAGTGCATACGCAAATGATTCTGCAACTTTTGTGTACATTGCCTTATTATATCAGTCAACCACTCGAAAGAGGGTATAATTCATACTCAAAGCCAAAACCAAGTAGAAAAATAGTTTTTCCCAATGTCCTATTAAAACCCGATTGCAAAGAATTATGCAGAATATGCTAAAAAACTTGCACCGAATAATAAAGATGTAAACGTACAGATTGAAGCATTGTAGTCAAAATTTGTATATCGTTGGGCAGGTATGCCCGACCGACAATTATATATTTAGGCAGAAGCAATAACTTTATTATGCTGACAATTTTCTGTGTCTGTTGATAGCAACTGTGTTTTGTATAGTTTATATTTTAAATAAAATGCTATTGCTGATGTTACTACAATTGAACTTATTATTACAAACTTACTTTTTGTTTTGAGTTTTTTTTTAGGCACAAGATACAATTTTTCAGCATTATTATAGAATAAATCATCTATAATTTTTTCTGAATCTATGGATAAATCTTTGTCGTTTCTTATTGCATACTTAATATCTTCAATAAATTGTGTATAATTATGTATAGATTTTTCAGGATTTTCGTCATTAAATCTTGCCAAGGGTGCATCCGTTCCAAACATTAATCGGTAAGATTGGTCGCCATAATTCCAACTTGGATCACCAATTCCCTTTAATCGTTTAATGGCTTTTATTATATGGTCTTTGGTTTTGTGATTATTTAATGTTTCAGCATCTATATCCACCCAAGAGATATCCGCATACAAATTTGCATCACCATTTTTTATTGATTGAACCAATACATCTATTGCTTTGTCATGTGATTCTTTGTATCCTGCACCCATATGTGCCATTACAACAGGTGTTTTTGGATATTTTTTTGCTAAATTATATATATTTTCAGGATCAGAAATATGTATTAAGTTTGGATTTAGTACTCCATTGTCCAGTAAACTTACCTGACTATGAAATAAACACGGAAGATTCTTTTTTTTAGCAAAATCCATGTATGGTTCGTATTTTTTATCTGATAATTCCAATTGTTGTATATCAGGATGGAATTTGAGTCCAATAAATTTATCAGGATTTTCTTTAAATAGCTTTTTAATATTGTCAACATTTCCGATTTTTGGATTAGTTGATGCAAATAATTCGTATTTAGAAGAATCTTTAAATATTTCTAATATGGCTTTGTTGCCTTCGTATTCATTTTTTATGGAATGTAAAACATCTAAATCAGATACAAACATTTTTTCAACGGTATCTTTGTTTGGAAGTGCAGATTTAACGAACACGTCTAAATCCGATTTTGAATAGTTATTACCTTGATGCGAGCCAATATGTGCATGCGAATCTATAATTTTACCTGTAAAACTTAAAAATGAAATATTAGCGACACGCATCATACAAGTCTCCTATATATTGGTTTTGTTCTGCACGTCGTTGAATGATTTTATCTCCACAGGAAGTTGATTTTTTTAATTCGTCAACTGCCCAACGGCATACTTTGGCTGGGTAATATTCACAGTCTCTTTCGCAAAAATCTGCGAGATCCTTATAATAATCTCCTACTTTGCTTTGTATTCGGAGATACTTTGAATCGTAAACAGATAAATTTTTTATATCATAACTATTCAAATTTATAAGCATATTAGCAACACCTTTTGCTTCAGCATGTTTCCCTCTGGCTTTTAAAACAGAATATAATTTATCATATAATTCTATTGTACCGTCTTTAAAATTAAGACTTGTCCGATTTGGATGCATAATATTTAGTGCTTCATTGTAATAATGCTCAGCACTTGCGTAGTTCTTTCTCAAATATTCTTGATATCCTTTAGTTATATAACTTGTGGCATTTGAAGTGTTGCTTGATGAATAATCTATTTCGTTTTTTCCCAAGTCGCGAACCATAGCATTAATTGATGAAAAACAACTTCCCCACATTTGCATAACAGAAGGTTTATCTGAACCTTCACAATTTGTTTTTTGAAATATAATTTTGTCAGAATTATTAGTATCGAATATTAAACCATCTTTGCTAATCAAGGAACCGAGATTATCTAATCCCCGTCTTTGTATTTCACTTGTATCATATACATCTCCTATGGAATATAACTTATCAGGCAGGCTTGAGGTTGAATACCCGTTTCTTAAGTATCTTTTATAATCATTATTTTCACTATAACTTGCAACAACTTTCCATTTAGGCAAACCTACATACTTGCATAAATTTGCAATTTGTTCATTTGCTTTAAAATCTGCAAAAGGATACTCTACTGTATTTTCGTCATGATAACTATATCCAAGAATTTTTCCATCATAATTGCGTACAGGTGAAAAATTATAGACACCTCTTGCGCTGTCATTTATAAAACCATCTTTTGCTGAAAAGATATAATCACTGCCGTTTCTACCTTGTATATTTACAATATGTGCATTACTTAGTGATAAAAGGTTAAAATTGTAATAGTTATTTCTTTTAGCATATTTAAAAAGTTCGCTTATTTCACCATTTGTATCTTTACCTGTAGCGATATATTTATAAAGTTTATCGCTCATACCATCTCGTTTAGCAATCCACTTTATAGTTTCATCTGCTCCATGACCTGCAGGAAGATATATATTAACATCTCTATTTTTTAAATTATTAATTTCTTGTATAATTCCATATGTATATTCTATATTTTGACCATTTTTATCAAGATATCTTATTTCGGAACTATAATAATTTTTATAATTATAAATCTCTTTTAAAAATTCCAGTAGCACATCTTTATATGATCTTAAATTATTTGCTGTTAAACTTATTTTCTTCCCCAAGACATTTTTTATTCTATCTTCCAAGTTTAAGATTGGTACTGATGCTAACCCTGGAATTACAAGATAATCACCACTTCGTAAGCTTGGTGATAGACTTTTCAATGTTTCTTCTATATCACGTAATTGTTTAGAATTAATATCTATAATATTGCAATCAACATAATGCATTTGAACATCGCTAACTTTTCGCGCTTTAGTTAATGCAGCTTTTGAAAAATGTTCCATGTTATCTGCATGTAAAAAACCATCAATAATATGAACATTTGATTTAAAGGTAACTTGTTTTTTTTTGTGCATTGTTGGTTAAGACTATACTATGTACTTGCATTACACACATCCCATTTTAATATATTGTAAAATAAATCAAAAATTTTGTAAACAAAAAGAGGTGGCTTTATTTACGAAACTTAACAAAAACAACGATTATATTGGGCTTTGCTCAAACTTATTAACGATAAAAACAAAGAGCGAATTGCTCGGAAAGGGGTGTAATTCAAATGTAAATTTTAAAAAACTTTGAAATCTGTCAAATCCTAATCTAATAATAACAGACGTAGAATATATTTATAAGTAACATCCCAAAACATATTACTGCATATCTTCAGGATATTCGTAGATATAAATATTAAATTTATTAAAGAAATCTTCTATGCTAATTGTTATCAAACTCTTTGGATTATTTGATTCCACAAGAGTAATTGTATCTTCCCCAATGCTTTTAATTGCATAAGCATGTTCATCTAATAAATTGCCATTTGTACCAACCTGCTCAACACCGGAAAAATCTGTGGATTTCATAGCACCGAGAGTAATAAAAAACATCTCTGATTCAAAAATATCTTTTAAATATTCGATTCTTTTCTTAACATCCGGTTCCTCATAAAGCAACACTCCCTCTGATAACAGAATTGCATATTTCTGGGATTTTTTTGCTTTTTCCCCGAACACATGATCATCTTTCAAGCGTCTAATGTCTTCTTCATAAGACGACACCATTCCTGATTTTTGCTGAGCCTCATCCGGAGGTATGTTTGCAGGTTTAATTTCTTTTCCAAAAAGAGCATTGGTATAATCTTCATCCTTAAAGTCAAATAGCGTCGGATAATACATTTCTTCACCTTTTACATCTATCAAAAAATCCTGCATTGCCATTAATAACGCCGTTTCATCACCATCTCCAACTGAGGTCGCACGTGAATCATAACTACCGTCATCACTACGCCTACCTGTACCCATTTGTTGAATATTATTTAAAATTTGATTTTCGGTATATGTGTACTTACCGTCCCCTTTCGGTTTTGGCAAACCGGCTTCTTTTGCCCCCCGGAAGATATACTGTAATATTACCTGTAGATTTATCTTTATGGATTAAACTATTTAGATATTTTGCACCTTTTTCTGTTGCAAGAATACCGTTTATTACTGAATGTGCACGACAATTTCCTGTAAGCTGTACTGCAGGATTATCAATTTTACCATTTCCGAGAATATCATCTTGATTGACAAGACTCTCTTCACCATTAATGCCAATCTCTTCATTTACAGATTTCAGTTTGTATGTTCTATTTAAATCTATTATTTCCTTAACAATAGCATCTATTTCCTTGGATGACTGAAAAGGATACTTTTTACTTAAAGCACTGTTTATAGCCTCATCAAATCTGTTTTTGTATGATTCTCGTTGATCATTTTCCATCGGAAGAGAATATAATAAACTGTTAGTTAGCCTGTTCAAATATTCCTTTTTCTTTTCATTGGAAATATTCTCATCTAAAATAGCTTCAAAAAGCGTTTCTTTATCAAATTTTATACCTGCCACGCTATTCTTTTTATTAGCTTTTTCTTGATATAAGCTTAAAACATCAATAATGTTATAGCTCCCGATTTGGTTAATTGCTCCATCCAAATTACCTGTTCCAACCCTAAAAATGGCATTAACAAGGTCATCGGCAATTTCATTTGCAGAAGAAGGTTGGTCATTACCCAAATGAACCGCCCTAATATTTACATCAGGTAACGTAAATGATATTGTGCCTACAAGTTTACTGCAAATATAGTTATATAAACTTATATTTTCACCAAAAATATTCTTATTATCACCATTGTCGTACTTTTCTTTATACTCTGATACTACATCAAACAAAGACCTGCCTTCATACTTATTGTCTTTTTCCCCGTCAAGTTCATCAAGTTTTTTGGCTTCATCTTTTGTCAAACCAAGTTTTATTACATCTGCATATCTTGAAAGTCTATCTAAAAAACCCATAATTTACCCCAGTTAATTTATACAAGACATATATCGACACAATTTAAAAAATCTTTAGGGTTTTTAGAGAAATCGTTACATAATTTTACATTACGTGAAAAGGCAAGTTCAATAAGTAAGTAAGTAAAACACTAAACAAAAAATAACTACAATAAAAACAGAAATGAAAGTATTCACATAAAAAAATAAAAATATCAATGTTATACTAAACCAAATTTTCCAAGAAATAGTTGAAAATCAGTATATTTTAGAGTCAAAATATGCCAACTATAATTTATCGTTAAAAATGAGAAAAAAGTACAGTTCCTAAATCAGGAAATTGTGCAAGTTTCTCAAAAGTTTTATTAAACATTTCAACCAATTTCAATGCAGCAGAGAATTAATTAATGATTTTAGTATTGTTAGAGTATCTTTAACCGGTGGTGAAATTTTTGCAAGACCTGATATTATGGATATAATCAGAAAGCAAAATGTTTGTTGTAGCGAGGATGCGGAAAAAGTCAAAAAATGACTTGCGGAAGCAGGAGTTGAGGATGAAATCCGAAACTCATTTCCGCAATTTTTTGAACTTTTTCGCATCCAACCAAAGGTGTGTGAAAAGCAAGTCGTGTGCGGGATAGCACACAACTTGCTTTGAAACCGTTCACCAGAGTTTGCTGGAAAGATTTCAATTTTTCCGCAAACTCATTTAGAAAAATTTTACAAACGGAACTAAAGTTACTTTTTTAATTTTTAAAAGTCCGATTTTGTCAGAGTCCGACATCTTAGAAAAATGCGAGTTTATGGCATATTATTATAAATGAAATTTTACAGTTGCTTTGATGATTAATAACAGTTGGTTTGAGAATAAAATTAAGAATTTTTATTATTTTGCATGTTAATTTTTAATTGTTAAGCAATTCTAAAAAATTGTTACAATTAGCGCAAACATAGTAGTAGTAGTAGTAATAGTAGTAGTAAATTCGCCAAATTTTAAGTTTACCCCTAAAGTTTTTTTAAATTGTGCCGATATACAAAATACAACATAAAATGGATTAGCAAAGGAGTATTAAAATGATTAGAGATCTTAATGTATCAATTAATGCGGGGGAAAATGCACAACAACTAAAAAAAGAAGATTTGAAGGGTGGCGTCAGAAAAGAAGATATTAAAGATGAAATCTTACGAAGTATTTTTGATAAATTAGATGACGGCAATGGTATTCTTGAGCAAAGTGAAATGGAAAAATTTCAAGAAGCACTTGTTAATGCGGCAAAACAAGATGGTGATGAAACAAATCTTTCAAAAAAAGAAGCAAAAGCTTGGTTAAAAGCTTTGGGTTTAGGCAATATTGATGTTTCAAAAATGTTTGAATTTTTAGGACAAGTTAAACAAATATCAGCTAATATTGATTACTCAACAAGAGATGTAGAAAATCCTGATGAAATTATTGTTGTCAAGAAAAAAGATGCAGATGGCAAACAAGTAACAGAGATTTATGATGATAAAGACGGTTCTTTGAATCGAACTATCGAAAAACAACAAAATGGTACAACTCTTGTGAGGGATATTAAAAATAATACGCTAACAGGTGTTGATAAAGATGATAAAAAATTCACAAGAACACAAAATAAAGATGGTGGATATACCGATAAATATGAATCTGGGGTTGAAATTACTTACGACAAAGACGGAAAAAAGATTGGTGGTAAATTAGCTAATGGAACAACTTTTACAGTTAAATATAATGACGACGGTAGTTATACCATAACACTTGATCAAGGAGAAATTCAAAATTATGACAAAGACGGAAAAATGACTGATGCCAAATTGCCGGATGGAAAAACCGTACGTAGAACATACAACCAAGATGGCAGTTATGTAGACACTTTGAGTAATGGAGAAATTCAAAATTACGACAAAGACGGAAAAATGATTAATGGTAAATTAGCTAATGGAACAACATTTACTGTTAAATATAACAAAGACGGTAGTTATACTCAATATTTTACAGAAACAGATGGTAGTACTTATGAATATTCTTACGACAAAGATGGGAGAGAAGTAAGTGGTAAGAACTCGAAAGGTATAACTTGGACTAGAACGTACAACACTGATGGCAGTTCTGTTAAAACTTGGAGTGATGGAGAGATTGATAACTACGACAAAGACGGAAAAAGGATTGGTGGTAAATTAGCTAATGGAACAACATTTACTGTTAAATATAACAAAGACGGTAGTTATACTCAATATTTTACAGAAACAGATGGTAGTACTTATGAATATTCTTACGACAAAGATGGGAGAGAAGTAAGTGGTAAGAACCCGGGAGGTATAACTTGGACTAGAACATACAACACTGATGGCAGTTCTGTTAGAACTTGGAGTGATGGGCAAGTAGATAACTACGACAAAGATGGGAAAATGATTAATGGTAAATTAGCTAGTGGAACAACATTTACTGTTAAATATGGAGATGATGGTAAATTAAAATATAAAGAATTCACCCAAAAAGATGGCAGTAAGTATTATTGGGGTGCTGATGGAAAAAGTTATGCTAAAAAAACAGCTAACGGCAACTTTAAAGCTCACGCAAAGCAAGGTGAAACGTTCAATGATACAATGTTGAGATTGGGAATAACCGATCCAAAAGATCAACAAATATTTATTAAAGCAAATCCAAAGGCATATCAAAGAGGGTATTTTTTACTAAGTAAACCGGATAGTGTATACGGAGATGTTTATATACCAAAAGAAATTGCTGATAAACTGGATATGGAAAATATCTTGGTTGATAGTACGGCAGAATATGAAAAACATAAGCAAGAAATTGCTAAGAAAAAGCCGTCATATGGACTTTAAGTAGCAGATAGGTTGTTTTTTTAACCTAACAAAATTTTAGTACTTTTAAGATACCCTCACCAAAGGCATTGCTATCCAAAATAAATTCAGGTAAATATGCCTGTCATCCTGATAGTTTGTAGGGTGGGCAGAAGCGAAGCAATGCCCACGCTGATAATTCAAGGAGTTTTACTAGGCTATATAAACCTCAATATTTAAGTGCAATTTTGTGCAAGAAAAGAATATTTTGTGCAAGTTTAAAATTACAAATTACCATCTGATCGGATACGGCTGAAACTTAAATGGATTGCTTTGTTTTACTCGCAATGACACGAAAATTTTCCGACTCAACTTATATAAAAATATGTAATAGTTGATAGCATTGCGACACCTTGTTCCGTAAAAACGAAGGGCATAAAACGTCTGCCACCGCGACCTTGTTTTGATATTCCAATTTGGAATATCAAAAATTCATACTCCTCTTTCGTAAGCTGAAACATAAAATCAGAAGGAAATCTATTAATATTACGTTTAACTGCTTTATTTAAATTAAAAGTTTGGACACCGTATAATTTTGCCAGATCACTGTCAAGCATTACTTTTTGCCCCCTGATTTCATATATCAAGTTTTGTTTTATAATTGATAAATTTTAAGCAATTTTTGCGAATTTATTAAGATTTGTAAAGGCGAATTTTTGAGATTTGCAACAAGGCTGTAACCCTTGTAAAATCTGCGATATGATATGAGACTTACTCTGTCTGTGTTTGGCAATTTTTGAACTCAAAAATTCTTTATATAAATACAGGGAAATTTAAAAATAATAAATTATTAAAAGAGGATTAAATTTTTAGTTTTTCTTGGGGATATTTATAAAAAAGGAAAAAGGAGGAAAATTATGGCAATGCAAGCAGTAACACTTATTGAACGAATTACACAAAAATTGGCAAACGGTAAAATTCCGTCAATTATGGAACAGGCTATCTTTAAATCAAGTAAAGAAACATTAATGAGTGCTCAAATGAAACTAAAGGTTGGAGAATCTATACGTAAAGTATTGCCATCAGGTACTACGGTAACTGTTACACAAGTTCATGAAGGGGTATTTGAAAAAATGGTTACTCGAGCAAGTGACGGTCGTACGTTTAAATCAGTTTTTTGTCCTAATCAATTTTATATTGGTAGTGCACATACATTGGAAGATATTGGAAATGCACATAAAATTAAATTTCGGCGAGGAAATTTTGATGATTTTTATCTTGATGGCTATATTGGAAGAGCTCATGTCAGTGGTGGACGCAACAATGGGCTGTTGAGTTTAAAAATAAATGATACCGTAATTGATACAGAAAGTTCGCAAAAAGTACTAGACTCTTTAAAAGCAAACACTAAAGTAACGGGTGAGGAGTTAAGAAGAATAAATCCTTCTTTATTAGCTTAATTGTAATTTTGTAAAGGTGCAAATTTTTGCACCTTTTTTAATTTTAATTTTTGGACTTTTGACTTAGCTCGTAGGGTGGGCAGAAGCGAAGCAATGCCCACGCGGACAATTCTAAAAAACGTACA
>JAKSUQ010000039.1 GCA_024408855.1 bacterium | reverse complement strand
CAAAAAAATCATCTTGACATCACGCGTCATAAAAATATGTTAAAAATCTATTATTAATTTTGTGAAAAATTAACATATTATTAACATATTCAAAATGTTAATATAGTTTTGAAAGGAGGTTTTTATAATTATGATTTCGGAACACTTACAACCGCTCGACAAGATATGTATTAAATGTGAAAAACTTGGTATCACATACGCTGAGTATCAACGTCGAGAGTGGTTGAAAGAAGAAAAGAAAAGAAAAGAAGATGAAAGGAGATTAAAAAGTAATGAAGTTACAAACAAGAGAGTTGAAAGTATTAAGTAAATTAATGTTTAAAATGTGGTTCGAGGAACAATCTTACAGCCGTACTTTTTACAAGTAATGTTAGGATATGTCAATAAGTTAGAAGCGTGCGACACAAATTTAACTAAAAGTGGCAAAAAATATTATAACGATTGTTTAAAGTATGTTATCGATAGTTATAGACGCGGTTTAAAGAATTGCAATATTGAGTTAGATGAGTATATAAACACAAAGCATTTACTTGAAAGTAAATATGTGTAAAGGAGACAACATGAAAGTAAAAAATAGTGATTTAATTTATGGCTATGATATTAGCCATTGGCAAACCGAAAAAGAGTATCAAGGCATAGTAGAAAGTGCCGGTTTCGTTATCTATAAAGCTACGCAAGGTGCTAAGATGATTGACACCACAACACCGAAACGCATTAATGAAGCTATTAGGCGTGGCAAGAGAACCGGTGTATATCACTTTTTAGATGGAACTACAAGCGGAGAACTACAAGCGGAACATTTCTATTTAAATGTCCGTCCATGGATTAACAAGCTAGAAAAGTTTTATCCGGACGGCGAACCGATACCATTGTTGTTTTTCGCGGACTTCGAAAAGCTGTTTACGAATAACTTTTACGAGTTGAAAAAGTTTCTTGAAAAATTCGAATCTTTGAGCGGTTACCGTCCTATAATTTACACTAGTTATTCATGGTTTTGTAATTTCGATTGGAGTAACTTTAAAAATTATAAGTTTTGGATTGCGGGATATACTAAACTAGATAAAGTATTAGAACGCATCAACAAGCATAGCAACATTGTCTTGTATCAATATAGCGATGCACCATTTGATAGTGATATGTGGGTAAAAACTAGAATGGATTGGGAGAGTGAAAAGCATGTGTAAATTAGAAATGGAAGAACGTATTTTAGAACTAGAAAGACAAAACAATATTTTGATAAAGCGTTTAGATGCTTTAAGTCGTGCTTATAATGCAACTATTGAAAACATAGTAGAGTTTATGACAGCTGTTAAAAGTGACGTTAACAAATTAGAAAACAATGACAATTATTTGGAAAACAGAATTACAAACTTAGAGACAGACGGCTATTATTTTTAGTCGTTATCAATTAAATAAAAAAGGAGAATAAAACATGAAAGCAAATTCAAAAACAAAAGGAAACCCCAAAACAAAAGGAAACACAAAAACAAAAAATAATAGCGTGTGGACAGATGAAATGGTCAACTACTCGGAAGAAAACAACGTTGTTTCCGTTGTTGGTTACGTTAAAAAGGTTATTTACGATGGCGACAAAGTGTCGAAGTATTGCGTTGAGTTAGCAAGAAAGACAGAAAAAGGAAATATAGCACGTTCTTGGATAACTGTAGTTAGTTTTGACTACGAATTGGAAGTGGATTTATTTTACACATTCGGCTTAGAAATCACAACAAATTCCTATAACAATAACTTCACAACCGAATTTGTTTTATTAGAAGCATTGCCAATTGACGAAGTACCTTTCAATTAATATTTTGGGACGCTTTAAAGCGTCCCTTATTTTTTATAAGGAGAATTTTTAAATGGGTATAGGTAGAAGACAAAGTATTATAAAAAAGATAAATCAAAGATTAGCGGACGAATGGAAAGCAGGACGACAAAACGATTTTGCAACGAAAGAAATTGAACGTGCAATAATATCTTCCGGACATTATCGTTTACAGCCGAACGGAAGACCTACACTTATAAATGATAAGTGGTGGGATGCGCCGGAAAGAAAAAACTTGTTAAATAGTTTAAATCGTATCGGAACAGCGTCCCAACGAAGAAAAGTGAAACAAGCGGAAAAAGAAGAAAAAGAGAAAAAGTTGAGAGACGCGTTAAATAAAAATTATGAAGACGAAGAAAGCGAATTAATTTCGGAAATATTTGAAGACGAAGAAATACAAGAAGAACTTGAAAAATTAGAAAATCAATCTTTGCAAGAATATGTCGAGTCTGAAACAGATTTACACGAATTAATCAATAATTATAAAGAATATTTTTATGTTTTGGAAGACAATTCCAACAAGCCTATAAAAATGATAGTTGACGCGTTGCACCGTGACAAAACGGAAAACAAAGCTCGATTATATCTATATGAAGAAATGCAACTTAGAAGTTTAATATCTTATGTTGATAGCGTGAAAGATGATATAACAAGGGAAATTATGAAAAACAGAAATTCAGATTTGAAAGTTGGCGAATAATGGAAAGCTGTTACATATTTGATAGAAATAAAACTAAATATGAATATAATAGACTACATTATACTGAAGTTACTGAAACTTGGTTATTCGAGCAATGCAAAGCGGAAAAAAGACGACATAAGAAGAACGGCAGAATAGCGCATACTTTTTTTAAAAAAGGAAAATACTCGAAAGCGTTTATCAATTTGTATTGTGGTTTCGATATTGAAACAACAAAATGCAAGGATAGTGAAGCATCTTTCTGTTACACTTGGCAATTTTCAATAAATAAAAATGTAATCATTGGAAACACTTTGGACGAATTCGTTTTATTTTTAAATAAATTAAAATGTTTAAAAGTGGAAGAATCTTTCAATATTTGCGTATTTGTAGCGAATCTAGGATTCGAGTATCAATACATACATAAATATTTAAATATAACAGATTGTTTTTTCAAGGAATTACGCGAACCAGTTTACATTGTCCATGACGACTTTATAATGTTTCGTGAATGTTTGTCTTTTGGCGGAAGTCTTAAAAAGTTAGCACAAGATTATACATGCTTATATAAGATGGTTGGAGACTTGGACTATTCGGTATATAGAACACCTGAAAACTGTATTTTGTCGGAAAAAGAACAAAAATATTGTGATTTAGACGTTCTGATTTTGTCCGAATTTTCAAAATATTTTTTCGAAAATTTTTTCGCAAAATGTAAAAATCCATTAACGATACAATCTGTATTACGCGGAAAAATTAAAGACAATATTGAAAACATGGACGCGTGGATAGCAAAAATTAAACGATGCTATCCAACAAAAAAGCAATATAATATTGTAATGAATTGGTTATATCGTGGTGGTTATACTCACGGAAAAATGGAATATATCGGTCATTTGTTTCGAATATGGAATGATGAATGTATATATTCTTTTGATATAACGTCAAGTTATCCGGCTTCCATGACGCAATGCTATTTCCCGTACAAATTCCATAAATTAAAAATGAAAGTATCGGAACAACTTTTATTAAATTTAATGGATAAAAAATGTGTTTATGCAACATTTGAGTTTCTCAACATTCGCGCAGTTCTTGGACATAGTATAGAAAGCAAGTCAAAGATAGTTGAATATGACAACCCTATCTGGGACAATGGAAGACTTTTAAAAGCGGATAGAATAGTCGTATTGTTAACGGAGTTGGATTTCAAAACTTATCAAAAATTTTATGAATGGGATTCTTTAAATTTTTGGGACGTGTATATTTCGGAACGACAACAACTTCCAATTGAATTATTAAAACCGTTGTGGCACGATTACACTTTAAAAGCCGTTAAGAAAGCAAATGGCGAAAATTACGCCATAGAGAAAAGCTATGTTAATTCCTATTACGGAATGACGGTAACTAGACTTGTAGAAAAACAAATAGAATATAATTCGGAAAGTATGCGGAGCGAAATTGCAAGTTGCCGTTCTTGGGAAGATATGACGCGAAAAGAAATATTGAATCCTTTCCATGGATTGTATATAACAGCTCATTCACGTTATAAATTGCTATCCATGTGCGCCAAATTAGAAAAAAATGGTTGCCCCGTGCTTTACATGGACACTGATTCAATTAAATATATTGAAACAAAAGACAAAACGGGACAAAAACTTTTCAACATGGAAAATGATATAATATTTAAAGTAAATAAAGATATTTGCAAAAAATATGAATTAGATTATAACATTTTTTCTGATTTAGGTGCTTGGGATATGGAGCATAAAGAACCTTTTGAAACATTTAAATATTTAGGTGCAAAGCGGTATTTATATACTATCAAGAAAAAACATGGACGCGAATATAATTGTACAATAGCAGGACTACCGAAGACTTGGTATTACAAAAATAACGCAACTTCGCTTGTTAATTTTTACAAGCCATTTAAAAATAATATGATTGCCAAAAATTGTAAATTAGCAAGTAAATACTTTGACGACGAATTAGAAAGTGATGGACGTATTATTAAAAGCTGTTTATCACTTATAGATACTGATTTTTCAATGAGTTTGGCAAATGATTGGCTAAATGTTATTAATGCTATGTATAGCGATACAAAAATGTATAGGAGATTATAATATGAATAATGAGTTGAAAAGAATATTTAAAGAACGAAATGAAATATATTATAAAATTAAAAAGGAATATGAAAAGTTGAACGTTCCAAAAGAATTTAAATGGTTTCCAAATGTTTCGGACGCTTCTTACTATGTCGGCGTGTCCGACCGTTCGAGAACCAAGACAACAAATTCACTTTTATTTGCGTTAATTGGCAAAGCATTATTTAATTATGATTCGGCGTACATTAGAAGCACGAAAGGCGAAACAACGCGCGGTAAAATGACAGGATTGTATAATACAATAAATAAATGCGGTTACGTTGAAAAACTTTTTCCACAATATACACATGTTAAATACAAATGGAACTCTAAATGCTTCGTGCTTGCAAATGATACGGAAGAAAGCGACCCGTTTATGTATGTATTATCGGTTGACGAATGGGAAAACTATAAATCAAGTTTAGTCGTGCCAGATTGCAACATATTTATTTATGACGAGTTTATTGGAACGTATTTACCGGATTTATTCATTCACTTTATGGATTTACACAAAACTCTATCGCGTGAACGATTTAATGTGTACACTATCATGTTAGCTAACACAATGAATCGTAATAGTCCTTGGTTTGACGAAATGGGACTTCGAAAGCATATCCCAAAAATAAAACGCGGGGATTGTAAATTGATTGAAACAGACAAAGGAACGTTTATTCGTTTTGAATTGTTCGGAAGTGTTCTTGATTCGGCACTTGGTAAAATACGTTCCATTGTTAATTCGCTTTATTACGGTTTTAACTCTCCAAAAATGTCAACGATAACTGGCGATAGTTTTACATGGGGGACTGGCATTTATCCAATAATTGAATACATGGACGACGACGTTGTTGTGTATAATAAGATAAAATTAAAATACAATAATCAATATTATTCGTTTACACTTGTAAATAATTCGAAACTAGGTTTACATATAAATATTAAACCATGTAGCCGACGTATAAAAGAAGATGATATTATCATTGTAACAACTACACCAACGGAACGAAACGAGACGTATTTATTTACGAAATTAGACTTTATCAGAACATTTTTTATAATGAAAAAAGTTTTCTATTCGGATTCGTACACGGGAGACGATATAAGAGACTTTGTTAAATATAATTTGTAAAAATAAAAACGGGAAGTTTAACTTCCCGTTTTTCGTGCTTAAATCCGAATACCTTGACGGCACAATTCTTTGATTTTTTCTTTTTCGCTTTCGGTCGCGTATGATTCTAGTTGTAAATCATCTATTTCACAATATCCACCTAAATATCCAATTTTTGTTATGGCGTTCGTTGGTCGTCCATATTCGGAAGTTAGCATTTGCGGTATTACAGTTTCTTGTATGTCGATTATTAGAAACGGGTATTTAATGTCATAACAAGCCGTGTTTGACGTTGAATTGCCACAAATTGACATAGGCGCGTTACTTGTTAATTCGCTAACATTTGACATAATACTACTTGCATTAGATAGTGCATAATCTAAAGTATTAACAGACGCGGAAACCGCACTAGGAGAGTTAATAACATTATTTGCAAGTCCTTTCCCCGCTGAATATAGCGACGTGGTCGCGTTGGTTATTCGTTGCGCCTTGCTCGCAAAGTCTGAAGCTATAATCGGCATTTTGACAGCTATTTCACATTCAACCATGTCAAACAACATGTTATCCGCAAAAAGCCAATATTTAAGTACATGCGCTTTCACGTCAAAAGTACATTTAACTTTTAACAGTTTTCCTACAACTATTTCCGGCTTAATTTGCATTATGCCATAAAACGGCAAATATAACATATATTGCACGTTTGAAAAATCGCGGAAGTCTCCGAACGTTGGAGCAATAATTGTATTAACAAGTGTTTTCATTTTTCCACTTGCACCTACTATTCTATGAGATGAAACGGGAACTTTTGTTTTTCCAAAAAATACTCCGTCAGATAAAGAAGACTCGCAAAATTCGTTAATATTAAACGGAATATAATATAAGTCAATAATGCTTTCAATCGGACGCGTTCCGTATAATTCAAGTCCTTTTATCAATGCGTCCCACCCTACGACATTTTCATCGTATAAATTTGTAAACACACTTTGTACTTGTGAATGTGTCAACACATGTGTTGTTGAAAAACCACCACTATTAGATATGTACACTCCATCATCGTACGAATCAACGTCCATTTCGTCAATGTCTTCGCCCGTTTTATTTTTCGGCGGACTATATGCGCCACCGCCGTTTAAAGAGTCTTCTTTGTCTTTCTGCCCGTTCTGGTACATGTCGCTATCTTGTTTTGAATTAAAAATAGGAATGTTGGTTGACATGATAGCATAGTAAAAGTTTCCTTGACCGTCTGTTATGAAGTCCGGAAAAGTCATATTTATTTGTGGCAATTCGTAAATAGTTTCATACGTTTCGCTATATCTATTCGGATAATAGTAGATTGTTTCCGCATCGGTTTGCAACACAATATTGTATGGAACGTCATTAGACACATAACCACTAATTTTTTTACCTTGCGGAACTACCATCTTAAAGTTAACTTGATTTATAATTGCGTCATTTTTTTGTAAAGCGTCAGTTTTATGCGTTATGTTTAGCATGGTGTATTCTGTCCCAAGTTTATCGCGAAAATCGTCTTCACTTTCGTCAGTATAATTAAAACAATATTTACGAAACTTAACGAATAAAACATTGTTTCTGTTTTTCAAGTCTTCCACGCTGTCATAGTTTAACACTTCCTTTATTTCGTCAATTGTCAAACCGTCCGAGCCGTCCGTTGCAAATGTTTGGACTACAAAATAACAACCTAAAACGGAAATGTTTTCATAACCGTTTCGAAAATCAATAGTTAAACTGTCCAATTCAGGACTTATACCACCATGTTGCCATATGTTCCAAGTTGTAACAAGCGTTGTATTTGTTGCTTCTTCCATGTTTGGCTGTAAGTCTCGGTTTTGATAATACTCGCTTGAACCGTCATTGTAGAACGCGCCGTAACGACCTTGTAAAAAGAAAGAGTTTTCATTTTTTGCAAAAATCATCGGAGTTAAAAAAGAATTACCGCTGTTTTGAAAAGCGACAATCATTTTAACACGATTATATCCGTTTTTATCCGTTCCAACCATATAAACGGGAAAATCTTTTGATTGCAAAGAATCACTTTTAAACGTTGGAAAAAAAGAAAAATTAATTGTCGAACTTCCGCCCCTATCTTGTTGACAATAAAAAGAATCGAAGTTTCCGCCATTTGACGGTAAAACTATGTTTTTAATATACGCGTAATTGCTATTTACTTGTTCTCTTTTAACTAATTCCAATACCTTTTTCGCTTTTTCTTCTAATGTCATATGATTAACCCCCAACCGTCAATATATAAGTGTTTTCAAGTGTAAAACCGTTTCCAACTTTTCTGTATTGTCTGTCGACTTTATTCGTATTCGTTATCATTCCGTCGGGTAAATATGGATTGTAATTTGTCGATGACCGGACAACGTGACCAACGCTGTTTAAAATGTCGTCTTTCCATGTTGCGAGATAATCTTCGTTCAAAGTTATATACATGACTTTGTTTTCTATCCTTGGCGGATTTGATATGTAAAAGTAATATGTTTTTCCCGCATATGAAAAAGACGCATAATTATAATCAAAATTATAGTCTGCTGTTAACTTGATTTCTGGACTTTCAATAGAAAACGGAAAAATCAATTCGCAAGTTTTTGTAATAGCATTTTCGAGCGTCTTTGTTAGACGCTCGGATTCTGATTTTGTTTTATAAAATGTTATATTCATGTTTAATCACTCCCAATCATAATAGAAAAGACATTCATTTGCAAAGTTTTCAATGATAATGTTTTGAACTGATTTAACGCGTAACGATAGCTCATCTATAACCATTTCAGAGTTGCGAGTCGTTCCAATATTGCCGTGCATGTGCAAATTATCTGTATGAGTATTAACAGTATCCGTGTAACTGTCCGTAGTATCTGTATGATGAACTTGACCATACAGCGTTGTGTCTGCCGTATCATGTGAAACAGTTACAACGTCAACGTACGCGTCGTTTGTCACACTATCTGTATAAGCGTTGTCTGTGCTTGTAACAGTGTGAGAGTCGTTTTCCGTTGTAGTTTTCAAATTATCGCTATCACTTAACGCTTTGTGTTCCGTTTCTGTCTTTCCGTTCGGAATATAGGAAGAACTTTCCATAGTGTTTTCATAATTTGTCACAACGTCTTTGGTTTTTGGTTCGGTAGTTTCGGTTTTTTCTTTTCCGTAGTCCGTTGTATTTTTTCTCTGCCCGTAAACATTCGACACATTTCTTTCGTCGATATTCGACGTTGTTGTTACGTCTCCAAGTGTTACACTGTCGCTTTTTTGATCTTCCTTATGTTCACTTTTTCTATTTCCGAATACATTGGTAACCGTTCCGAAAACATGTTCTTCATGCCTATCATAGTTTTCAATTGGGTTATATTCAGCGCGAATAGCGTCCCACATTCTCAAAAAACCGTATTCATGCCTTGAACGCCAACGATTAAAAATGTTCCCAAACGCTAGTATATTGTCTGCTGGATTTGTTATGTCGACAGTTGTTAAAAAAGAATAGCTGTAATAATTTGTTAACAATTCATCGAAAAAGTGTTCGCCGTCCAATATTAAATTGCTTTCCAAGTCTATAAATGTCATACTGTCCATTAAATATTGTACTCGCGGAACGTCTTTTAATTTAATTATGCTCTGATTCATTTTTTGTTTTCTCCATTTCTTCGTCGTTATTGGCGTCGGTGCAAAAAGAAATCTCATGTTCTTTGATTTCCCATGATTTATTTAATTCAACACTTGTATTTAGTCCATAATGCTTATTAACACGTTCGCAAAAATCAATTGCATTATCCATCATGTCATGTACTAAAACAAGTGTTCCGCTTTCTGCGTTCGATATTTCCGCACTTGATTGCTGTGCCATTTTTGCGGATTGATTCATTGATAAACCGTACAGCCACAAAAAACGCTTTTTTAAATCATAATGCAAATTGGATAAATATTGTACTTTTTCAATCGCATTCATGTTGTTAAATTCAAGCGTTTGTATTCCACTTCCGTCTTTGTTTAGTAATTCGTCTAGTATGTTATTAGATACAAAAGCAACGTCTTTCCCCATGTCTATACCATGTAACGCTTGTTCAATTGATAGTTTAACCTTATCATCATTAACCGCGAACGCACGACCTTGACGCGCGAATTTGATATTACATTCAAGTGATAAATCAACTTGCGAAAAGTAGTATGCAAAACGACTCAAATTATAGTCGGGCATTTTTAACGAATTGTTATATAGAACTTCGCAATCTACATGATTCGTTCTATCTAAAACTAATTTTGTGAATCCGGAAGACGCTTTGATACCCAAAAAGTCACCGTCATCGGATAGCAAGCCGGACGGGGACGCACTGAGAGATATTAAATTGTCTTCATGTTCTGTCAAGCAAGCACTTCCGTCTAGCATACTATATAAGGATAGGTTTTTAGTGTTTACAGTTTCTGGAAAATCGTTCCATTTTAATATAGGCAATAAAAAATTTAGCATGGAAATATATATTTCATTTTCCCTTGCAACTTCTTTTTCTTTTGGTTTCAAATTTCCATATTTTAATCGTTCAAACATAAAAATTCCTTTCTATAAAAATAAGCGAATGCGTAACACATTCGCCTATTTATATTTTAATTATTCAATAGTGAAAACAATTGCGTTCGCTCTTGTGTCGACTAGTGTTCTTTGTGTGTGATAGTCGTAAAATGTTGTAAAGTCTCCATTTCCGTTATAAGAAGTTGTCACTTTTTCCGGAGCGGTTGAAACCGCTACGGCTCTATCGTCATAAGCTACCGCAACAACGCCGTTGATTGTAACCGACGTTGAATCAACTTTAAGATTGACTTTTGAAACAGAGTCGAAAGCTGGAACTAAATTCGAGCCAGAACCTTGCCAAAAATCAATAATATCATGCTCCGGCATACCCGCGTAAGACCAGTTGTACGTATTAGCATAGGCGAGAGTCTCAACGTCTTCTACAAACTGTCCGAGCATAACTAAATTGTTACGGCTTGTTGGTGTAGATGCTAAAACTGTTCCGTCGTTATACTTTTTAGAACGAACCAACATACCACGACGACCATTCACGATAGTTGACTTAGCAAACGCGGAAAACGCTCTGAAATCTTCCGGAGATGCTTTTAATGTGTCATAAGTCCAAGGTGTTTCAACGCCGGTCAAGGTGTTATAAAGTGTTACGAGTTTTACACGCTTGTTTCTATGTTCGAAAATCAAACGCTGTAAAGCTGTTAATACTAAACCGTTGATTTTTTCAATCATGTCGTTATTGACGCATTCGTGTAAATACGCTGTTAACTTTAAAATACCGTCGGGAGTGAATGCACTTTCATATAGCGTATTAGGAATAGAATAAACTAAACGGAAAGAAGTATCATTTGAATACACTTTCACGTCGAATTCAAAGCCGTGATATGTTTCAATATCATACTCTTGACCGTTCACAAGCGCGAACGCGCTCGACTCTTCCGCTTCGTTTGTACCTTTTCGATAGATTGACTGTAACACCGCGCCATATGTTAGAGAGTCTTTATAAATCGGGAGTTTTAAAAGCTCGACTTCGGCTAAATTCCATAAAGTTTTAATAGCTTTTGTGATAAAAGTGTTTGTATAGTCTTTTAATGAACTAGCACCCATTGAAGTCAACGCTTCACCTACTGTTGTTACGTCGGTAATTTCGTTAACCGTGATAGTTTCGCCTTGTAAATTGGGAACGATGTGTTCGTTGATAATGTCTAAGATTTCCGTAGTTTTTAAATTAGCCATAATTTGTTATTCCTTTCTTAATAAGTCTTTTATAAGTTCCATTTGGTCGGATAGTTTGGAAAGGGTGTTTTTAAGGTTGTCCGAAAACTTCCAATCGCGCACCATGAAATAAGCTAAAACAACAATAGTTACACCGCTATTCATAATTAAATTGACAATTTCTTGAACTTCCATAATATTTAACACCTTCTTAACAATTTTGTAATATAGTATAACACTTGACGCGTGAAGTCAAGATGGATTTTA